>JAFZAC010000032.1 GCA_017548365.1 Muribaculaceae bacterium
GCTTGTCGCCTCACTGTAATATAAGCAAGTGCCGTAGATAAGACATACTTCGCTTCGTAAGCCATGGGTCGCTGGTTCGAGCCCAGCCGTGGATTCGTCCGCGTAGCTCAGTTTGGTAGAGCAATGACAGAGTCTTTTCGCATGTTGCCTTGCTGCTACACGAGCAAGTGCCGTAGTGGGGACATACTTCGCTACACCCTTTTCTGGTCTAGAAGTCCTCACGACTGTTGCCTTGCTTTCGCATAAACAATCGCAGAATGCCGTAGGGCGACGGATACTTCGACTTCGTACCGCCTCTTGGGGGTCATTCATTGGCGAGACCCCGTCTGTCTCCCGCCTGTTGCTTCTGCACTTTATAACGGTTGCCGTAGTGAAGAGATACTTCATCAGCAATGGCCCTTTAATTTCCAGGTTGGGCTCTGGATTAGTTCTTTTCACAACAGTCGCACCGTTTTTTAGAATAAACAAGTGTATAACAATTAAAGATGTAACGAAGATGAACTACAATTCGATGTTAAAAGGGAAAAAGGATGAAAAGAACTATGAAGGCGTCAAGGCATATGCCATGACTCCTGAGTTGGAACTGTATTCTGCCGTAGTGACTGCATCACTCAGCGATTCTTTCTACGAGAAGCAGGACGAGCGGGTTAACCGCATCGCCAGGCTCGTCGGGAAGGTATCACCCGAGTTCGTCGCACGTCTCGCAGTCTACACCCGCACCGAGATGCATCTTCGCAGCATCCCCCTGCTGTTGCTGGTTGAGCTGGCGAAGATTCACAATGGTGATGACCTGGTGGCACGAGCTGTTGAAAAGACCGTGCTTCGTGCTGACGAGATCATGGAGTTGCTGATGTGCTATCAGTGGCGCAATCCATCCAACGACGAGCGCAAGAAACTCGCCAGACTATCCCGTCAGCTCCAGAACGGACTGCAGCGTGCCTTCAACCGGTTCGATGAATACCAGTTTGCCAAGTACGACCGCGATAATCTTGAGGTGAAACTCCGTGATGCATTGTTCCTGGTTCACCCCAAAGCCAAGGACGAGCAACAGCAGACTATCTTCGACAAGATCGTGAACCGCCAGTTGGAGATTCCCTATACCTGGGAAACTGAGCTTTCGGCTCTCGGTCAGCAAAAGTTCGAGAGCGACGAAGCCAGGGTAATGGCCTTTGCCATGAAATGGCAGGAACTCATCGAGAGCGGCAAGCTGGGCTACATGGCATTGATGCGCAACCTGCGCAACATCCTGCAATGCGATGTGTCTGCCAATGCGGTGCAACGAGTATGCAACCGCCTGAGCGATGCCGGCCAAGTGGCAAAATCTAAGCAACTGCCTTTCCGCTATCTGTCGGCCTACCGTGAGATCGAGAAGGTACACTCCACTCACACTGCGATGATGATGAACGCCCTTGAGGCTGCCGTGAAGTGGTCCGCCAGAAATATTGAGGGCTTTGACGACAACACTCGAGTATTGTTGGCCTCCGATGTCAGCGGCTCGATGTGGTCACCCATCAGTCAGCGCAGCACTGTCCGCAACTTTGACATTGGCTTATTGTTGTCAATGCTGCTCCGCAACCGCTGCAAGCAGGTTGTCTCGGGTATCTTCGGTGACGACTGGAAGGTCGTCAACATGCCCACTGACAACATCCTGATGGCAACTCGCCAATTGGAAAAACTGGGCAACAGCGTAGGTTTCAGCACCAACGGTTACAAGGTCATCGATTGGCTCATTGAGCAAAAGATGGTGATGGACAAGGTGATGATGTTCACCGACATGCAGATGTGGGACAGCACCGGCCGCCATAAGGGCTTTGAAAACTCATGGAAAGTGTACAAGAAGATGGCTCCAGAGGCCAAGTTGTATCTCTTTGACCTCGCGGGCTACGGCCAACTGCCCATGCGCCTTGCCGAGCCTGACGTCTACCTGATAGCAGGTTGGAGCGACCGCGTGTTCGACGTACTGTCGGCCATCGACAAGGGAGAAGATGCCCTGAGTGTAATAAATAGTATTGAAATTTAGACGAAAACTACACGACTATGAACGTAAAGATAATTAACGACCGTCCTGTGAAAATCTGGACGGACGACGTGGAAGAAAGCGCCATGCAGCAGATTGAAAACCTGTGCTCGCTGCCTTTCCTGTTCCACCACCTGGCCATCATGCCCGACGTGCATGCAGGCATGGGAATGCCCATTGGCGGCGTACTGGCCTGTGTTGACGCCGTGATTCCCAACGCCGTGGGCGTGGACATCGGCTGCGGCATGTGCGCCGTCAAGACCAACTGGTGCGTTGAGGACATCCCCACTGACGTGCTGCGCAAGCAGATCATGCGAGGCATCCGCGAGCGCATCCCTCTGGGCATGGACCACCACAAGGAACGCCAGGACGAAAGCTATCTGCCCCAAGGCCACGACATCGACAAGTTGACCGTGGTTAAGGCGCAGTACGTCTCGGCACAGCGACAGGTGGGTACGTTGGGTGGCGGCAACCACTTCATCGAGTTGCAGCGCGACGAGCAGGGCTACCTGTGGATCATGATCCACTCGGGTAGCCGCAACCTGGGCAAGCAGGTGGGTGACCACTACAACAAGCTTGCCGCTATGCTCAACGAACGCTGGCACTCAATGGTGAAGCCCGAATTGCGTCTGGCATTCCTGCCACTGCGGACGCAGGAGTTCAACGACTACTGGGCCGAGATGCAGTACTGCGTGGAGTTCGCCCTGTGCAACCGCCGCCTGATGATGGAGCGCATCCAGGAAGTCATCGCCGATGCGCTACCCGGCATCGAGTTCGAGCCGATGATCAACATCGCCCACAACTACGCTGCTTGGGAGCACCACTTCGGCAAGAACGTCATCGTTCACCGCAAGGGCGCGACCCTGGCCCGTGAGGGCATCGTAGGCATCATCCCCGGCTCACAGGGCACCGCATCCTACATCGTTGAGGGTCTGGGCAACCCCGATTCCTTCAACAGCTGTTCACACGGCGCAGGCCGCCTGATGAGCCGCACTGCGGCAGTCAAGACGCTCTCGCTTGAGGATGAGGTGAAGAAACTCGAAGATAAGGGCATCGTTCATGCCATCCGCTCTCAACGCGACCTTGAGGAAGCGGCAGGAGCCTACAAGGACATCGAGCAGGTCATCAACAACGAGCTCGACCTGGTCAAGATCCTTACCCGTCTGCTCCCCATCGCAGTGATCAAAGGCTAACCCATAATAGTCTTTCCATTTGGGCGCCAAGCGGCTTTTTCTCTACCTTTAGCCGCTTGGCGCTTTTTTGTATTAGAAACACATGTTTTAGGCAACAGAAATTGAAGAAAATCAAGTATCTTTGTACCCCACAATCGGCAAAAGAAAACACAAATATTTATTTACAATTAATGAATAAGAGTATGGAACAGGATAACTATGTTTTGAACCCCGTCCTGGGAGAAATAGGGTGCAAGTTCAGGAGTGTCACTGAAGACCACATAAAGGACAATAGGCTACTGAATGAAGATGATGTTGAGTGGCTGCTTGAGCCACTGGATGCCATCAGCCATTCGGCGGACATTGTGCTTGGTGCATTCCGTACAGGAGACAGGCTTGGTTGGGTGTATAGATTGTATTTACATCAGCGTAATGCATCAGCCGTTTATTTACCTTTCAATCCACCTTATGAGAAATATAATAGAGAGGTCGGCCTATTTGACTTAGATGACGAAGGAATTCCGGACCCAAAACCGTACAATAAAACGATGCTCGTGAGAAGCTTGGCAAATTTTTTCACGAATATGGCTGTACCTGAGGTTTGGGACGATTTAACTGTTCCTTTTACCGAGTTGGGTATTTGGCAGGCGCTGCTTCTTGATAACGCACTCACTTTTTTGCCCAAAGGTTGGCACGGCAATTATAATAATCACTGGTATGTCTTTACGCAAGATGATATGCAACGTATCATAGACAAGTATTCTTCGTATGAATCAGTAGATCATAAGACGCTAGCGTCATATAATGGACAGGATGATATTCTGCCTTCAGTGCAGATAGAGGGAGATAAAGCTGTGGTTTCTTATTGCATTTGGACTAAGTGGGGTGGTCTCTGTAGAATTGTTGTACCAGTAGAGAGACACAACTACTCAGTCATTTTCGGGAAGCATGAACGAGAAGTCCTCGTGAAATATGATTGCGGTATATGTTATTGAAAACAAGAACTATTTTAATATGGAAACGACAGATAGGAATATGGGAGCAATCCTAGGCGAGATTGGGTGCAGATTCAGGAGCAATATAGAAAACCATATAAAGGACTATGAGTTACAAAAAGAAGATGATGTCGAGTGGCTTCTTGGGCCGCTCGATGCCATCATTCATTCGCCAGAAATCGTGCTTGACGCGTTTCAATATGAGACACCATGGGAGTCATGGTATGAGCTTTACTTTCACAACAAAGATGCTACACAGGCCTATGTTGCATATAACGAGCCATTCATGACACCTGAGCGAAGAAAACGCGTTAGGAATTCTTTTTATTTACTTACAGAAGATGAAAAGAAAAAGGCATCCAGTCCCAACTCATATAGCAAGGATTTGCTAATAAAGGAAACGCTGAACGTGTTTACCGCTAAGGTTGTTCCTTCGTTTTGGGACGAAATTGTGGTGCCTTTTACTGAAGTCGGTATCTGGCAAGCTGTGCTGCTGAATGAGACGATCGCGTTGTTCCCTAAAGGCTGGCATGCCAATTATCTTGAGAAGACTTACGTGTTCTCAAAAGCGGATATGCAGAAGATTGTTGACGATAAGAAAAGCAAATACGAATATACTGATGAAGAAATTGAGAAACTGAATGCCTATTGGAGGTTTCTTGATATGACTCCCCATTTTGATCAAAATAAAAAGTCTAATTATGATAGATTAGTGTCCTATTTAGACCGGGAAGACATCATACCTTCCGTTGAAATCAATGGCGACAAGGCTGTGGCTTCTTATTGTTATTGGAGTGAATGGAGCGGTTTCTGCCGGGCGTCAGTCCCGGTCGAACGACGTGGCCAGTCTGTATCTGTAGGCAAAGCAAAGAAAGAGGTTCTCATAGCTTATGATTGCGGAATCTGCTATTAAACGATTTTTCTGGCTGATTTCTTGGTTATGTCATAGTAATGGCACAGCATTGAGCTTTTAAATACAACGAAACGATAAGTTAATGCCAATTATGTGCAATTAATCATCTTATCCGTTAATTTATGTCATAGAAGATTATTAGTAATCAATACCCTGCTCAGGCGGAGCGGGAAAATGATTAATGGGTTATTACAGCATAATATGAAATTTGCCTATCATGATATAGTATTTTCTGTCAATATATCATAAAATATAGAAAAAGTATTATCTTTGCACCCGTAATTAAATGTTATTATCGTTATGAGCAAGACAACAATGGGCACAAAGTTGCCTAGAAAATTAGAGCAGAAGATGCAGACGGTGGGCGAACAGATCAAGCTTGCACGGCTACGGCGCAATCTGAGCATTACTCAAGTGGCTGAGCGTGCAACGTGTTCTCCAGTGACGATATCACGCATAGAGAAAGGCAC
>JAFZAC010000033.1 GCA_017548365.1 Muribaculaceae bacterium
GCGGAATGTCACTCGGCAGTCGCGGGGCTCGTCAATCCAGCAGCCGTCGCGTGCCACATTGTTAGTGGACGTTTGGGGATGAGTGGGGTTCACTTGCGGCTCGGCAGTGTAGTAATACACGTCGTCGCTTACCCACTCAGCCACATTGCCGCACATATCGTAAAGGCCCAATTCGTTAGGAGCTTTTTTAGCAACCTCATGCACATTGTAGGCACCAGTGCCACCGCTGTTGCCCACATACCATGCCACCTCGTCTATATTATTGCTGCCGGCATAGAGGTAGCCATGAGTAAGGTTTCCACCACGTGCGGCGAACTCCCACTGCGCCTCGGTGGGCAGCGTGAAGTTCAAGCCAGTAAGTTGGCTCAGAGCGTTGGCAAATTCCTTACAGTGAGCATTGTCATATCTTCTCACTGGATAGTTGTCGTCTATCGAGAAAGCGGGAATCTCATTCATCACAGCTATCCAAAGCGCCTCGGTAACTTCGGTCTCGCCAATCCAGTAGTCGGATAATGTCACCTGGTGGGCTGGACGCTCAATGTCGTAGGCCTGGGTATCGTTGTCGCTGGCACCCATATTGAATGTGCCGCCATCAACCTTAATCATGTTGAACCGTACACCATTAACCGATATTGTCTTCTTTGCCGAAGGCCCCTCGGCAAGGCGAAGACCTGTCGCACGAGTGTGCTCAAATTCCAAGCGGTTGCCACGGAACGAGATGCGGCAATAGTCGGGAGAATAATATGCCCAGTTGCCGCCACGCGAGATGCGAGCATCGCCGGTAGCAGGACCAGTGGGGTTAACTTGTGCCTCGGCGGGATACTGCTCGGCATACCAGTCGCTACACAGCTCATCAACGTTGCCAGCCATGTCGTAGAGACCAAGTTCATTTGGCGCCTTAGTGGCAACGGGCTGAGTGCCAAAACCTGGCTCGCCAAGCACATGCGACGGGATAATCTGCCAATTCCAAGCCACTTCGTTAACATTATTGCTACCGGGATAGAGATATCCTTGACTCAAGTTGCCACCACGAGCAGCAAACTCCCATTCAGCCTCGGTGGGCAAGCGGAATTCGCGGCCAGTCATCGCATTGAGTTTAGTTATGAACTCCTGGCACTCATTCCAGCTCACATTCTCCACAGGATGGTTATATCGATCGGCACGCGTATAGGCGCTTCGATTGTATCCCATCACAAGCTCCCACAGCTCTTGTGTCACCTCGGTCTGCGCTATCGAGAATGTAGAAACGGTGACCTGATGACGCGGGAACTCATCTTCAATTGCCGAATTGTCGCCTTCGTTGGCTCCCATCATGAATGTGCCGCCTTCAACCTCTATCATATTGATGTTGTTAAGTATTCGCTCTGCGTCGAGTGGCTCGGGTTTAGGAGCGAGGACGAGGCGCACACCCATATAGTCGATAACTGTTTCTTCGTTATACATACTTCGATAAGTCACTCGGCATGCTCTGGGGACGTAAGACCACCAACCGCCACGCTGTGGATGATCGAATCCATCCCAACAATTTCCTTCATAATTGTACAGATAATTGCCGCACCACTCCATCACATTGCCGCTCATGTCGTAGATGCCAAGCTCATTGGGAGCCTTAGTCGCCACGTCTTGGGTCGAGGGGCAGTTCTCGTCATACCATGCCACATCATCAATGTTGTTACTGCCGGCATATTTGTAGCCCTGGCTCTTGCTCCCACCGCGAGCAGCATATTCCCACTCTTCCTCGGTGGGCAGACGAAACTCATAGCCCTCGGGTGCTATGGCAGCGTTGAGCTTGCTGATGAATTCCTGCCCTTCATTCCAAGAAACATGATTTACTGGCTTGTTGTCGCCACTGAATTGACTCGGATTGGTTGACATTAGAGCGTTCCACAGTGCCTGTGTCACCTCGGTCTCGCCGATGGCAAACGACGCCACGTCAACGCGGTGGCGAGGTTTCTCGTAGTAGAAAGCCTCGGTGTCATCGTCGGTGGCTCCCATCATATAGGTGCCGCCGGCTACATTAATCATATTGAACGACACGCCATTGACGGTAAACGTCTGTTTTGCAGCGGGCACGAGCACAAGGCGTAAGCCGATATTTGCGCCATAGCCGTTGGGGCGATAGCCAACGCGATCAGTGATGCGACAGTAATTTGCGGTTTGGCTGTAGTAGCCACCACGACCCACACGGTAAGTGCCACTCTCGGGACCTACTGGATCAACCTGTGCCTCGCTGGTGTAGTTGGCTTTCCAATCCTGGCACCACTCCGTGACGTTTCCGCTCATGTCGTAGATGCCTAATTCGTTAGCGGCCTTTTTGCCCACTTCGTGAAGTTGGTCATTGCTGTTGGATTGATACCATGCGACATCGTCGATGTTGTTGCTGCCTACATAGTAGTAGCCCTTGCTCTGGTTGCCGCCATGTGCAGCGAACTCCCACTGCGCCTCGGTGGGCATGGCAAACTCATAGCCAGTGATATGGAGTTGGCTGTTGAGAGCCGCGATAAAATTCTGGCAGTCGTTCCATGTGATGGAATGAACAGGAAACTTGTTGTTCTCGTCATAGAGACTCGGATTGCTGCCCATGACAGCCGTCCACAACTCCTGAGTGACTTCGGTCTGCCCTATGGCAAACGATGACACCGTGACTTGATGCTGCGGTTTCTCATCGGCCTCGGCATTGCTGTCGCTGCTGGGAGCACCCATCATGAAGGTGCCGCCTTCGACATCCACCATTTTGAACTTCACACCATTGACAGTGTATTCTGTGGTCTCAGGTATTGGACCATTGAGCAGAATATTATAGACATAGGTGATGTCGGCACTGGTGATGTTTCCGTCACCGTCCACGTCTCCGTTCACAAGGCTACTGGTATCGCCGTTGAGCAGATAGTTGTAGAGTGTCGTCACGTCGGCCGAGGTAACGGTTCCGTCGCCATCCACATCGCCACGCATGGCATAACATCCAAACCACATGGCAACAAACAAAAAAGTGATGATAAATTTTTTCATAAATATTTTAGAGTTTGTGTTAATAATTCTTCTATTTCTGCAAAATTAATAATGATTTTGTTTATTTCAAAAAAAAATGCTCTAAAAAGTAAATAATTACGATATAATTCTTTTTTACACCTTCAATCATTTGTAAAACTTATGATTTCTATTCCCAAATACATTTTTTAATAATCTAAATGCAGTAAAGTCTTAGAAAATTATTATTTTTGCAAACTAAAGCCCAGTTCGGGTTTAAGAAATAATGTAATCGATAATAAACAAAATATGAAAAAGGCTTTACTTTCATTAATAATGGCTGTATTTACCATGTTGATGGCCGAGAGTACTGTGATTTATGTTAACGGCAACAAAATCACTGGCACTACCAACTTCACCACAGGCGGCGGCACTGTCACCTACAATGAAAACACCAAGTTGCTCACCATCGACAACTGTGTCTTCTCCCGCTCTGGAAGCGACAACAATGCCATTGAGAATGAAGATGTGGCAGGTCTGAAAATCAGGTTTACAGGCACCAACTCAATGACCATCCACAACGCCTCGGCATTGGCACTTAGGCGCACCACCACCCTCAATGTGGCGTCGGGCACCACCACCATCAAGACCACAGCAGGCAACCAGAACGCTATAGGGCTCTACAACTCCGGTGTGTTTATAACCGGCAATGGTACGCTCAATCTCATCTCTACTCAATCGCGCGGCATCCAGGGGCGTGAGGGGGCAAGCGACTGCTTTGTTTTCTTCTCAATCAAAAACTGCACTATCGACTCTTACAGCAACAACTTCTACGACCTTAGAAAAGTCTCGTTTTATGTTGGCACCAGCTATGGTGACGATGACTATACCACCAAAATCACACTCAAGTCTATTCCTACCTATGCCGCGGCACATGGCGGCAATATCTCAGATTGGTATGCCGACCCTACTGTGAAAGTGCTCACTCCTGAGTATGGAATGAGTCTGAGTAACCTCGGCAAATCAGCCTACAGTACGTCCGAATTTATCATCACCGACATACCAGTGGTGGCAATCATCAACGAGACCAACTTTCCCGACGCTCACTTCCGTAACTATCTGCTCGCGCTTTATCCTTCGGGATATATCACTACCATGGACGTTGACTCGCGCACTTCTCTCAATGTTGGCGCCAAGAGCATTTCAAGCCTTCAGGGTGTAGGCTACTTCTCCAAGCTCACAACACTGATTTGCTCAGGCAATTATCTCACTTCACTGCCTGAATTGCCAAGCACATTGACCACATTGGGATGCACCAATAACCAGATCACATCACTGCCCACATTGCCCAGCGGATTATTGGAGTTGGCATGCGGTACCAATAAATTGACTTCACTACCCACGTTGCCCAATAATCTTCAGAAACTTTACTGTGGAGGGAACAAGTTCATCACACTAAACATTAGTGGGAAAGGGAAACTGCATACTCTTGACGTGAGCAACAACACTTCGTTGACATCATTAGTATGCAGATCTGATGCCCTGACAACACTCAACTATAATGGTTGTACAGTATTAAATAGTATAGATTGTTCAAGCAATAAGTTGACATCGCTCGCAGCCGTGCCAAGTTCGGTCACTACATTTAATTGCGCATCTAACCAACTCTCATCACTGCCCTCGCTGCCAAGCGGGCTGCAAGAGCTTAACTGCTCGACCAACAAACTTACAGCCCTCTCGCTTCAAGGCAAGAACTCTCTTACAAAACTAGAGATTCACGGCAACCAAATCAAGGAGTCGGCAATGGGCAGCCTTGTAAACAGCCTGCGCACCATCCCAACCGGCAGCACTGGTGAATTCAAGGTGATTGGAGATTCAGGCGAGGGAAATGAAATCTCAACTCAACAAGTAACCACTGCCCGCAACAAGCGATGGCTACCCATGAAAAAACAGAACGGCAACTGGGTAGAAATAACAACAAGCATCCCTGGTGATGTGGATGGCGACGGCATTGTAACAAGTGTCGACATCACAGCCCTCTACAACTACCTGCTTAATGGTGACAGCAGCAGTATTGTCAACGGTGACCAGGACGGAGACGGCACAATCACTTCGGTCGACGTGACCATCATCTACAACATCTTACTGGGCAATTAATCAAAATGTACTATGTAGATTGAAATCTTTTTCAATGTAGTTATAATGAGACTGGTGCAGTTGAAATCCCAGTCTCATTTCTTTTCAATTGTACATTTACCTAAGTGGGTTAATTTTATTGAAATTTCTCAAAACATTGCTCTTGTTTCCAAATATTATTGTAACTTCGTGCAATCTTTGCGAACAGAAGAGTAAAATCACTAAAAAACATATCACAAATGAAAGAGAAAATCATTGCATTATTCAAGGAGCGTTTTGGCGCTGAGCCTGTGATGTATGCATCGGCAGGACGTATTAATCTGATTGGAGAACATACCGACTACAACGGCGGTTTCGTCTTTCCTGGAGCCATAGACAAATGCATCATGGCAGGTATCAAGGAGAACGGGACCAACACAGTGCGAGTTTATAGCGCAGACCTCGACTCTTACACCGAGTTTGGACTCAAAGAGGAGGACAAACCAAGCGAGCAATGGGCATGCTACGTCTTTGGCGTATGTCGTGAGACCATCAAGCGCGGCGGCACCGTAAAAGGCTTCGATGCCGTGTTTGCCGGCAATGTGCCTCTGGGGGCTGGTTTGTCATCATCGGCAGCTCTTGAATCATGCTTCGCTTTCGCTCTGAACGATATGTTCAACGATAACAAAATCGACAAGTTTGAGCTTGCAAAGATAGGTCAGTCTACCGAGCACAACTACTGCGGTGTGAACTGCGGCATTATGGATCAGTTTGCTTCGGTGTTTGGCAAGAAAGACCACCTTATGCGTCTCGACTGCCGCTCACTCGAGCATCAGTACTATCCCTTTGACGCTAAGGGCTACAAACTCGTGCTCATCGATTCACGAGTGAAACATGAGCTAGTTGACTCTCCATACAATAAGCGCCGTGAGTCGTGCGAACGCGTGGCTGCAACTTTGGGAGTGGAAACCCTGCGTGATGCTACTATGGAAATGCTTGATGCCAACCGCGACAAAATAAGCGACGAGGACTACAAGCGCGCCGTGTATGTTATTGGCGAGAAGCAGCGCGTGCTCGACGTGTGCGACGCCTTGGAGCGTGGCGACTTCGAGACCGTGGGCAAGTGCATGTACGAGACTCACAACGGCCTTAGCAAAGACTACGAAGTGAGCTGTGTTGAGCTCGACTTCCTCAATGATGTGGCTCGTGAATGTAGCGTGACAGGTTCTCGCATAATGGGAGGCGGCTTTGGCGGTTGCACCATCAACCTTGTGAAGGATGACCTCTACGACAAGTTCATTGCCACAGTATGTGAGAAGTTCAATGCCGAGTACGGCCACGAACCCAAAGTCTACGAAGTGATAATCAGCGACGGCGCCCGCCGCATATAAACGATAAACGACTAACGAAAAACGTTAAACGAAACAATGAAACCAACATTATTTGTTCTTGCTGCAGGTATGGGAAGCCGTTATGGCGGTCTCAAGCAGCTTGATGGTCTGGGACCTCATGGCGAGACCATCATGGACTATTCCATCTACGATGCCATCCAGAGCGGATTTGGCAAAGTGGTGTTTGTGATTCGCAAAGATTTCGAGCAGGAGTTCCGTGAGAAGATTCTATCGAAATATGAGAGTAAGATTCCAACCGAGGTGGTGTTCCAATCTGTGGATGCACTTCCCGAAGGGTTCGCCTGCCCCGAAGACCGCACTAAGCCTTGGGGAACTAATCATGCTGTGCTCATGGGCAAGGATGTGATTAAAGAACCTTTTGCAGTCATCAATAGCGACGACTTCTACGGCCGCAACTCATTTGAGGTGCTTGCCAAAGCGCTGAGCGATCTGCCCGACGACTCTCACGACCGCTATTTCATGGTGGGCTTCAATGTGGGCAACACTATGAGCGAGAGTGGAACAGTGTCGCGTGGCGTGTGCGAAACCGAGAATGGGCTGCTCAAGAGCGTGGTGGAGCGTACCAAGATTGGCTATGACGAGAATCACAATATCGTCTTCACCGAGGGCGATCTCGTTGAGAAACTTGAGCCAACGACTCCCGTGTCGATGAACTTTTGGGGTTTTACTCCCGACTATTTCAAGCATAGCGAGAAATCGTTTGTAAACTTCCTTAACCAAAGTATCAACGTGCCCAAGAGCGAGTTCTTCATCCCCATTGTGGTGAGCGAGCTCGTCGAGAGTGGACAGTCGACTGTTGAGGTGCTGCGCACCGACTCCAAATGGTTTGGCGTGACCTACAGTGAAGACCGTCCAGCAGTGGTAGAGAAGTTTGCCGAACTTCATCGTCAGGGTATTTATCCTGAGAAGATGTTTTAGTGTTGTAACAAAGCGATGACCGACCAGCAAGACAAAAGTGTTATAATTGAGAGATTCAGCGACATTCTCAAGGGAAAAGGAAAGCGTAAGACTCCTGAACGCATTAAAATCCTTGAGAAAGTGCTGGACTTTAAGAAATTGTTCACTGTCGAGCAACTCTATCAAGTGATGCTTAATGATGATTTTCCAGTAAGCAGGTCAACCTTATATAATACTGTTGATGTCTTGATGGAAATTGGTTGGTTGCGCAAGATGAACACTGGCGAGAGTAGTATTGCCTACGAGCGTGTTGAGCAAACGGCTCAAATCCATCTCAAGTGTGAGCACTGTGGGAAGATTAAGCTTGTTAAGGACACAAGTTTCATGGCCTATATGAACGCTCGCAAATTTATGGCTTTCACCACATCTTATTATAATCTCACAGTCTATGGCGTGTGCAACGACTGTGCAAGAAGAATCAAGCAATTAAAACGCAAGCAAAAAAGTGACAAAAAGTAATATAACTTTCTTTTATTTTACACAATTAACAATTAAACAAAGAAAAAAGAAATCATGGCAAATGTAAAACCTTTCAAGGGACTTCGTCCCCCTAAAGAGTTAGTAGAAAAAGTTGCTTCTAAGCCCTATGACGTGCTTTCTAGCGAGGAGGCAAGAGCCGAGGCTGGCGACAACGAAATGTCGCTCTATCACATCATCAAGCCTGAAATCGACTTCAACGACGGCACTACCGAGCATGACCCACAGGTTTATGACAAGGCTGTTGAGAACTTCAAAAAATTCCAAGCTAATGGATGGCTTGTTCAAGACCCCAAGGAGATGTACTACATCTATGCACAGACTATGGATGGACGCACTCAATATGGTTTTGTGGTAGCAGCCAACTACAAGGATTATGTGGAAGGACGCATCAAGAAACATGAGCTTACTCGTCGAGAGAAGGAAGAGGACCGCATGAAACATATTCGTGTCAACAACGCCAATGTGGAGCCTGTGTTCCTATCGTTCCCAACCAATGAACCTCTTGAGGCTATCATCGATCAGGTTAAGGCAACTGAGCCAGAGTATGACTTCGTTAGTGAGGACGGCATCGGTCACACCCTTTGGTGCATAAAGGATGACGCGACGATAGCTAAAATCACTGAGGAGTTTGACAAGATACCTTACCTGTATATCGCCGACGGTCACCACCGCACAGCAGCTGCTGCTCATGTGGGAGAAGAAAAAGCTCAAGCCGATCCTAACCACACCGGCAAAGAGGAATACAATTACCTGTTGGCAGTTTGTTTCCCCGAGTCGCACCTCAAGGTGATGGACTACAACCGCGTTGTGATGGATCTCAACGGCAACACTCCCGAGGAGTTCCTTGCAAAGGTTGGTGAGCACTTCGACATCGAGTGTAAGGGCACTGAGGAATATCGTCCTGCTTGCTTGCACAACTTCTCACTCTATCTTGAGGGCAAGTGGTACTCGTTGACCGCTAAAGAAGGCACTTACGACGACAACGACCCAATCGGAGTGCTCGACGTGAAGATTTCAAGTGACTACATCTTGCGCGACATTCTGGGCATCATGGACCTTCGTACCGATAACCGCATTGACTTCGTGGGCGGTATTCGCGGACTTGGCGAGCTCAAGAAGCGTGTTGACAGTGGTGAGATGAAGATGGCTCTGGCGCTCTATCCAGTTACCATGCGTCAAATCATCAATATCGCTGACACAGGCAACATTATGCCTCCTAAGGCTACATGGTTTGAGCCAAAACTCCGCTCAGGACTTATCATTCACAAGCTCGACTAATATCTATTTCTTTATAAAACAAGAAGCGGGTAGGGCAGTAGATGCTGCTTTATCCGCTTTTGTGTTACCTAGCAATTCATCCATATCCAAGAAAAAAGCAGCTCGCTACTTGCGTAGTGAACTGCTTTCAGTGTAGTGGTACGGGGAGTCGAACCCCGGTTTCCGGCGTGAGAGGCCAGCGTCCTGGGCCACTAGACGATACCACCGTTTCACGTCGTGGGTGCTGACGGATTCGAACCGCCGACCCTCTGCTTGTAAGGCAGATGCTCTGAACCAGCTGAGCTAAGCACCCGTGCTTTTTAGCGGAAAAGCGATGCAAAGGTACGGCAAGTTTTTGAGCTGTGCAAATATTTTGCGATTTTTTTTCAAAAAAATTATTTAGTGCCGCTAAAAATGCTTTTTATTACCTCAAATAATTGCTCTCCCAAGTGAATTGTATAGCCTTGTTTGATGAATGTAATGTTGGAGTTTTCGTCTACAATAACAAATAATGGCAGTGCTTGAGATTGCTGGTTGAGTTGCTCGCTGATGTGATTTAGGATTTTCATGTTACGGTCTATTCCCCACACCACTGTTGACGGCAATGCGACAAATTCGCCCTTGTTGAATCGCTGCTCTTGCTCTGTGCTGAGGTTGAGCAAAAAGATTTTGCCTCCCCATTGCTCGAGTTGGGTGGCACATGTGGATATGTCGCGTAGGGCATGGTTTGTTGGTTCGTGGCTGGGCAAAACAATTCCCACAATGTAACTCTCGCCTTGTGGCAGGTTCATGTCAGTTCCAAATTCAGGGCTGTAGTATGAGAGGTTGGCTGCCATAGTGCCCAATACGGTTGTTGCATCCTTGTTCTTCTCTCGCAGTGCTAGTATGATGTTGGTGAACTCATGATCTTTAATCTCAAAGGTCGTTGTCGATGCCAGCACGCTGCCGTCGCTTTGCCTATTGCCGGCGGTAAGCATGTAGGTGCCTTCTTCAAGCGAGATACCATTCTTGAAGGTGCTGCTCCAAGTGGCGTCATCGGGGAAGGTGAGCAGTTGTGCCTTGCCGTCGACTATCTTGCTGAGGGTGAAATGGGTATAGTAGGAGAGGTCTTCTCTGCCATTTTTTGCAAGGTTTAGCATCAGTGTTCCTTTAGGCGTGAGATTTATGGGAATAATGTCATCATCGAAGTTCACTTCTTGCCAGCTACCGCCATGAAAGGGAGTTAGAAAAAACTCAAGTTTACCGTTCACTTCGTTGATGCGTGCTGGCCACCCCATGCTGCGTGCTGCGCTCACAAAGAAGATGGCTCGTCCCAGTTCATCGGTAGTGCGAGTGCGATAGACGCTCATGGGTTGCTGGCGTAGACGTTGCGGGTTGTAGTCATTGTTAATAGTAATATGTTCTTTGGTCCATGTGATTAGTTCTCCAATGTTCTTGAGGCTACCTAGCTCCTTGTAGAAGAATGATTTATAAGGTGTGAGCAATTCGTTCTCCACGCGTGGGCATAGCACATAGCGGCTGTAGATCTCGCTGGTGTCGATAAGTGCCACTTCGTTGTCGCGTAGCACCTCGAGATTGATATCGCGCAGGTCCTTGGCACTAAGTACCTCAAGGAGTTTGTTGGCCATTATCTTGTTTGGTGCCTCATCGAGGAATTGCTGTATGGTGCTATGGTTGCCTCTCCATGCTTCTACCGGCATGGTGGCTTCGTAGGCTTGGCGAATGGAGTCCTCTTGCGCTTTTCGATGGTCATTGAGGGTGCGTTGCTCTTCGGTGACAACAGGTGTCACGGCACTTGCTGGTGGTGGCACGATGTCAAGTTGAATTATCTTGGGCAGCGATTTGTCTTTCAGAGCTATTGTTTCGTAATGGTTATTAGACCAAGACACTTTCTTCACTGCTACAAACTCATCTTTAGTAACCCATACCAGCAAATCGCCATGGCCAGCAGTTAGATAAGTGGCACCATTATCGTCGGTGTTCTTTTGGGCAACGGTATAAAACTCGGCGTAGTTGTAGAGTTTGAACTCTACGGTAGCATTAGGCACAGGATTCCCAAAAGCATCTACCACATTGATGTCAACACGAGATGTAGGGGCATAGTTGCCTGTAACGTTTATTTCGGTGTAACATGGCGTGCGACTCATCACTTCCTCGGGACCATGGTACGAACCGGCAACTTTGGTGTGCATAAGCATTCCGCGCGACGCGCTCTCGTTGAACCATCCTAAGTTGAGCACTGGTTCAGGCTCACAGGCTCCAAGGAAATACCACTTGCCATTAGCCCATGCCTCTACCCAGGCGTGGTTGTCGTCGGTGTGCGCCCAGCGTGGGGTATAGACTTGACGGGCTGGAATGCACACCGAGCGCAGGGCTGCAACCAAGAACGTTGACTCCTCGCCGCAGCGCCCGTAGGCGGTGCGCATAGTGGCGAGTGGACTGCTCGTGCGTGCGTCGCTTGGCCTGTAGCTGACCTTCTCGTGGCACCAGTGGTTAACTTCGAGTATGGCATCTTCCATCGAGAGGTTTTTAACACGGTCTTTGAGCTCGCGGTAGAACACCATCCTTGCAGTGTCGAGGTTCTCGTTGTTGATACGCACTGGCAGTACAAAGTGTTCCAGCTCACGCTCTGGTACGCTCTTGCCCCATGGCATCTCGTCGCGGGCTTGCAGGGTGGTGAGGTAGTTACGGTAGTAGAATTCCTCGCTGTAGTCGACACGGTCAGGAGTGGCAAGGTGCGTGCTGAATTCTCTCACATATTTCCACGCAAGTTCGCTGTTGTCGCTTGCAGCCATGCTAGTCACCGTTATTGTTACTATTACAAAGGCTATAATTGTCTTTGAGATGAGTTTCATGACACTGTTTTTTATTTGTTGCAAAAATAACAAATAATTGGCAAAAACATATAAAATTGCATACATAGTTTTGCATTCTCACGAGAATTTGCTAACTTTACAACCTGAAAATACAAAGAACAAAAAACTAAGAACTAAAATCAATCATGAGACCAAGTTATGTTATGTTTGCCGACGGCTTTGAGGAAATCGAGGCCTTGACGGTTGTTGATGTGCTGCGCCGTGCTGGCATGCCAGTGGTTACTATGTCTATTTATGACGCTCCCGAAGCGATAGGAGCTCATGGCGTTACTGTTGTTGCCGACGAATCGTTCGACCCCGAGATGCTCGAGGATGCCGAATGGGTAGTGTGTCCAGGCGGAATGCCAGGCGCATCTAATCTGGCCGAGAACGAAACATTGTGTGAAATACTCAAGGAGAGAAATGACAATGATGAGTATATTGCCGCTATATGCGCTTCGCCATCAGTGATATTTGGCCCACTGGGGCTGCTAGATGGCCGCAACGCAACCTGCTATCCCGGCATGGAAGATGGCATGGAAGGCGCAAGTGTTGTTAATGATCATGTGGTCGTTGACGGTAATATCGTCACAGGTATGGGGCCTGCATCGGCTGCGCGCTTTGCGCTCACTATTGCAGCAATGACCATGGGCGAGGAAGTTGCCAATGATGTGGCTGCAGGCATGTTGCTGAAATAGCAAGACGAGGCTCTTGGTCGAGACTTGTGAGAATAAAAATCGTGGAAGCTTTGGCCTCCACGATTTTTTATCTTAAAAACACATAATTGAACTACATACAAGAACTACTTAAAGAAGTAAGTTGCCTGTATAAACCAGGTGCGGTGCTTTGCTACATTCTCATCAAGGAGTTTTGTGCCCAGGTTTTGACCAATACTGAAGCTGTAGCCACCGCTGACCTGAAGATGGTTGGTAATTTCTACGCCAATACCGGCATGCAACAACACGTTGACAGTAGTGTATTTGAGAGCGTCGTCAAACTTGTTGTGGCCAGCAAGGAACGAGAATGTGGGACCAACATAGGCAAACGGCATGAGTGTGTTCTCAAACCCATTGAGTCGGCTGTAGCGGAACTTCAGGTTCAATGGCACGTCGATGTAGTGAAGTCTGGATACTTGTGTCTCAATGCCTTGAGATGACCAAGCAAGCTTGTCGCCTAGATGAAGGCGGCCCTGACGCAAGGTGTAAAGTATTGAACCATCTACGCCAAATCCAACTCCTGGAATCATTAGCTCGCCAGTGACACCGGCCGAGCCGCCAAACATGCGGTCGCTTTCAAAGATGTCGCTCTGCTTGAAGTGAATCTCATTGTAGTTGCCGCCAACGGTGACACCCCAACGTCGAACAGGCTGTGCTGTAGACGATAAAGCGCACAACAACGCCACGACAATAAGTATGTGTTTGATATATTTTCTCATATTATTAAGTTGTTTCTCGTGTTTCAGACTGCAAAACTAACATAAATTCTTGTCTCCACCAAAGATTTCATTTTTTATAACACAAATTATTAGTTCTAATGAACGATTTGGGGTGAAATCATCACGTCGGTTATTGCAATTTGCCTATATCAGCTAACTGATTGTGTGTCTTTGGGGACGCTATGCAAGGAAAAACTGCTTGATATGAGATTTTTTTTAGTTTTTTTCTTGAAAAGTTTTGGTGGTTCGGAAAAAAGTAGTAATTTTGCACCGCAATTATGGCGAATTGTCCTGTGGTGTAACGGTAGCACACCGGATTCTGGTTCCGTTTGCGTGGGTTCGAATCCTACCAGGACAACAACGGAAGTGACCACTTGAGGTCACTTTCTTTTTGAAATTATTAACCAGGCGAGCTCTCGTGTAGGGCACGCCACAAAACAAAACTTATTAAACATGGCAACAAAAATCAGACTGCAACGTCATGGTCGTAAAGACTATCCGTTCTATCCAATTGTCATCGCCGATAGCAGGGCACCACGAGATGGTAGATTTATTGAAAGGATTGGTTCGTATAACCCAAACACTAATCCTGCTACAGTAAGTTTGAATTTCGAGAGAGCTCTCTACTGGATCAACGTTGGCGCAATCCCAACCGACACCGTTCGCAACATTCTGTCACGCGAGGGCGTTATGCTTATGAAGCACCTCCAGGGTGGCGTGAAGAAGGGCGCTTTCACCGAGGAAGAGGCTCAGAAACGTTTCGACGCTTGGAAAGCCGAGAAGGATGCTAAGCTCGAGGCTGTAAGAAACAAGGTTCGTGAGGACAAGAAGGCCGCTGGCAAGCAGCGTCTTGAGGATGAGACCAAGAAGAACGAGGCTAAGGCTGAGGCCGTAGCTCAGAAGCGAGCCGAGATAGCTGCCGCTAAGGCTGAGGCTGAAGCACAGGCTGCTGCCGAGGCTCAGGCTGCAGAGGACGCCGCTAAGGCTGCCGACGAGGCTCCCGCTGCTGACGAGGCTCCCGCTGCCGAGGCTCCTGCCGAGGAAGCTACTGCTGAGTAATTCAATCAGCACATGCCCATAGTGGCACTTCTTTTGATTAACTTATAAAGTAAAGCCCTGATGGAATAACCGTTAGGGCTTGCTGTTTTACAGTAGAGAATATTGAGTGGAGAGAATCGAGTTAACTCCGACATTGTCTGACTCAGTCCGACTCAGTCCGACTATTTTCGACCCACCAAGTGAGGTTGTTGTATATATTTGTTAGTAATTGTTTGATGAAATCAGTTTTTTGTCTAAATTTGCACTGACTAAGGTTTTCTCTCATGAAGTCTTATGGCAAAATATTGGTAGCTTTTATAATGCTTGGGATTGTTGCTGGTGCTTCGGTTGACTGTCATGCATCAGGGCGCATTAAACGCATTACACAGGGCATCTTCCTATATAGCAATTGGGACGCTCCCTGGCTCACACTCGACACGTGTCTCGACATGACGGTGACGCAAGCCACTGTTCCTGATGTCGTGACTTGGTATGGTCGCGACTATCCCGTTGCCGAGATTGGACATGGTGCCTTTCGTGGCTGTCGCAATCTCATTGTTCTCGACTTGGGCTCTAATGTGAGCGGTTTGTTGAAAGGTGCGTTGCTCGACTGTCCAAATTTGCGTGTTATAAAGATTAACAGCAAGCAGCCTCCTCAGATTGAAAATCCTCATCCATTTTATGGCTGTAAATGGCAAGAAGTGATTGAGCCTTATCACACTTTATCGACAATTATAGTGGTTCCTGAAGGATGTGAGGACACCTACCGCAAAGCTCCTGGTTGGAAAGAATTTAAGGTGATACAGTCGCATGAGCCCGACGGCAGTGAACTGCAGATTAGTGAGATTGATGTTCAAATCAATAATCTTGAGAGCCGGCTTGAGAAAGTGGAACAAGAAGCCAATAAGTTAAGGGAGGAAATCGATGCGCTGCGCCGCGCCAAGTCGCAGCAGGGAACAGTGAACGTGATTGGGGAATGAAGTGTGTGATCGAGATGGGAAACTCTAACCCATGAATCCCAAATGCTGTTAATCAATAACAGGTAAAAAACCTTTGACCTTATTGAGTTTCTCTAGAAGTTGATTTTGGTAGTTGTTGCAGTGCTCTTTCAGAGCATATTCTATTTCTGCAAGCTCTCTGCTGGTAAAGCGGTTGCGTATGCTGTTCATGTATTCTGGTATCTTGTTTTCCCCTTTCTTTGACTGGTAATGCCAGTCAATCCACAGGTATTCGGCATTGCTCACGGTGTCAATGTGCTCTTTGATATGGGTAGCGGCATTGGCAGCGTCAATCTGGCGTAGACCGGTGGCAATAGCCTCGTTTACCAACTTTTCTCGCGCGTCAAGTTCCTTCTGTACGTTGAGTAGCTGAATATTGGCGGCATTGAGTGAGTTGATGGTGTCGTTCAATCCGCCTAAGTGGCTGCGCATGCTGTCTTGTTTTAGTTGGCTCAACTCCATCTGATCGGACGTCTGGTTGAGTGCATTTCGCAACGAATCAACTTGCTGACGTGCCTTGTCGTCACGCACGTAGCGGGTATTGTTGCTGAATCGCGATGCAACAATAGCTGTCCCAGCCAGTAACCCAGCCAACAGCAGTGCCGTCGCGCCTATCTGCATTGTGCGCCTCTTAGATTTCATGTGGCTCAAGTCATTCTTTATCTCTTCCACACTTTGGTATCTCTCCTCGATGGGCAGAATGCATCGTGAAGCAACTTTCTTATAGTCACGGCTCAGATCCATCATTCTCAATACTAATCCCATGCTGTAGATGTCATTGCGCACGTCGGGCTGACTTTTTGAGGCCTGTTCGGGTGCCATGTATTGTGCGGTGCCGGCTGGTTGTTTGAGGATTGCATGGACATCGGTGTCGGCAAGACCAAAGTCGATGAGCTTCATGTTCTTGCCGTTGGCAGTAATCATTATGTTGCTGGGCTTGATATCGCGATGCACTATGTCTAGGGAGTGGATATAGGCTACAGCATCTAGCAGTTGGTTGGCGACATGCAGGCGCTGTTGCTGTGTGGTGGTAGTATTGAGCCATTCCTTGAGCGTTGCCCCCTCTACCCATTCCATAACAATGCATTCCCCTAGTGGTTCTACAGTCTCCATGTTCACCACTTGTACAATCCCAGGGTGCTGAAGCCGCATCATGATATCAAACTCCTTGCGCAGCATCTCCTGGTAAACAATTTTGCCCTTAACCTCATTGTTTAGCGACTTGAGCAGATACCACCGTCCGTGCCGCTTGGCGCGAGTGAGGGTGTTAAAGCCTTGTGAGCGCAGCGTCTCGAGTTGTGTGAACTCTGAGCTCACGCCTTCAAAGCCATCTTCAAGATATCCCGATACAGATGAGGTTTCTTCCATTACTCAAACTATTATTGTTGCAAGAGAAAATGAACTCCATTGCGCTTGCCGCACACATAACCAGTGGGCAGGCGTCCAGCTTGGACAAGGTTGTCGATATACATAGGCTCGCCCTCGATTATCAATTCGCAGTTGAATGTGTTACCGGCATGCAGGCGGGTGTTCTCGGAACTCTCAACAACAAACTGCCCGCCTCCCAGATGCCTGACAAGACATTTTCTTCCTGGCTGCCAAGTGAGCATGAGGCGCTCGTTCACAGCCATTTGAGTGCTGGGGTGAATTGTGGCGCCAAAAGCTGGTGCGCTTGCAGCTTCCTCCTCATCACTTGCCGATGCTGTGAAATGTGTGAAACTTGAATAACCCAGCAGCTGAGATAGTGTATTAAGGGTAGACTTGCGAGGAGTAATCTCATCGGAAAGATAGCCCCACAAACGCTTGAGAGTTGTAGGAGATATTTTGGCCCCCATAAATTTGAGCTGATCGCTCAACCACTGGAAGTCGCGAGGCGTGGATATTTCTTTTTGATAAGCCTCTTCTATCCTGTGCAGGAGTAGAGCCTTTGCTTTGTTGATGTCACTTTCTGCATTTTTCATGTTGCAAATTTAATGAAAAACAAATCAATTGGCAAGCATCGACTACTTTTTGTGATTTTTTTGCTTGAAACGCCAAAAAAGATGAAAATGGACCAAAATGGACAATTGTAGTTTAATATTTTATATATAAATTTGCAATGTAATAAGAAACACAAGTAATTAACTAATTAATATTAAGATTATGAAGAAGTTTGTCAATTATCTTTGCGCTATTGCTTTGCTGGCACTTACTGCTTGCAACAGTGCTACGGTGATCACCCCCGAGACTGATGCTGTAGCCTTTACTATCGATGGCGGTGAGCAGAAGGTGAGCGTCACTACCGACGGCACTTGGAGCATCAGCGACTGCCCTGGATGGGTGAAGACCAGTGTTGAGGGCAACGTTATTAGTATCATTGCCGAGCGCAACGAGACTGGTGCCCTGCGTGAGGGCGACATTGTGCTCAGCGGCAAGGGCGATGTGAAGGCAATTATTAAGGTCTCTCAAGTGGTTAAATGTACACACATAACTCCATCGGCCGACAAGCTGGAATTTGGGAAAGAGGGTGGCACCCAAACTTTAAATATTGACACTGATGGTATGCTACAAGTGGAAGCTACGGGGGGCTATACCGCTACATATGCAGGAGGTGTGCTTACCGTGACAGCACCCTCTAACGATGAAGGTGCCAAACGTGGCGAGATAAAGCTTACTGCCGATGATCAAAGTATTACAATCTATGCTTCTCAAAAGGGCAACACATGCAAAACTTGTGGCGGTTCTGGCAAAATAACATGCCCCCAATGCCATGGAAAAGGATGGTATCCTATACAAGCTGCAGGCGGTGGTGCTTGTTGTGAGCGATGTGGTGGCTATGAACCAGGTGTGACCGATGGCTCGGCTGGTGAACCAAGAACTGGCTCTGGGCGCATCAAGTGTCCCGACTGCGGTGGCACCGGCAAGGAGCAATAATTAATGTTTACGTGAGTTTGACAAAATATATCTTTGACGTTAACATATTAACAGCCCCCCTAATTAGGGGGGCTGTTAATATACTATGGTTTGTATTCGTAAGACTTACGTTAGTTTCTTGATGTTTCGTTATGATAGATTACTTTGCGGTAATGATACAACAAATGCCGCAGTAATCGTGTGTGATTACAACGGCTGTAAGTTGTTACTTGGGGAAGTGTATGTAGCCTCTCGGCTACCCCCATCCTGGCTGTTTACTTCTTCTTACTTGTAAACAGTGTCGCTAACGGTGAGGCTGTAACGTCCCTTAGCGCGACGGCGTGCGAGAACCTTGCGGCCATCAGCAGTGCGCATGCGGTGACGGAAACCATGCTTGTTAGCTTTCTTGCGGTTTGATGGTTGGAATGTACGTTTCATTTTATCTAACTTTTATTTAATTTGCGATTTCGGACGGCAAAATTAGTGCTTTTTTTGGAAACAACCAAGAAAGTTGTGAAATTTAGATTAAACTTTTTGCATTTTTTCAATATTTACCCTAAATTTGCACCTTCTAAGGAGTTATAAGAGACAAGAAATACAAAATTATATAACGAAAACCAAGATTATGATTAACGCTCAAGACATCAAAAACGGAACATGTATCCGTATGGACGGCAGACTTTACTTCTGCATTGAATTCCTTCATGTAAAACCTGGTAAGGGAAACACTTTCATGCGCACTAAGCTTAAAGACGTGGTTGACGGCCGCGTACTGGAGCGTCGCTTCAACATTGGCGAAAAGCTCGAGGACGTGCGTGTTGAGCGCCGCCCCTATCAGTATCTCTACATGGATGGCACCGACGCCATTTTCATGAACCAGGAGACTTATGAGCAGATTCCTATCCTCAAGGAGGTTATCGCTGGCGCCGACTTCATGAAAGAGGGAGACATTGTGGAGGTTGTTACCGATGCTTCGACTGAGACCGTGCTATTCGCTGAGATGCCTGTTAAGACCGTGCTCGAGATCACTTACACCGAGCCGGGTCTCAAGGGCGACACTGCTACTAACACTCTCAAACCTGCTACTGTTGAGACCGGCGCTACCGTTAAGGTGCCTCTGTTCATCAACACAGGCGAGAAGATCGAGGTCGACACTCGCGACGGTTCTTATGTAGGCCGCGTGCGCTAAGCTGCCCCAAACAACGATTAAACTCCCCAAGCATCGATATGATGCTTGGGGAGTTTTTTTGCTTTTAACTATAGGAATTATAGATTTTCCAGACCTCCTGTAAATATAGAGGAACTTTATTTTATCACTAGCTTTTGTGGCTTGCGTGACTGAGCCGAGCGCATGATGTAGATTCCCTGTGGTAGATAGATGAAGTCGTCGTTGTTAACTACGTCAATGTGCTTGACTAGTTGTCCTTCAGCATTATAGATTTCAACATCGTTGTGAGGCTCGCTGCACTTAACAAGAACACCGCCCTGTGTGGGTATGAAGGCAATGGGTTTGTCGGTCTCAATGCCATTCATTCCTGAATAAGCCACTGTGATGACATTAGATGGATTAGAGGTGTAGCCCAGGCGGTAGCTTTGCACACTGTAGGTGTGAGTCTGGCCAGGCATCAGGTCATCAAATTGATAGCTGTTCTCATCGGTGGAGAACTCATCGCTTGAGACAATGTTATTGTGGTCGTCGTAGATTATTCTTGTTATGATGTAGTAATCCACAGTCTCGGTTGCAGCCTTCCAGTGTGCCGTGTAGTTCTCACCATCAACGTCGGTGGCTGGAAGAGCTGTGAGGGTGCTCAGCGTGGGCACATCAAGACATTCAGCCGAGATGTCGGCACCATAGCTGCCAGTTAAGCCACCATCATAGATGAGCAGTCGGCATTTGTGGCTTCCAAGCGTGGTGGGTCTGTAGGTGATTACCAAAGGATAGCCTTGCTCGCTGTTGGCAACGTTGCGTGGAATTGTGTTAACTGGTATGCTGAACATTTTGTAATCGTCACGGAAGAGCAGTACCGAGAGGTCTTCCTTGAGGTATTGTCCTTTTACATATACCGTTAGACTCAAACTCTTGCCAATTGCCACTTCGCCCATCTCGATTACTGTCTCCAGATTAGGAGTAATGAGTATTGGGTCGCCTTGAGGCTCTTCTCCGCTTTGGTCCACATAGAATGCATCCCCATATCGGTTGCCCCATATATATTCGGCAAGTAATGGATTGTCGATAAATGGGTTGCGGTTATTTTGGATTTTATATACTGCGTCGTTGCGTGCAACCTCCTTGTCGCTCACGGGATCCTGGCGGGCCCATTTGAGCAGCAAGTTGATAGACCACTGGTTTAGTGTCAGCCACGAGGTGTTAGACACCATATAGGTGTATTTCCATGTGTAGTCTTGGTAGCAGGTTGCCATATAGAAATAGGTGCGCGCGAAGTCGCCCTTGTACTCATCGTCGGGCTCGAACACTGTTGCGCAGCCTCCTCCTTGTCCGGCCATGGGGGTACCAACCTTGGTGCAGCCATTGTTGAAGCTGGCAGTCGAAACCTCTCCCAGAGGGTAGTTGTTCTTGGCCATGTTAGCTTCGCCGTCACTGGGGTAAAGGTGGTTGAGGTCGGTATAGGCATCGACCTGCGTTCCTCCCCACCAGCTCTTTGGGAAAGAGTGCTCGCGGTTCATTCCGCTTACAGCACTCGAGCCACGAAAGTAGCGAGTGATGTTGCTGTACATGTCCCACACTTGGTTGGGATTCTCGAATCGGCAGTCGGTGCTTGGGAAGTGGTACCACAAGCTGTTGTAGGTTACCACTGTGTGGTTTTTAAGCAGCTGGTGTACTGCATTTTTCAAGTCCTGGCCTCGCTTGCCGTTAATGCTGTTATAGTATCCAGTGGGAACACCAGCACTAGCGTTCATGGCAAATAAGAATGCCGCGGCAAACAACAAGAGTCTATATCGTTTCATAGTATATTTGTTTTTTTAATGTATGTGGCAAAGATACAACATTTTTCTTGCAAAGCAAAAAACACGTACTATCAATTACGTTTTGTGCAATGTTTACACAATTCCGTTCATCATGGCATAGAAGCTGAGTCCTGACACGCTCTTAATGCCAAGCTTTGCTGTGAGGTTCTTGCGGTGGGTGAGCACTGTATTGATGCTGATGTTGAGCTCTTGAGCAATTTCTTTATTGATTTTACCCAGGGCAATGAGTCTCAAAACTTCAATCTCACGCGAAGATAGGGTGGTACTGGGCTTCTCCTCGTTATGGTTGGTCTCAAGAAGTTGGCTCAAGGCATTGATGATATCGCTTTCTGAAATCGAGGTGTTGAGAGTCTTTATGTCTTCAATGACCTCATTGCCGGCTGTCAAAACAATTATCTTTGACTTGCGGGGAAGGAAGAACGCAAGGTTAGCTACAAGAGTCGCCTTGTCGATAAAGAATAAGTGTGGCTCAATGCTCAGATTGAAGTTGGAGAAATAGCCGTCGTCGGCGATGTGAGCGTTGATGGCGAAAACATCACTTAACACATACTTTAGACCAATAGCCTCGAGTGTGTCGTGTGTCAATATGATAACCCTGCTGTTACTCATCTTGTGGTGTGAGAGAGTTGTAAATTGGGAGCAGAATGCGCCTGCGAATGCGGTTGTTCTGCTTGATATCCTTCTTTAGAGAGAAAATTGCCACAATTACTGCATAGCCTAGGTTATGGTCATAATCGCCCTTGAGGTGCATGACAATCATGTTGATGAGGTCATCGATTTTGTCCTCTATGGTGTAGGTCTCAGTTTCGGTGTGTGACGGCTCTGAAATCGTGGTCAGTGTCTTTCCATTGCTTATAACCTCGGGGAAAAGTCGGTCGCGGTCATCATTGATTCGTTGAAGCAGCTCGTTTTTCATCTCATCAAAGAACTGTTTCATGATGATGATGTTGTTGTTGTGCGACGGAGCCCTGGAAATGAGGAACGAGAAATGACGTTCAATGTTAGGCAGGATATAGTGCTCGTAGTAGCTATTGGTTTTGCTCAAGTACTCAACAATCTCGGAGACTTCAAACTGCTCCAGTGCTTGCTGAGGGAAGTAGTTCTCGTTGATGAAAGTGTTGAGAATGGTAACAAAGAAGTTTACATCGATATTATGCTGGGTGCAAGCCTCCTCGATGGTTGTGTCACCCACTCCCAAAGCTATGCCAAAGCGGTCAAGCACAGTGATTGTTGACGGGTCGTGGAGAATGATCTCGCTGAGTTTTGAATCGCGGTTGATGAGTGCCATAGGGTGATATTAGATTGTATGAAATTTGCTGGTTACGATATATTGAGCGGGGATGTCGTGAGGCTCGGTGGGAAGACTCTCGACAAGTTGGCAGTGGAAGCACACTGCAATTGTGGTCGCTCTCGTTTGCGACAAGAAACGGTCATAGTACCCTTTGCCCCTTCCGCAGCGGTTGCCCTTACGGTCGAAGGCAACTCCAGGAACGATTATCAGGTCGAGGATGCTGAGGTCTGAAAGTGGGGTGCCGGTAGGCTCGAGAATATTGAAACTACCTTTTTTCAAGCTTCCTGGCTCATACTTGATGACCTCGATGTCGTCACCGCTCACACGTGGGAGATACACATTTTTGTTTTTTGCCCATCTCTCGATGATGTGCGAGGTGGGAAGTTCGTCGGGCAGTGACGAGAAAATCATCACATTGTGGCTTTGGGCGAAGGCCGATGTCTTTTCTATGTGGCCAAACACTTTGTTTGCTTCTCGCAGTTTGTCCTCGGTAGAGAGCTGAGCCACGAGAGCCTTGATGCTTTTTCTCAGTTGTCGCTTGTCCATCGAGAATAGTATCAATAATTAGTGATGGGGAATGCTGCCTTGTGCTTGTTAAGCGCTTTGAGTGCTGCCTCGATGGTCTTGTCGCTGCGATTCACAATGGGATAGTAGGCGCTCTGGCCAAAGACGTCGCGAGCTATGAGCCCCTTAATCACGCTGGTGAGGACATCTTCCGATTGGCGAATGTAGTACCATTTGGCTGGTATGCCCTTGTTGGCAGCATGATTCACAAAGCTGTTAAGGAGATCATCGTTTGCCGGCAAGTTGCGAAGCAGCTGTTTGTAGTCACTCATCTGGCTCAGCGTTGAACGATTCTCGGTGACATATTTCAACGCATACTCCTGAAGGAGGCCTGCACCATAGACAGCAGCAAAATAAGAAGAATATCCCGTAGTGTCGCGAGGGACGAAAATGTCGGGAATAATACCTCCGCCACCATACACTTTGCGACCGGTGCTTGTCAAGAAAATCTTTGTTGAGTCAATCTTTATGCTGTCCTTGCTGTAAAGCTCTCCGTTGCTGTAACGGTCGAGAATGTCTTTCTGATAGGCGCTCTCTCCGTTATTGTAAGGTTTCTGGATGCAACGTCCCGAGGGAGTATAATATTTTGCAATCGTCAGGCGTATGGCACTCTTGTCGGGAAGGTCGAACTGCTGTTGAACAAGTCCTTTGCCAAATGATCTGTTTCCCACAATCAATCCACGGTCGTTGTCTTGGATGGCACCTGCAAACACCTCGCTGGCGCTTGCCGAGAACTCATCGATGAGAACTACTAGTTCTTCTTCCTGAAATTGGCCACGGCCATCGCTGTAGAACGTGTTTTCTTCACGACGGTAACGCCCCTTGGTGCTCACTATCTTCTTGTCGGCAGGAAGAAATTCATTTACCATAATAACGGCAATCTCAAGAAAACCGCCGCCATTGCCCCTCATGTCTACCATAAAGCGCTTTGCACCCTCGTTTTTCAGGGAGTTGAGGGCTTTAATAAACTCATTGTAAGTATTGCGCCCGAATTGTGACACCTTGACATATCCAGTTGTCTTGTCTATCATATAACTGGCGTCTACCGAATTCATGGGGATGTCGCCACGGGTGATGACAAACGACAATTGTTTGTCTTGGCCTTCACGTGCGATTCCCACTTTCACTTTAGTGCCTTTATCGCCACGTAGCTTCTCTTTTACTTTGTTGGCATCCATTTGAGATCCCACGCTGGTGCTGTCGTCGATAGAAACTATCTTATCGCCTGCCAACAGTCCGGCACGGTCGCTGGGACCGCCAGGAATTACTTCCAGAACGACAATCGTGTCGTTCATGCGCTGGAACGAGACGCCAATTCCCGAGAAGCTGCCGTTAAGCTCTTCTTGAGTTGCTTTAAGTTCACGGGCCGAGAGATACGAACTGTGAGGATCGAGGTTAGCAAGAATTGCAGGTATCGACATCTCGACCAAATCACGGGTCTTGATGCTATCGTCTACATATTCTTGTGATATGAGGTTGAGGATTGTGTTGAGCTTGCGGTCACTCTGCTTGTCGTATTTTTCATTGGAAAACGGATTTCCCATGAAAATACCCAAAACAATACCCAGTATCACCGAAACGGCGATAGCAAGAGGGAGCCAAGCTGTATAATCGCGTCTTTTATTCATAATTATCTATGAAAACTATAGTGGAGGAAATGGGAAGTTTAAATGTCGAGCTGGCAGCATTCAATGCCGGCACGTTTTATCAACTCAATGCCGTCGGTAAGACGATAAATCTCATTGAATACTACTCGCTTGATGCCTGCCTGGATAATGAGTTTGGCACACTCTATACAGGGAGATGAAGTGACATAGAGGGTTGCGTCGCGGCTGCTGTTGTTGCTCTGGGCTACCTTGGTGATAGCATTGGCCTCGGCATGAAGCACATAGGCCTTGGTGTGCTCGTTCTCGTCCTCGCACACGTTCTCAAAACCAACAGGTGTACCATTGTAACCATCCGATATTATCATCTTGTCCTTGACAATGAGGGCTCCCACCTTGCGGCGCTTGCAGTAGGAGTTCTCGGCCCAAATTTGAGCCATTCTCAAATATCTGGAGTCTAAAATTTCTTGCTTATCCATGACGGAAGATTGTAAGCGGCTATGTGACAATAAAATAAACGCACCAAAACTAGGGTGGCATAAAAAACAACTACAAAGGTAGTTATTTTATATAATTATTAAAAATAAAGATTATGATTTTTTTTCACAGATTTTTCTTGGGCGGCGTTTCATTGAATGTCAAGCACTTTTGAGAACCTTATTTGGCTTTTATAAACTGGGAACTTGAAGGTGAGAATCACTCCGCTCTCAAAAACTGCATACACATCCTCATCAATGAGCTCAAAGGTGGAATCAATCCATTTGCCGGTGAAGTTGTCGGTGAAAATGGTTTTTGTCATTTCACCTTTCTTCATGCCTGGCAACCATTGTGATTTCTTCACCTGTGCTCCGTCAATATAGATCAAGTCATAGCCGTTGGCAGTCTCAACAAGGGCAATTGTGTAGCGGCCTCCAAGTTTGAGCCAGGTATCCTCCATATCACGGTCTAGATAAACCCAATAGCCCTCATATGGATTTTTAGATGCTTGGAAATGACTGTCGAGAGCCTCGCGGGTCCACTGGGTGTTGACTGGGTGTCCGTCGCTTGATTTGCTCATTGATGGCTTTGTGAGAACGGCGCGCTCAATGGAAATTTCAGCTCCTGGCCCCACAATGTATCCCACCTTCACGTGGTCGCAGCCGTTGTTGATACCGAGTTCTTCGGGTGTCATCTTGTGGTTGATGATTTCTTTAAGGCTGTTTTTTCCTGCCATCACTTTGATTTCTTGTCCATCAATTTGAACGCAAAGGTAGTTGTAACTGTCGTCAAGATTTACCTCTTTGTAAAGCTTTACGGCTTCGACGATAGTGGTTTGTCCGTTGACGACCTTGCTGAGTTCTATGGTCATGGACCTGACATCGACAGCTTCGTCATAAAGGTTGGTGTTGGAGCATAGGGCTGTTACAGTCCAGTAGTCGCGCCCATTGTGGTTGAACACAAGACCGCATTGTGTTGATGCTACGCTTGTCATGCGTCCGTCTGTCCCCTTTACTTTGTAGTTCTTTCCCTCTTTATTGTGAAGGTTGGCAAACTTCAAGTAGTATTTATAATCGCTTTGCGAGTCGATGAAGGTGGTGTCGAGAACGATGATGCTGGTGCTTGTTTCATTGGCATGCTGCAAGCAGTCGCCATTGATGCTGGCCTTGTCGTTGCGCAATTGGGCGAAGTCGTTGTATTTAGTGCAATAGGATGTGGAAGACTGCGCTATTGACGTTGTGGTTGTCAAGAACATCATCAAAAAGACTAATATGGAACTGATTGCCTTCATTGTTGTCGCTATAAAGAATTAAAAAACAAAATTAAGATTTTTGTCGTTAATGTCGAAATATTTTCAATATTTTTTGATAAAGTTATCTAAAATTGGAAATAAAGTAGTAACTTTGTAGCTGTTTTAAATAATGGGAACATTTATATCTATAATAGTGGGATGCCTGTCGGTGGGTATTATCTTATCGGCGCCGATGGGACCAATTGGAATTTTGGTGATACAGCGCACCATGGAGAAAGGCCGCAAGAGTGGTCTTTACACTGGTTATGGTGCTGCTTTATCCGATTTGTTCTATTGCCTGCTTGCAGGGTTGGGATTGTCGTTTGTCACCGATTTCATCACTGCTCATCAAAATTTGTTCCAGATAGGTGGTAGCATAATTCTTATCATCTTTGCTCTTTTCATGATATTCCGCAGTCCAGTCAAGGGCATAAAACATGACGATGGTAAAAAAATCAACTACACTCACGATGCGATTACTGGTTTTGCTTTCACACTGTCAAACCCACTCATTATTTTCCTGATATTCCCACTTTTCGCTCGCTTTGGATTTCCGTCGTCGGAATATCATTTCTACCACTATATTATTGGTTACCTGTTTATTGTGATTGGAGCCGTGTTGTGGTGGATGGCAATCACTTTCATTGTTGACAAACTTAGAGCGAGATTTAATATCAATAGTATGTGGCTGATTAACAAGATTATGGGTGGCATAATTCTGACTCTTGCCGTCTATGGCTTGATTTCCGGGCTGCTTACTTACTTTCATGTTATTTAATGGAGTGTAGAATCTTTTCTCTTCCTCAACTCGACAAGATGCCCTTGCAACAGGTTGGGCAATACCTTGACTCTCATGTAGAGCATGAAGTGATTGATTGTGTCAACTGGAGTGAGGATTTCCCTTACAAACCCTATAGCACTTTTGTTATTGCCGTGTCGGCAACGAGACTTTATGTCTTCTTTTCGGTCATATGCAAGGATCTGCGTGCGGTGAACACCCAGGATTTGAGCCCGGTGGCCGATGACAGCTGTGTGGAGTTTTTCATGCAAGTGCCAGGTTGTGATGAATACTGGAACTTTGAATTTAATTGTATAGGAACACTGAATGCCAGCCACCGTGTTGAAAGGCCAAATCCCACCAGACTCACGCCTCAAGAGCTGGCATCAATCGTGCGTTATGCATCGTGTGGCATCGAGCCCATCGAAGAACAGGAAGGGACCTACTGCTGGGACTTGACGGTGTCCATTCCGCTGACGTTGGTGGGATTGGATGGCGATAATCTGCCCGATTATATTCTTGGCAACTTCTATAAATGTGCCGGCAAGACCGCTAACCGCCACTATGTGTCATGGAACCCCATTGATGCCCCGAAGCCTGATTTCCACCGTCCTGACTGCTTCGGAAAGTTTTGGTTTAAAGAGCAAAAACAAACAGTCGTCATCGAAGAGGAGAATGTACAGACTAAACCAATAGTAAAGCCTTGCGGGGTGAAAAGGTTGTTTCTCAAGCTTTTAAAATTTTTCTCAGACAATTAATATCAGTTGAGAGTTTTAATGCAGAATGCACAATGCAGAATGCAGAATGGGCTGCGCTTGATTTAAACTATAATAAAAAACACCACGTGAGGTTTGCCTCTCGTGGTGATAATGGTGTTAAGTCAAGTGTTATCTTGCTTGTTAGTGATTAATTATATACTGCGAACTGATCGACTCGTGGTCATTGATGCGCTGAATGGTCTCGGCGATTAGTCCGGCAACCGACACTCTCTTGACTTTTTCGCTTCGGCTGGTGTCGTAGTTGATGGAGTCGGAGATTACAACCTCGGTGAGAAGACTCTTGTTGATGCGTTCGGTAGCTGGGTCGCTCATCACACCATGAGATGCAATGGCTCTTACCGATTTGGCGCCATTCTTCATCATTACTTCGGCAGCAGTACAAATGGTTCCTGCGGTATCAATCATGTCGTCTACAAGAATCACGTTCTTGTCCTTAACATCGCCAATGATGGTCATCTTCTCAACAACATTGGCACGGGCGCGCTGCTTGTGGCAAAGAGCCATGGGCACTTTGTAGTGCTTAGCATACTCCAGCACGCGCTTGGCACCACCTACGTCGGGCGAAGCAAATACCATATTTTTGAGCTTGAGCTTATCGATGTAAGGTACAAATACCGACGAAGCGTAGAGGTGATTCAACGGCAGGTTGAAAAAGCCTTGAATCTGGTCGGCATGCAAGTCCATTGTGATGATGCTGTCAACGCCAGCGCTGGTGAGCATTCCTGCTACAAGCTTAGCGGCAATCGACACACGCGGACGGTCTTTACGGTCTTGGCGCGCCCATCCAAAATAGGGTATCACCGCTGTAACCGATTTTGCCGAAGCACGCTTTGCAGCATCAATCATGAGCAGAAGCTCCATGAGATTGTCGGTGGGAGGGAACATCGACTGAACGAGGTAAATCTCATCGCCCCTCACCGATTCTTCGTATGACACTTGAAACTCACCGTCGGCAAAATCATTGACCAGCATTTCACCAACTTCTATTCCGAGTTTCTTCGCTATCTCATCGGTAAGATATCTGGAATATCTGCCTGAAAAAATTTTGAATGGTTTCTTGCTCATAATAACGAAGGTCTAAATTCTTTGTGCAAAATTACAATATAAAAGTGTTTATTCCTATATTATGATGAAAATATTTTTAAGAAAATTACATTAGTTTGAGAATCAGCGCATTGCGAGAGGGAATTAACAATTCCACAGGTGCGTCGGGATTTATGTTGACAGTCATCTCGCTCTTGGTCAAGAGGTCGCAAGCTTGATATATACCTGGCTCCATGTTCATGATGCCGAGGGCATGCTGCGGAGTGTGCAAGTTTATGCGTTCTTCGTTATCACCAAAGTTGGCAATAATGAGTAGCCGTTCGTCACCAAAATGGCGGTAGTAGGCATAGACCTTGTCGCAGTTCATACTTTCATAGTTGGCATACATGAGGTCGTAGAACTCGCCTTGCGCAATGGCTTTTTCCTTGTTGCACAGTCGAAGCAGCTTCTTGTAGTACTGACGCAATTCACGCTCTGGTTTTGTGAGCTTGGCAGTGTCGCATTTGCCATTGTTGTACCAGCGTCGTAGGCTGTCTATGCTCCAGTAGTCAAATATTGTGGTGCGTCCGTCTTGTCCGCTGAAGCCTTCAGCGTCAAGTGCTGGCTCCCCAAGTTCTTGGCTGTGATAGAGCATGAACGGTGCTCGTGAGATTGTGGCCGAGACGACCAAGGCTGGTAGTGCTTTGAATGCGTCGCCGGCAAACTGTGGTGAAGCGATGCGCTGCTCGTCGTGGTTCTCAAGGAAGTTGAGCATGTGGTCACCAATTCCGTCAATTATTTGCCAGCAATTAGTGATTGCCGAAGCATAGGCGTTGCCACAAGTGACAGCACGCAAGGTGTCGTAGAGTGACACCTTGTCATACAGGTAGTCGAAATGGCCATAGAAAATGTATTCGCGATAGATTGCCACATCATAGAGCTCGGCGATGAAGATGAGTTTGGGATTGATAGTTTTCACTTGCGGTATTGCCCAATTCCAGAACTCTACAGGCACCATGTGAGCCATGTCACAGCGGAAGCCGTCAACCCCCTTCGATGCCCAGAACTTCATTATGCTGAGCATCTTGTTCCAAGTGGAAGGAATAGGGGAGAAGTGTCTCTCACAAGTGGCGTAGTCCACACCGTAGTTAAGTTTGACGGTCTCATACCAGTCGTTGGCTGAGGGATAGGGATGGAAACAGTCGTTGCCGGTTGCCTTTGCCGGCATCTCATAATAGAACTCCTTGCCTTGCCCCAAATCAATCCCTGGTGCGAATTGCTGACCTGGCAGGTAGTAGAAGTTGTTGTTAGGCAAGAAGGCGTGGTCTTTATTGTCATTGGCTCCTAGATCTTCAACTCCTTCGGGCTTGGCGATGCTGTGGTATTCACGTGCGACATGATTAGGCACGAAATCGATAATGACTTTGAGACCGGCCTCGTGAGTGCGTTTCACCAGTTGTTCAAACTCTTGCATCCTCTGTTTGGTCTTTACTGCAATATCAGGGTCGATATCGTAGTAGTCGGTGATGGCATAAGGCGAGCCGGCATTGCCTTTCACGATGTAGGGGTTGCAGTCGGGAATGTCTTTATAGTGTGTCTTTGTGGCATGACGAATAACTCCCGTGTACCACACATGTGTGGCTCCCAGGTCGCGCAGTTTCTTGAGCACAGGCAGGGTGATGTCGTTCATTTTGCCTGAGCCGTTCTGCTTTATTGAACCGTTTGGAATACATTTGTCGCAAGTGTTGGTAAACAAGCGTGGAAAGAGCTGGTAGATAATAGGCTTAGTCATAACTTCATATCTTTGATGAGTTGAGAATTCTTGAGAATTTTCATTGTCTCAAAATACCCTCTTTGAGCGATTTTATTGGCAGAGTTGGTGTCGAAAGTGCTGTGCTGCTGAATCGAGATTATATCAACGAGTAGGTCACACAACTGCTTGTCGGCTGCAACGTTCTTCATTGTCATAATCTTATAGGTGCGGTAGGCGAGCGAACGCACGTTCATCTTGATAGGTCCAAGCTTCGATGGGCTTACGTTGATTCCAATCACTGTTTCGCAAAGCGGCCTCAGGTAGTAGGATGGGAGGTTGTGAAGCACTCCGCCGTCAACGCAGTAGCTGCCGTCTATTTTAACTGGTTTGAACACCAGCGGGATGCTGCATGATGCAATCACCCGCTCGGCTATATTGCCTGAGGTAAAAGGCATCTCGTGCTGCTGCTCGATATCGGTAGCGGCAATGATGGTGGGCAATGGCAGTTGCTCAATGTTATCGACTGGCAGGTTTTTCTCGATGAATCTCTTAAACTTGTCGAGCTTGAGAAATCCGCTTTTAGAAATGTCGACTTGAAGGAATTTGCTCATGTCGATGTTGCTGAAAAGATTGAATATCTCGTCGGCTGTCATGCCCGAGGCGTAGAATGATGCCACCACGCTTCCTGCGCTCACTCCGGCTATGATGTCGGGCTTGATGCCCACATCTTCAAGAGCTCGCAGAGCACCGATATGTGCAAATCCGCGCACTCCTCCGCCACTCAGGGCTAATCCTATTGAGTATTGTTTATGTTCCATTGTAAGTTTTCTTTAATCCATTTTTGCCACCATTTGCGGGCTTTCTTGTCGTTAAGAACCTTCACTTTGTTATTGAGCCATTGCATCTCTCCTGTTGAATCGTCGCTTGCGCAAGCCTCAATAAAGTGGGTGAAATTCTCGCTCTTGGGATTTTGTGCAATCCATGTAAGGAAATCGTTGCTGTGACGCATTCCTTGGTTGAAGGACCAACGTGCAAACTCTATGAGGCTTAGCGTCTCGGAATTCTCAGGAGGTTCCTCTCCTCCATATTTTCCCTTGTATTGTTCAACGATTCTCATCATTTCGCTAGCCTGATCGTTGAGTTTCATAATATTGAAAGGTTTGCTTGCAGGTGTTTGCTCCATGATGAGAACGTTCATGCCAGGAGGATAGAACTCGCCGCTTGTTCTTGTGGTGACGCTAGGTTTGCGGTTTTTGCTCAGATAATTGGCGTCACCTGTAGTTTGAATGGCTGTTGTTGTGACGTTTAATAGGTTTATTTTTCCATCATTGCCAATAACGAATGGAGTAGTGATTGTCCCTTTTTTATGAAGAGTTTTACCTCCTCTCAAGGTTGAGAAATAAGTATAGTTTCTTATTACTTTGACGGTATCGCCATTGAAGTCGAAATGCAGAGTTGATTCTGGATCATATCGCATTTCACCTTGAGGATGTTCGATGGCAAGAATCTTGGAGTCGCCCGTGTATCCAAGCATGGCACCATCCACCACAAGCCCATGCCTGTTGCCTATGGTCGTTATATAGTACTCGGTGGGCAATTCGTTATGTTTTACCGAGCACAGAAATACGGTGTTTCCATTAATTTGTCTTAACTCATCAACGTTGATTGTGGCATTATATAGCTCTTGTGGATTGTGCAGATAGCAGACCGACAGCAAATTTTTGGCCAAGTGGGAATCTATGGGGCCAGTCTTGTTGATTAGTGAGAGTAGGTCGATTGCGCCATAACTTGTTATCGGCATAATAATGGCGCATATAGCTGCTAATATTTTTTTAGTACTCATAATTATGTAGTTTTCTGCTACAAATATATGCAGAAAAAATAATATAGACAATATTGAAGATATTTTGCCAGCAATTCTCAATGAAAGCCAAAGTAGAGAAAATCAATTTGCACCTTGGAGTCTGAAGTTTACTCTTGTGGTGAACCATACACGAACAGGGTCACCGTTAGAAGAACTTGGGCAGACTCATGATGACTCATATGGCTTCATTGTCTGAGTAATCTTCATCACTATTTGTGTGACTTTATTCACCTCTGGGTGATTCTATCTTTTCATAAAGAGTGTAGAACTCGCCATTGACATAGAGCTTTTGTGAATCATGAAAATAGGCAATTGAGATTTCTTCTGGAATATCTTCTGTATGTGGGATGTCACTTGTCATTCGGCCGGTACTGTCAAAGAAAGATGAAATAGTGTAAAATCCATAGGCACCATAATCTAAAAAATGAATACCAGCATGTGATTTGTAACGAATTTGGGAAGCGTCTAATACACCACCTGCATTGTAACGGTCATTATTTGTGTATAGAACGACATGGTCCTCTTCAACCTTGAGAGGCACAAAATAAACTCCTTGGTCCTTTAATTCATAACAAAGTACATATTTAGGTGGAGATATGCGGTCATCATTGACACGTTTTGGTTTTGCTGTTACTTTCATTTTTTGACTACGACTATTGTCTTTAATATCTTTAAAACTATGCACATTGGAATCGTATTTGAGTATTGTTATTTTTGATTTTCCATTGTTGCTGACAAACGTTATCCTCTCCTCTATGTCGCTTAACAATAACTCGTTATAGCCATATTCCTCTACTATGACTTTCGTTTTTGGAAGATAGTAACACTCATAAGCCCCAGAGTTGTCATCCTCGAATTTATACCTTATTGGACTGTAGTCAACAACACGTCCAGTTGGATAATTTGAATCAGTTATCAAATCACCTTTTCTTGTATAATCGTTTAGATTTTCTTTGGCTTTATATAATGTGAGAATCCCAGCTATGATTCTACTACTTCTTCCATTCAATAGTTGGTGTTCTTTCACAGGCATGTTGTCTATTATTTCTCTTGCTCTACTTGTTAAGGCTGGCATCGCGTCTGAAGTACTAACTATTGCATATTCTTCATGTATATAACCATTATCATTGAAGTCATAGACAAATGTGATGTTGTCCTTATTAATAAAAAGGTCTTTGAAACCATTTTTTCTCAAAGATTCTATTTTTTTATTATAATAAACATTGGCATAACGGCTATTATTGTCGTTGTCATTATAATTTATGATTTTTATGTATTCATTCACTATTGTTTGAACAGCGTCGCTCTTACTTTCAATCAAGTCATTAACAGTTAGTGCTTTACTGTTTTTTATGTCGTAATAAAAATAATTTACGTTACCTTCAGGACAATGACTATCAGAATGGTATACATGTTCATAGATGCAAATGTCTCCTGAAATATATCTGCATTCAAATCTGTGTTCGTAAATTTGAGGATAGTAGTCTTTGCTGATTGTACTCACCAAACAATTAGAAAGGTCTTTTTGATAAGGAAATGATTTGCTGCCTTTAACGCAATATGTTTTGAGAATATCGTCCACCGAGATGAAAGGGTTTGTATTATTTCCGGTCCATAGTTTTCCCATCCAAGTTAGAAGAGCTTTTTGTAGGTGCTGAAGATTATGTCCCCGCCAGTCACTCGGCCATTCTATGCTTACTTCTCTTGTGCAATATGTTGGATAATACCCATTTTCATTTGTTGTTTTAAAGTTCGCTTTACAATTATATTCCTGAAGTAACAACGGTTCATTATCAGCTATTATATTTTCGTATTCAATTGTAGGTGTTATCTCAACAGCATTGTGTTGCTGTTGAGGGCGGTTTCTCCTTCTCTTGTTTTGTGCATGAACAAAGTCACAACTATTTATTACAAGTAATAATGTAGATAGTATGATAATTTTGGCTTTCATTGTTGAATGTTTTTTAATCTGCTATATCTATATATAGCATTACCTTAAGCTTTTTAGAACCCACGCGTGCAGTGCCTTCATACGGGCAGTTGCCCATGCGCTCCATGCTCATGACAAAGTCCTTTGAACCATCCTTACCAACAATAGTGAAATAGTCAAGGTAGTCGGAATAGCCACCAAACCCGTCTTTCATTCCTTTGATTCCACTGAACTTGGTACACTTCATGTGGATTTTTCCTCCATGAGTTACATTTTTGTATACGATGTTGCTGAGGCCTTTATTGCTTGCGTCAAAGTCAAGTTCGATTGGGTAGTCGCCCTTGTTGTCGGTCATATAGCCCGAGAAATGATAATGAATGACTCTGCCACTTGATTTCCTTGGTGAACGTCCTTCTACATTCAATACTGATAGAGCCATAATGGCGACAAGTAGTGTAATTGTTGTTCTTTTCATTGCATTATTCTTTGTTATTATATTCTCTACAAAGATATTCTTTTTTTATTAGAAATCCAATAATTAGGTTTTTTTTTAGTTCTATTTGATTATGTGAGCAAGTTGAGCCTAGGTGTGCTATATATTTATTACTGTCATTATTGTCCCCATGATGCAGCCAAGAAATGCGCCGAGCCACACTATGGCGCGAAGTTCCTTTTTCATTACGCTGATGATGATTTGCTCTGCTTCTTCCATGTCCATTTCTTGAATTCGAGATTCAACTATTTTACTTATGTTGATGCTCTCGAGGATGCGGGGCAGGTGATCGCTGATGAGAGTGCGGTAAACGCTCATAATGCCTTCGCGAGCCTGCTCGAGCTGTTGCTCATGCCCTTTGAAGAGTTCACACATGGGCATTGACGTGAGTTTGTCGGCTTCGGTATATACAATCCGTGCCGACATGCTTGGAGCCTGCTCTTGAAGAACTTCGTTGATGTGCTGAGCGAGTTTTGTCTCGATGGGCGAGGAGACGGCTTCAATAAGTCGCTCGGCATGAATTTTCCCTGCCATGCTGTTACGAGTCTTGTCAATGACATGCTGGGTGGCGGCATGGGCGATAGTTTTGCCAATGGCATGGTCGCGAAGTTTAGCTGAGATGAGTTTCGCAATCTCGTCGCAGGTGCTTTCGCGCATGGTGCCGATTTCTTGCTCAGTGAGATAATGGCTGGCGAACTGCTCAAGCGTCTCGTCGTTGTGCAGCTGAGTATAGAAGAACTCGTCGATGGCGGCTCTTATCTTCTCAAGCATCTCATCGCTGAGCAGCGTCTTCTCAAGCACCTCTTTGTTCATGAGGTTCTCGCTGATAGAGTTGCCTATGGCACCGGCAATGCGGTCCTTCTCCTTGGGGATGATGCCAGGAGTGAACGGCACATGCATGCCAAAGATATACTTAGCTGTCCTCGGCCTAAAAAGCATCCTAATGGCGATGTCGTTGGTAATATACCCAATTACCGCGCCCAGCGCCGGCCCCGAGATGTATTCAAGTATTGCGTTCATTGCTAAATAGTTTTAATTATAGCTTTGTTACAAATAATGTGCCAAACAAAATAAGGTGTACCCGATGTGGCTACACCTTATTTAAATATATAAGGGATTGTTTATTATCCGAGGAAGCCGAGCAATACACCGGCAGCTACTGCCGAACCGATTACGCCTGCAACGTTTGGACCCATGGCGTGCATGAGCAGATAGTTGCTTGGGTCGGCTTTGAGGCCCTGGTCGTTGCTGATGCGTGCAGCCATAGGCACTGCGCTAACACCTGCATTGCCAATCAATGGATTCAACTTCTTGTGCTTGGGCAGGATGAGGTTGAAGATCTTAACAAAGAGTACACCCGAGGTAGTGGCGATGATGAACGCCATGAAACCAAGCAAGAAAATCTTGATGGTGTCGGGGGTCAAGAACTCTGATGCTTGAGTAGAAGCACCCACACTCATACCGAGGACGATTGTCACCATGTCGGTCATAGCGTTGCTGGCAGTCTTGGCGAGACGGGTTGTAACACCACTCTCACGCAGCAAGTTGCCGAAGAACAGCATACCGAGCAGTGGCAAACCACTGGGCACGAAGAAGCAAGTGAGAATCAAACCCACGATGGGGAAGATGATCTTCTCGGTCTGAGAAACCTTGCGGGCTGGCTTCATGCGGATGACGCGTTCCTTCTTGGTGGTGAGCAGTCGCATGATGGGCGGCTGAATTACAGGGACAAGCGCCATATAGCTATAAGCCGAAACCGCAATGGCACCCATCAAGTTGGGAGCGAGTTTCGACGACAGGAAGATAGCGGTAGGACCGTCGGCACCACCAATGATGGCGATAGCACCTGCTTGGTCGGGCATAAAGCCCATTGCCAAGGCTACCATGTAGGCACCAAAGATACCGAACTGCGCTGCAGCGCCCACAAGCATCAACTTGGGGTTGGCAAGCAGTGCCGAGAAGTCGGTCATCGCACCAATGCCCAGGAAGATGAGCGGCGGATACCAACCCTGCCTAACACCTTGATAGAGGATGTTCAATACCGAACCTTCCTCATAGATACCAATCTCATTGCCTGGCTGGAAAGGAATGTTTCCAATCAGGATACCGAAGCCAATTGGCACAAGCAGCATAGGCTCGAAGTCATGCTTGATGGCGAGGTAGATGAAAAGCAAACCTACGCCAAGCATAATCAAGCTCTCGGGCGACAACGTTACGTTGTAGAAGCCGGTGAAGTGCCAGAATTGCTCCAGGTTCTGTGCAATATTTAGTAGTACCATAGTTTTAAGCGATAATCATAATAGTGGTACCCTCTTGAACCGATTCTTCGAGAGATACGTTGATTGATTTAACAACGCCATCCTTACCTGCATGAATCTCGTTGCCCATCTTCATGGCTTCGAGGATGCAAACCACGTCGCTGGCCTTCACTTGCTGACCTTCTTTGACATGGAGTTCCTTGATAACGCCAGGCAGTGGCGATGCAATAACATACTCACCTGCAGCTGCGGCAGCGGGTTTAGCTGCGGCAGGTTTGGCGGCAACAGGAGCATCGTTGCTTGCTGCAACTCTCTTGACTACAGGCTTAGCAACCTTTTCCTCCTCGAGCTCAACAGTGTAAGCCACACCGTTAACCTCGATATTTGCAATGTTGTTCTCAATGTCACCAACATTTACTTTGTATTCGTGACCATTGATTTTATATTTATATTCTTTCATTGATGCAAAAATAAAATGTTAGTGAATTGATTATTTATGTTCGTGATGCTCGGGAACGCGAAGCAGCAAATTGCCCTTAGAACCCCACGCGCTGTGGGCCTCGTGGCTGTGGTCGATGGTGATGACGCCGCTTTCCTCGTCGTGAGCGTTGAGGTGCTGATAGAGTGCCATACAGATGGCTGCAATAGCCTCATCGTCGTCGCCTTCTGGAGCAGCAGTTGGCTCTTCAACAGCCTTGTCATCAACTTCGTCCTCTTTTTTCTTGTCCTTGGCTGTGAATGCCTTGCCAAAGAGTTTGAACAAAATGTAGAGCATTAACAGGGCACTGAACACTACACCCATCGACATGATAGTAAGTTTCCATCCAATTCCGTCTTCTTTCTTAAACATGTCGATGTTGTTGTTGATTGGACGTGTGTTGAACTTGCCAGGAGTGATGGTAGTGCTATCGGTTTTTCCATCGCACATTTGCCAGAGTTTCGCCTCGAAATTATGACTTCCATGGAGATCAATTTCATCTTCGCTGATGCGAGCAAACGACTGGTCGGCTGGCAGATTGGCAGGAACAGTCACTTCGTCAACTAAGTCACCATTCACGTCATACAGAGCAATGTAGTTATCTTGTCCTGGCTTCAGAGTGAAAGGCAGGTGGAATGTTCCAGCCTCAATGTTGCCGTCGGCAAAGAATACTACATGAGAGCGTGGTTTGACCTTAGTAGCCACATCACCAAGAGGAATCACAAAGATTTCATTCTTTTTCGATTTGCAGAGCTCAAGAAGCACTTGATTTGTCTTGCTCTTGGATACTCCTGCCAATTGCTTGTCCATGAAATCTTTTGGAAGTGTGGTGATGAACATCTTCTCAATGCCATTTGTTCCGTGTGATGCATTGAAAATTTCAATCCACCCAGAACGATGGTCATACTGGTCAACATAGTTGCTGTCGTTTTGTACCATGATTTCATTGATGCGCAAATCCATGCGACCTTGCGCCATCACGGTAATGGTTGTCACCACAGCAATCATTGTCAATAATATTTTCTTATTCATTTTGAAATCTCGTTGAATAGGAATTACAAAGGAATGTTACCATGCTTTTTGGCGGGATTGTTGTATTTCTTGGTGCGCAGTTGCTCAAGAGCACGAATCACGCGGAAGCGAGTGTTGCGAGGCTCAATCACGTCGTCGATGTAGCCATATTTAGCGGCATTGAATGGAGTGCAGAACAGGTCGTTGTACTCTTGTTCCTTCTCGGCGATGAACTTCTTGTTCTCTTCCATGATTTCTTTTGCCTTAGCCTCGTCGCCAGCCTCTTTAGCCTCGGCGGCGGCAGTCTTGGCAGCCTTCATGTCCTTGGCATAGAGAATACCGGCGGCACCAGCGGCACCCATCACAGCAATCTCTGCACTTGGCCAAGCATAGTTCATGTCACCGCGTAGCTGCTTGCAGCTCATCACGATGTGGCTGCCACCGTAGCTCTTGCGCAGGGTAACGGTAACCTTAGGTACTGTAGCTTCTCCGTAGGCGTAGAGCAGTTTGGCACCGTTGAGAATAACAGCGTTGTATTCTTGACCAGTACCGGGAAGGAATCCAGGCACGTCAACGAGAGTTACCAGTGGAATGTTGAACGCGTCGCAGAAGCGAACGAAGCGTCCGCCCTTCTTCGAGGCATTAACATCAAGTACACCTGCCATGTGTTGTGGCTGGTTGGCAACCACACCCACGCTCTGGCCGTTGAAGCGGGCGAAGCCCACGATGATGTTCTTGGCGAAGTCGCGGTGAACCTCAAGGAACTCACCGTTGTCAACGATAGCGCCAATCACGTCATACATGTTGTAAGGATCGTTGGGGCTTTCGGGGATAATATTGTTGAGAGCATCCTCTACGCGGTCAATTGGGTCATTGCACTCGTAGCGAGGAGCCTCCTCCATATTGTTGCTTGGCATGTAGCTCAAGAGCTTCTTGATGGTCTCGATAACCTCTTCCTCGGTGTCGCAGGCAAAATGGGTAACACCACTCTTCTGAGCGTGTACCTGTGCGCCACCAAGCTGCTCTTGTGTCACGTCCTCGCCAAGGACTGTCTTAACAACAGCGGGACCGGTGAGGAACATGAACGATGTGCCCTTGGCCATGAGAGTGAAGTCGGTGAGGGCAGGGGAGTATACTGCACCACCGGCACATGGGCCGAGGATTGCCGAAATCTGTGGAACTACACCACTAGCATCGATATTGCGCTGGAAAATCTCGGCATAGCCAGCCAGCGAATTAATACCTTCTGGAATGCGTGCGCCGCCCGAGTCGTTGAGACCTACGACGGGAGCACCCTGCTTCATGGCAAGATCCATAACCTTGCACATCTTCCATGCCATGGCTTCGCCAAGTGAACCACCAATCACGGTGAAATCCTGTGCGAAGACATAGACGAGGCGTCCGTCAACTGTTCCGTAGCCAGTTACCACACCATCGCCAAGGAATGATTTCTTTTCCTGGCCAAAGTTGGTGCAACGGTGCTGCACAAACATGTCAAGCTCTTCAAAGCTGCCTGGGTCAAGGAGCATATTGATTCTCTCGCGGGCAGTGAATTTGCCCTTCTCATGCTGCTTGGCGATAGCTTTCTCGCCACCACCAATGCGTGCTTTGGCACGCATGTCGATGAGTTGTTGGATTTTTTCGAGTTGTTTACTCATTTTTATTTGAATTGTAGTGAGTGATTCTTATTTGTTGGGATCTTCACAAAGTTCAACCAATGCACCGGCCGAAGTCTTGGGGTGAACAAAGGCGATGTTAAGGCCTTCAGCACCCTTGCGTGGAGCCTTGTCGAGAACGCGGCCTTCCTTGTCTTGAATCTCCTGGAGAGCGTTGGCAACACCGTCCTGCACGCAGAATGCGATGTGCTGGATGCCGCCGCGGCCACCGTTCTTCTCTATGAACTTGGCGATTGCGCTGTCGGGGCTGGTAGCCTCAAGAAGCTCAATCTTGGTTTGGCCAACCTTGAAAAAGGCTGTGCGTACGTGCTGGTCTTCTACCTCTTCGATAGCGAAGCATTTGAAACCGAGAAATTTCTCATAGAAAGGTATAGCCTCATCAAGGCTTGTGACTGCTATACCAACATGTTCAATGTGTGAAATGTCCATAATTAATTGTTAGTAAAAAGTTTATATTTTAAGTTAATTATATTTATCTAAAAAAGACGTGCAAAGGTACAAATTTTTATTTAAATAATGTGTATCGAAGTTATAATCTTTGTGAAAAAGATGTTAGGAGTTAATAATAGATTAGAATGTGACATGGTGGCAGATTTTTTGTCACTTTTTAGTGGAGGGCGATATTATTATTGTCAGTAATTGTTTTGGCACGAAATTTGTTATTTTGCGCCGTGGATAGCCTCAACCAAGGGCTTTAAAAACTGAATTATAAACAAAAAACAGATATAAATTATGGGAAAAATTATTGGTATTGATTTAGGAACAACCAATTCTTGTGTATCGGTTCTTGAAGGCAAGAACCCTGTTGTTATTCCTAACAGTGAAGGCCGTAACACCACCCCTAGCGTGGTGGCTTTTGTTGACGGCGGTGAACGTAAAGTGGGTGACCCGGCTAAGCGCCAGGCTATCACAAACCCAACCCGCACAGTCTATTCTATCAAGCGTTTCATGGGTGAGACCTATGACCAGACGCAGAAAGAGATTGAGCGAGTTCCTTACAAAGTGGTGAACAATGGCAGCAATCAGCCACGCGTTGAGATTGACGGCCGCCAGTACACACCACAAGAAATCTCGGCAATGATTCTTCAAAAGATGAAGAAGACCGCTGAGGACTATCTGGGAACAACAGTTACCGATGCGGTAATCACCGTTCCTGCTTACTTCAACGACTCGCAGCGTAAGGCAACTAAAGAGGCCGGTGAAATCGCCGGATTAAACGTTCAGCGTATTGTGAACGAGCCAACAGCTGCCGCTCTTGCCTACGGTCTTGACAAAGACCAGAACGACAAGCGTATTGCTGTCTTTGACTTGGGTGGCGGTACATTTGATATCTCTATCCTGGAACTTGGCGATGGCGTGTTTGAGGTTAAGTCGACCAATGGTGATACTCACCTGGGTGGCGATGACTTCGACCAGCGCATCATCAACTGGCTTGCCGAGGAGTTCCTTAGCGATGAGGGCATTGACCTTCGCAAGGATCCAATGGCTTTGCAGCGCTTGAAAGAGGCTGCCGAGAAAGCTAAGATAGAGCTCTCTAGCTCGATGAGCACTGAGATTAACTTGCCTTACATCATGCCGGTTAACGGAATTCCCAAGCACTTGGTTAAGACCTTGAGCCGTGCTAAGTTTGAGCAATTGTGCGACGACCTTATCCAGAGCACCATCAAGCCCTGTGAGCAGGCTCTGCGTGACGCAAACCTCACTCCAAGCGACATCAACGAGGTGATTCTCGTGGGCGGTTCTACACGTATTCCAGCTATCCAGCAGATTGTTGAGCGCTTCTTTGGCAAAGCTCCTTCCAAGGGCGTTAACCCCGACGAGGTAGTTGCTGTAGGTGCTGCAATCCAGGGTGGCGTGCTAAGCGGCGACGTGAAAGACGTGCTGCTGCTCGACGTAGTGCCTCTGAGCGTGGGTATCGAGACTCTTGGTGGCGTGATGACAAAACTTATCGATGCCAACACCACAATCCCAACCCGCAAGAGCCAGGTGTTCTCGACAGCTGCCGACAATCAGCCTAGCGTGGAAATCCACGTGCTTCAGGGCGAGCGCCCAATGGCACGCGACTGCAAGACTTTGGGTATGTTCCACCTCGACGGCATTGCTCCAGCACCTCGTGGCATTCCACAGATTGAGGTGACCTTTGAGGTTGATGCCAACGGTATCATGAACGTGAGCGCCAAGGATAAGGCTACAGGCAAGGAGCAGAGCATCCGCATCGAGGCTTCGAGCGGTTTGAGCGACGCTGAAATCCAGCGAATGAAGGATGAGGCAAGCGCCAACGCAGCAGCCGATGCCAAGGAGAAAGAGCGCATCGACAAAATCAACCAGGCCGACGCTATGATTTTCCAAACCGAGAAGAGCTTGAAGGATCTTGGCGACAAACTTCCAGCCGACAAGAAGAGCCAGATTGAGACCGCACTTGGCAAACTCAAGGAAGCTCACAAGAATCAGGATATCGACGCTATCGATGTCGCCATGAAAGAGCTTGAGGCAATCTTCCACGAGGCTTCACAACAGATGTACAACCAAGCTGGTGGTGCACAGGGCGGACCTCAGCCAGGCGCAGGCTTCGACCCAGGAGCTGCAGGATTTGGCGGAGCTAACCCCGGTGCAGGCCCACAAGGTGGCAATCAGGGCGGTGACAGCGCTCAAGACATTCCTTACGAGGAAGTATAATACCAAAGTTCAATAGACAATGGGTCCCATGACACAAAATGCCATGGGGCTCATACTTTTGGAAATTCAGGAGATTCCACCGATTCCACTGAGTCAAGCGAACAAAAGAGTCTTTTGTCTCCTGAATATTTAAAAATATTGCTTTTCATTTTGTAGTTCAACGGATTTGCAGTAATTTTGCACGCTCAAAACATGAAACTACAATAAAATCACAATAAAAGATTTTTAAGAAAGAGAAATGAACGTAACATTAGACAAAACCGGTAACGTGAGCGGAGTTCTCACAATATCGTTAGTTGAAGAGGATTATCAAGCCGAAGTTAAGAAGCAATTATCACTTTTGGGTCGTCGCCGTCCTATCAAGGGTTTCCGCCCAGGACATGTGCCTGCATCGTTGCTCAAAAAGCACTATGGCGGTCAAGTGACTGCCGAGGTGGTTGACGATATTATCACCCGCGAGCTCACCAATTATATTCGCGAGAACAATATCGACCTGCTGGGTGAGCCCATGCTGTCGAAGGACACCAAGGTGGACTTGGTCAACGAGAAAGAATTTGCATTTAAGTTCGATCTGGGTTTTGCTCCTGAGTTTGACATCAAGCTCGACAAGCGCGTGAAAGTGCCTTACTATAACATTGAGGTGAGCCAAGAGATGGTCGACAATCAGGATAGTGCTTTCTTGAAGCGTTTTGGCACTCAGGTGCCAGGCGAAGTATCGACCGAGGACGCTCTGATTCGTGGTGCACTTGTGGAGCTCAACGAGGATGGCTCGGTAAAAGAAGGCGGTATCAATGTGGAGCGCACCATCATTTCGCCCAAATACCAGAAGGATGAAGACGAGAAGAAGAAACTCATAGGACTTAAGGTTAACGACGAGTTAGTCATCAATCCATATAAAGGAGCTGGTGGTAATCTTACTGAAATGGCTTCCATGCTGGCAGTTGACAAAGATCAGGCCGACGTGAAGAGTGATTTCAATCTCAAAGTGGAGGAAATCCTCGTTAGTAAGGATGCTGAGCATGGACAGGAGCTTTATGACATGGTATTTGGTAAAGATATTGCCAAGACCGAAGAAGAGTATTATGCAAAAATCAAGGAGATGCTTGCTGGACAGCTCAAGAGCGACAGCAATTATCGTTTCACTATCGATGCCGAGAATGTGCTCCTCAAGAAGGTTGGTGACCTGGAACTTCCCGATGACTTCTTGAAACGTTATCTCGTCTCAATCAATAAGGACACCGAGCCTACAAAGATTGAAGAGGAGTATCCACGCACTCGCGAGGAGATAGTATGGCAGCTCGTTAAGGAGAAAATTGCTAAGCAATATGATGTGAAGATTGAGAAGGAAGACCAAATGCGTCTGGCACGTATCTATGCAGCTCAGCAGTTTGCACAGTATGGCATTGGCAATGTTCCCGATGAGACTCTCGACCGCTATGCCGGTGAGCTTATGGAGAATAAAGATTACGCCAAGGAAATTAACCGCCGCGCCTTTGAGGACAAGGTATTCTCAACCATTCGCGACAAAGTGTCACTCACCGAGAAGACCGTAAGCGTTGACGAGTTCAACAAACTATTCGACAAGAAATAAGAGAACTTCTCTTTAAAATAGGAAAAGGCTGAATTTTCAATGAATTCAGCTTTTTCTTTTTTTGTTGAAAAAACTTTTAAAAAAACATTGAAAATTAGATTTTCTAAGAAAAAATTACTATCTTTGAAAATAAAAACATCAAAATATAAAAGAATAATGAAAAACGATTTTAGAAATTTCGCTGTGAACCATTTGGGAATGAATGGTTTAACATTTGACCAAACTGCTCAGGCAATGATTGAGAGCAATTATATTTCACCCACCATTATCGAGGAGCGTAAGCTCAATGTTGCGCAGATGGATGTATTCTCTCGTCTGATGATGGACCGTATCATCTTCCTGGGTACTCAAATAGACGATTATACTGCCAATGTCATTCAAGCTCAGCTGCTATATCTCGATAGCGCTGACCCAGGCAAAGATGTCTCTATCTATATCAACTCGCCTGGTGGCTCGGTATATGCTGGTCTGGGCATCTACGACACCATGCAGTACATCCAGAGTGATGTGACAACTATCTGCACTGGTATGGCGGCTTCGATGGCTGCAATTCTTCTGGTTGCTGGCGAGAAAGGAAAACGCTATGCTTTGAAACACAGTCGCGTGATGATACATCAGCCTATGGGAGGAATCCAAGGACAGGCTTCCGACATCGAGATTACAGCGCGCGAGATTCAGAAACTCAAGGAAGAACTCTATAACATCATCTCCACTCATTCAGGTCAGCCTTATGATAAGGTATATGCCGACAGTGACCGTGACTATTGGATGACATCCAAGGAGGCTCAGGAATATGGCATGATTGACAAGGTGCTGGAGAAAGCAGAATAATAATCTTACAGAGAATAAGTTTTTCTTATGGCTAAGAAAGAATCGATGAGATGTAGCTTTTGCGGTCGCACCGAGAATGAGGTGAAGCTCATGATGCCTGGGTATAATGGTTGTATTTGCAACGATTGTGCCGAGATGGCTTATAATATCGCTAAAGAGCAACTCGAAAAGCACAATAATGCGTCGCCCGAAGCCATTAATCTTGAGCAAATTCCTAAACCTACTGAGATAAAGCAATATCTTGACCAGTATGTGATAGGGCAGGAGAGTGCAAAGAAATATCTCTCGGTGGCTGTCTACAACCATTATAAGCGACTGTCGCAGGACAAGGATGATATTGACATTGAGAAGTCCAATATTATTATTGTGGGTCCAACAGGTACTGGCAAAACTTTGCTAGCCAAGACGATTGCCAAATTGCTCAAAGTGCCATTCGCTATTGTCGACGCTACTGTACTTACCGAGGCGGGATATGTGGGTGAGGACATCGAGAGTTTGCTTGTGCGACTGCTCCAAGCTTGCGACTACAATGTGAAAGAGGCCGAGCGAGGTATCGTATTCATAGATGAGATAGATAAAATTGCACGCAAGAGCGACAATCCATCTATCACCCGTGACGTGAGCGGTGAGGGTGTGCAGCAGGGACTTCTCAAGTTGCTTGAGGGCTCGGTGGTCAATGTGCCACCTCAAGGTGGACGTAAGCATCCTGAGCAGAAGATGATTCCGGTTGACACCAAGAATATACTCTTCATCTGCGGTGGTGCATTTGAAGGTATCGAGCGTAAAATCGCTTTGCGCCTAAATACTCATGTTGTGGGCTATGGAGCGGGAAATCACGTGAGTAAAGCCGATCAAGAGAAGTTGCTGCACTATGTGGCACCGCAAGACCTCAGGGCCTATGGTCTCATCCCCGAGATTATTGGTCGCTTGCCTGTGGTTACCAATCTCGAGCCTCTTGAGCGGGACGCATTGCGGCGCATTCTAGTTGAGCCCAAGAATGCAATTGTCAAGCAATATGAGAAGCTGATGCAGATGGATGACATTAAATTCACTGTCACCGACGACGCTCTAGATTTTATAGTTGACAAGGCTATTGAATATAAGTTGGGCGCTCGAGGACTTCGCTCCATCTTTGAGGCGATCATGATGGATGTAATGTATACCTATCCATCGATGAAGAAGAAAAAGTTTGAACTCACAGGCGACTTTGCCAAAGAACAGCTTGAAAAGTCGAATTTTGCAATTATTGCATCTACAATGTAAAAAAAAACTATTATTTTTCTTACTTTAGAATATTTTCATTATATTTGTAAACGAAAACTAAAAACAAGAAAAACCTTAAGACTATGGCAGACAAGAATCAACTGGTCGCAACATTGAAGAAATACTTTGGCTTTGACACCTTTAAGGGGCAACAAGAGCAAATCATGACGAGCTTGATTGACGAGCACGACACATTTGTCTTGATGCCTACAGGAGGCGGCAAATCCTTATGCTATCAGCTTCCTTCGTTGTTGATGGATGGTACTGCTATAGTCATTTCTCCTCTTATCTCGCTCATGAAGAACCAAGTGGATGCCATGCGAAACTTCAGCGATGAAGATGGCATTGCACATTTCTTGAATTCTTCACTCAACAAGCAGGCGATTGATCAAGTTAAGGAAGACATTCTGGCAGGAAAGACCAAACTCCTCTATGTAGCTCCCGAATCGCTTACCAAAGAGGACAACTTGGAGTTTTTCAAGAGTGTTAAGATATCATTCTACGCTATCGACGAGGCTCACTGTATCTCGGAGTGGGGACATGATTTCCGCCCTGAATACCGTCGCATCCGTCATTTCATCAATGAGATAGGTGTAAGGCCCATTATTGCGCTGACAGCAACGGCAACGTCTAAGGTGCAGCACGATATTCAGAAGAACTTGGGCATCATGGATGCTAATGTCTTCAAATCATCGTTCAACCGCACTAACCTGTATTATGAGGTGCGCCCAAAGACTAAAGATGTTGATAAAGACATTATCAAGTATATAAAGACGATGCCTGGAAAATCGGGTATCATTTATTGCTTGAGCCGCAAGAAGGTGGAAGAACTTGCTACTACATTGAGAGTTAATGATATCAAGGCGCTTGCCTATCATGCTGGAATGGACAGTGCGACACGTTCAGCCAACCAAGATGCCTTCCTGCTTGAGGATGTCGATGTGATTGTAGCCACCATCGCCTTCGGTATGGGAATCGACAAGCCCGATGTGAGATTTGTGATTCATTACGACATACCCAAGAGTCTGGAAGGTTATTACCAAGAGACGGGACGTGCCGGTCGTGATGGCGGCGAGGGGCAATGCATCACTTTCTATGCACAGAAAGACCTTGAGAAACTTAAGAAGTTTATGCAGGGCAAACCGGTCGCCGAGCAAGAAATCGGAAAACAGCTGCTGTCAGAGACGGCTTCTTATGCTGAGACATCGGTGTGCCGTCGCAAAACTTTACTGCACTACTTTGGTGAGGAATATACTCAAGATAATTGTCACAACTGCGACAACTGCTTGCACCCACGCAAGCGCATCGAAGCTAGTGTCGAGCTTTGTGATGCAATAGAGATAATTATCACTCTCAAAGAGAAATTCAAGGCCGACCACATCGTGAATGTGATGATTGGTGACGCTAATAACGAGGTGAAATCCTATCTGCACGACAAACTTGACATGTTTGGATGCCACAAAGACAAGTCCTATAAGTTCTTGAATGCCGTAATATCACAGGGTATTATTGCTGGATACATTGATCGTGATATCGAAAATTATGGTCTATTGAAGGTTACAAAGCGAGGTAGGAAATTCCTTGAGAATCCCACTTCGTTCCTGGTTGTTGAAGATCGTGATTTCACTACTGTCGAGGAAAATGAGTTGAGAGGTGGGACAGGTGCTCTCGATGGAGAATTGTTCAGCATACTTAAGAGCATGCGCAAGAACACCGCCTCAAAACTTCAGCTGCCACCTTATGTCATCTTCCAGGATCCTTCACTTGAAGCCATGGCTACAACCTATCCTATCACTATGGAAGAGTTACAAAACATTCCTGGAGTGGGTGCGGGTAAGGCTAAGAGATATGGCGCTGAGTTCCTTGAAGTTATACGTAGGCATGTCGAGGACAATGAGATCATCCGGCCCGAAGATATGAGGGTGAGAACTGTGGCAAACAAGAGCAAGCTCAAAATTTCATTGATTCAGAGCATCGACCGCAAGGTGCCTCTTGATGACTTGGCAATTTCCAGAGGATTGGAATTTGACAAGATGCTTGATGAGATAGAAGCGATTGTGTACTCTGGCACACGCATCAACATCGACTATTACATCAGGGATATAATGGACGATGAGCACATGGAGGACATTTTTGAATACTTCAAGGAAAGTGATACCGACCGCATTTCTGTTGCAATGGAGGAACTTGGCGATGAATACACCGAGGAGGAAATCAGGCTTGTGCGCATCAAGTTCTTGAGCGAAATGGGCAATTAACCTCTTCCTCTTTGTTAGTTATTAACTAAATTTAATTGATAAAATATAATTTTGGCGTCGCTTTCACGTTATTATATTTGTTTTATTTCTCTCTCACAATTATTACTTTGGAAATAGACGATTATCATTAATAATAATTATGAAGCTTAAATATTTTGTATCTGCATTAATCGTTGCAGGTTTTGTAGTTGGCGCTTGGGCAGCCAAGGATCCAGTGTTGATGACTATCAACAACAAAAAAGTGACAGTTTCGGAGTTTGAGTATCTTTACAAGAAAAATCTGGAGCAACAAGTTGCTAAAGAAAGCCTGGATGAATATGTCGAAAGGTTTGTCAACTATAAGCTCAAAGTGGCCGAAGCCGAGCGGCTGGGCTACGACACCCTTCCACGCATTATCAACGAATTGAATGGTTATAAGACTGATATTCTCACTCCATTCTTGGTTGATACCGGGTTGCAGGAACAACTCGTTAATGAGGCTTATGAGAGAATGCTGAAAGATGTTGATGTAAGTCACATAATGCTTGCTCGTGGCAAGACAAAAGTCGAAGATGACCAACAAATCGCAAAGATGGACAGCCTTCGCTCTTGCATCCTTAATGGTGAGAACTTTAATGACTTGGTCATGAAGTACTCTATCGATCAATCTAAAGTGAATAACAAAGGTGAGTATGGCTTTATTTGCAGTGGTGTATTCCCTTATCAATTTGAGAAAACTGTCTATGACACTCCTATAGGAGAGCTGTCTAAGCCTTTTGTTACTGATTATGGCGTGCACATGGTGAGAGTAAATGCCACTAGACCTAATGAAGGTGGAGTTGAAGTTAGTCATATATTGGTACTTTTCACTCGTCAACGTGGTGTAGAGGTTACCGATAGTATGAAGATGGTGGCAAAATCAAAAATCGATTCGATTTACACCTGCCTTCAACAAGGTGAGAACTTCGAAGATTTGGCTAAGAAATATTCCGATGATACTCGTTCGGCTAGAAATGGCGGAAAATTGCAGCCATTTGGACGAGGATATATGGTGAAACCCTTTGAGGATGCAGCCTTTAGTCTTGCCGATGGTGAGATTTCGGAACCAGTGGAAACTGTTTTTGGTTATCACATCATAAAGAAACATTCTAGCAAACCAGTGGGTACGTTCGAAGAGTGCCGTCCAGCTATCGAGCAGAAGATTAGGAGCGATGAGCGCTCGATGATGCCAATTAATAGCAAAACAGATCAAATTCTTGTCGAGCAAAATTACAAGAAGAACGACAAGCTTCACGACTATCTCATGAAAGAGCTCAAAAAGCATGGAGGATATGACTCTACATTCGTTACCGATGTTGTTGCTAAGAGCAATTTCACAATGTTCACTTATTCTGACAATCAGAAATCTCCTCTTTCTAACATGGGGAAACTTCTCAATCCTAAGGCTAAATATGCCAGCAACGAGATAGCTGCAGCCGAGATTGAGGCTAATGTTGACCGTATTGCTCGTCAAGAAATATTAAAATATTATTCCGATAACCTCATAGACTTGAATCCTGACTACCGTAATTTGATGAACGAGTATCGTGATGGCACTTTGCTCTTTGAGGTTATGAACAACGAAGTCTGGAAAAAAGCAAAAAGCGATGATGAGGCTCTAAGACAGCGCTTTGACGAGAATCCTGGCAAGTTTAAATGGGATGCTCCACATTTCAAGGGCATTATGGTATGTGCCAAGAACGACTCAATTCTCAATGAAGTGAAGAAAGCAGTGAGCCAGCTTGCTTCTATGCCCGAAGACACCATCACTACTAAACTTAACAAGAAGTTTGGACAAAATATCAAGATGGTGCGTGTTATCTCTAAGAAAGGTGAGAACGAAATGGTTGACTACATTGCTTTTGGTGGACCAAGAGTAGAGTCTGCTTACAAGGGATATCCCATCTATGAAAAACTGCTAGGAAGGGTGATTGATCAACCCGAGGAGATGTCCGATGTTAAAGGTATGGTTGCTTCCGATTATCAGGATGCTCTTGAACAGCAGTGGGTAGAGGGACTTCACAAGAGATATAAAGTTAATGTAGACCAAAAAGTGCTCAAACAGTTGAAAGCTGTTTATAAGTAGTCTTTTACTCTTCACTCTCTCTTTATCTTATTTCATGCCTTGTTGCTGGCAACTTTTGTCGCAACAAGGCATATTTTTCTAAATATACAATAATAATTAAAGATAATTAATTGTAAATGATTTTGAGAAATCACAAAAAATCAAGAAATTTGCACTTTATTTGGTGTCAAAGGCAATAATGCCAATCTTTTCTTGATTTAATGATATAATGACTATAAAGAAAATGAAGATTAAAACTTTGATTTTGAGCTTAATGGCTATCCTCTCGCTGAGCATGAGCGCTCAGAACAACGTGGCCGAAGAGGTGGCTTGGGTTGTGGGTGACGAGCCCATATTTAAATCTGATATTGAGGAACAATATCAGCAAGCCATTTATGAGCGAATTGCAATCGACGGTAACCCTTATTGCGTCATCCCCGAGAGAATGGCTATTGAAAAACTGTTTCTGCATCAAGCAAAGGTCGACACTGTCGAAATTCCAAACTCATCAGTTATGCAGAACGTAGATGCCAGAATTAACTATTTTATTGCAAATCTCGGATCTAAAGAAAAAGTGGAGGAGTATTTCAGGAAGTCTATTCCAGAGCTCAGGGAAAATCTCATAGATGTCGTCAGAGACCAGTACACCGTTCAAGAAGTGCAAAGGAACCTCACCAAGAACATCAAGGCCACACCAGCCGATGTTAGGAGATATTTCAACTCTTTGCCACAAGACTCGCTTCCAATCATTCCGCAACAGGTTGAGGTGCAAATCATCACTATCAATCCTGTAATTCCACAGCAGGAAATTGAAGACATCAAAGCTCGACTCAGAGAATATTCTCAGCAGGTGAACGATGGTGAGAAGGAGTTCTCTACTCTTGCTATTATACATAGTGAGGATGGGTCTTCAACCTATGGAGGAGAAGTGGGATTTAGAGGACGAGCCGAGCTCCTACCCGAATATGCGAATGCGGCATTCAACCTCAACGACACTAAGCATGTGTCTAAAATTGTTGAAACCGAGGCTGGTTTTCACATCATTCAGCTCATTGAGAAACGTGGTGACCGAATCAACACTCGCCACATCTTGCTGCGTCCCAAGGTTTCACAAAAGGATCTCGACGATGCAGTGTTAAAGCTTGACTCTTTAAGAACTGAAATTATTGAAGGCAAGAAGGGTTTGACATTTGAGAGTGCTGCACTCTACATCTCTCAAGACAAGGATTCAAAAAACAATAATGGAGTGATGCTCAACGAGAAAACTCACTCAAACTTCTTCGAGATGGCAGACCTGCCTTCCGAAGTTGGCAAAATCGTGGCAACTATGAAGGAAGGTGAAATCTCTAAACCTTTTGTCATGATTAATCCTAAAACCAGCAGACAACAAGTGGCTATTATTAAGCTCTCAAAGAAGAATGATACTCACCGAGCCGATTTTGCCGAGGATTATCAGGTGCTCAAAGAAATGTATGAGGACAAGAAGAGAGAAGAGATTTTGACCAAGTGGATTGAAGAGAAACAGAAGACTACCTACGTATATATAGAAGAGGGGTGGCGCAACTGTGATTTCCAGTACAACTGGCTTAACGTCAATTACGGTAATAACAGGTAATATTCTTTCTTGGCTTAATGATACTTATGAGAAATGGCGTTATAAGGCATCGAGCAGAGGCTAGGCAGCTGCTCAGGATGTCTTTGCTCTTTCTCATGATAGTATTAGCTGTGGCTGTGCCGTTAAATGCTGTTGCACAGCAAAACAATCAAGCTGTTGCCGCCAAGCCAGGTGCAACGACACAGCACATAAGGCGCATCACGCCCATGATTCCCGATGCAAATAGATTTGACCCGGGAAAGGTGTTTCTTGAGAATGCCGATGTGCTCATTGCCAATGATCAACGAAGCACCGAGTACAGAGTGCTGAAGGGCCATGTCAAGTTTCGTAAAGGCAATATGACTCTCGTTTGCGACAGTGCCTATTTTTATGAGGCTTCAGGTTCTCTTGACGCTTTTGGACATGTCGTGATGAATCAAGCCGATACTCTCATTGCCTATTGCAACAAGATGAACTACTTTGGCGATGTCGAAGTGGCAAAACTACGAGGCAGTGTTAAAGTAGTAAACAGGTCTATGACTGTTACAACCGAGAACCTTGATTATGACCTGATGAATAATGTGGCGCGTTATTTCAATGGCGGTACTGTAGTCGATAAGTCGGGAACAAAGATAACTTCTAGTGTCGCAAGGTATGAGCATGATACTAAGAAGGTTCAGTTTACATCCAATGTGAAGCTTGTCAACAGCAAGATGAAGATGAGCACCGATGTACTCGATTACAATATGCGCACTCACATCGCAACAATCGAGGATGATACCGAGATTATCTCTCTTGCCGATGGAAACATTATTCACACGACTAGTGGATGGTATAACCTTTCAAGTGAGGAGGGCACTATGTACAACCGCTCTTCGGTTCAAACCAAGAAAGGAGAAACCCTTGTTGGAGACGTTGTTTATTACGACCGCAAGAACGAGAAAGGACAAGCGCAGGGCAATGTGGTGATGACCGATGAGAAAAACCAGCGCACTCTAAAGGGAGATGTCGTTGACTACGACAGGAGAACGGGAGTTGGCAAGGCAAGAGGTCATGTGGTGCTCATTGACTTGAAGAGCAAAGTGATTCTTGAAGGTGAAGTTGGATATCACAACGAGAAAACCAAGGAGTCTTACGTCACCGAGAATGCTCTGGCCAAGGAGTTCTCACAGAAGGACACCGTTTATATCCATGCCGATACATTACGAACTATCACAACAAATGATAATGTGAGAATCCTGACTGCAAGCAAGTTCGTCAGGTTCTATCGCAAAGACATTCAAGGTGTGTGCGACTCGGCGGCTATCAACGAGCAGGATTCTATTCTCAACCTATATCGTCACGCTGTCCTTTGGAGCGAGAACAGGCAGATCAGCGGTGAGGAGATTAACGTTCATGTAAAAGACTCTGTTGTTGATTGGGCTACTTTGCCACAATGGGGATTGGTTGTTGAACATGTTGGTGAGAAGTATTATAACCAGTTGAGCGGCAGGAAAATGCATGCCACTTTCGAAAACAAGGAATTGAGACGACTCGATGTCTCGGGCGACGTGGAGGCGCTTTTCTATCCCATGGAAAATGACTCCACCTACAACAAGCTAGTCAATGCCAGCAGTGCCTATCTAACCATCGACTTAAAAGCCAAGCAGGAGGTGGAGAGAATTAAAATGTGGCCCGACGTGTCGGGCAAAGTGATTCCGCTTTTCTTGGCAAAAAACAGCGATTTGAGGCTTACAAGGTTCCAGTGGTATGATTCAATTAGGCCCAAAGAGCCAATGGATGTGCTCAACGTGAGCGATGAAATGAAGAGAATTTTCGGCGAAGCAGGTTCAATGCGTCGAACTATAATTAAATAGCGTAAGTTTCCACCATGAGTGATGTAATAAAACTTTTGCCCGACTCGGTTGCCAACCAAATAGCGGCAGGCGAGGTGATTCAACGGCCGGCTTCAGTTATAAAGGAGTTGGTGGAGAATGCTATTGATGCTCAAGCTACCGATATCCACATTGTGCTCAAAGATGCTGGACGCACTTTGATTCAGGTGATTGACAATGGAGTGGGGATGAGCGATACTGATGCTCGACTGGCGTTTGAGCGACACAGCACCTCAAAGATACGTCAGGCCGACGATCTCTTTGCTCTTAACACAATGGGTTTCCGTGGTGAAGCCCTGGCATCGATCGCTGCGATATCTCACATCGAGCTGCGAACTTGTGCGCGTGGCAACCAATTGGGAACTAAACTGATAATCAATGCATCACATTGCGAGTCTCAAGAACCCGATGTGTGCCCGGTGGGATGCAATTTTATGGTTAAAGACATCTTCTTTAATGTCCCCGCACGACGCAAGTTCTTGAAAAGCAATCAAGTGGAGTTGAGCAATATAATCAAGGAATTTGAAAAACTTGCTTTGGTCAATTACAATGTGGAGTTTACTTTGACTCACAATGGTAATGTGCTTTACAAGCTCAACAGGGGTTCGTTCAAACAGCGCATTGTTTCTATCTTCGGGCACAGTCTTGATCAGCAGCTTATGCCACTCAACGTGGAGACTTCGTTGGTGAAAATAAGTGGTTTTATCGGTAAGCCCGAGAATGCTCGCAAGCGAAACGCACTGCAATTCTTCTTTGTTAATGGGCGATACATGAGGCACCCCTATTTCCACAAAGCTGTGAACTCGTGCTACAACGAGCTCATTCCCGATGATGCGCAGCCCAATTATTTCCTCATTTTTGATGTGGATCCTGAGACCATAGATGTAAACATTCATCCCACAAAGACCGAGATAAAGTTTGAAAATGAGATGCCAATTTGGCAGATTGTCTCAGCAGCGGTCAAGGAAACTCTAGGGCGATTCAGCGTGGTGCCTTCCATCGACTTCGATAAGGAGGATGCACCTGAAATACCAGCTCTCACTTTGCCTCACACAACCACTCCTCCTGCAATTAGCGTTGATAAGGGATATAACCCTTTCAATGATAAAAGTTCACTTAACAAAGCCTACGGAGCTACCCGCTCGCATGACTATGGCTCTAACTCATTGCCCAATTGGGAAGAACTATACAAGAACTTTGAAAAGACTAAACAAGAAGGTTTCGACGAGATGGCCGACAACCTTGTTGACACAGAAGGAACAGGAGAAACTCCCATTCTTGCTGTTGATGAAGGACCGCAAAGCATTTTGCAACTTGACAACCGGTACCTGCTCTTTATTTCTAAAAAAGGTGTGATTGTAATCGACCAGCATCGAGCTCATCTGGCGGTGCTTTTCAATAGGCTCATTCAGCAAATAGATGGCATGAATATCGTCTCGCAGCGTGTCTTGTTCCCCGAGATAGTACATTTTGATGCTGCTCAAAATGTTGTGTTTGAAGAAATAGAAACTGAACTTGAAAAAGCTGGATTTGGAGTTTCTAAACTCAGTGGCGGCGACTGGTCTATCAATTCGGTTCCACCAGGACTTGACAACGTTGATGTGAAAGACTTGCTCAACGAAGTCATTAGCTCTGTAAGCTCTGGAGGTGGAAACTTAAAGGATAAGGTATTTGAGAATATTGCATTGACAATTGCGACAAGAGCGGCGATACCATATGGGCGCCAACTCAACAGCGAGGAAATGAAATCACTCGTCGCCGATTGGCAGTCTTTGAATAACAACAAGTACACGCCCAATGGAAAGCTCATCGTCAATGTACTTTCGCTTGAACAAGTGGCAAAAATGTTTTAATCGTCTTTCAGCATAAATTAAGGTGTTCAACTTCAATAGTCGAACACCTTTAATTATATTATATTGTTACCTAATACTATTCTTTAGTAATATTGGCTTTCTGCAATCCGTAGTTGCGACGCTTGTCTATTGCAAGCAACATGATTGATACTATGATTGCTGCAATACCAATTCCAGTGAATATCCACATTGCCTCGGTGTAGTCTACTTTGTCACCCACGGTGTTGCGCTGCAGCACACCTCCAATAATGATAGGTATCAGCATCAGTCCAATATTCTGGATATAATAGATTATAGAGTAGGCAGTACCAAGCTGCTTCATAGGCACAATCTTGGGAACTGCCGGCCAAAGCACACTGGGCAAAAGCGAGAATGCGATTCCCAGTATCAGCATTAGGCAAATTGCAAGAACGCTAGAGTTTAGAGGAAGAGCAAATACCATCAGCACAAGCGTCAGCATCACAGTGCCTATAATCATGATTGTAGCACCTTTGCCTATTTTGTCATACATGCCACCAAAGAGGGGAGTAAGCACAATTGATGTATAGGGCAGGATAGCAGGAATGTTGCCGGCAATTGATGGCTCGACACCATATTTTGCAATCATCATTTTTGTCGCAAAATCCAGGAAAGGGTAAAGTGCCGAATAATAGAGCAGGCACAGCATGGTGATGAGCCAGAACCCCGGATTCTTCATTGTAGCTCCCATGTCTCTGAAATGGAATTTCTCATCCTCATCGCTTGCACTCTCGTTTGTGTCGGCTTTGCGGTCCATAGAACAGTAAATCAGGTAGATTATAAGTCCTACGCCCACTGCAAAAAGCCCCACGAGAATAGGAGTGCTCAATGTGAAGTCGGTAGCAAGTTTTGGTGCTCCCGAGAGGGCTAAACCAGTTCCCAAGCGTGCTAATGCAACTTGGATGCCCATAGCTAACGCCATTTCCTTTCCTGTAAACCACTTGACAACGACTTTTGACACTGTGATACCACACAGCTCATATCCAATGCCAAATGTTGCAAATCCAAGGGCAGCAACAAGTACCTGGAGCTTGATAGTGGGGGCACCATATCCAAGCCATTGCAGGTTGATATTAACTATGTGGGATGGGTCCATAAAGGCGATGGCATAATAGTCGATGGCAGTGCCGCCAAGCATTAGAACGCAGGACAGAATGCCGGCAAAGCGCACTCCGGTCTTGTCGAGAATGATGCCGCCCACAAAGAGCATGAGCAGGAACACGTTGAAAAAGCCGCGTGAGCCTGCAAGAATACCAAACTCACCGCTGGTCCAACCAAGGCCACCTTCTCCAGTTGGCAACTCAAGGAAATACTGCAACGGAGACATTTGCTTCGCAACAATATATCCCATCATCATGGTCACCGACACAAGACCTAGGACAGCCCAACGAAGTGCAGGGGAGTTGTTGATTTTTTGTGAAACGTTTGTCATATCATAAAAACAGGGCGTGCAAGCCACAGTGAGCAACACACGCCCTGATTTTTAATTAATATCATTTGTTATGCCTCGGCAGGTTTTTCATCGGGCTTGATATTGGGTTCTTCAAGGCCGAGTCCGTTCTTCTTGTCAACAACCTTGAGAAGCAAGCCAAGCAGAAGTGCTGCTATGCCCAGGCATGCAAGCATGATGAGTGGCCAGGTGTAATCGAGCTTGGTTGGGTCGGTGACACCAGGGTTGGTGTTGTCAAGAACTTTGCCAATGAGCAATGGGAACAGCCACAGACCAATGTTCTGAATCCAGAAAATCAGTGCGTAAGCCGAACCAATAATCTTTTGGTCTACCAACTTGGGAACGCTGGGCCACAACGAGGCAGGTACCAGTGAGAATGAAGATCCAAGTACGAGAATAGTGAGATAAGCAATGATAATGCCGCCTAAGTCGTTGCCCTTGAACATAGGAAGAACAAATGCGAATGTGAGGTGGCATGCAATGAGCAATAGCGAGCCAAGAACGAGCATCGATGCAGCTTTTCCCTTGTGGTCAACATAGTTGCCAAGAATTGGAGTGATGAGCACTGCAAGTAGTGGGAATACTGCGAAAATTGCCTCGGCACTCTGGCGCATGTAACCCATGTAGCAGTAAACAATCAATGCTAAGATAGAAATTGCCAGCAAGCCATATTTTGCACTATTCTTCTTCATGAAGTTGCTTGCAAAGCCTGCAGCGGCAACAATAAGCATGATAATATATTGTACTATTGTCACTGTTGGGCTTGCCCAGAAAGAGTCGGCTGCGGGCTCAGTAAGTGTGAGGTTACACTGCAGCATGTTAACGGCATATTTCTGGAATGGGAAGATTGCCGAATAGTAGAGCACGCACAGCAGTGCTACCAGCCAGAAACCACCACTCGAGAGAATCTTGCCAATATCGCTTACCTTGAATGGATCATCTTTCTCCTCGGCCTCGCCAGTTTGTGAATCAAGCTTCTTGTCCATAAAGAAGTAAACGATAAACATGATGAGAGCAATCATCAAGAGAACAACACCAAAGGCTACCGAGCGAGAGACATCGATGCTGCCGCCAAGCTTTGCAAACATGGGCGAGAAAATCATACAGGTGGCTACACCCAAGCGGGCAAGAGCCATCTCCGAACCCATGGCAAGAGCCATCTCACGGCCTTTGAACCACTTAACGATACCGCGGCTAACGGTAATTCCTGCCATCTCAACACCACAACCAAAGATCATGAAACCCACAGCAGCTACTTTTGCGCTAGCTGGCATTCCTTTGTAGAATGGCGATACTCCAAGCTCGTCAAATCCAGGTATGTAATTAAGGTTGTTGGTGAACCAAGTCTCGAGACCGCTGCCTTTGAATGCGTCGGCAACGGCATACCACTTGATCACAGCACCAATAAGCATCACTGCTCCCGAGAGAATTGCTGTGAAGCGAACTCCCATCTTGTCAAGGATAATACCCGCAAAGATAAGGAAGAAGATGAATACATTAAGGAATGTCTCGGCTCCCTGCATCGTGCCAAAGGCTGTAGAATCCCATCCGCGTGTCTCTTGCATCAAGTCTTTGATTGGAGACAGGATGTCCATGAAGATGTAGCTGCAGAACATTGCTAATGCAAGCAGCAACAGCGCGGTCCAACGCATAGCGGCTGAATCACGCAAAGTTTTTTGAATAGTTTGTGTCATACTGATTGTTATTAGTTTTATTTGTTTATGTTTTTTGTTTCAGTATTGTAATATGACTGCAAAGATACATTATTTATTTAAAAGTAGGTAGAGAAATCTCATTATTTTTTATGACAAAATGTCCTTATACCTATCAGACAGCTCTTTTGGCACAGAAAATGCATAATTTCACTACGGAAAAATAAGAATTGCAAATATATTTTTAATTTAAAAACATAATACAATGACAATTAAACCATTAAGTGACAGAGTTCTTATCGAACCTGCAAAAGCCGAAGAGGTTACCGCTGGCGGCATCATCATCCCCGACAGCGCTAAGGAAAAACCATTGAAGGGTGTTGTAAAGGCTGTTGGCCATGGCACCAAGGATGAAGAAATGGTAGTAAAAGCTGGTGACACTGTGCTGTATGGCAAGTATGCCGGTACCGAGATTGAAGTGGATGGCGCAAAATTGTTGATGATGCGTCAGAGTGACATTTTGGCAATTGTAGAAGATTAAAGAATAAGGAGAATAAATCATGGCAAAGATTATAAAATTTGACATCAAGGCTCGCGAAGAGCTTAAGAAGGGCGTTGACCAGTTGAGCGACGCTGTAAAGGTGACTCTTGGCCCCAAGGGTCGCAACGTTATTCTTGACAAGAAGTTTGGTGCACCCCACATCACTAAGGACGGTGTGAGCGTGGCTCGTGAGGTGGAACTTGAGGACGAGTTCCAGAACATTGGAGCACAGCTCGTGAAAGAGGTGGCTCAAAAGACTGGCGATGACGCTGGCGACGGAACTACAACCGCTACCGTACTTGCTCAGTCAATTATCAACGAGGGTCTCAAGAACGTGGCTGCAGGTGCCAACCCCATGGCAGTGAAACGCGGTATCGACAAGGCTGTTGCTGCTGTGGTTGAGCAAATCAAAGCTCAATCTCAGGAAGTTGGTGACGACTTCGGCAAGATTGAGAACGTGGCTCGTGTTTCGGCTAACAACGACCAGGAGATTGGCGAGCTAATAGCCGAGGCTATGAAGAAGGTGAACAAGGACGGTGTAATCACCGTTGAGGAAGCCAAGGGTACCGATACCCGCGTCGACGTAGTTGAAGGTATGCAGTTCGACCGTGGCTACATCTCACCTTATTTCGTTACCAACACCGAGAAGATGGAATGTGAGATGGAACGTCCTTACATCTTGATTTTTGACAAGAAAATCTCGGTTCTTAAAGATATGCTCCCCGTGCTCGAGGCTACTGCACAGAGTGGACGTCCATTGCTCATCATCAGCGAGGACGTTGACAGCGAGGCTCTCGCAGCATTGGTAGTTAACCGTCTGCGTGGCTCTCTCAAGGTGTGTGCCGTTAAGGCACCTGGCTTTGGTGACCGCCGCAAGGAAATGCTCGAGGATATTGCTACTCTTACCGGTGGCATTGTCATCAGCGAGGAGAAGGGCTTGAAGCTCGAAGGCACTACTGTTGATATGCTCGGCACTGCCGAAAAGGTTACTGTTAACAAGGAGAACACAGTAATCGTTAACGGTGCTGGCGACAAGCAGGCTATTGCCGACCGCGTGGCCCAAATCAAGGCTCAAATCGAGACCACCAAGTCTACCTACGACAAGGAGAAACTTCAGGAGCGTCTTGCCAAGTTGGCAGGCGGTGTGGCAGTGCTCTACATTGGTGCTCCAAGCGAGGTTGAGATGAAAGAGAAGAAAGACCGTGTCGACGACGCTTTGAGCGCTACTCGCGCAGCCGTTGCTGAGGGTATCGTTCCTGGTGGTGGTGTGGCTTACATCCGCTGTCTCGACGTGCTCGACAAGATGGAAGGCGCTAACGCCGATGAGACAACTGGTATTCATATCGTTCGCCGCGCTATCGAGGAGCCTCTGCGTCAAATCGTTGACAACGCAGGACTCGAAGGTGCCGTAGTGGTTCAAAAGGTACGCGAGGGTAAGGCCGACTTCGGTTACAATGCTTACACCGACCAGTATGAGAACCTCTTCGAGACTGGCGTTATCGATCCAGCCAAGGTGGCTCGTATAGCACTTCAGAACGCTGCTTCTATCGCCGGCATGTTCCTCACTACCGAGTGCGTCATCGCCGAGAAGAAAGAAGAAGCCCCAATGCCCGCCGCCAATCCCGGAATGGGCGGCATGGGAGGAATGATGTAGAAAACACTCATTAATAATGAAAGGTCGAGTTCTTACTGGAACTTGACCTTTTTTCTTCGCAATAGTACATGACTATAGATGATGAAGTCAATTCTGTAGGGTCGGGGCATGCCCTGACCGAAAGAGAATGATGTTATAACTCCCGCTGTCGCACGGCTTCAAACAGTAGAATCGCTGCACTCACCGACACGTTTAATGAGTCGAGCATGCCGCGCATGGGGATGCGGATATGGGCGGTGGCAGCTTTGCGCCACGCTTGGGTGAGACCTGTAGACTCGGTGCCCATCACGATGGCTGTAGCGCCACGCATGGGAGTGTGGTAATAGAGCTCGCTGTCTTGAAGCTGGGCGGTGAGAATCTTGATATTGTTCTCTTTCAAGAACTTAATACATTCCAAACTGCTGCATGCCACGCATGGCACAGTGAAAATTGATCCCAGCGAACTGCGGATGAGGTTTGGATTATATAGGTCTGTAAGCGGGTCACACACCACAACCGCTGTTGCTTGGGCAGCATCGGCACTGCGCAGCACCGCGCCTATGTTTCCTGGCTTCTCAACCCCTTCAAGCACAACAATTAATGGGGCATCGCCCAGATCAATATCGCTAAGCGACAAGAATCGGGGCTCTACAATGGCTATAACTCCCTCGGTCGAACCACGATAGGCAATCTTCTCATAAACTTGTGGTGTTACCTCTACAGGTTCAAAATCAGCAACTTGCAACTTTTCGATGTCAAAGAGGGTGGGGCAGTAGAACACAGATTCTACTTTGAACCCGGCATTGATGCAGTGTTGAAGTTCGCGTGCACCTTCAACCACTATGCGCTGCTCGCTGCGTCTCTGCTGAGAGCGTTGCTGCAGTAACACTAATCGTTTTATTCTGGGGTTCTGAGGGCTTGATATGAGTAATGGTGCCATGGTGTATGCCAATTTTTGTTACAAAAGTAATAAAAAATATTGTTTTCATGGTCTCTGTTACCAAAAATAGTGTAACTTTGCCGATTATTAACTCAATAATTAATTTCGATATGGAAAAGTTCTTAAAATTATCATTAGCTCTGATATGCTGTGTTTTTATGGGAATGTCGCTCTCGTCATGCGGAGACGATGAACCTATTATCTCAAATGATATTCAAACGAGTGAACTTACCACTCCCATGTTCCTCTTTGAGCAACCCAACGGGGCGGTGTCAAGCATCGTCAATGGTTTTTCGTTCTGGACTTTCACCAATGAGAAAGCCGCTTATGGCACTTTTGCTCTGGCAGGAAATCGTCCAGTACTGAAATGCACCGAACTCTATAACACATGGACTGTGGCTGATGGGAAATTGGTTCTTGGAAATGTTAGTCACAATCTTACTAAAATCAATGTATTAGGAGTGAAAGCCTATACTATCGATTTAACTGTTTACATTCCTTCAAACCTCACAATTAGCAACTTCAAGGCCGAGACAGTTTTCACCGAACTTGGACTTAATAAGGAAAAACTTTGGAATGGACTGGAGAGAGCTAAGCAAGAAGGTCCAGTTTATATTGATGAACTCTAGAGGTTTTATATGTAAATTATAGGAAATCAACAATATAACACCAGCTAAAAGACGCTTCCACAATTATGTGGAGGCGCCTTTTTTATTTAGGTTATAATGCCTTTTTGGGTCTAAAAAAGAGCATATCAACTTGTAAAATATCTAAAAAAATGTAATTTTTTTCGTTTTATGCCGTTGTAAATATGTATCTTTGCAACCCCAATCGATTATTAATTAAGACACACGAGTAATGAAGTTTAAAAAAATAACTACATTTACCATGATAAGCTGGGCACTGTTATTGTGCTCATTATTCGCATTTATTCCATTCCAAGCACAGGCCAAAGGTAGTCCTAAAGGAACTCCAAGCAGCACTCCTACTATATATAATGCTGTTCTTGACGAGCTCTCGGCCGATTCCATTGATGCACAGCTCAAAAAACTCAGTGCTCAGGCATGGTTTATGGTAGATGCCGAAAAGGGTAGACCACTCAGTTGGAAAAATCCAGACAAGAAGATGTATCCTGCCAGTATGACCAAGATGATGACTTGCATTCTTGCATGCGAGAGTGGAAGACTCAGTGACATCGTGACTATCAGCGCAAAATCGGCTGCGGTTCCTTATGGCGGAGTGAAGACTGGTGAGCAATATGTTCTCCGTGACTTGCTCTATAGAGTTATGCTCCCAAGCGACAATGGGGCTGCTGCTGCTGTTGCCGAATTCTTGGGTGAAGATATCCCATCATTTGCTGTGATGATGAACAAGAAGGCTAAGGCGTTAGGTATGAACAGCACTAACTTTGTTAATCCTCATGGATTGCCCGATGATAATCATTACACCACTGCTCGTGACATGATGAAGCTTCTCAAGTATTGTATGAAAAACAAGGATTTTGCTGAGATAGTTTCAAATTCATCTAAAACTATCTACACTACCACTGGCAAGCAAATAAACCTCAAGAGCACTATTGGTCTGTATGGACGATATGATGGTTGCCTCGGTGGCAAGACTGGAACTACTCGTGCCGCTGGCGGATGCCTCGCATCGGCTGTTGAGAGAGATGGAACAAGGATTTATCTGGTGATAATGAAATGTGAACCTGCACGTGAACGCACTGGCGAGTCAATTGTTCTCTATGACAAGGGATTTGAGATGATGAAATTCTTCAAGCGTCACAAGCATGGATATCGCGATGCCAATGCAAGGCCACAAGCACAACAGAATGTGGCAAGGCCTAAGAATAAATAGGACAACTAAGAAGTATGTGAATATATAAATTGAAGTCACCCCCTGATGGAAATAATCAAGGGGTGACTCTTTTTTGTATGCTGTATATAGGCAGCTCAGAACTGAGGAACAGGATCCATCTTGCGGGTAGAAGTGGATTTGCTCGTTTTAGAAGATTGTTTCTTGGTGCTCTTCTTTTTGGTGCTCTTTGTTGACTGTGATTTGCCTTTAGACTTTGTGTTGCTGTTGGCGTTTTTGCTAGTATTACTCTTTTTAGTCTTTTTCTTGTCGCTTTTCTTGGGAGCGCTCTTTTCGGCCCCGTCTATATACTCATTAAGCTCTTTATCGTTGCCTGGCGACATCTTTACATCGCTTGAGCATCGGCGCTCAATGAACACTGCGGCAAGAAGCAGCACTATAATTATTGCTATAGCCCAGGCTCCCGCCCGTTCCTGTTTCGACATCTTGAAAAGTTCTCCTAATTTGCCCATAGCTTGTAGTTTTTGTTGTGTGAGGAATAATGATGCAAAAATATAAATTATCTCTCACTTATTAAAGATTTCAATCCCTTATTTTGCCATAATAAGGTTTATTCTATTATAATTTAATGGTTTAATCAAAAATTAGAGATATTTTTATGAGTTATTTATGAAAAAATACTTAACTTTGCGCGACTATTACCATTGATGTAAATTTTTATGCGTAAATTCTTTAAATATTTACCAACAGGAATGTTTTCGGCTATAGCAACAGTTTTAGTAGTATACATGTTGCTGTCTCCACCATCTCAATTCTCATCGGGATGGCTCTCATTCTTGCATTTCAAGAATTCTGATAAGGTAGTCCATTTTCTCATGTTCTTTTTCTTGGGCTTTGCCTATCTGTTTGATTACACTAAGTATAAAAGCCCGAGACATACAAAACTTAACAAAGAGCTGGCATTCACAGCTGTTGCAGCAATGGTGGGATTGTTGACTGAGTCAGCGCAGCTCGTCATGGGATTGGGAAGAAGTTTTGAGGTTGCCGACATCATTTTCGACATGATTGGCGCTCTGGCGGCTTTTGCCTTTATGCGATGGAAAGGCGGTCACCTGCTTCGCAAGTATGCTTTTCGTAGAACACACAAGCATCGCTCAAAACGACGCAAAAAGCGCAGTTCCAGTCGTCAAAATTTTTATTCAATTGACGCCAACTAGAAGGGATAGCCAATGGCTATGTGGAAAGCAAGGCTGTCTTTAAACCTGGGAATGTTGAAATAGCCTCGTTGGCCTGTATCGTAAGGTGCGTGAAGCGCTATACCAAGGTCGGCACGTAACACTATCATACTCATGTCAAATCTCACGCCAAGGCCGGTGTTGAGAGCTATCTCGTTGAAGAAGTTCTTGCCAGTGAGTTTGCCGCCAGGACGGAATTCATCGTCCTTAAGCAGCCACACATTTCCTGCATCAAGAAATACCGCACCCTTCAAGTATCCAAGTAGGGGGAAACGATATTCCAAGTTGGTCTCAAGCTTGAATGTACCTGTTTGGTCATAGTATGACAAGGCATTCTCATATTCCTGATGATAACTGCCGGGACCCACCGAACGTACCGAAAATCCTCTAAGGGAGTTGGAGCCGCCTATGTAGAATTGCTCCATGTAAGGCACTTCATCAAAATTGCCATAGGCATGGGCTGCACCCACAAGTAGGCGCCCCACAAGTTTGTGTTCATTAAGGAATGAACGAGTCCATACCACTTGTGTCTGAACTTTCAGGAATTGCGAGAAGTAGGTGTTCATGATGTGCATTTCGCCACTTTTCACACCAAAGGCGCGCCACAAGCAATAAGCAAGATTACCTGCTTCGGTGGCAGTGATATTCCACACAATATTGTTCTTGCCAAATGTGCGGTCAAGAGTATAAGAGTATATCATCTGTGGAATGAACACGTCCTCGAATGCCTGCTTCACAGCACGGTTGAAAAAGTAGGCAGAGTCAAAGGCTGCGGTTGTGCTCAGCAAGTTGGAGTAGGTGAGTTTGAATGGTGTGAACCTGTGCTGGCTGTACTTGCGGGCATGCCACTCCCACGTCATCTCGGCACTCATACGTGCCATTTTGAAGAAATTAGGGCGGTTCAAGAATTCTCCACCCACGGTGAATCGGGTCCAATTAAGGTAACGGCGAGTGCGGTCAATGAATCGTGGCGCTAGCAGTCTCGGAATTGCCAGGCTCACATCAAGACCTACTTCATAACTGTTGAAGTCTGAATTCTTATAGGCACCGCCTTTACCTGTTTGCCATTCATACGATCCAGTCAGATCGGCACTAAGCTGTTCGGCGCCGCCAAAGATGTTTTTATGTTTGATACCCACTCCAATTCCCGGACCAATGAAACTGTTGGACTTGGTCGTGCCTTGGGCTTCAACCTTCACCTCTATGGGTTTGTCAAGTGTGCAATAGATTCTGAGGTCCATGAAACGATTGCCAATAGAGTCTGTCGAGTCCTTGGGAACAGTTTCTATGTTGACGCTGCTGAATATGCCTGTGCGGGCGAGATTCATTTGTATAACGTCCATATTTCCAACTCTGAAGGGCCTACCTTTAAGTCCTCTGATGCATGACGAGATAAGCCTGTCACTGATATGGACTGGTTGTTTCTTGACAATTATGCAAAAGCGGCTTTTCACTGTGTCGGGGACGCCTCGGCCGGTGAAGTTCTCTACGAAGACTGTGTCATTGCCTGTCACGAAACGAGTGAAAGCATGTTCGGGGATATCCGAGGTCTTGACCATTTGTATGTTTATAACGCCCTTCTGACTTACACTATCGGCAAGATACTCTATATATTCAGGTCTGAAATAGTAATACCCGCGGTTTCGAAGCTCATTGGCGATATTGATTCTAACAGTGTTGAGTGAGTCGGCGCAATATCGGCTGCCAGTCTTGAAATATTTGCTTATATAGGCTGTCGAGTCGATGTAGAAGTAGATGAGAGAGTCTGTGCTGTATGATTTGCTGAAATTGAATTTTTTACTTTTAATGGAACGGTCTATTGCGTCGATGTGGGCACTGTCTTCTAGATAAGTGATTTTGCCCAATGTGTAGGGTTTATGAAGGTCAATGTTATAGGAAATTTTTGCCTTCTTGGGATTGTTCTTGCTGTATTCTAGGCTATAGCTCGACTTGGAACCGAAATAACCATTATCATGAAGCAGTTCATCAATCATGGTCACGCGGGTTTGTGGTCGAACATTGCTGATGAGAACCGGTTTGGCAACAAGCGCTTTGTAGAGCCAGCTTTTAAATCCTTTTATTTTTTTAAGTGAATCCTCTTTTATTTTCGTTACTTTTCCGTTTTCGTTTGTGGTGGTATACCAATGATTGTACACCCACAAGCCTATAGGGAATGGGTTGCGGATATATGGAGAGTAGAGCGGGTTGTTGGGCTTATAGTTGATAGCGCTGAAGATTTGGTCCTTGACATCGCTCTCAATCTTGACTGTGTCGAGATTGTTGTATTGCACTTTCTTCACACCGGTATACAGCACTTCCCCGTCGCCAAGGAGTTTGGTCGTGGAGCAAGCAACCAGCATCCAAGCGAAAACAAGAAGCAGTAATATCGCGATAGGCAACTTTCTCATGCGCGTCAATTTTATGGGGTGTCGTTTACATTATTATTAGTAGGTGTTTCCAACTGGGGAGTTGGTTCTGATGGTACCTGGGGAGATGGCTTCTTGCGTAGCCACCTGAACAGTTCACCAAGGCTCGAAAGCTTGTGTTTCATCACAAAGCTGATACCTGTGATTGTGACCTCTCCCTCGAGTACACTCTCTATGCCCTTGTGGCGGAACAGGCGCAGGTAGCGACTGCCTGTGGGCGTAAGCAGGTATTCAAACGAGATATCGCTTATCAAGTTGTCTGAGAAACTTGACTCGTTCTTCGCCTCGGTTGAGTATTCACCGCCAATTGCAATTTTGAAGCGGTCGTCAAAGAGCGTTTTCGACAAGTGGTAACTGTAGCTGGTCTCGGTGTGGCCGCCACTTTCTAATCTACCTTCATATTGATTGATGCCAAACGAAACGTCTATGCCTTTGAGGTTGTTGGCTGCCCAGCTGTTGATTTGTGACTGGATGAAAGAGAACAGGGCACCAGTAGTCGACAAGTCACCTGTTGTCTTCGAGCCAGAGTAAGAGTTGTAAAGCAGCAGATTGATGGCAGCCTGTGAACGCTGTGTGTCGGTGAGTGTCTGCAACTCGCTTTCTATGGCAGCGTCATTCTTTGCCTCAAGGTCAAATTTCAGGTCAATGTTGCTCAGCGTGTTCTTCAGCATTGCTGTGATGTCAAAGTCTACAAGCCTTGAGCCGTTTCCGGTTTCGTTCGTTACACTGGTGCGCACTTTATTGGTCCCTTGCAGGTTGAGCTGAGGATTAAGCATGTCGCCGTTCCACGTGAGACTGCTGCCTTCAACAATGTTGAACACCTTTTGAGTCAGTACTGGTGGGGTATATCTGAATACTCCCGATTCTATGGTGTATGTGCCGTGGAGGTTATCCTTGCCGGCAAAGTCGATGCTGTAGCGCAACGAGCCTTCGCCATTGATATTGACTCGGTCTCTTCCTTCGGGCTGAAGGAATGCATTGATTTTTGCGCCATTTTCGATGTCCACATCAACTTGTATGTTTAGCGCCGAAGCAGCCGAGCCGCCTGTTATGATGATAGAATCGCCACCCATCTCCGGATCGTTGGGATTGATGAATGTCACCATTCCCTTGGTTGCACTGCTGCTGCTCAAGTTGTTGATATTATCTTGCATCACATAGGTGATGTCCGAGCCTTTCAGGAGCTTCGCATCGGCATTGATGGCTGTCAGGTTGTTGCTTGAACGCAGTTTGCCCGAAATATCGATAAATCCATTGCCGAATATCTCGGAATCTTCCATCTGCTCGCTACTGAAGAATTGTATGTTCTTTCCTTTGACATCCAAATTCATCTTTATGTTGTCGAGAGAGCTGAAGTCTACATCGCCGTTGATGTTTGCTGCATTTTTGTTGAGGCCATACAATTTGTAATTCCTGAATTCGATGGTGTTGTCTATTATCTCAATGGAATCAGTACACAGCTTAAGTGAGCTGCCATAGCGGGGAAGAGTCACAAATGCCGAGTCACCGACAATTTTGCCGTTGATAAGGGGAGCATCCATGCTTCCGTTCAATATGACGTCTCCGTTGGCATATCCCTTAAGCAAAACCATGTTTCCAGGAATGAATGGCGAAACCTTCTCCAGCGGGAAGCGCGTCATTGTGATTCCCAAGTTGAGTGGGCTTATCGATGTGCTGTCATTTAAGTTACCATAGGCCACGGCCACCTCCGAGCCATCCATATTAAGAATGGCATCAAGTCGCGTCGCCGACGTTTCAGGATCGATGGTGAGTTCGGCCGTCATATTCATGTCGGTTGGTTGCATTTCTTCGCTATAGCGGAACTTGGAGAGTCTCACATTGCCGTCACCCAATAGGTTCTTCGTCTTCTCATCAAAGGTTAGTGCCATGTCAGCGTTAAGCACACCTGTCATGTCCGACAGCGACGGTATCATGTTGGTCCACTCCTCTATAATAAGGTTGTCAATATCAACTAGGATGTTTTGTCGGTGGCCCGTTTTAACCGAGTCGGTGTGCAAGTATACAAGACTTGAGTCGCTCTTCAGCTTCAAGTTTGCTTCAAGCAGCTTGTCTCCCAAATTGAGTCTCACAAAGTTGCTGTCGTTGACGCTCCACTTGCGGTAGGCGATGGTTGGATTGTCAAGGAAATTGACATCTATTATTGCATCGGCAATATCGGCATTGAGCCCCACATTGTAACCTGTTTGATTCTTGATATTCTTTTGGTCAAGTCTCATGTTCACTGTTGAGCCTGTGGCATATCCCTCCAAATCGACCGAAGCCATTTCGTCCCAAGTGCCCTTATTGTTTCGCATGCGTCCTGTAAACCCAATAATGTCGTCTTGCTGGTCAATGTTGAACTGTAGTGTGTCGATAGCTTTGTCGCCCACACTAAGCGATTTGGCATTAATCTGTCCATGCAACGAATTTATTCCCGACATCGGGTCTCCATCGTTCGTGATTTCCGCATTGATTTCTCTGAAGTCCACATCCCATTGTCCCAGGAACCTTTGGAGGAGACCATTTGCTCCCATTTTCAGGTCAAGGTCAAATGCAGGCAATTCATTCACCAAATCATTTACATTAAGGTCTTTATTTTCTCGCTGATAGTCTATTTTATCAAGAAATCCACTGATGCCGTCGACTAAACCCATTATGCTGTTGGGTGAGGTGAATTTGATTTGGTTGTCGTATTCATCAGCATAATTCACTGATGTCGATCCTTCGTCGGCATTTAGATTCAAGCAAGTTTGTTCAGAGAAAATGTTCTCATCATTGTAGTTCCAGTTAAGATCACTCAAACAAAGGTCAGCATTATAGGTCATTTCTTCCAAGTTGAACGTTCCATGCAAGTCGATGTTTCCCTGGCCGTCGCAAGGAATGTCGAGCACATTCAGCGCTTGAAGGTCGAGACCTCTAACGTTTCCTGTAAGATCGATAGTGTAGGTGTTGCCGTTAACACTGCCGCTAAAGTCGGCATAGGCATCACAATTGGGAATCTTTGAATCGATGCGTCCGTCAAATTGGTTGCCATCTAGTCTCACATTACCTTTAAGGTCGGTGAATACTTGGTCCTTATATTCAATCGATGTCAAGTCAACATCGGCATCAACCCATGTATTGCTCTTCAGGAAGTCAAATTTCTCGCCCTTGGCTTTAACTTTTGCCGTGACTCTGCCAATTTCATATTCGGGAACAAATTCGTTCACAGGGAAGTTATTAAGGTCGGCATAGACGTCATACTTGTTGCGTTTCAGGTCATAGCTTCCCTTGGCAGCCAGGGTTCCGCGGTTGCGCGCGTTGACCTTGGCGTCAAAGTTTTGGCCGTTGAGCTTCACGTCGGCATCAAGGTTGCGGTAGTGCTTGCCGGCGTAGTCAATGTCGGTAAGCTGCACTTGTGCGTTTACGGCGGTGTTCTTGCCCAGGAAGTCAAAGCCGTGACCGCTGCCCTTGATGTGTGCTGTGACGTTGTTGATGTCTACGGCAGGGACAATCTTCTTCACTGGGAACGACTTGGCTGTCGCGTCGATGGTGTAGTTCTCGTTGTTGAGGTTGTAGCTGCCGCTTCCCACCAACGAGCCGCCCGACTTCAGTCGCATGTCGATGTCACCGCCTATCTGGCCAGGCGTGTACTGCACGTTGCCCTTAAGCTTCATGGGCACCAGATTGAACTGCTTCTGAACGTCTTTACTCAGGAATTCTTTCTTGGCAAACTCCACATTGTCTACATCGGCATCAAAGGTCACGTTGGCCTTAATCTTCTTCGGGTCGGTGACATTCTTGATGTTGCCGCCCATTGTCGCCTTGATGTGGCCCGGAATCTCAAGCGAGCCATTCTTTATATCTATATCGCGCGTGTTGCCCTCAAAGGTGCCTTTCACCTTAATTGGACGACTGCTCGGAATAGCTTTTGTCACACTCGCGAGCGACGGTATGGCAGTGCCAAGTTCCCGCAGGTCAACACTCGAGTTTGTCTTCAGTTTCACACTTCCGTTGTGGTCGTTGCCTGTGAACATACTCTGGTCCACACTTCCATCCACCTCAAAACTGCTGTTCTTGGTCTTGAGCACAAAGTTCTCAAGCTGAATGTCCTGGCTGTTAACCTTGGCGGTGCCATGAGCCTCTTTAATCTCAAGTCCGCTGCGTTCTTTCGCGGTGAGATTCTGCAAAGGAACCATCACTATGGGACCGCGGTTATAGAAGTCGTTCACGCCCAGGTTCAGGTCGCTAACTTCTATATAGTCGGGGTCTAAGCCGCGGCTGGGACGCTTGTCTTTCTGGGCATAGACGAGGTGCGCACCGTTCACGCGCAAGCTGTCGCCTTTTATTGTCCACGGTATGGTGTCTTTATTTGGATCGTCAATTTCGGGTGGCAACGGGTGCTCACGGTTGAATTTATCGGCCCAAGCCTTTGAGGGATAGGTGTATCGGCAGTCCACACTGTCCACATTCAGGTATCCCACATCCACGCTGTGCATCCCGGTGTCGACAACTCCGTCTTTTAGCTCGGCGCGGGCTAGGTGAGTGGTGAGATTGTCGATAGTGGGGTTCATCTCCATCGTGTAGTCCACATCGTTGAGCGTCAGGTGCTTGGCTTGGATTAGCCACGGCTTGCTCTCGGTTTTGTCGGTAGAGTCGGGCTCCTCGATTTTCTTGTATGGGAACATTGCAAGATGCACCTTTCCGCCAGTTAGCTCGCCGTCAAGAACGTTAATCTTGTTGTTCTCGAGGTCAATATCGGTGCCTGTTAATTTGCAGTGGCGCACATCGGCTCTGAGAACCATTGACGAGTCTTCGCTCACCATACGATACTTGCCTTCCACAAGCTCGGCGCCGTCTATCTCAAATCGCTTGTCAAACAAGGGCTTTACGGCAACGCCGGCAGTGAAATTCTTGGCAGCGACCATGGTGTCTCCTTTCTGGTCCAGCAGCACCATGTCGTCGAGGCTCAAGTCAAGGGGGAATTTTATCAGAATGCGACCTATGCTCAGGTCCATTCCGGTCTTTTCTTTCACATAGTGGCACGCTATATCCTTGGCTTTTTCCTGAACCCAAGGGATATAAAGGGCGAAGGGCAGCAGGATGATAAGGAATATCAAGATGCCCAGTGTCCACGACACTATTTTGCCAATCCTATGTGGTAAACGTTTTTTCAAGTCTTACTCGTTGTTAAACTGCAAGTTACGGCATTAAAAGGGGTAAAAATTGCCACTAATCATGCAATTAAGCTACAAATTTATAAAAAAAAGATTGAATTTCGGAAATGTTTCCGTAGGAAACAACCTTTTTTATTTCATTTTTTTCGCTCGAAAAGAGGTTGTAGCTAATAATTCACTATAGTTTGACTCACGAGTTCAATTGACTCTCTAGACTCACTTGACTCACTTGACTCACTTGATTCACTTGACTCAGTTTTGAAGTGTTACATTAAGATAATAGCTGCAATGCAATTTTAATCAAGAGATTGTGTGTTTTTTTGAACGCCGCGTTTGAATAAATTAAGCTGCGCCTTGCGGTTGACTCATTACTCACCTTGGTTGAGTGTTTTTTTTCAAAAAGCTGCGAACTGAGTTCGTCGAAAAGCCGGCTTTCGCCGGAATAATTTAAAAACCGCGCTATGCGCGGCTTTTTGACACCGGTAGGTGCAGCTTTTTGAGATTATTCTTTTGCGAGTCATGATATATCTAATTAATGTTTATGTGCGTGCAAAGATAGGGGATGAGTGGCACATGTACAAGGTTAAGAAAATAGATAGGAGCTACTATGAATAGCTAGGATGCCTCGTTCCTGCTTGAGGGGAGCTTCATCAGATGATAGCTGGGGGTGTTGATGGGAGGTGGGTGCTCATGATGCGCCAGGGTTTTGGGTAGAGGTTGTTTGCCCTGTTGCCGAGGTTGTTGACAAAGCCCAGAGTAGCTCCCTGATGGGTGATGAGGACATATCCACGCTCGCTGTCGATGTTGATAGACTCTCCACGCAGGTAGGCAATTGCTGTTGGGTAGTCAACTTCGCATTTTGGGAATGCCTTGTCGTTGATGAGTGGCGACATTGCAAGTTGGTGTGATGGTATTAGATTTTTTCCTTTTATTGTCCCAAGTTCTATGCCAAAGTCTTTGATAATACGAATATTATCGCCAAAAGCCTCAAGTGGTCCTTTAATATCTTTGCTTGTTGCTTTAATGACTCCGTTTACCTCTTTTATCTCAAAATCACCATTTATCCAGCCTTGTGCCTGTGGAGGGATTTTGATGGCTGTTTTTTTATCACGCTTGCTGTGCTTGTTGCGATAGGGTTCAGATGATGTAGCCGAGCTATGACCGTCTTTCTTGAGCACGCACATGAAGAGACCTTCGCCCCTTGTGAGGTGAGGCATGAAGCGATAGCAAGGGATGTCGCCGTGGAGCGAGCCTTTTATGTGCCAAGCCTCATTGATTTCCACTTCGACAAAGGACGCGCCTAACTGTGAGGCGATTTTGCTTGCCATAGCCTCGTTCTCGTCAATATTGTAGGTGCAAGTGCTGTAGATGAGCAGTCCGCCGGGCTTGAGTGCCTGCCAAACATCGTTGATGATAGACAGCTGCCTCTCAGCGCATTGCTGCACCAGTGCTGGGCTCCACTGTGACACAGCTTCATCGTCCTTGCGGAACATGCCCTCTCCGCTGCAAGGCACATCGGCTGCGATTATGTCGAAGGCGTTCTCAATCATGCCTAGTTTCTTGGGCGTGTCGTAGGTGACCATGCAGTTGTGTGCCCCCCATTTTATCACGTTTTCCCGCAACACCTGCGCTCGCTGAGGCATGATTTCGTTGGCGACAACAAAGCTGCCCTGTGGCAGGGCTTGCAACGCCGCCGTTGTCTTGCCGCCAGGCGCTGCGCATAGGTCAAGATAGCTCACTGGTCGCTTTACCAAAGACTTTATAACATGATAGATAAACATCGACGAGGCATCTTGCACATAATAGCTGCCGGCATGGAAATGCGGATCAAAAGTGAACTGAGGCCTCTGTTCCAGATAAGCCCCCATGGCGCACCATGGCACCTGCTCTAGAGCTGGTGGTACAGCAAAGCCTTTAGCATCGTTAAACCTAAGAGATACTACCGGTTCGCCACCCTCAATGGCTTGCATCAAGCGCGCTGCCTCATCGGCAGGGAGTATTTTGTCAATTTGCTTTTTGAAATCGATGTTTAAATTCATAGTGCAAATATACAACAAATAAGTCAACAAGGCAATTGAAGATGTGTCAAAATTAGAAAAAGAAAAAAAGGTGTGCTATATGGGTCAAAATAATCGCGCTCGCCTTTGGTCACCGTGGACACGGCATGCCGTGTCCCTACATCATGCGAAATAACAAGTGTTGTGAAAAACATCCTCCTGTAGGGTCAGGGCATGCCCTGACCGCATGCCTCCAGCTTCAATTCTATATATGGAAAAAATGAATTTATTGCTTTCATTTTTGTCGTTTGAAGAAATAAATGTATATTTGTAGCTAATTTAAAAAACTTGTATATATACCAATGAGCGAAGTAAGTAATTTCCTGCCTTCGGGTACGTTGCTCCACGGAGGCCAGTACAGCATTGAGCGGCATCTGGCATCTGGCGGCTTTGGCAACACCTATCTTGCCACCGATGTGAACCTTAAGGCAAAAGTCGCCATCAAGGAGTTTTATATAAAGATGATAAACTACCGCGAGGGTGATAGTTGCACCGTGGGCGTGAGTAATGCTGACAATCTCGACATGTTCCATAGCTTGCGTGAGAAATTCAAAAAAGAGGCACAGCGCATCTTCAAGATTCAGCACAACAATGTGGTGAGGGTCTATTCTTTATTTGAAGAATATTCCACAGTCTATTATGCTATGGAGTTTATTGAGGGTGAGTCGCTTAATAGCCGCCTCAAGCGCGAGGGTGCGTTGCCCGAATCGCTCGTGCGCTCGGTCTTTACTCAGATGCTCGATGCCCTCGACGTGGTGCACCAAGCTGGACTTCTCCACCTTGACATTAAGCCTCACAACATTATGATGACAGCGAATGGTGTGGCTAAGCTCATCGACTTCGGCGCTAGCAAGCATGCAAACCAGGCTGAAGCAACAACTCTCACTGGATTTGCTTTCACGCCAGAATATGCCCCTCCCGAGCTCACAAACCAAGAATATGACGAGATGGGTGCGTGGACCGATATCTATTCCCTGGGCATAACGCTTTATCGTCTATTGAGTAATGCTCATGTTCCTAGCAAGAAAGATATTCGCATAAACGGTGCTGCGGCATTTCGTTATAACCAGCCAGTTAGCATCGCGATGCAACAGCTCATTGTCCACATGACGCAAGCTGCCAGTGAGCGTCGCCCGCAGAGCGTCGCCCAATTGCGAGCACTTGCTGCTGGTCTTCAGAGCGAGCCTGTACCTGAACCTATTGCTCAACCTGTGGTGCCCGAAGAGAAGACAATCGCGGTCGCTAATCCTTCTAAAAAAGACAATGTTATAGTGCCAGATGTTAAGTCGCAAGTGGTTTCTACCCCTTCAGTCGAAGTGCCACCGGTTACTGAAGAGAAGACGGTCTCTCTCTCTAAAGAGTCTCAAGAAATGATTTCTTCTCCTAAAGCCGAGAAAAAACAGAAAGCCAAGAAAAAACTGAAATCTGAGAAAAAACCGAAAGCCAAGAAAAAACCGAAAGTCAAGTGGATATTACCAGCATGTATAGTGGGGCTTATTGTTCTTGTAGGAGCTATATGGGTGGCTACTCGTTCTTCATCAAGCGTTGAATTAATAGAAGTGCCAGGTAGCCAATCGTTTGATGTTAATGGTGTGAAATTCACGATGGTACCGGTAGAGGGCGGCACATTTATGATGGGCGCGACCGCAGAGCAGGGCAGCGAAGCCCTTAATGCCGAGAAACCAGCCCACAGTGTTACTTTGTCGACCTATTATATAGGCCAGACCGAGGTTACTCAGAAGCTGTGGGAGGCTGTGATGGGGAGCAACCCGAGCCATTTCAAGGGCGCAATGCGACCTGTGGAGGGGGTGAACTGGAACGACTGCCAGGAGTTTATCAAAAAGCTGAACACTTTGACGGGGCAAAATTTCCGTTTACCCACAGAGGCTGAGTGGGAGTATGCTGCCCGCGGTGGCAATAGCAGTCATGGTTACAAGTACAGCGGCAGCAACAACATTGACGATGTGGCGTGGTATTATGGAAACAGTGGCGTCTTTACCGGCCAGACACATGATGTTGCCACCAAGCAACCTAACGAACTTGGCCTCTATGATATGAGCGGCAACGTGATGGAGTGGTGCCAGGACGTGTATGGAAAGGATTATTACAGCAACTTGCCATTGAGCAACCAACAGGGGTCTGTATCGGGCGGTAGCGTGTGCCGTGGTGGTGGCTGGCACGACTACGACCCCAGGGGCTGCCTTGTTGCGAATCGCGTCGTGTTCAGCAATAGCGTGCGCGAATGGCACCTTGGGTTCCGCTTGGCTCTATAGTTCTACCCTTAAGAAAACGAGCATGACAGGTTTTTTGCCCAAAAAGTGCGAGGCGCGTTAGCCCGAGCCTAAAAAAGGAAAAAATCCTGTCATGCGAGCCGCCGTCCTCATGTAGGGACAGAGCATGCTCTGTCCGCCTCGCGCGTCAAAGGTAATCGTCGCCGGTCATCGCGGACACGGCGTGCCGTGTCCCTACATCATGCGAGGCACCCCTATTTTATCCAAAACTCATTTCATTTTAATAATTCAACTGGCAATACCTTCCTCTATACTATTATAAAAAATGCAAAAAATAGGGTGGTGTTGCATTTTATATAAAAATTAATGTGTAATTTCGTAAAGTTATTAACCATTTAAACATATAATCAAGCTATGAAGAAGTTTTCTAAAATTATTTTTACTATTGCAATAGCAATATTTGCTTTTCCTAATTTGCAGGCCGAGCACTTGATAGTGATTGGCGCCAACGACACCCATAGCCAGATTGAGCCTGATAACGATGGCCTGGGAGGCATATACCGCCGCCGTGCCGCGATTGATCAGATTCGCCGCGACAACAAGAACGTGATTGCCGTTCATGCCGGCGACGCCGTTCAGGGCACCCTCTATTTCTCGATGTTCAAGGGCGACGTGGAGTATGCTCTTATCGACAGCCTGGGCTATGACATGGTAATTTTGGGTAACCATGAGTTTGACAACGGCATTGACGACCTCGCTGCCCACTACAAGAACATGAAGGCGGTGAAGATGAGTGCAAACTATGACTTCAGCAACACCCCTCTTGCCGATGTGCTGCAACCTTACAGCATACGCACAGTAGATGGAAAGAGAATAGGTTTCTTTGGCATCAATGTCAATCCCAAGGGACTTATCAGCGACGACAAATATGAAGGTATGGTTTATCTCGACAACGGCACTGTTGCCGAGGCTACTGCCAAATATCTTAAAGAAGTACAGAAAGTGGACTTCACCATTATGGTTTCTCACATTGGTTATTATCCCGAGACAGTGGGCGAGGTGGGCGACTCTATTATCGCAACACGCACGCATTACATCGATATGATTGTGGGCGGACACACCCACACCCTGCTCAAGCCAGGTGACCCCAAAACTCAGGTGGTAAATGCCGATGGCAAAATTGTCACCATTGGTCAAAACGGCAAGAAGGGCAAATACCTCGGCGTCTATGATATCGACCTCGACAATCTCACTGTAACCTACAACCAGGTGGAGCTCAACGCTTCGCTCGACAATAAAGCCCACTATCTTGCAATGGAAGAATGGCTTGCGCCTTATAAGTTCAAGGTTGACAGCGTGATGGACAACGTACTTGGCACTTCGGCAAGATTTATGGACGGTGGCGATAATGCTTCTCAAAACTGGCTCTGCGACGCTGTGATGGAGATGCTTCCAAGCATCAGCGGCATGAAGCTCGACGGTGTTATAATGAACAAGGGCGGCATCCGTCAGGATATGGCAAAGGGCAACGTGACCGAGGGCCTCATGCTGTCGATGTTCCCCTTTGACAACCGCTTCGTTGTTACCGAAGTAAAGGGTAGCGACCTGCTCGAGGCTCTGCGCGTGATGGCCACTCGTGGCGGTGATGCCGTGAGCAAGGGCTTCAAGGTGGAATTTAAAGGCACTGAGGAGAATCCCGTCATCACATCGGCAAAACTCAACGGCAAGAAGATTGATCCCAATAAGACCTATCTCATTGGTACTATCGACTACCTTGCCAACGGCGGCGACCACATGGAAGCCCTGGGCAAAGGAAACAGACCGTTTGTCGACACTGTGCCTTATGGAAACCACATGATAGAATATATCAAGTCTCTCACAAGACAAGGCCGCGTAGTGGATGCTACCGACGAAGTGAGAATGGTACATAAAAAATAATCCTTTTTTATATTAAATCGAATGACATCACGACATTCACGACATCTCATAATAATGCTTGTTGCACTCTTGATGGGAGTGCAACAAGCATTAGCTATTAGACCCTCCATTTTGAACCGCGCCAATGCCGCGGCAATGGAAAAATGGGTGAACGAGACCTACTCGAAGTTGACGCCCGACGAGCGCATAGCACAAATCATGATTTTGTCGGTCAATCCGTCCAGGGAAAGCGCAAAATCGGTGGTAGAACGCTATGTCAAGGAGTTAAAAGTGGGCGGACTCATCTATGACTCTAGCGATATAGCCACTCAAGCCGAACTCAACAATTATGCTCAGTCGCTGGCTTCTATTCCGCTCATGATTGCCCTCGACGCCGAGTGGGGGCTCTCGATGAGGCTCGAAGACGCGCAGCCATTCCCGCGAAACCTGCTGCTGGGAGGCGTTGGCGACGAGAAGCTAATGTATGACTATGGCCGTGAGATTGCTCGAGAATGTAGATTGCTGGGTGTACATGTGAATTTTGCCCCAGTGCTTGATGTGCTAGACCGCCAGGGAACCGTTCTGGGTAATCGCTCTTTTGGCTACAGCCCCGATGTGGTGGCTCGGAACGGCATCGCTTTTGCCAAGGGCCTTGAAGATGGTGGTGTGCTGTCGACAGCAAAGCATTTCCCCGGCCACGGCTCAACTACTGCCGATTCGCACAAGGAACTGCCGCTCATCGACAAGTCGTTGCAGGAAATGCGACTGTATGACCTGCTGCCGTTTGAGCAGTATGTCAATGCCGGTCTAGGTGGCATTCTTACCGCCCACATCGACGTCTCGTTCTTCGACGACGGGGTGACACCGTGTTCGCTCTCGAAACAGTGTGTTGACGGACTCCTCAGGACCGATATGGGATTTGAGGGACTCGTCTTTACCGATGCCCTCGACATGCAGGGAGCTCAAGCAATTGATGGCAACCCGAGCGTGAACGCAATTCTCGCCGGCAACGATATCTTGCTCATGCCACACAACGTGGAAGCAAGTCTCGACTCGGTGAAAGCTGCTATCGACGATGGCCGTATCTCATGGAACGACATTGAGAAGCGATGCAAGAAGATGTTGCGCTACAAGTACGCTATGGGCATTGTCAAGGATGGCAAGACTCCTATCAATGTCAAGACTGTAGCCAAGCAAATAAACACCCAACATGCACAAGACCTGAATAGAAGGCTTGTTGAGGCTGCAGTAACAGTAGCTTCCAACGAGAAGAACATCCTGCCTCTGGTCGACATAAAGAACAAAATGCCGGTACTCACCTTGGGACTTGGCAAGGCCGACAACTTCTTCCAGAAACGATGCGCAAACTATATGGCGACTTCGCCATGTGTCTCAACTTCGGCTTTGAGGAGTGAGAATGCCGACCGTGTGGTTGTAGCCATCTCAAGCAGGAGCTATGTGGACGATGCCCTCGCAGTGGCGCGCAAGTTCAAGCATACCGTAGTCGTGATACTTGATGAGCCAGAGCATTTGCAAGGCTATGCCGACCTGATTACAAGCTCTGCTGTCGATGCGGTTGTGATTGGATATGGAAGCGACGACGTGTGGCAGGACTATGCGGCGCAGGCAATATTTGGCGGCATCAACGTCACTGGACAACTGCCAGTAACAATAAAGTCAAAAGATAATAAAGCTGTAGTTCATGCAGGATATGGAGTGAAATTCAAGGCAACACGACTGGGCTATACTCTGCCCGTGGAAGTGGGATTCAAGCCCAACATGCTCAGCAAGATTGACTCGGTGTGCAACTATGGCATCCAACAAAAGGCGTTCCCAGGATGTCAAGTGCTGGTGGCAAGGCACGGCAAAATTGTGTGCAACCGCTCTTATGGGGAGATAAACTTCAACTCGGGAGTACCAGTGACAGGCAATACTTTGTTTGGACTGGCATCGGTGTCTAAAGCAACTGGTACCATTAGCGGCATCATGAAACTCGTTGACGAAGGACTCATCAAGCTCGACGAGCCAGCCAGCAACTACATCAAGGGCTTGCGAGGTACCGACAAGAGCGCTGTCACTTTCAGGCAGCTGCTCTATCACGAAACAGGGTTACAGCCTTCACTGAGCATGTGGAACATGATGTTTGATCCGGCCACCTACTCAGGAAAGCTCATCACCGATGCACCTACGAGTGTGAATACCATCAAAATCATGGATGGCGCCTATGGCAACAAAGATGCGAAGCTGCGCACTGATATCCTATCGGACCATCTCACCAAGGAGTTCAATATCGCTATTGCCGACGGCATCTATGGCGGTAAGGTGACCTACGACTCCATTATGAACCGCATCTATCACTCTCAATTGAGATCCAATCGCAAGTACTGCTACAGCTGCTTGAACTTCTGCCTGCTTGCCAATGCTTTGCAGATAGTCACGAAGAATACTCTCGATAAATATGTTGACGACAATATTTTTGCTCCCATCGGAGCATATCACACTGTTTATCGTCCGTTGAACCGATTTTCTCCCAACGATATCGCCTATACCGAGGTTGATACCTATCTGCGCAAGCAGCACATTCATGGATATGTCCATGATGAGCTGGCGGCATTCTCGGGTGGTGTACAGGGTAATGCAGGACTTTTCTCTAATGCCAACGACCTTGCCAAGGTATTCCAGATGTGGCTCAATGGCGGGCAGTATGGAGGAAAACGGTATTACAAGCAATCCACTATCAAAACTTTCATGACATCCAAGAGTCCAAACTCACACCGTGGGCTGGGATTTGACAAGCCTAACAAGAGTAATCCCAAGTCGTCAACCACCTGTGCCGAAGCTCCGGCCGAAGTTATAGGACACACAGGCTTTACCGGCACTTGCTTCTGGGTAGACCCCAAGAACGACATGATTTATATCTTCTTGAGCAACCGCGTGTGTCCAACTCGCGACAATGCTGCCAACAGGCGGGTGTCGCCACGTGATAACATTCAGTCTATTATCTATAAATCAATTGTGAAATAAATTTCCATGAAAAAGTTATTATTTGTTTCGGCTTTAGCTTTCTGCGTCATGATGATGTCGTGTTCCGAAGGCTATGAAATCAACGTGAACTTTGGAGACCACATCTTCGACGGAAAGATGGCCTATCTCACCAACTACGACACAGGCGACACTATCGACAGCGTCAGGGTCAGCGAGAAGCATCTGCTGCTCAAAGGGGATGTGGACACTGCATTCTTTGCTCGTCTCATAATAGACGGAAACAGGGCGCCGCTCATCGTGGAGCCGGGCGAGATAAGTGTGGAATGGAACGAGAAGATTGTCACTCGTGGCACAGCGCTGAACGAGAAGCTGAACGTTGTGAACGATGAAATGGACAAGCTCGAAAGTGAGTGGGACAAGATTAAATCGGAACTCGATAGTCAAGCTATAACTGAAGAAGAGGCCGAAGCGCGCAACAAGGACCTCGAGAAAAAGCAAATCGACATCCTCTTCAAGTGCTATGAGCAGAATAAAGATAATGCCCTGGGAGTATGGGCGTTTACCAACTATTTGAATTATAACTCATTCAGCACAGCCGAGATTGAGAAAACGCTCAGCCAGGCTCCTGCAGGCTATCGCAACTACAAGCGCATCAAGAAGGCGATGAGCGATGCTCAGGCCAAGGAGAAAACGGCCGAGGGCAACAACTTTGCCGATTTTGAGATGAAATCACCCGACGGAAAGGTCGAGAAACTGTCGCAGTTTGTGGGTCAAGACGGCAACTATACGCTGGTCGACTTCTGGGCAAGCTGGTGCGGGCCATGCCGTAAAGAAATTCAAGGCGCTCTTACACAAATCTATAACAAATACAACGGCAAGGGATTGCAAGTGATTGGAGTGGCGGTTTGGGACAATCCGCAAGACACCAAGGCGGCTATCGAGCAGCTCTCGATTCCCTGGCATGTGATGATGGGAGATCACTACATGACCGAGCCAACCGACATCTATGGCATCGCAGGCATTCCTCACATCATGCTCATTGACGACAAGGGGAAAATCGTCATGCGTGGCCTTAATGGCAAGGAGCTGATTGACGCTGTTGATAAGGTAATGGCACAAAAATGAGCTTTTTCAGTTAAAGATAAATAATAATCTCTAGGTATTGTTGGCAGTATGAGGTTATTTGTGTAATTTTGCGCTGTTTTTGGGAAAAAAGAACAATATACAATTAGAATACACAAGAATAAAGTAAAACGAAATGAAAAAAATCATCAACTTATTTACTGTCACTCTGGCATTTGTCACATCATCGTGTGCTTTGTTTAACCAAACTACTGCCGGAGGGATTTGTACTTGCACATGCGAGGCATGTTTGAGCTGCAAAGTGCATCATCATGTGCTTACTCCTGAGCTGCAAGCTAAGCTGGACTCTATGAACTCGTTGAAAAGTGACGAGGAGGCTAAGAAGAAAGCTGAGCTGGATTCATTGCTCAATATGGATTACTCTCTCAAACAATATTACTATGACACAGAGGTTTTACCTTATTCATGGGATGAAGTTGAAGAGTTTGATGTTGAGATTGACTCAATTACTCCATTGTTTAGAGCTTCTAATATTGATAATGGTGTGAAGTTTGTAAACAAGAATGCCAATACAAGCATCAAGAAAACAGGTGTACATCTTTATTTCACAACCAAGGACGGAGCTCCCGACCAGATGCATCTTGTAGTACATTTCTATGCCGATGACGGTGTGAACTTCTACAAGCTGCGATTGTATGCCGATAACTTTACCTTTGAGTACACTCCAACCAATATTGTCCGTTCTCGCGACGGTGTATTCTATGTAGAGAATTTTGACAATGTGGTTGATGATAAATCCAAGGACTTTGTGGCAGCTCTTGCTAAATGTGATGTTGCAAACCTCATTCTCGTGAGCGATGGAGGTGTGAGCCACCGTCTCGTCTTGAAGCCCGATCAGCTCAAGCAGTTAAGAACTACCTATCAGTTCTATCGTATGCTCGGTGGAGACTTTCAGTCGACTCAGCAACCAGTAGAACAGGTTTTTGAGTAAGATTTGAATAGAAGCACACAAAAAAGAGGATGTGAACTTGAGTCACACCCTCTTTTTTTGTCGTTTTGATAAACCTCAAAATCTTTCTTTAGATCAAAGTAACCTCTATCTGCTTGCCTTCTTCATCTGAAGCAACGCTGACCTTACCTTCGCGGGCGAGCCAACCAATAGCAGCAAAAATCTCTTTCTCTTTAAGTTTAGTTACTTTCTTCAAACCTTTCATGTCCTGGGTTCCTTCAGCATCGTTCAGAGAGTTCCAAACAGTACCAGCCCAAAGACCAATTGTTTCTACGTTCATAATAAATTAATTTATGTAAAACTTCGTGTTTATTAAAAACAGTGCAAAATTATATGTTTATTAACATATAACCAATAAATTGCACTAACTAATTATTATTTATTGTCTGCAATCGTTTTACATTACTTTTTTGGGTATCTCAATATTATTCTATAATTTTGTGCCAAATTTTACGATTGTCCTTCATGCAACAAGGGTTGGTAATAAAAAATACTGGCAGTTGGTACATCGTCCGTACTGACGATGGTACCGAGCGCAACTGCAAGATCAAGGGTAACCTGCGACTCAAGGGTTTCCGTTGCACTAATCCTGTGGCAGTGGGCGACAACGTTGAGATAGAGGTCAAGGAAGACGGCACTGCGTTCATACGCTCGATATTGCCTCGTCGCAACTACATCATCCGTCGCGCTAGCAACCTCTCGCGGGAATTCCAGATTCTTGCTGCCAATCTCGACATGGCTGTGTTGGTGGTCACGCTAGTGAATCCCGAGACGAGCACCGTTTTCATCGACCGTTTCCTTGCTACCGCCGAGGCCTATAACGTTCCAGTCACAATCGTGTTCAACAAGATAGACTTGCTTGCCGAGTCCGAAGATAGCCAGTTGCTCGATGCTATTGTGTATTTATATAGGAATATTGGTTATACAGTAGTTCCCATGTCGGTTGTCACGGGCGAGGGCGTTGACTTGTTGCGCAATGAGCTGCAAGGTAAGACAGCCTTGTTTAGCGGAAATTCGGGGGTGGGGAAGAGCTCAATCATCAATTTGCTGGTTCCCGATGCTAGGCTCAAGGTGGGTGATATCTCTGAGGTACATCACACCGGTATGCACACAACCACTTTCAGCGAAATGCTCGATATCCCAGGCGACAATGCCGGTCATATTATCGACACTCCTGGAGTGAAAGGTTTTGGCACTATCGATTTTGAGAAGAGCGAGATTGCTCACTACTTCCCAGAGATTTTCAAGATTTCAAAAGATTGCAAGTACGGCAACTGCACTCACACCCACGAGCCTGGATGCGCAGTCCTCGCCGCAGTAGAACAGAGCCTCATCAGCCAGTCACGCTACAACAGCTACTTGAGCATCATGGATGATACCGACCCAGATAAATACCGAAAGCCCTATTGATATACTTGTTAAAATACAATCGGTAGAACGCTCTAGAGGAGGTTCTACCGATTATTGTTTTTAAATAGTGTACAAGGGCTTATGGTTCCCATTTGTCGTATTTGTTGCCGCACTTCTCGCAGATGTAGCCCGAGGAATAATAGGTGATGCTGCCACTGCCATTGCACAAGGTGCATACCTCACCGCCATAAACCTTATTGCCCTTGCAGAGCGTGCATGTAACTACGGTAGCAAACGCTTTGGCGCTGAACTTGAGGCTGCCGCCGCATGAACATTTGCCAGCCTCGCGATCCATTGTGGCAAGGGGCATTTCGAGTGCATCTTGGGCCATGTCGGTCGAGCAGGTGCAGACTTCAATGCAGCTGCAATCAGAGCCGCATGAACATTGTGGGGTGATGTTTTCTGCCTCATTGTGGAAAGCAAATAACGTGCATAATAATGCTAAAATTTTTGTTGTCATATATTTTCTGTTTTAAGGATAAATAAATCGTGTTGCAAAGATAGGCTGTGTTTTCAAATATATCAAGTAAATTAACAGTTATTTAACTAATTGGGAAATAAAACTACTTAAAATGGAGTGAATTATTAAATTATGCTGCGATGTTACTTGTTTTATAGTGTAATAAATAAAGCGGTAGAACGCTCACTTGGAGGTTCTACCGCTTAATGTTTTGTGAAGGAATGTGCGATTACTTTCCTTCTACTGCTGCCTGAGCTGCTGCAAGGCGTGCGATGGGCACACGGTAAGGACTGCAAGAAACGTAGTCCATGCCGAGGCCTGCGCAGAACTTCACACTCGAAGGCTCACCACCGTGCTCGCCACAGATACCTACCTTGAGTTCGGGCTTAGTGGCACGACCCTTCTTGGTTCCCATCTCAACGAGTTGGCCAACGCCTTCCTGATCGAGGACTGCGAATGGATCAACCTTGAGGATACCAAGCTCTTTGTACTTGCCAAGGAACTTGGGCGCGTCGTCGCGCGAGTAACCGAAGGTCATCTGGGTGAGGTCGTTGGTACCGAACGAGAAGAAGTCGGCAACCTTAGCGATTTGGTCGGCAACGAGAGCTGCACGTGGAATCTCAATCATGGTACCTACCTTGTAGGCAACAGTTTCGCCACGCTCGGCAAATACCTTCTGTGCGGTCTCGTTGATAATGCGAGCCTGCATGTCAATCTCGGGAAGAACACCTACCAGAGGAACCATAATCTCGGGATGAACGTCGATGCCACGAGCCTTCACGTTAAGTGCGGCCTCGATGATGGCACGAGCCTGCATCTCGGTGATTTCAGGATAAGTACAGCCCAGACGGCAACCGCGGTGGCCGAGCATTGGGTTGAACTCCTCAAGGTTAGCGCAAACGTTCTTTACCTCATCGAGAGTGATACCGAGTTCCTCGGCAAGCTCCTTCTGAGTTGCGAGCTGGTGGGGTACGAACTCATGCAAGGGAGGATCGAGCAGGCGGATGGTAACTCCATAACCGTCCATTGCCTCGAAGATGCCCTCGAAGTCGCCACGCTGCAATGGCAGCAGCTTGTCGAGTGCTACACGGCGGCTCTCCTCGTCGCTGGCGATAATCATCTCACGCATAGCTTTGATGCGGTCGCCCTCGAAGAACATGTGCTCGGTACGGCACAGACCGATACCCTTGGCACCAAACTTGCGAGCAACCTTAGCGTCACGTGGTGAGTCGGCGTTGGTGCGAACGTACATCTTGCTGTACTTCTCAGCCAGATTCATGATAGCAGCGAAGTCACCGCTCATGTCGGCGTCAACGGTCGATACGAGACCCTCGTAAACCTCGCCAGTGCTACCGTTCAATGAAATCCAGTCACCTTCGTGGTAAACCTTGCCACTCATCTCAACGGTCTTGTTCTTGTAGTCTACAAGAATCTCGCCAGCACCCGAAACGCAGCAGCGGCCCATACCGCGAGCTACAACAGCTGCATGGCTGGTCATACCACCGCGGGCGGTAAGGATACCTTGAGCTACGCTCATACCGCGGAGGTCCTCAGGAGAGGTCTCCAGACGAACAAGGATGACGCGTTTGTTGCGCTGTGCCCATGCCTCGGCGTCGTCGGCAAAGAATACGATGTGACCAGTTGCAGCACCAGGACTTGCGGGAAGACCTTTAGCGACAACCTTGGCAGTCTTCATTGCCGAAGCGTCGAATACTGGGTGAAGAAGCTCGTCGAGTTTCTCAGGCTCCATGCGCTTGAGAACGGTTTTCTCGTCAATCTTGCCCTCACGCAACAGATCCATGGCGATTTTTACCATAGCGGCACCGGTGCGCTTGCCGTTACGAGTCTGTAACAGCCACAGCTTACCGTCCTGGATGGTGAACTCCATATCCTGCATGTCGCGATAGTGCTCCTCGAGGCGGTGCTGAATCTCTACCAGCTCCTTAGCGCACTCGGGCATTGACTCCTCGAGAGAGGGGTACTTGCTTGCGCGCTCTTCCTCGCTAATGCCCTGAAGGGCTGCCCAACGGCGGCTGCCTTCGGTCATAATCTGCTGAGGTGTGCGAACACCGGCAACTACGTCCTCGCCTTGAGCGTTGATGAGGTACTCACCGTTGAACAGGTTCTCACCAGTAGCGGCGTCACGCGAGAAGCATACTCCAGTAGCTGAGTTGTTGCCCATGTTACCATAGACCATAGCCTGAACGTTGACAGCGGTGCCATACTCCTCGGGGATGCGGTTCATCTGGCGATAAAGGATAGCGCGCTCGTTGTTCCAGCTGTCAAATACAGCGCAGATTGCGCCCCAAAGCTGATCCCAAGCGCTGGTTGGGAAGTCCTTGCCAGTGTTGTTCTTAACAGCCTCCTTGAAGAGCTTAACCAGAGTCTTGAGATCTTCAACCTCAAGCTCAGTGTCAAACTTCACGCCCTTGTCGGCTTTAACCTTCTCGATAATCTCTTCGAATGGGTCGATGTCGGTTTTGTTCTCAGGCTTCATGCCAAGTACTACGTCACCATACATCTGAACGAAACGGCGGTAGCTGTCCCAAGCAAAACGGGGATTTCCACTCTTCTCGGCAAGTGTAGCAGCAACCTCGTCGTTGATACCCAAGTTCAACACGGTGTCCATCATACCAGGCATCGAAACGGGAGCGCCAGAGCGTACCGATACGAGCTGGGGGTTGCTAGGATCGTTGAACTTGTTGCCAGTGAGGCTCTCGATGTGAGCTATTGACTTCTCAACGTCACCCTTGATGAGTTTGATAACTTCGTCGCGTCCCTTCTCGTTGTAGAGGCGACACATTTCAGTGGTGATAGTGAAACCTGGAGGTACAGGTACACCAATGAGGTTCATCTCGGCCAGGTTAGCACCTTTTCCTCCCAGGAGGTCTCTCATGTCGGCACTACCTTCTGCTTTACCGTTACCGAAAGTGTAGATTGTCTTCATCTTTTAGAATAAAATTAAAATATAAAATTGAAATAGTTTAGAATGGTTCATTTAAATACCTGAGCAGCAATAGATTCAAGCATCCTTGCGCCAGGTTTGCAATTTTTCAAGTGCAAAGGTAGTGAAAAATCCTTGATTATTATTAATTATTTATTAATTTTAAAAAACTAAATTATGCAATCCTTTGAATTTGCAAAAACGTGAAAACTAACGAGGTTGCGTTCCGCGCGCAATAACCACTGAAATGTCTACAACCTGAGGAAAATCCGTGAAGCCTCATAGAAACGACAAAAAAGGCACGAAGATATTTGCAAAAATGTTCTGTATTCGCTAACTTTGCGATGTTATCAAGAAAGGGCTTATGTTTATGAGAAACAGGATAATTACTTTATTTGTCGTAATGCTTGTGATGTCGTTCACAGCATTTGCGCAGGATGCGCCCAATTTCGCTTTCCCCAGGAAGGTTAGTGCCGAGGCATTGACGCAGCTTTACAATGCACTCAAGAGTGGCGACGGCAAGGTGGTAGTCGATGCGCTAGTACGCTATTCTCTGGCACAAAGCAGCATCTCAAAGCAAAAAATGGACTCCATTATGCCTCGCATTGAGCAAGTGGCACAACAAGAACGACGTCTTGACATCAAGGCTCTACTTTATCACCTCGAAGCCAGTGTGCTTTACAGTTACTATAACAGGTATGGGGGGCAGAAAGAGATTGTCGACACCTTGCCAAGTCGTTATGAGCGTTGGAGCAAAGGGCAAATAAATGATAAACTTCATGAACTGGTCAACCTGTCACTAAATGATGAGAAGACACTGCTCGGTTGCCCGCTGCGCAATTATTCAGACATAATCAAGGAGGACAGCTTGGGCATGTGCAAGTCTCTTTTCCAGTTCTTGGCACTTCAAGGTTATCTCATGGTTAATGAGGATGATGTGCTGCGACGATTGATGGTAAACTGCGATCCAGGTAGTGAACTTCACATGCTGGCAGTGAAAACATCGCTAATGTCGCCATTGCATCTTGAGTTTCTAGGTGTGGAAGAACCGATGAATGGGAGCGAGGTGGCAGAGCTCTATTATGATAAATACAAGGCAAGTGAGAGTGCCGGCATGCTTCTTCCCGAGATTGATGATGAGGAACTCTGGGAGGATTATGTGGCTCGTTATCCTAATGGTCGCCACACTCCAGCTGTGAAAAACAAAATATCGCGATTAAAAACCAAATCTTTGAAAGTGAGGCCCATAGGGGAATGTACCCCACGCGATTCAATTAAGCTATGGGTTGATAGCAAGAATGTGGATGCCTTCAAGCTGAACTTTTACCGCATTAACGATGATGTTAAGGACCAACACAGCTACAAAGAGGATGACCTTACCCTTGTACTGACTAAAGAAATAACAGTTGATGAGAATGTAGATTATTATATGCTACCCCCACAGCCCTACGGTAGATATTTGGTTGATTATTCATTCAATGATGAATTCGGACAAGAAGTGAGCCGAGGTGATGAAATAGAATGTTCTACGATTAATGTCCACGACTTGATGTTAATGGGCTTTAGCTACAAGGATAAAGAAGATGATGTGCATAGCCTGCTTGCTGTTGACATGACGAGTGGAGCCCCAGTTACAGGAGCAACTGTGAGTGCCAAAGGGTGGACCGGCGTGAGCAATGGCGATGGAATGGTAACACATCGGGGCGATTTTTTATTTGAAACTTCCTATCAAGCGTCGAAAGGAGAAGACAAGTGGGGAAGAGGCTTTAATATGTTCACTGAATATTATGATGAGGAAAACACCCGTGCCGACTTTTACACTAATCTCTCAATCTTCCGTCCCGGTGAGACGGTGAACTTTGTGGGAATTGTATATAGTATCTCACCAAAGTATCGCAAGCCCGTTGCTGACAAAGAGGTGGTTGTTGAACTTCGTGATCCTAATAGTGAACTTGTTGAAGAAATACGTCTTGTGAGTGACAATTTGGGGCGTGTGGAAGGGACTTTTATTTTGCCTAAGGATAGGATGAATGGCGATTATAGAATTATTTGCAAGCAGGACAAATCTCATGTCTTGGTAAACAACTATATTAAGGTGAGTGAATACAAGATACCCACTTTCATGGTCGATTTAGACGAGCAGCATCCTTATCATCTTGGCGAAGATGTGGTGATTGGCGGCACTGTTATCAGCTATAGCGGAATGCCCATATCCGGAGCTAAGGTATCACTTGAAGTGGAATATAATTCATGGCGTTTTGAAGAACGAGAATTGCCCGACACTACACTTGTGACCGATGCTAATGGTCGATTTGAGCTTAAAATACCCGCCGATTGTTTCAATGTGCCAGAGAAAAAAATATTGGGCGATAGCGATTATGTTAATGATAATACCGATTTTTATAGCTATAGCGTTGAGGCAGTTAATGACCAAGGCGAGATGTGCGAGAGCGGAGGCATTTTTGAGGTTATACTAAAGGCTGCCACAAGTGTAGAAGCCGAGAAGGCTGAAATTTTGCTTGATGGCAATAAGGCGGACTTCCCAGCCAAATTGTCGAGCAATACCAATGAAGTTGTGCCCGTCTTATACAAGCTGCTGAAACCCGATGGTCAAGAGGTGTTTAGTGGCGAGGTGATGAGCAACAATCTCAAGGTTGACTGGAACAAACTTCCCTCGGGGATATATGACTTTGAAGTGTGGACTGCAACCGACACTATTCACGACACGAGTGAGGTTCTGCTCTACCGCCTTACCGATAAGCATTGCTATCTTGAAGATACCCCATTATGGTTAATGCCAGGAGGTTCCAAGGTTGCTAAGAATGGCAAGGGCGAGGTGCTGATTGGCACCTCGGTCAAGGAGTCACATATCTATTATATCGCATCAACAAGCGATGGCATTATTTCCAGTGGATGGCTACATTACAAGCCAGGAATTCACAAGTTCGCCCTAAAGTTGCCCAAAAATCTGCAAGAAGCAGTTAAAGTGAATTTCTATAATGTTTATAATAAGGCCTTTAGTGACGAAGGTGTTCAACTGCAACCAATAGCTCCACCTGTTAAGTTGGATGTTAAGATAGAGAGTTTCCGCAACAAGCTTGTTCCAGGAGATAAAGAGCGATGGTCGTTCACTCTAATCGACAACAAGAATAATAAGCAGCAAGGTGCCTTGATGCTTGAAATGGTCGATAAGGCTATCGATGACTTGTATTCTAATGAATGGTCTGCTGAGTTTGACATGTGGGATGAACCTTTATTCAATTTCCAAGCACAAGATATTTACGCCGGTGCTTTTTACGGAGGTCCTCAACTCTATTGGCACCGACCGTGGCTTGAGGAACGCAAGATTTTAGTGCCAAAACTTAACACCTATCATCGTGGTTGGTTTAATGTTATGACCATCGACGGCATTGGTTTTGGACTGAAAAGCACAAAGGTGACAAGTTGTGACAGCACTGGTTACACTGTCACAGGGTGGGTCTATTATGATGAAGATTTTGAACCAATAATTGGCGCTAATGTGTATGAAAAAGAAAGGCCTATTCATAGCACGGCAACCGATATGGATGGCAAGTTCACGCTGGTCGTGCCATCGTTGAACGGTTCAATTTTAGTCAGGTACATTGGAACAAAAGACTATGAGTTGAAGCTGTCGTCATTGCCTCAGGTAATTCTCTTGGGCGAAGATGATGAGACTGCGCTCCAAGAAGTTGTTGTAACTGGCTATGGTGTTGAGAGCAAGCGACTTTATACTGGCTCTTCAACTGCCGATGTGGGAAAACTTCTTGAAGGCCGTGCGGCAGGTGTTTCGGTGAGTGATGAAGATGATGAAGAAGTTAATTCTCAGAAAGTCACAGAACTGAATATTGTTGCTGATGAGAATGTGAGTGAAAATAGCAAAAAAGATGCTCGCAAAGCCTTGTTGCAACAAATCAAGGCACGCGAGCTAGGAGTGAAAACCGCACTGTGGAAACCCATGCTAACAACCGATGAGAATGGTCGATTGACGGTAGAGTTCACTGTTCCCGAGAATAACTCAATATGGATAGTGCAGGCAATTGCCTATAACAAGGACATGATAAGTGGAAGCCGGCATGAGGAGGTAGTAACTAGTCGTCCACTTATGGTGAAGCCTGTTGCGCCTCGTTTCCTGCGTCATGGCGACAAGGTGACGCTTAAGGCACAGGTGCAGAATGCCGATGACACCACAGCCACGGTTGATGCTGTGGTCGAGATGTTTGATTTGAACACCAATGCCGTGCTTCACTCTGCCAGTGAGCAGCTAACTCTCTCGCCACAAGAGACCCGCAACGTGGAGATCACTTGGACTGTTCCCGACACTCTCGCCCTGGTGGGCATGCGTGTGAAAGCGGCAACTGAGCGTTGGGGCGATGGCGAGCAGCTTGCAATTCCCGTGCTCGAGGCAGTTAGCCCCGTGATTGAGGCGAAACCGTTCTATATTGAACCAGGCATGAGTGGCAATATCACAATCCCGACTTATCCCGAAGGGGCAAAAGTGAGCATCGAGACTTGCGAAAATCCATTGTGGTATACTGTCACGACTCTGCCCACAATCTATGGTGATAGCGACAACGACAAGATTGCTACCTGTATTGCTCACAGTCTCTATGCGCAAAGCGTGGCTCAAGACCTTGCGGGCTGCGAACCCAAGATTGCCTCTGCCATCCGTTCATGGCAGGGCGACAGCACTGTGACATCGATGCTGCGTATGAATCCCTCACTAAAGATTGGCGACTTAATGGCATCGCCATTTGTGGGGGCTGCAAAGCGCGAATCGTTGAGAATGCAGCAATTGAGTAACCTCTTAGACACCACTAAGATGAACGCTGAGCATGAACGACTGGTTAAGGCGCTTGGCAACCTCCAGCAGAGCGATGGTGGCTGGGCTTGGTTCAACTATCCAGGCTGCGAGTCCTCGCTATGGACCACGATGGATGTGCTGCAACTCATTGGCGAGCAGATGATGATAACCACCAACTTGAGTGACACCACGTTGAACAGCATGGTACGGCGCGCTGTGCGTTATTGCGATAAGACTATAGAAGATGATCTCAAGGGAGGCGATAATGTTAATTACATGGCATTTGCCTATGTGCGCTCATTCTTCCCACAAGTTAAGATGGACAAGACCGCCAAGGCACTATATGACCGCAGCATCAAGGCTGTCGCCAAGCGATGGCAGGACTACTCGCTAATCGACCGTGCCTATGCCGCTATCGTGCTTGCACGCAATGGCAAAGAAGCCGAGGCTCGCAAGATTGTGCAGTCACTTCGCGAGCATGCCATCACCGACCAATGGGGCATGCATTGGGATAACCTGCAAGAGGGATATGCTGCTTGGTATGATAAAGTTACACTCACAGCTCGAGTGCTCGAGGCAATGGCTCTGGTTGACCCACAAGAGAGCGAAATACACCAGATTCACAAGTGGCTGCTGCTCATGAAGCAGAGCAACGATTGGGGCTCTAGCAGCATGGCAGCTCAAGCGGTTTATGCCTTGCTCACCACGGGCGATGGTAACGACTGGATGACCGACTCGCTGGGCTACTCGGTGCGTGAGGTCGCATCCGGCAGTTCTATTAACTTCAATCAAAAAGCCCATCCACAATGGGGAGCAGTCTATGCCGCCTATTCGGCCCCGATGGAAAGCGTCAAAGCTTCTAGCACCGATGATATTAGCATAACTAAGCGCATGATGCGCTATGGAAAGGATGGCAAGCTCGAGGATTTCACAACGCTAAAGGTGGGTGATAAGGTGCAGGTGCGCATCACCATCGATGCTGCCAAGGATTTGGACTATGTGACCGTAAGCGACGAGCGTGCAGCTTGCTTTGAGCCTGTTGACAAAACTTCTGACTACAAATATAGTGAGGGTATGTTCTACTATAACGAGGTTAAGGATAGTAAGACCAACCTCTTTATCAGTAGCATTCGCCGTGGCGTCCACACTGTTACTTACGATGTGATGGTCACCAATGTGGGCACCTTTGCGGCTGGTGTAGCACAAGCCCAGAGCCAATACTCTCCACAAGCAGTTGCTCACACTGCTGCTGCAACCATTGTGGTTGAGAAGTGACAATCTAGAATAATAACTGGAACAAAAAATAAAGGTTTCAAGTCAATGACAAGAAACCTTTATTTCGTTAAATTCTTGCTTGAAGCTTATTTAACTTTGCCTGCGAGTTCAGCACCTGCTTTGAATTTAACCACTTTCTTAGCTGGGATAGTAATCTTAGCACCAGTGGCGGGGTTAACACCCTGACGTTTTGCTTTCTTTACTACGTCAAAAGTACCGAAGCCGATAAGAGCAACCTTGTCACCCTTAGCAAGAGCTTTCTCTACTGCGCAAATAGTTGCCTCGAGGGCAGCCTTGGCTTGAACTTTTGTTAATTTTGCTTCATTAGCAATAGCGTTTACTAATTCTGTTTTGTTCATAATAATTGATGATTAAATTGTTAACAAAATAGTTTTGAATGCTTTTAACATCGCAAATATATGAAAACAAATACATTCAGCAAAAAAAAATGAACTATTTTTTGTTTTTTTTATTAAAAATGGTCATTTTTCTACTGCTAATTAGTGTTTTCTCGCTATTTTACCTTAATTTTGTCATCTCAAACGATGCTTTTCCAATAATAAAATATTAGAGAAAAGTGAGTTAAAATTAAACTTAATAAGATATTATGAGCGCAAATATTCGCTGGAACACATCGTCAATCCCTGTTGTGACGAAACATCTCATTATTATAAATGTTATATTATGGATTGCCACTATCCTTTTGGGTAGTAGAGGGATTGTTGATTTGAACGATTATCTAGCATTGCATTTCTGGAAGGGTAGTGATTTCCATCTGCATCAGATGTTCACTTATATGTTCATGCATGACTCCAGTGGTTTTTCAACAGGATTTACCCACATATTTTTCAATATGTTCTCCCTGTGGATATTTGGAGTGTTGCTTGAGCGAGTGATGGGAGCAAAGCGTTTTCTGTTTTTCTACATTACCTGTGGCCTAGGAGCAGGACTTGTGCAAGAGCTCGTATGGCAATTCTCTTGGGAGAGTGTACTTGCTAGCATAAACAACGTTTCGACCGAAGTAATAACTAACGCAATCTCCTCTGGGGAAATCGATGGTGAGTTTTTGAGTAAATTTTATAATAATCTAATAACTGTTGGTGCCTCGGGAGCTGTGTTTGGCATCCTGCTTGCATTTGCAATGTTGTTCCCAAACATTCCTCTCTACATTATGTTTATACCCATCCCAATCAAGGCCAAATGGGCTGTTCTTGGATATGGACTCTTCGAGTTGTTCTTTGGTATAACGGGAACAATGGACCATGTGGCTCATTTTGCTCACCTCGGGGGAATGCTCTTCGCTTTCATTCTCTTGATGTACTGGAAGAGCAAAGGTTTGATTTATAGAAGACCATGAATTTCACAACAATAAAAAATAAATATCTGGCGTCATCGCTGTTATTGCGCATCATCTACATCAACATCGCAGTGTTTGTGCTGCTGAGGTTGGTGGGCATCGTCTCATTCTTAGCCACAGGCGATAGCACTACAGCTTTGCAGTGGGTGGGACTATCGTCAAACTTCTGGTTGGTATTGCGCAGACCATGGACACTCATTACTTATATGTTCTCGCATTATGGTGTGTTTGACATTTTGTTCAACATGCTATGGCTATATTGGCTTGGACGCATCTTTCTCGAGTGCTTCAACCCCAAGCAGCTGGTGGGACTATATCTGCTAGGAGGGTTCATTGGGGCAATATTGTTCATTGCTGTCAATCATCTCTTGCCACACATGTCGGTCAATGGGCCGCTTGTGGGAGCTTCGGCAGCTGTTCTTGCAATTGTGATAGGCATATCGGTCTACCGCCCTAACTACGAAATCGGTCTGTTGTTCTTTGGGGGCATTCCTCTCAAGTGGATTGCAATAGCCACAATGATAATCTATTTGATAAGTTTTGATGGAACAAATATGGGCGGATATGTTGCCCATGTGGGTGGTATGCTCACAGGACTTTGGTTTGGGCTGGCAATCAAGAGCGGACACGACATAACGTCGTGGATTAACAGGTGCATTGACTCGATTGTCGCTTTGTTCCAAAAAAGCAGTTATAGAAAGTCTCCTAAAGCTGACAAAAAGCAGGATTTCAAGTTCAAAAAGTCCAATGACAGCAACAAGAAATCTTCTTCTCAATCTTCTAAAACTGGCAATGATGTCGCAGAGGATCAACTCGACGCTATTCTCGACAAACTCAAGCGCTCGGGATACGGTGCCTTGAGCGACGAAGAGAAAGAGACATTGTTCAAGGCCTCACGCAAGAGAGAAGGGTGACCTTCATTATATATTATTCAAGCATATGAAAGGGCTGAAAATAGGCAAACGCGCTGTTGCGGTGACACTCATTGTCATCACGATAGTTATGGCATTATTGCTTGTCGCTGCCGCATGGGGAGGATTGGTCCACCCAAGCAAGAGCCGCTTTTTACCGTTTCTCACCCTCTCACTGCCCGTAGTGCTGATAATCAACATCGTTATTATGCTGGCTTGGCTCTTGATGTTGAAGTGGAAATATGCTCTCATCACAGTAGCAGCAATCGTTCTGGCATGGGGACCAATCACTACTGTATGCCCATTGAATATCTTTTCCAAGAGCTATGATAACGATTCCACTTTCAAGGTTATGACTTACAATGTCGCCAATTTCTCTCCCTATGATCCAAGCAATCACACCCCGTCTCCGTCAATGCGATATATTTTGGATCAGAATGCAGATTTCGTGCTATTGCAGGAGGGTTCTCAAGAACGCAATTATCTCAAGCTTTCAAACACTGAAATGATGAGAGATGAGCTTGAAAACAAATACCCTTATCACAGTGATGGGCGTCGAGACTTGATAATTCTTTCTAAGTATCCTTATACGGTTGTCCCCGATTCGGCTTTCGACAGTAATCATGAATACCATGGAGGCGTTTATGCCAAGGCTTTTGATATCACTTTTCCCAATGGGAAAATACTGCGCATTGTCAATGTGCATTTGCGTTCAATTGGGATGGGGGAGAGCGATAAGGACCTTTATGCCGACATCACTCGTCGAGGCGTGAACATGAAAGAGCGAAGCGAGCTAAGCAAAATTAAGCACTCTTTGTATGGCAAACTCAAGAAGGCATTTGAACGTCATGCGCAGGAAGCGGTAATTGTACGGTCAATGATTGACAAAAGCCCTGTTGATGTCATTGTTTGTGGCGACTTCAACGAAGCACCGTCATCTTATTGTTACCGTACAATTCGTGGAGATGACTTGAGAGATACATTTCAGGATTGTGGATTAGGATACATTCACACTTTCCATGACCGTAGGCTCTTCTTCAAAATTGACCACATCTTGTATCGAGGCAATTTGGAGGCAGTTGATTGGCATCGTGACAAGGCTGGCGACAGTGACCACTATCCGCAAGTGGCTACTTTTGTGTGGAAATAACACAAATCAGTATCACAGATATTAATAACTAATAACTATATTACAAACTACAAAAATTATGAGAAAGACAATTGTTTCATTAATCGCACTGTGCTGCCTAGTGCTGCCGGCAGCGGGCAAAACACCTAAGAAAGTGAAAACAGCCGAAAATGTAAATCCTTTCATGACGGAGTACACTACCAAGTACAAGATTCCGCCTTTTGAACAAATCAAGTATGAACACTATCTTCCTGCGCTTGAGGCTGGTATAGCAAAGCACAATGAGGAGATAGAGATGATTGCTTATGCACGCCAAACACCTACCTTTCAAAATACTGTTTTAGCGCTTGACAATAGCGGAGAACTTTATAATAAGGTATGTGCTGTTTTTGTGGCTTTGAATGAGAGTGACGCCACTCCTGAGATGCAGGAACTCGCCGAGAAATTCATTCCCATGATGACCGCTCATAATGATGAGATTTATATGAACGAAGGACTATTCTCGCGCATTAAGATGGTTTACAACAATGCCGACGCAATGGGTCTTGACCCAGTGCAGAAACGCCTTGTGGAGAAGTACTACAAGCGTTTCGTACGCAAGGGCGCGTTGCTTAATTCCGAGCAAAAAGAAGAACTCATGAAGATTAACCAGCGTGAGTCGGAGCTTGAGCTTGCATTTGGTAAGAATGTGATGCGTGAAATGAGTGAGAACGTGATTTATGTCACCGACAAGGCTCAACTCTCGGGACTCTCTCAAGAGGCGATTGACGGTGCCGCCGAGTTGGCCAAGGCACGTGGTCATGAAGGCTGGGCGTTTACTGCTTCGGCCGCAACTCGACTCGCAGTTCTCAACGATGCAGACAACCGTGACCTGCGTGAGAAGATGTACAAGATGTATACCAGTACTGCCAGTCATGGCGATGAGTGGGACAACAGCAAGAATATCAATGAGATTCTCAAGTTGCGTCAGCGCAAAGCCAAATTGCTTGGATTCGAAACCTACGCTGATTATGCCTGCGACCCCGTGATGGCAAAAACCGTGGAGAATGCCGAAGATCTGCTTATGCAGATTTGGCGTCCAGCCATCAAGAAGGTTGATGCGGAAGTTGCCGATATGCAGAAGTATGCCAATGAACATGGTGCTAATTTCGACTTGGAGCCTTGGGACTATTACTACTATGCCAATAAGGTGAAAGCCGAGCGTTACAGCTTCAGCGAAGATGAGATTCGTCCTTATTTCGAGCTCAACAGCGTGGTGAAGAATGGTATTTTCTATGTTGCCAACAAGCTCTATGGTATCACTTTCACCGAGATTAAGGATGCTCCCAAGTACAACCCCGAGGTTACTGTCTATGACGTGAAAGATGCCAATGGCAACCATTTAGCAGTGTTTATGACCGACTATTTCCCACGTGCCACTAAAGCTCAGGGTGCATGGATGAACGAAATGCAAACTGCTTACAACTACAACGGAGTTGTTGAGCGCCCCATAGTCTACAATGTGGGTAGTTTCAATCCTCCAACAAAGGACACTCCTTCGCTGCTCTCTATCGATCAAGTGGAAACTGTATTCCATGAATTTGGTCATGCTCTTCACGGTATGTTGACTCAAGTGGCTTATCGTGGTCTTGCAGGAACAAATATTGACCGTGATATGGTTGAGCTACCATCTCAAATCAACGAGCACTGGATGCTAGTGCCCGAGGTGCTCAAGAACTACGCTAAGCACTACAAGACTGGTGAGGTGATTCCTCAGGCCCTTGTTGACAAACTCATCGAGTCCTCAAAGTTCAATCAGGGCTTCATGACTACCGAGCTCGTTGGTGCCGCTTTGCTCGACATCGAGTGGCACAAAATCAACTGGTGTGACGATATCGACGTTAAAGCCTTTGAACGTTCGGTTGCTAAGCGCCTCCACATGCCCAAGATCATTGAGTATCGCTATCGCAGCCCTTACTTTAAGCACATCTTCAACGATGAGCAGTATGCTTGCGGTTACTACACTTACCTCTGGGCTCAGGTGCTTGAGGCTGATGGTTGGGAGCGTTTCCAGCAGGAAGGCCCTATGAACGTCAACGTTGCCAACGACTACCGCCGCTACATCCTTGAGGCTGGCGACACCGAGGAACCTATGGAACTCTATAAGAAATTCCGTGGCCGCGAGCCTGATGCCAAGGCTCTCCTTCGCCTCCGCGGACTTGAGTAATTGTTGTTTTATTTTCGACTATAAACAAAAAAGGAAGCGCTCAACTGAGCGCTTCCTTTTTTAGATTATTTCGTTTTTCATTAAACGCCAAGCAAGATGCTGTATACAAAGGTAACATCGGCTGATGTGATATCGCCATCGTTGTCTTGATCTCCGTTAACGATGTTGCTCATGTCACCTGAGAGCAGGAAGCTGTATAAAGCTGTGATATCAGCACTAGTGACATCTCCGTCACCATCCACGTCGCCAGTAACAACAGGAGCAGCAACAGGAATAACTGTGAGGGTCATGTCGTTGACATTAACACGGAAAGTGAACTTGCCGCCATTCTCGATGCGGAAGTTAGAGCCGTCAACCATCTGCAGAGGAACGTTGAGCAGGTCGTTGTTGATCAAGAAGTAGCCAACACCGTTTTCATCTTGGCCACCAAACCAAATCCAGTTATCACCATCGGGAGTGATAACCTTGAACTCAGCACCAGCTTCGAGTGTGCCTTCGGTTTCAAAAACGCCTTCCTCTTCGGTAGCCTCAAATACTAAACGGCCACCATCCTCGGCCTGGCTCCATTCATTGAATGTGCCCACCAGATAGAACTCCTCATATGCTGGAAGAGTGCCAGGAGTGTAGGTGAAAGTGGTCCAAGGAATAAAGTCACACTGCTGCTTGTAGTAATAAGTATCAGTCCACCAGCATCCTGCAAGGCCAGCATGCCACATTACTTCTTGTCCACGGAACTTAAATTGCTTCCATCCTTCGGTCGTAGTGTTCTCAAATCCAATGAGCAGGTTGCCACCACGATATTTGTAAGGAGTAGTGAATGTGATGGTCATTTCGCCCCACTCTTGATTGGTAGGACCCACTCTCTCAACGGTTACTGTGCCTTGGTAGATGATTGTGCAATTTGCTTTTGGCTCAAATTCAAAATGATCGCTATCAAATGCGGTATAATTAACCTCACCTACATAAACATCGGCAGTAGAAGCCGAAGTATAGGGGGTGTTGTAACTTGTTGAGTAGAACTTAACAGAAGAAATTTCACCACCTTTCATGTCCGCTAAATAAGAGGCGGGTATAATGAATTGACTTTTGGTACCTGCTTTGTTCCAATAGCGAGTATATGCAGGAAGATAATCGTTGGTTTTTACTGTTGTTGCCGTTCCTGTACCTTCGGTAGTTCCGTCAAACACGGTCAATGTCTCTTGTGCAAATGCAGGCATGCACATTACCCACATGAATAAACAGAGTAATAATTTTTTGTTCATAATAAAGATTTTTAGTTTATAAAATATTGTGTATTAAGATTATAAGTTCGTAAATCTGGTTCTTTAGTTTTGTTTTGTTGATTTTTGAACCTACAAAGATGGGAATTTTTATTGAAAAAACAAAGAATAAGGGCAATTAATGCATATTTCAAATTCGAGATTCAGGAAAAACAAAATTGGAATAAAATGCAAAATTGAAGAAGAAATATTAACTTTTCGCATAGAATTTTTTAATGTGTGATGACTTTATTAAGAAAAAATGCTCTAAACTCCACTGAGGAGTTTAGAGCATTTTTTGAGCGTTATATTGCTTATAATGCCTCGTCGTCATCGAGGATAGTTACGCTAGTTTTTCCTTGATTGGGAGTGTCGTTGTTGAACTCATCTTCAAGGTCGTTCACATCTTCCATGCTGAACTCTCCCAGCAATTGTATCACTATTACCTGTCGGTCATGCTCATTGATTACGAGAATAGCTTCATTGAAGGTCTCGCTATTGGCTGGAGAAGCATATATTACTATCTTTTCGTCTTTGTTTGAGCTGGAGCGGAAGAGAACCGAATAATTGCGAGGGTTATCAAGGTCTTTCAGTATTTTCTGGGCTTTCTTAACCGCTTTCTTTTTGCTAGTCATGATAAATTGCATGCTATTCAGTTTCCTTAGCATGCCTGTAGGGATGGGAGTAGCTTTCAAGATATCCATACTTCCCATATTGGCCAAACCTTTTATCATAAAAGCGGGAATATATTGTGCATAAACATCGTCTAGCTGTGCCACTTTGTCTACTGGATTAGTTTGGGCTGTTGCAAAAAGGCTAACCATTGTTAGGGTTGCAACAAGAAATATCGTTTTCAGTCTGTTTTTCATTTTTATGATGTTTTTTGAGTTAATAATTACAATTTTCATGGCAAATGTAGTGTATTTTTTGACAAAAATGGTCATTATTAGCCTTATTATTTCGTTATTAACAATTTTTTTTATACTTTAGCGCTCTAAAAATGCGATTAAGCGAGAGAAAGTTGAGCTTGTTCAATACCTACCGAGCGTGAGCATATACAAAACAAAGTGAATATCATTATTATGAACCATAAATTAGCTTATTTCGCCATTGTTATGTTGCTGGTGTCAGTATCAACCAGCTGTTCTTGCAGTAACTCAGCATCGAAAAATGGCGACGTTACAGTGGCAACCGACTCGATTACCGAAACGGGATCGTTCAAGAAGAGCAACGGTGAGGTATGTGAGATGAAAGTCAATCTGGTTGTCTCTTATCCTCAAGCCTATAAAGATTCAGTAACTTTAGAGAAGTTGCAGAAGCTATTTGCAACACATCTTCTCAAAGCTCCCAAAGAAGTGACTTCAATTAAAGATGCCATGCAGCATTATGCCAAGTCGACTATTACTCGCAATACCCCCTCTAAATATAGTCAGGCAAGCTCTGGCAACGACTCAATCAATGGCGACATTGATGAGATTGATATTGACAAGTTTGAGTCAACTATAAACATCAAGGTTGTATATAATGACAACGAGCTGATAACTTTCTGCCGAGAGGAGGCTATTGACAAGAATGGACAGCGCACTTCCACTTCGCATCACTACACGAGTTTCGACTTGAAAGAAATGAAAAAAATCTCTCTCTCCGATTTGATTCGTGAGGACAGCTACGACAAGGTCACTGCACAACTCAAGAGCAAACTCATGGACGACAAGGGCGCCAGCAATGAAGACGAGCTCAACGATATGGGCTATTTCAACTTGCCCAACTTGGCTGTAACCAACAATTTTTTCTTTACTAGCAAAGGGGTCACTTGGAGCTATGATAGTAGTGTTATAGCGGTTGCTTCGGTAGGGGAGCCAACTATCAATATAGACTATGACGACCTCGAGCAGTTCTACAGCGACAATTCAGTGCTCAAAAGGCTATAATAATCTTATCCTCAGTTATTAATAATGGATTTTATCAATAAATATTTTCCCGAATTGACTCCAGCGCAGCGTGAGCAGTTCGGCACTATGATGCGTCTCTATCCCGAGTGGAACGAGAAGATAAATGTCATCTCTCGCAAGGACATCGAGAACCTTGAGGTTAACCACATCCTGCACTCTCTTGCTATTGTGAAATTCCTGAAATTCACTCCAGGAACTCGCATCCTTGATTTGGGGACAGGAGGCGGATTACCAGGATTGCCTCTTGCTGTATATTTCCCACAGGCAAGCTTTCACCTTGTTGACCGCACCGGTAAGAAACTTAAAGTGGCGCAAGACATCGCCCAGCAGGCTCACATCAATAATGTAACTTTTCAGCATGGCGATGTCGCCGAGGTGAAATCGCAGTTTGACTTTGTTGTGAGCCGCGCAGTTATGCCTCTGCCCGATATGGTTAAACTGGTGAGAAAACTCATCTCTCACGACAATTTCAATGCCATCCCCAACGGACTCTTGTGTCTCAAGGGCGGTGACCTCGAAATGGAAATATCACGTTACAAGCGCGAGGTTCTTATCGACGATTTGAGTGTATATTTCCAGGAAGATTATTTCAAAATCAAGAAGATTTTATATCTACCATTATAGTTTTTCTTTATATCGTATTTAAATGAAGATTTCGCGATTCACCATGAACCCCTTTGGTATGAACTGCTACATCTTGTGGAGTGGGCCAGGGGGAGATTGCATAGTTGTCGATCCGGGAATGATGATCGATAGCGAGAAGGACATGATAACTTCGTTTATCGATGGCAATAACCTAACACTCAAGCACATCTTGCTCACGCATTGCCACGTGGACCATGCCTGTGCAGCACGATGGCTGGCAACAAAATATGGATTGCCGGTTGAGGCTGGTGCTCAGGAAGAACCTATTGCTGAACAAATGCCCACTCAGGCAGCGCGTTTTGGTCTTAAAATAGACTCTACTCCTTTGAAAATCGACCGCACCCTTGCCGAGGGCGATGTGATACAATTCGACGGCGAGGAGATACGGGTGCTCGAGACGCCTGGGCATTCTCCAGGATCACTGTCGTTTTACTGTCCTTCAAGCTCAGTGATTATCACTGGTGATGTGGTGTTCCAGAGCAGTATTGGGCGAACCGACCTCTTTGGAGGATCTTTTTCGGTGCTTATCGATTCTATCAAGACCAAGGTTCTTACCCTTCCCCCCGATACAGTAATAGCTCCAGGGCATGGTGACACAACAATGGTAGCCGACGAAAAGATTTACAACCCATACCTCTGACATGAACATGGCCACTTTGGGAGTGCTTACAATCTGTAAGCAGCTTGCTTAAAAATGTGGTAAAGAAGTGCTTTTGGGGGCGCTTTTGACGTTGCAGACAGCAATATTGACAATTTTTAAGCAATAATATGAAAAAATACCTTCTAACTTTTTTGGTTTTGCAAAGTTTGTTGTATTTTTGCATCTGTAACTTCGAGTGAAATGTGATGAGGAGATTGATTGTAATAATGGCTTTGCTCGTATCGTTGGCAATACCAATGTCGATGAGTGCCAAGGTTCAATGGAGGGAGACTAATCAGGTTCAAGGACGTAGTCTCACCGATCCTAAGCAGACCGACGGCATCGAGATATTCCAGCGAAATGGAGTTATTACAATCCGTACACAAAAGACAATACAAGTACGAGTTTACACTATTCTCGGTCAGCTCGTTTCACAAGCCACTCTATCACCTGGCACTTCCGAATTGAAACTCTCTCGAGGTATTTACTTGGTGAAGATTGGCAACATTACCCAAAAAGTGGCATTATAACATAATGTAAACGCCTGAAATGATTTTTAGATTATAAATTAAAATAACTTTTTAATACACATTTATTTATTATGACAAACTTAGAGAACATTAACTGGAGTAAATTGCCCTTTGGTTACATGAAAGCCGATTACAACGTGCGCTGCACTTTCAAAGACGGCAAATGGGGAGAGATTGAAGTAAGCGACTCTGAATCAATTAACATCCACATTGCGGCTACTTGTCTTCACTATGGACAAGAAATCTTTGAGGGTCTCAAGGCTTTTCGTGGAAAAGATGGTAAAATTCGCATCTTCCGTCCAGAGGCTAACGCTCAACGCCTTATCAACAGTGCTAAAGGAATCTTGATGGAGCCTGTACCCGAAGAATTGTTTGTAGAAATGGTTAAGAAGGTTGTCAAGCTCAACGAGAGATTTATTCCTCCCTACGAGAGTGGCAGCTCACTCTACATACGTCCTGTAGAGATAGGTACAGCACCACAGGTGGGTGTTAAACCTGCTACCGAGTACACCCTAATTATCTTTGTTACTCCAGTAGGACCATACTTCCCTCAAGGATTCAAGCCAACTAAGGTGGCTGTTTATCGCGAGTATGACCGTGCTGCTCCTTGCGGCACTGGCCGTTGGAAAGTAGGTGGCAACTATGCATGCGGAATGCGTGCAACAGCACGTGCTCACGAGAATGGTTTTACTGCTGTCCTCTTCCTCGACCCCAAGGAGAAGCTGTATCTTGATGAGTGTGGACCAGCCAACTTCTTTGCTATCAAGGGCAACAAATATATCACACCTAAGAGTGGATCGATTTTGCCTTCTATAACCAATATGAGCCTTCAGCAGATTGCTAAGGATATGGGAATGGAGGTTGAGTGCCGTCCTATTCCTATCGAGGAACTTGCCGAGGTTGATGAGGCTGCCGAATGTGGAACTGCTGCAGTGTGCACACCTCTGAGCTCTGTTTATGACAATGACAACGACAAGACTTATGTCATCTCCAAGGATGGCGAGCCTGGTCCAGTTGTTACCGAGCTCTACAAGCGTCTGCAAGGCATCCAGAAGGGTGACATAGAGGATATCCACGGATGGAATCTCATTCTTGACTAATTTATTTGATATATAAAATTTAGGTGTGTCGCATTTCGTCATTATGTGTGACACACCTTTTTTAAGATATGATTGACACTTATTCTATAATTCACAAGTTTTATAATCCCGAGAGTCAGTTGTGTAAGTTGCTCGTTAAGCACAGCACGCAGGTGGCAGAATTAGCCAGCCAATTGGCACAACGCTTGATAGATAATCACACCCCGGTTGATATTGATTTCGTGGTAGAGGCGGCAATGCTTCATGATATAGGTGTTATTCACACCGATGCACCAGGAATCTATTGCCATGGCACTGAGCCTTATATCCGTCATGGTGTGATAGGGCGCGCAATGCTCGATGAGATGGGACTATTCCGTCATGCTCTGGTCTGCGAGAGGCACACTGGGGCAGGCTTGACACTACTGGAAATAGAGGAGCGCGACCTTCCTTTGCCGCATCGCGACTTATTGCCAGTGAGTATAGAAGAGAAGCTTATATGCTATGCCGACAAGTTCTTCAGCAAGTCGCATCCTGACGATGGTCCACGCCCTCTGGAAGTCACCCGTAGCAAACTCCTCAAGTTCGGGGCAGGCACCGTTGCCCGATTCGACGAGATGGCTGAATTCTTTGGCGCTCCTTGATTATAACTCTTTCGACCTCGAGTTTAGTTAAAAATGCCAGTTTAGATGGGAAGTAATAATGATTGTTTATGATAAGGTCCAGATTAGGCAACTAACAAGATAAGAGTTGTGTTTTTTAATCTTGTTCCCTCTACCCACTATAAATTACTTTTGCACGCATATACGTGAACATTAAATTATTTACAACCATGAAACACAAAAAAGAGGAAACGGCGATCGTCATCGTTAGCCAAGGCAGTGCCTTCGGCTCCAAAAAAAATTTTTTTCAAAAACTGTCCCATTCTCGATCCCGATCTTCGATCACGAACCACGAACACACTGATTACATCCTAGTAGGTCTAATCTTGGGTTAAAAAATAAAAAACTTGCAGTTTTTCGCTATGATAACATTTAATTAATGTCAATGTGGGGAGAATATTGGTAGAAATGATTAATTTTGCAAGTTATTTCGGTAATTAGTATCCGTAAGTTTGAAAACTCGAGGACTGAAAATATTATTCTGGTGTGCGGCAATGTTGGCTCTCATTGCTGGCTCTTTTCAGATAATGGCAGCACCACAGGTCAAGGCACCATTGAGAGGAGGGCGACTAGCTTCCGACACTCTTGGTGGTGAACGTCGTGATTCCCTCGTTATTCCAGTCGACACATCACGATTCAAAAACAAGCGGGCTGTTGACCTCGATCATGCTGTGAAGTTCTCGTCTAAGGACTCGATCATACTTTTTGGAAAGAACGATCTCAGGTTTTATGGAGAAAGTGAGGTGAACTACGATGACATGACTCTTAAGGCGTCGTCAATCACCATGAACATGGACAGCAATGTGGTTCATGCTGTTGGTGTACTAGATTCGATAGGAGAACTTCAAGGCACCCCGGTGTTTTCCGACCCCAGTGGTGAGTATCAGTCAAAGAAAATGGCTTTCAACTTTAAAACCAAGAAGGGTATTATTACCGATATCATCACCGAGCAGGGAGAAGGATATCTTACTGGTGGCATCACCAAGAAGCATGAGGATGACGAGTATCACATTATGAACGGACGTTATACCACTTGCGACAATCATGAGCATCCACACTTCTATTTCCAGATTACCAAGGCAAAGATGAGGCCCAAGAAGAATGTCATCACGGGTCCTGCCTATATGGTGCTTGAAGACTTGCCGCTGCCACTGGCGGTGCCATTTGCATTCTTCCCGTTCACCAACAAATACTCTAGTGGTATTCTTGTGCCTACCTTCGGTGAAGACTATAACCGAGGATTCTATCTCAGGAATGGAGGTTATTATTTCGCACTTAGCCAGTATATAGACCTTGCGCTCACGGGCGAAATCTACACTCGTGGGTCTTGGGGTGTGACGGTGCAATCTAATTACTCCAAGCGCTACAAGTTCTCGGGACACCTAAGCGCCAGTTATCTTACCACAGTCACTGGTGACAAGGGCGATCCCGACTATTCCAAGGCACGCAACTTCTCAGTTGTGTGGAGTCACACTCAAGACTCGAAATCTAACCCTAATATGCAATTCTCGGCGAGCGTCAACTTTGCTACAAGTGGATACTCAAGAAGCAACATTACCGACTATTATCGGAACTCGTTCACTGAGAACACCAAGAGTTCTACTGTGAACTGGTCCTATAATTTCCCCAACTCCAAATGGAGCATTACTGCTTCGGCAAGCGTGTCGCAACGCTCGGCCGATTCAACACTCACAGTTTCGTTCCCTAATTTCACCATTACTATGGCTCAGGTTACCCCATTCAAACGCAAGAAAGCTGTGGGTGCCGAAAAATGGTATGAGAAAATCAAATTGTCCTACAGCGGACGTTTCCAGAACTCTCTTACTGCAAAGGAGAACGAATTTTTCCATAAGAGTCTTGTTAAGGACTGGAGAAACGGTATGTCGCATGTGATTCCTATTTCTGCTACTTTCAATGCGTTCAAGTACATCAACATCACTCCGTCAATTACCATCAACGATCGTATGTACACCAGCAAGATAAGGCAGCAGTGGGATCCTAATGCCAGTGCAGTGGTCAGAGATACCACCTACAGTTTCTATAATCTATTTGACTTCTCGGTGTCGATGTCGATGAGCACTAAACTCTATGGCTTTTACAAGCCGCTCAAGTTCATGGGCGACAAGCTGCAGATGGTAAGGCATGTGCTGACACCGACCATTTCATTCTCGGCAACGCCCGACTTTGGCACCAAGTTCTGGGGTTATTACGGCGACTATTCCTATACCGACGCACAAGGTGTGATGCGAGAAGTGAAATATCCGTATTTCCAGCATGGACTTTTCGGACAGCCGCAAAGCGGAAAGAGTGGAGTGCTGTCGTTCCAGATTGCTAATAATCTGGAGGCTAAAGTCAAGAGTGATGCCGACAGCACCGGGTACAAGAAAGTATCAATCATCGAGAACTTGACATTGTCTCAATCATATAATTTTGCTGCCGACTCCCTTAAGTGGAGCAACTTGCAAACATCAATCCTCTTGCGCCTTACCAAGAGTTTCAATCTCAACTTGAGCGCTACCTGGGATGTGTATAAGTATGGTCTCAATGAGTTTGGCAATCCAGTGCGCATCAACAAGCTGCGCCTGTTCAATGGTGGAGGATGGGGACGCTTGGCGAGCACCGGAACGTCGTTCTCCTACACTTTCAACAACGACACTTTCAAGAGACTATTTGGGCGCAAAAAAGATGTTGATGATAAATCCAAGAAGCGAGGTCCTAATAATCCCAATTCAGATGGCGAAGAAGAAAATGGAGGTGGACAAGTTGAAGGCTCTGATATAATGCTTAGGCCAGATGGATATATGCAATGGAACTGCCCGTGGAGCCTTACTGTTAATTACTCTCTTAACTATGGTTATGGAGCCTTTAACTACGACAAAATGGAGTATAAGGGAAAGTTCACCCAGAACTTGAGTTTCAACGGAAACATCCGTCCCACAAAGAACTGGAATATCAGTATGTCGGCAAGCTATAACTTCGACACTCACAAGATTGCCTATATGAACTGCTCGGTAAGCCGTGAGATGCACTGTTTTGTTATGAGTGCAAGCTTCGTTCCTGTGGGACCTTACAAGTCATATAACTTCCACATCGCCGTTAAGTCTAGCATCCTCAGCGATTTCAAGTATGACAAGCACTCAAGCTATAACAACGGTGTTCAGTGGTATTAATAGTGGCTGATTTTTTCTTGTTGAAGAAAAATGTATTTTAGTGCTTATATATGGGCGATTGATTGAATGGGTTTGGAATATTGATTTTATTTATATATTTTTGCAACGTAATAATAACACATAAGGCAAATCAATAAAAGTAATCACTATTTTTTTCATCAATGGGGCGTTGATCGTTGAGAAACGTGACCTAACGCCCAAAATGCTAAAGGTTCAAACCGCCTTTAGCATTTTTTTATATCAAAAACGCTGCGTTATATGATTACTCTAAAAGGATGGAGAAGGAATTACTTGAAAAATTTGCTGTGGCGTATGAAGAAATATCCGCAAGCCATTAGCACTACCGATATGGCAATAGCCAAAGGAAAGCCGAGCCAATGTGATTCAAAGCCGTTGGGCACATTCATACCATAGTAGCCTGCAATCACTGTAGGAATCATCAATAAGATAGTCACCACAGTCAATGTTTTCATTATGCGGTTAAGATTGTTGCCAATTACCGACGAATATGCTTCCTGCTGACGTTTAAGGATATTGTTATAGATGTTAGCTGTGTCAAAAGCCTGCTGACTCTCGATCTCAACATCTTCAAGCAAGTCTTCGTCGTAAGGCAACGAGCGTATTCGCATCTTGATACGGGCAAGCACAGTGGAATTTCCTTTGAGCGAGGTGATAAAATAAATCAAGAATTTCCCAATCCCCATCATGCGCATAAGTTCGTCGTTGTCCATTTTCTTTTCAAGGCGTCCTTCGGCAGCTGTCATCATAGAATTCATCTGCTTGAGATACTTCAAATACCATACCGAGGTCGACAGCATTAATGATAGCATAAGGTCATAGCCTTTACATGATTGATAGTGCTTACGTTTACTCCAATTGATAAAGTCATCAAGCACTTCGTTGTCGAAATTACATACGGTGACAAACACATCGTCGCGAACAAGAATCGCGAGTGGAGCAGTGGAGAACACTGTGTCACCATCCTCATCGATGCTCTTGCAGGGAATTCTTATAAAGGCCATTAACCAATTGTCCTCATGGTCAACACGAGGGCGCTCTTCAACGTCTTTTGAATCGTAAATGAAATCCAAGGGAACAGCAAATCGTTCGCTCAATATAGCAAGTTCTTCTGATGTGGGTGATGTCGCTCTCACCCAGCATCCCGATTTCCATTGTTTTATCTCACTGAAACCATTACTGCATTTCCAATAGCTTAACATCTTTCTAAGATTTAGTTTTTTAATCGTTAATAAATATCCATAGCCTTACTCAAGGTTTACAACAGTAATGCCTGCGCCGCCGAGCTGAACGTGCTCGTCGTGGTAGTTTTTCACATCAGGGACAGTGTTCAGGTACTGACGTATTGCCTCTCTTAAAGCTCCTGTGCCTGTGCCGTGGAGTATTCTTAAATTCTTATATGTGAATTGAATCGCATCGTCAATAAAATAGGTGACTGCCTGAACTGCCTCATCGGCACGCATTCCCCTAACATCGATTTCGGGCTTGAAATGAAGTTGTCGCTCGCGAATTTCATCAGCAGTCGCTTTGGTGATTGATGGTTTCTCACGAGCGTTGTCTTTTCGCAGTGTGCGCTCTAGTCGTGAGGTTTCGACACGCGTCTTCAGGCTTCCGAAAGCCACTACAGCATATTTCTCGTCGATGCTAATAATGGTGCCCACTGTCTTACTTCCTCCTTTTAGCAGCACATTGTCACCAGGCTGCAAGGGGCGGTTGTGGTCGTCCTTCTTGGTGATGTGTGTTTTCTTTGCCTTGTCTTTCTTAGCGGACTTGCTAACCGATTTGAGAGGTTTTATTTCCTTAAGCCCTTGGGCCTGGTCTTCTTGAGCTAGTCGTTGCTTGAACTCCTCGAGCTGTTGACGCACTTGTCGCGTCTTTTCCTTCTCGGCCTGCACCTCCTTGATGTCCTTTATAGTGCGTTCCACTTGAGAGTTTGACTGAGCAATAATATCGATTGCTTCATTGCGAGCCTCTTTAATTATTGATTTATACTCACTGTTAAGCTTCTCAAGACGTTCGTTGTATTGCTCGGCTATAGCATTGATTTTCTTTTCTTTCTGGTGTATGTCATAGCGCTTGTTTTCCCAGTATTTGCGGTCTCTTACAATGTCAAGCAGGTACTTGTCCATGTTGATATAGTCGCTTCCAACAATCTCGCTCGCTTTATCAATCACCTCGCGTGGTATGCCTGTCTTGCGTGCTATCTCAATGGCAAACGAACTGCCAGGATAACCTATGGAGAGCTGGAAAAGCGGTTTCATCTGTTGGCGGTCATAGAGCATGGCACCGTTCACTATGCCTGGGGTGTCGTCGGCAAACTGCTTGAGGTTCTGATAATGAGTGGTTATCACACCCATGATGCGGCTTTTGTTGAGTTGGTCAAGAATTGCTTGAGCTATGGCACCGCCTATCTGTGGCTCGGTGCCGCTGCCAAACTCATCGATAAGAATCAGTGAGCGTTTGTCGCCACGCACGAGGAATGTTTTCATGTTCTGCAAGTGGCTGCTATAAGTACTCAAGTCATCTTCGATGCTTTGTTGGTCGCCAATGTCAATGAAAATGCTGTTGAACATTCCCATATGTGAGTTGTAGTATACCGTAGGCAGAACTCCGCACTGCATCATGTATTGTACCACGCCCACAGTCTTAAGGCATACCGACTTGCCGCCGGCATTCGGACCTGAGATGAGCAAGATGCGCTGCTTCGTGTTGAGTTCGATGTTGAGTGGCACAACTTCCTTGCCTTGTTCTCGCAAAGAAAGTAGCAAAGCAGGGTGGATAGCGTGGAATAGCTCTATGTGCGGATTCTTTTCAACGTGTGGCAATTGGCCGTCAACATCTTGTGCAAACACAGCTTTTGCACGAATGAAGTCAATTAAACCAAGCACTCTGTAGGTTGCGAGAAGTTCCTCGGTGTGAGGACGTATCATGTCGGTGACTTCAGTGAGGATGCGCACAATTTCGCGCTTGACTTCGTTTTCGGCCTCACGAATGTGGTTGTTGACTTCCACAACCTCCTCAGGCTCGATAAAGATGGTGCGTCCGCTGGCGCTCTCGTCATGTACGATACCACGCAACTTGCGCTTGTGCATGGGCGAGACAGGAATCACCAAGCGCCCATCACGCACGCTGGGGGTGGTGTCTTTGTCGAGATATCCCTCTTGTCGACCTGTGGCGATTACCTTACGAAGCAGGCCATTTATGCTCGCTGTGGCGCTGGCTATAGCGCGTCGCAGTTCTTGCAGCAATGGCGATGCGTTGTCCTTGATATTTCCATTTTTGTCGAGGATACGACTTATTTCCGCCACAATCTCAGGGAACGCTTGCATAGTCTTTGACAGACGTGCTAAATTTGGGTAGGGATGCGAGTCTTCTTCACTGGTGCGATCGAAGAATCGTCCTATCTCGCCTACAGTGATGAGCGATCGTTGCAGGTCAAAGAGGCTGTGTTCACTTAAGTGGCTGCCTGGTACTGAAATGGCCTTGAGAGTGGCGCGCATATCGAAGAAGTAATTTAGAGGAAACTCACGCTTTGACTGCAAAATAGAGAGGAACTCGTTTGTTTGGTTTAGCCAAAGCGTCACTTCATCTATACGAGTAGAAAACCGCATTTGTTCACAACAATGCTGGCCTAGTGTGCTGATGCACCTGGCGTTGATTTCCTTACGCACCGTTGTAAAGCCTATCTTCGATTCAAAATTGCTTGGATATATCATAACTTGTGGCAAAATTAAGAAAAAATGACTAACTTTGCAATTATATTAATAAATAGGGCCCTAAAATGGAGAACAACGAATATATTTTCACCTTTGAGATTGCTGTGCGGGACTACGAGCTCGACAGCGAGGGTATTGTCAACAACGCAATATATCTGCACTATCTCGAGATGACGAGGCATGAGTTTTGCAAATGGGCAGGTTATTCATTCAAGGAGATGAGTGCCGACGGCATAATACCCGTGCTTAGCCGAGTGGAGATTGACTACAAAACCCCGCTACGCAGTGGCGATGTTATGCTTAGCAGCCTGTGGGTGGAAAAGAAGGGCATTAGGTTCGTTTTTCATCAAGATATTCGCAACAAATACACTGGTGATATGGCCGTGAGCGCTGTAGTTTCGGTGGTGAGCCTGGAGAACGGCAAATTGTCGCGAAGCGATAAACTCTTTGAAAAGTTCAGCAAATGGCTATAGAATTGCATCCCGACATATTGTACCGAATGGCGTTTGCGGGTATTAGAGGCATGGGCATCGAGCTTGCTCAGCGTCTGCTTGACGTTATACCAAGCGAAAGGGAGTTTTTTGCTCTCACCGACCGTGAACTAAAGTCTATTACGGGTAGCCGCAGCAAGGTGTGGGAACGAGCCAGTCGCGACGAGATGCTTCGCAAGGCTGAGAAAGAGCTGCTCTTTGTTGAGCAGAAGCATATTAAGGTGCAGTATTTCACCGACAACGATTTTCCCCAACGTCTGCTCAATGCCAGCGATGCTCCCATTTTACTATATTCGATAGGAGACTGCAACCTCAATGCCAAGCATGTTATAAGCATTGTTGGAACGCGTAGAAGCACCCATTATGGTGCAGCTTTTTGTGACGCTCTAGTTAAGGATTTATCACAGATGCTCGACAGAGACTTGGTGATAGTTAGCGGACTTGCATATGGTACCGATATAAACGCTCATCGAGCTGCCATTAAATATGAGGTCCCCACTGTGGCTGTTCAGGCTTGTGGATTGAACAAAATTTATCCCGCCGAGCATCGTGACGATGCTGCTCATATAGTTAGGCAATGTGGGGCAGTGGTGAGTGACTATACCAGTCAAGACCAAATTCACCGAGGAAATTTCCTTGCACGAAACCGCATCATTGCAGCACTGAGCGACTGCACCGTGGTGGTGGAGAGTGCAAACAAGGGTGGGGCATTGGTTACCGCCAATATCGCTGCAAGCTATAGCCGCGACGTGTTTGCCCTGCCAGGGCGTGTAACCGACGAATTCTCTAAAGGCTGCAACCGTCTAATCATGAACAATCAGGCAGCAGCTATCACTTGCGCCGAAGACTTGCTTAAGGCGATGCGCTGGGAGTCTAAAATAGTTCCCGAGAAGGTAACCGAACTCGAACTTTTTCCTCAACTCACTGCCGAGCAGCAAAAGGTTGTTGATCTCTTACGCAAGCAGGGCGACTTGCACATAAACGACCTCGCTGGTTTGATGGCACTACCCGTTTACGGTTTGATGGCAACCCTTGTAGAACTAGACACAAAAGGAATTATAGCCACACTTCCCGGTTGTAGATATACACTGAAGCGATAGCACATTTGCACTATCGCTTCAGTAAGTTTAATCCCTATAATATGCAGAGTGATTATCTGCGCTCCCATGTGTCGCCGTCAAGAATCATGTCACGAAGATTCTTGTAACGGTGTTTTACTTGGATTTTGCGCGTCTGAACAGCAACGTCAGTCTCGTAGCTAGGAGCATCAACGTCGCGTATCACACCGAGTGCCACGGGCAGATTAGTGCCGTCCATCATAGCAAGTTGCTGATGCAGGAAGTTGTCCTGACAGTGTGCATCGTGGATGAGAACGTCATCGATCGTGTAATCACCGTCATCAAGACGTACAGCCTTGAGTCCAAAACCCTCTTGAACAAGGCCCATATCGCGGTTCTTGCCAAAGAGCATCTTCTCACCATGAACCAAATGGATTGTACGGTTTGCGCGAACTGCCTTGTCGGTGATGCGGTTGTGGATGCCATTGTTGAAAATCATACAGTTCTGCAGAATTTCAACTACCGAACAACCTTTGTGACCAGCTGCTTCAATCATGATTTCTTGATTGATTTTCAGCTCCACATCGATGCCGCGGGCGAAGAAAGTGCCACGAGCACCAAAAACGAGTTCAGCTGGAATAAATGGATCTTCGGTTGTGCCGTAGGGCGATGACTTCGATACACAGCCGCGGTCACTAGTGGGGCTGAACTGTCCCTTGGTGAGACCGTAAATCTTGTTGTTAAGCAACAGCAGGTTCAGGTCAACATTGCGACGCACCTCATGGATGAAGTGGTTGCCGCCAATAGCGAGACAGTCACCGTCGCCCGAGATTTGCCAGACAGTGAGTTGTGGATTTGCCACTTTCACGCCAGTGGCGATAGCTCCGCCACGACCATGAATTGTGTGGAATCCATAAGTGTTCATGTAGTAGGGTAGACGTGAGCTGCATCCAATACCCGAGACCACAGCAATCATGTGAGGGGGGATACCCAACTCGGCCATTGCTTTGTGAAGCACGTTAAGGATAGCGTGGTCGCCACAACCGGGACACCAACGCACTGCAATATCATTCTTAAAATCTTTGGGTTCGTATGTTTGATTTGTCATGATTATTTACCCTCCATAATTTTGATTACACCTTCTTCAATCTCATTAACAAGGAATGGTTGACCTTGAGTCTTGTTGATTCGTTTGATGTTGAGTTCAGGAATTTGGCTCTGCAAGTAGGTAGCAAATTGTCCATTGTTCAACTCAGCCACAATCACTGTTTTGTATTTGCTCAGCACTTCGCGAGTGTTGCGTGGCAGTGGGTTGATATATTGGAACTGGGCAAAGTCAATGTTCTTGTCAGCCTTGTTGAGATGCTCATAGGCAGTGAGGATGTGGCCATAGGTTCCGCCCCAACCAATGAGGATTGTGTCGCTAGTGTTGTGCTCGCTCTTGACTTCGAGTTCGGGAATATGGTTGGCAACATTAGCAATCTTCTGTGCGCGAGTGTTAACCATGCGTTGGTGGTTCTCAGGGCTGTTAGAAATCACGCCTGTATCGTAATCACGCTCCAAACCACCCACACGGTGCATCTTGCCTGGGACGCCGGGGAATGACCAGTAGCGTACCAGCTCATCGTTGCGGCTGTAGGCATGCCAGCTTTCCTCCTTGTCCTCAGGAACAAAGTTAGGATGAATCTCAGGATAGTCGCCTACCTCAGGAACGCGCCATGCACTGGATCCGTTGGCGATAAACGCATCGGTAAGCAAGATGACTGGTGTCATGTGTTCAATAGCGATGCGTGCTGCCTCGAATGCCATGTGGAAGCAGTCGGTGGGAGAGGTCGCAGCAACCACAACCAGTGGACATTCGCCGCTGCGTCCGTAGAGGGCTTGAAGAAGGTCGGTCTGCTCGGTCTTAGTAGGCATACCGGTCGAAGGACCTCCACGCTGAACGTCGATAATTACCAAAGGAAGTTCCGACATGACAGCCAGACCCATTGCCTCACTCTTGAGCGACAAGCCGGGACCACTGGTGCTTGTTACTGCCAACGAGCCAGCATAGGCGGCACCGATTGCCGAACAAATACCGGCAATCTCATCTTCCATCTGACACGCTTTCACGCCAAGGTCACGGCGTTTTGCGAGTTCATGCAGGATGTCGGTTGCTGGAGTGATAGGGTAGCTGCCCAAGTACAATGGACGGCCGCTTTTCTCGCTGGCGAGAATAAGCCCCCACGCAGTGGCTTTGTTGCCATTGACGTCGACATAGATGCCAGGTCGCATATCCTCGGTCTCAATGCGGTATTTAGATACCGAAGCATGGATGTTATGACCATAGTCGTGACCACCTTGCAGCACTTTGCAGTTTGCCTCATAGACTGCAGGCTTGTTTCCAAACTTGTGTTGAAGGAAGCGTCGGGCGCTTGACAGCGGCATATTGAACAGCCAGCAGATAAGGCCAAGCGCGAACATGTTGCGGCATTTCATCTGCGACTTGAAATCCATACCGGTATCCTCAAGGGCGGCTTTCACCATTGAGGTCATGGGCACTTCCACGATTTGTGTCTTGAGGCCTATTTCCTTGTAGGGATTGTCGGTCTCAAATTCTGCTTTTTTGAGGTCGATAGCCTTGAACGAGTCGATGTCTACAATTGCCACACCGTTCTTGTTCAAGAACTGTACGTTCTGCTTAAGTGCAGCGGGGTTCATTGCAACAAGAACGTCGCACTCATCGCCAGGCGTGTGGACACCATGGCCAATATGAACCTGGAAGCCACTCACGCCACTAAGTGAGCCTTGAGGGGCACGCACTTCGGCAGGATAGTCGGGGAAGGTGGAGATGATGTCACCCATTTCGGCCGACACACTAGAGAAAATATTGCCAGCCAGCTGCATACCGTCGCCAGAATCGCCCGAAAAACGGACAACAATGCTCTGACGGAATTTTACGTTAGTTTTTCCTAACATGACTTTTTAAAATCCTGATTTTTAATATAATATTTGCAATAATCAATTTGTTTTCTTAAAAACGGCTGCAAAATTATATATAAATAATTAATAAAAAACACTTTAGCCCTATTTTCTAAACGTCTTTTAAAGCCTTTTAAATAATTTATGTTTTTTTTGCTTTCAACATAATGAGTTCAACTTAGTTTTATATGTTTAGTTAATTCGGCTTGATCCAGTCTGCTCGGGGTGTGCAAGTATGGGTTGTTCATTATTTTTTTTGCGAGAATGAAGAATTTGAGTTACCTTTGTAGTCATGATTGACAGGGAAACGGTTGACAAGATTCTCGACACTGCCGATATAGTGGAAGTGGTGTCCGATTTTGTGAGTTTGCGCCGCCGTGGTGCGAACTTCATTGGCTTGTGCCCTTTCCATGACGAGAAGACCCCGTCGTTCTCGGTCTCTCCTGCAAAGCAGATTTGTCACTGCTTCGGTTGCGGTAAGGGGGGCAGTTCTGTGAACTTTATCATGGAGCATGAGCAGATGTCTTATGCCGAGGCATTGCGTTACCTTGCCAAGAAATACCACATCGAGATTCACGAAAAGGAACTCACCAGCGAGGAGAAGGCCGCTCAGACTGAGCGTGAGAGTATGCTCGTGATAAACGATTATGCCGCTCAATACTTTGAAGAACAGCTCCACAACACTAGCGAGGGCAAAGACATAGGTTTAAGCTATTTTTATGAGCGTGGTTTCAACGACGCCACAATAAAGAAGTTCCGTCTTGGCTACTCGCCCGAGGACCGCAAGGCGTTCTACACAGCAGCCATTGGTCAGGGTTACAACAAGAAATATCTCTTCGATGTGGGTTTGTGCATCGATGACCGCCGTGGTGGTGGCTTCGACCGCTTCCATGGTCGTGTAATGTTCCCTGTAATGAATATTGCAGGCAAAATTATTGCTTTTGGAGGCCGAACACTCAAAAAAACCAAAGAAGTAGCGAAATATTTCAATTCTCCTGAGTCGACAGTCTATGTTAAGAATCGTGAGCTTTATGGACTATTCCAGTCTAAACGTGCCATTGTTAAGGAAGATAAGTGTTTCCTTGTTGAGGGATATACCGATGTGATTTCAATGCACCAGGCTGGAATTGAGAATGTGGTGGCTTCGAGCGGCACCTCGCTCACAGAGGGACAGATTCGTGCCATTCACCGTTTCACTAAGAATGTGACGGTACTTTATGACGGCGATTCGGCAGGTATTAAAGCTTCATTGCGAGGTATTGACATGTTACTTGCCGAGGGCTTGAACATTAAGGTGCTTCTTCTGCCTGAAGGAGAAGATCCCGACAGCTTCGCACGAACCCATAGCGCTAGTGAACTCAAGCAGTACATTGCTGATAACGAGGCCGATTTCATCAGCTTCAAAACTAAGATTCTGCTAGAGGGTACCGAGCGTGACCCCATCAAGCGTGCAGCGGTGATAGGCGACGTGGTAAAGTCTATCTCGGTTATCCCCGATGCCATCGCCCGTTCGGTTTATGCTCGGGAGTGCAGTATACAGCTTGGAATCAGTGAGGATGTACTCCTTCGTGAGATACAAAAGAACATCACTCGCAACAAGGAAGAGGCCTACAAGCGTCGTGAGCGTGAAAAGAATCGCGAGACAAGGAGACAGGAAAAACCGGCAGCTGGCGATATCGCATCTATAAGTAGTGAGCCTTTGCCTGAGATAGCGCCACCTCCAGTGATAGAGCCACCCACTAGTGAGGAGTTCCCTAGTGTCATCGACGAACCGCCAGTTATTGACCCTCCATCGGCACCCTATGATGAAGTGCCTGGCTTTGATGACGCCTTTGCCGCATCAGTTGGTCCACAACCAGTAGATCCTGGGAAATTTACTTCGAGCTATGCCGCGCGCAAAGAAGAATTATTGTACAAGGCAGAGCTGGGTGTGATGCGCAATGTTGTTAAGTATGGCATGTGCTATCTGGGAGTTACAGTTAGTGACAATGACCAGATAATACCAACAACAGTGCTGGAGTTTATCAAAGGCGAGTTTGAGCTTGATAACATTTGTTTCTCGATTGAGAAATTCAAACGTACTTTTGAGGCAAGTCTTGAATATGTGAATGATTTCTATCAAGCTCTGTCGCAGTTTGAAAGCCGGGAGAAGACTATTGCCGAGAGCAAATTCAAGCACGCCTTGGAGTCAATTGATACCAATGGAATGAATGTGGCTGCCATTGAGAAGAAAGAGAAGGAGTTGAAGAAAGGCTTTGATAACGAACTTGACTCCAAAATCAAGGAATTCCGTAAAAACTATCTCGAGAAAAAACTTTGTTCTCATCTTGACGACACAGTGCGTAATACAGCTATTGCGATGGTCAGCGAGAAGCATCAGTTGAGCAAGATTTACTCAATCGAGAACATGGAGCATTCTATCGAGAGTCGCCTTGATACAATCATTCCCGAGTCGATACTAAACCTGAAAAATTCACTTATTTCTTGCCAAATCCTTGATGTACAGCAGCAAATTCATACAGCACAAGGCGAGAAGGCGCACTCGTTGTTGTTGCAACTGCAGCAACTCTATGAGCTTAGAAAAGGCATTGCACGTCTCATTGGCGAACGTGTAGTAAACCCCCGACTCAAAAACTAAGCCAGGGGTTAACTTCATCCTTTATTCTTTGTCCTTTCTACAGTCTTGTCACTGTAGCATGACTGTTGCCGTTATATGTTAGGAACACCTCTACTTTATATGGGCCTGGCTGCGCTACGTTTAAGTTAGCACCCCAGAAATCCAGATTTTCTAATGTCCCGCCCCAATTTAGATTCCAGTCATGGTTAGCACGGAACTTAAAATCACCGCTGTTAAGCACATATATACCTTCCCAAGCACCAGTGCTCTGATTGTAGGTCAGTTCAAGGTCGGTTTGCCACTGAGTTCCTGAGGGAACAGCTTCTCCAATAATGCTCACGCTCGAGATTGTGGTAAGATAATAAGTGAGAGAGTTCAAGCTCACATCAACCTTATAGAAGCCTTGTGGCGTGTACAGATTGTTTCCGTTAAGGGCAAGAGTGCCATCACTGCCACCTGAACCCCAGTTCAATCCGTCCCAATTATCCTCATTCTCCCTGAATCTGAAATCGCCGTTCAGGAACATATAACCAGTATATTCACCATCAAATCCCATCGACAGACCGGAAGCAGGATTTCCCCAGTTATTGGCGACACCAGCCTGCCAAAGCATTGATGTTGTGCTATGGCCATCAATGTAATAGGTCTTATTGCTCAGGTCAATTTCCACCTCATATTCTCTATAGGATGAATTGTAAGGAATCATGAAATAACTCTGCATACCAAAGCCTAAAGAGCCATTAGTAGCCGTAACGTCACCGTCACCGAAAGGAGATATCATGTCTATCTCGGCATTTGACGACTCAGGCACTATCCTGAAGCGAATATCACTGCTGCTGGCAGGGATAATGGCCTTGAAAGTGTAAATTCCGATAGGTGTCATTTCGATAGTTGTGCCACTGCCGTCAATGACAATCGAGTAATTCTCGATTTGAACAGGAATCGTGATTGCGTTAGACTTTACTGTTTGTGGGCCCGATTGGGCTTCAACCCAGCAATAGAGGCCACAACCTCCCGTGCGTGGACGGTCGTAGTAGGCGAACACTGCATTCTTAAGCTCGTTAAGGTCAATTTTGCCATCTTGGTCAATTGCGATTGATTGACTGCCGAAATGTAACTGATATGGCCCCTCAAGATCGGTGGAGATATTACATATTTGTAGTTTTGTGCCTTCGGGATAGTCTAAAGTGAGATTGATTATATCGTTCATCGTTTTGGTAATCTTCAGATAATTACTACCTGGCAATCCATTGTCATCAAGGAACATATAGTCGCCCGAAATATCGTTGAAATAAACAAAATAACCGCCTTGCTTAGCGGGAATGTTGTAGCCGCCTTGATAGCCCTTGCCGTAGGGGAACTCATCGGTGCCCCAATCATAGTCCCAGCTGCTTGGTGCAAACTTCAGTTCCGAATCATTGTCAAGAGTCAGGAAGGTTAACCAGTCGTGATTATTGCTTGTGCCGAGCGCTGTCATTGCGTTGCTAGTCACATCCCAACTATTATAATAACCTGGCATGGTGATGGTGCTGTAATTCACTTGATTGTCACTCAGCCTTGTCATCGTCATCGTCTTGTCGACGGTGTTGAAGTCAATCTTGTAATAGCCACCTTGGTTGATGACGATGGCGTTGGGATTGTTATACTCCTGACCGCCATTTTCATCGCCACCACCCATTGTGTTGTCCCAACTGCCTGGGGTCTCTATTATCTTGAACATGCCTTCAGCAGGGAAATAGCCATAGTATTCAAGCGGTCCCTCGCCATTCTCATTGTAGGTCGCACCCTGAACAGGATACATGGGTACCAAACCATTATCGAAATGCGAGGTATTATTAGCCCAAGGAGAAGTTCCCACGAAGCTTCCTATGAGCCACCATAGGTGGATGGGCTGTGATGACTCAAATGTGAATTGAGGTAAATGTAAGAATGTCTTCTCATTGCTAATGGCCACATCTACACCATTGTCGAGTATGACCTCAACTCTTGCTACGAGGTTCACGGTATTGGGGACATCACTCGGCGAATTCCAGTGGTAAATACTCTTCAGCCACTCCGAAATTGTTTGTTTGCCTATGGTGGTACTATTGCCGCTTACATGCCAGCACTCGTACTTAGAGAACTCCTCATCGATGCCAATTACAAGCAGATAATCGGGCTCAGTTACATCATAGGATTGTGTCACATCATCCCATGAGAACTTGTAATAATCACGGTTGAGGTAATTAGTGAAACTCAAGTTGAACGCATCGAAGATAGAGTTATAGGTACTTCCATTGAGTAACACGTTATAGACCATAGTAATGTCGGCGGCAGTCACCTCATGGTCGCTATTAACGTCATAATGGTAACCATTGACAATTCCACTTAAGCCATCGAGCAAATAGTTATAAAGCGCAGTGACATCGGCTGCTGTCACTGAGCCATCACGATTAACATCACAATTGATGGCGTCCATATCATAAACAGTGCCCACTGTAGCGTCGGCACGTGACACTAACAACAATGACAATGTCACAACAATACTAATTTGGTATAAAATACGTCTCATAATTTATATGTTTTAATTGCTGATTTACACATTTTGGGGCCGAACGATGCGCCGCCACAAAGCACAGGAAAATCAAAATGCGGAAAAAAGATGTTTTCATAACGTAACAGCCTTTTTGTAGTGGTCTTTATAATCAATGTCGCAAAATTACACATAATTTTATAATATACAACAAAAAGACAATTATTTGCAAAAAATCTTTAGAATAGTATCTTATTTTAAATGGGTTTTGATGGTTGAGCATCATGAAGATTTATCAAAAAAGCAGTTGCAATTTCCAAAACATTATCTAAAAAACAAAAAATTAAAATATTTTGATTATTTTTGCAAATTAAATGAACAATCCTGAAAACAGACATCATTAACAAACTATTTATAAATCGATATTATTATGAGACGTTTTTCATTAACTATTTTAGCCATAGTGTCTTTGGTTATTTTCGCCTTTGCCGAAGATGGCGTGAAAGCTGGCGATGTAAACATCAACGCGACAAACTTCCCCGATGCTAACTTCCGCCAATATGTCACACAGTTTGACTTGGACGGCAACGGTATCTTATCTCAGGCAGAACTTGATGCTGTGACCACTATTTCAATTCTTCAAGACAATAACATCTATAGCATTGTCGGTGTTAAGAATTTCAGAAATCTTCAATACTTATATGTTAGAAATAACCATCTCTCCTCGCTAGATGTGAGTGGAATGTCAAAAATTGAGGAGTTAGTATGTGGTAATAACCAGCTTACATCAATCAACATCAACGGTTGCAGCAGTCTTACTATGCTATTCCTAAACGGCAACAAATTCCAATCGCTTGATTTGAGAAACTGCAACTCTCTTGAATCTGTTCACTGTTGTTTAAATGAATTAACTTCGTTGAATATTTCAGGAATGAGTAATCTCACTTATTTCTACTGCTACAACAATAATCTTAGTTCTATAGACCTTAGCGGACTTCCCAGCCTGAGAAGATTAGAATGTCAGAATAACCAGTTCACATCATTAAATGTGAGCGAGCTTGAAAACCTCTGGGTTTTCAATTGCTCGGGAAATAGTCTTTCTTCATTGGATTTGACCGGCCTCAATAAGCTAGAGCACCTTTACATTAATGGGTGTGGATTTAAAGGTTTGGTGATTGATGAGATTGTAAATAGTCTTGTCACTTACAGCACTCCAACAGGCAATCTGAATGTGGTGAGTTATTACGATGAAAATCCTTCAATGATGACACCAGC
>JAFZAC010000034.1 GCA_017548365.1 Muribaculaceae bacterium
GCCTTCAGGAGTTGTCTTCGTTGAGGGCAAGGAGTTTGCATACTTTGTAGCTCCCACCAGCTGGACCAAGTGTAACGTTTGGGCTTGGAGCAGCACTACTGGCACGAACTTCACCACCAGCGGAGCATGGCCTGGCGATCCCATCACCTTAATTGGCAACACCACCGAAGGCAACCCTGTATACCAGTGGATTGGCCCCGACATTGTGGAAGGCGACAGCCCAACAGGCATCATCTTCAACAATGGCACTACCCAAACATCTGACCTTGCATATGTTGCTGGTGGCGTTTACAACCTTGCTGGCAAGCTGCTCTACACTGTTCCTAACAATGGCGGTGGCGGCGGTAACATTGAATTGCTTGATCCCGTTATTACCGACAATTATATAGAGTTTGTTGGTGTAAATGAAATTGGTAACTATAAGTTTACACTCAATACTTATGAGTGGGGGAAATCCAATGGCCCACAATTTCAGCTGACTATTGAACCTATTGACCAGTCGAAACCAGCGTTCTTCTTGCAGGAAGACCTTAATGACCCCAATTATTGGGAGCCAATGTTCATGCGCGTTACCCAGGAGATGGCTGGTCAGGCGATGACTACACAGAATAATATCAAGCGTCTGTATCTTGGTGATGTTCAGCTGCTGCCCAATCAGTTCATTGACTACAATAACCTCCACATAGTTGGCTTCGACCTTAAGAAAGACTATATGCTGCCCGAAGGCTGTCTTCTCAATGCTGGTCAACATATGGATGAGATGGATGTTAAATGTGTTGGCACAATGACATTGAGCCCCAATTCATTGCCTGCCGACAAGGCGTTCAATGTTACTGTCTACACACAACCTGTTTATGATGTGTGGGAGAGCTACAAGCAGGCTTACAATTGTGACTACATTCTTACTTTGGAGGGTGGTGGACCAGCAATATTAGGAGTTAAAATCACTGCAAATGTTGATAATGAGTTTGTTACAGAGCAACTGCCAGAATCAGGTTTTGATGATGTGATGATTGAAGAACCTGTAAATAGCTTCTATCTCAATAGGTTTGAGGTTGACGTTAATACTGATGTGGATGATATCTTTATGGATTACGCCATATACAAAGAAGGAGAATCTAACGACGGATGGCTTTCGATTCATGCTACCAAAACCGAAGATGGGAAATGGGTTGCCGACAACATCAACCTCAATATCCTTCAGGGATTGGAAGTGGGAGAGAGCTACATTTTGAGTTTTGACTTCATTTCGGGTTATATTGAAGAGATTGGCGACCGTTTGCGTTACGACAATGGAGGCAGGTTGTATCATGTGAAGTTTGTTTGTGGTGCTAGTGGTGCGATTCCCGGCGACGTGAACGGCGATGGATATGTCTCCAGTGTTGATGTGACCGCCCTTTACAACTATTTGCTGAATGGAGACTCCAGTGCTTTAGTAAATGGTGATCAGGATGGCGATGGTATCATCACATCGGTTGATATAACTATTATTTATAATATCCTATTGGGTAGCTAACCAACTCTTTCATTATAAGTAATAATAGCGCGCCAGATTTGTTCTGACGCGCTATTTTGTTTTTCTCTTGATAAAGTTATCTCTTTATATCCTTGAGGTCAGGATTTGTTATATTCAACATTTCCTGTATTTTTGGCATTGGAGTGGGCGCACCTTTTCTCTCCTGTTCCTTGATTTTGGCGATTGAGTCATTCTGGGCCTTATATGCCTTGGAAGCTTCGCTTCCAGGCTTCAGCCAAGTGTCGAGCCAACGGAAATACTCGCGATGCCACATAAGAGCGTTTTGAGGCTTGAGAATCCAGTGGTTCTCCTCGGGGAAGAGAAGCATTCGTGAAGGAATACCTCGCATCTGGGCGGCGTTGAAAGCTTGGCATGCCTGTGTGAAAACAATGCGGTAGTCAAGCTCTCCAGCTGTAATCATGATGGGGGTATTCCAGTTCTCTATGAAATTCAAGGGATTTGCCTCACGATAGGTCTTTTGTGCAGTTGCGTTGTCTTTCTCCCAACGAGGTCCGCCAAGATCCCATTGAGTGAACCACAGTTCTTCGGTCTCGAGATATTGAGCCTCAAGGTTGAAGATGCCAGCATGAGCCAAGAAGCAGGCAAAAGTGTTGTTATGGTTACCGGCAAGCCAGTATACAGAGTAGCCACCATAGCTGGCGCCAACGGCACCCATCTTGTCGGGAGCAATGTATGGCTTTTTCTTCATGTACTCGGCTGCGCTCATGTAGTCTTTCATGTTTTGGCCACCATAGTCGCCACTGATTTGAGCGTTCCATTCTGTTCCGAATCCTGGCAGACCGCGACGGTTTGGCGCAATAACCACATAGCCTTGACTTGCCATCAAACGGAAGTTCCAGCGGTAGGAGAAGAATTGGCTAACTGGAGATTGTGGGCCACCCTCGCAGAAGAAGATTGATGGACGCTTAGTGGTATCATTCTCGTTGACTCCAGGAGGAAGAGCCACCCATACGGTCATGTCCTTGCCATCGGTAGTCTTTACAATCTCTTTCTTTATAGTTATAGGTTCTATCTTGCTCAGTATTTCGTCGTTGACGTGAGTTAGCTGAACTGGCTCTTTGCCAATCTCCATGCTGAAGATTTCGTTGGGGTCATTGAAATTGTGACGCAAGGTGAGAACTTTGTTGTTATTGACAGGAACAATAGCAGCGTAATCATAGAACTTATCCTCATATACAGGACTTATTGTGTCGATTTTCTGTGTCTCAATGTCGATGCGGAACATTGGAATGGTACCCTGGAAAGGAGCCAAGAAATAAAGATACTTGCCATCGGGCGACCATTGAATTTCGTCGGCGCTGTAATCCCAATCCTTGGTGAGGTCTATGGCTTTCACACTATCGCTCTTGAGGTCAAGTAGCATGATGCGGTTCTTGTCGGCCTCATAGCCATCTTGCTCCATTGAGAGGAAGGCAACCTTGTCCTTAAACACACGTGGATTGGTGTCATATCCCATCATGCCCTCGGTAAGATTCTTCACGGTTTCGCCCTTCTCAATGTCATATAGGAAGAGGTCGCTATTGGTAGAGAAAGCATACTCTTTACCGGTTTTCTTGCGGCAAGTGTAAATAATCTGCTTGCTATCGGCGGTCCATGCAAAAGACTCAATACCTCCCCATGGGCGCATGGGTGATTCATATTGAGTGCCTTCAAGAATATCCTTTGGGTTTTTGACTATGCCGCCAGTGAAATCAGCGACAAAGGGGTGGGGAATTTCAGTTACCCATTCGTCCCAGTGTTTGTACATCAAATCGTCGATGAGGCGAGCATTGGCTTTGTCTAGGTCGGGATAATTGTCTTTTGGTTGCGTCTTGCCATACTTAACTGTGCTGACAAGTATAATCTTGTTGCCATCAGGCGAAATAGAGAACCCCTCAACTCCATTTTCCATCTCACTCACAGGATTGCGGCTGGTGCCGTCGGCTTTCATAACCCACACTTGTGGTTTGGAGTCTTCCTTTTTTGGATCTTTATAGAGGAACGCAATCTGTGTGCCTCCATTAATCCACACTGCGTTGCTTTCGCTTCCTGGAGAGTTAGTGATATTTACTGGCGGAGTTTTTCCTTCTATATCTACTACCCACAGGTCGCTGCTGCCTTTGTTCTCTTTTATGTCTTGATAGTTGACGTTGTAGAGAATTCTAGCGTTATCGGGCGACACTTGCGGATCGCTCACTCTTCCAAGCGATAATAGTACCTCGGGAGTGAATTTCCCGTCTTTGATTTCCATGGCTTGTCCGTCGGCCTTATTGCCATTGCTAGCTTTGCCACTACCAGTGGGTGCTGAGTTACAGGCAGTCAGAGCCATCAATGCTGCTAGAGAAGCCATAATTGTTGATTTTAAAAGTTTCATGAAATAGTTGTTAATGAATTTATAAAGTGTTTATTGATATTCTCAAAGATGCAAAATTAATCAAAAATGATAGTCAAGCAAAATTTTGATGTTTTTTTTTGCCATAAAAAGAAAAATTTCTGACAAAATGCATTTTTCACGACAACATTTGCAACAAAACATAAGGACAACAATTGATTTTTTAGTTTTTTTCCGTAATTTTGCGACTTATATGATAACAAATAACAATTATAAGATATGAGAAATCTTTTTAAATCAATCTTTACACTTAGTTTAATTTTTACAGCCTTAATAGCATGGGCCGATGAACAAAAGCAACCAAGCGAACTGAAGTTCTATATTAACGCCGGACATGGAGGATGGGGACACGGAGACCGTCCTATGCCCACAAAACCTTTCCCCAGCAGGCAAATCACAATTCAAGATTATTCTCATGGTTATAACGAACCAGAACCAACACCGACAACAAAAACAGTCTATTTGCCCGACACTTGCGGATTCTTCGAGAGTAACACAAACCTGTGGAAGTGCGAGGCTCTGAAAGAAACACTTGTCAAAATGGGTGCAAATCCAAATAACATTAGGATGTCAAGAAAAGAGAATGGTCCTTTTCCACAGACTTCCTATGCCCAATATGACAACGATATCAGTAAATATACCCCAATTATAGCCGGCGAAGCCGAGGAGTTTGCCCCCGACCTATTTATTTCCATCCACTCCGATGCTGGAGCGACAAGATATGGAGCTTCCTCTGTATATTTAGACAATCACGTGCTGTTCCTCTACCGAGGGCATGATGCTGTGGGAGGTGACCTATCTGAAGGAAGTCGCGATATCGCCTATGCCCTCTGGAATAAGCATTTCATGGATGAGATAGACTATATGTCGCCAGGAGTATCTCGCACCAACACCAACATTCGCGGTGACTTCGATTTCTATGGCTCAGGAATAGATATCACCAATAATATTTACTCTGGCATTCCTTACGAAGGCTACCTTGGAGTGCTCAAACATGGTTACCCGGGCGTGCTTGTCGAGGGATTCTCTCATCAATACGAGCCTGAGACTCACCGAGCATTAAACCGCGATTTCTGCCGTCAGGAAGGTGTGCGCCTAGCACGAGGCATATGCGACTATTTCCACATGACTCCCGAGACCACAGGCTACATAATGGGTACCGTAAAAGACCAAAGCCAAAATCCACCATTCACCTATTACAATAGCGGCGAAGACTCATATCTACCTATCAATGGCGCAATGATGAAGCTCTACAAAGGCAACAATCTCATAAACATCTACCCTACCGACGAGTTTTACAATGGCATCTTCTGCTTCGAGAACCTTGAGCCTGGAAACGATTATTATATAAATGTTGGCGCCGAGGGATATGCCCCGCTCATACATCAGGGACCATTCACCGTAGTTGCCAATGAGACCACCTATCCCAAACTCTATATGACACAAAGTTCTAGCACCACGATGCAAACTTCGGACCTGGAACTTGAACTCACACAAGAGTTCACCGATCTTAGTATCAGCGTGCTTGAGGGCAAGACCGTTCGCCGTGCCATCTTGTACGAAGGAATGCTCTATGTGCTTGCTGTTGATGCCAGCAATGCTCCTTATATCTACCAAATAGACCCCAACACACAACAAGCAACGGCAATTAGCACCACAGGAGTGACAGATGTCACCAACGAAAACAACCAGGGCAACCACCTCTACACCATCAGTGACATTACTATCACCAATGACGGCAAACTAATCGCCTGCAATCAATTACAATGCCAGTATGATGATGAGCAGGTAATAAACGGCAAAACCCGTGGCACATTCCGTGTGTATAAATGGGACTCTATGACAGGCAATCCCTCTTTATGGCTAACTTCGCAATCATCGGGCAATTGGTTACATGCCGACGTGGGCAACACGATGACTTATTACGGCAACTCCACCTCGGGCAAACTCATTACAACAGCTACAACTACTGGAACGTCAAGAGGAATCAGGATTATCAGTTATGTAATACTTGACAATGAAATTATTGAGACTGTGCTCAACAAGAGTCAAGACATCGCAACAGCTGTATCATTTGGCGAAGACTATCAGCTAACCCACAGCAAGCGGCACCGCGACTTTGTGGTGCTTAACGGCTCACTGCACAAGGCTTCTGAATTCCAAATCAATAGCATTGATGCCCTCGAGAAAACTATTACAATTGATAATCAACAACAAGCGGCATCTAATGCAGCTCCTTTCCTGCTCGGCACATTAGAGAATAATGACGCTAGTTCAATTGGCGGCAATTTCTTCAAGCATAATCTTTTCAACCTCTATGTCACACCATTCTCAAGTGATGGTGTTGACAACACTGGCGTTGCGCTTTATGCCGCCAATGCCGGTTTAGGCTCTGAAGAAGCCATTACAACAACCGGCGAGACATTAACTGGCAAAGTAACAACCTATTCTATGGCCGATGGTTATAGCGATGGCGACAACGTGATTATTTATCTGCTGCGTGATAATCTGCTCACCAAGTGGAATGCGACCGGAACTATCGTCTATCCCGATGACTCCACGCCAAAAGGCATCTATGCCTATAGCCTAAATAGCACAGCCAATGCTGATGGCAGCTACACATTCCAATTCACCTCAAATGCAAATTCCCATCAGGCAAGCCTCGTTTTTTACGACAACACAACACAACAAGAAGTTGGCAGAGTGACTATCAACAACGTGCTAGAAGGCCTCGAGAACACCATCACTCTTGCCCAAAGCGAGATTCCCGGCGACATCAACCAAACCCTCAACTGGGGAGTTTACCTCAAAGGAAAACCTATCACCGAGATAAACAAGCTCAATGCAGACGGGGAAATCAACACATATACAAGAATTGGAGTAGCAGTTGACAACAGTCCTGAGAGTGACTACTTTGGACAGTATTATGTAATTAACCGAACAGGTGCAAGCACTGCAACAAATGGTCTTTGGGCCTACAAACAAGACCACAGCCTTATCAATAGCAGTGTATTAAGAGGTAACCAAACCTTCAGCAATCCCTATCGCCTTGCAACCGATGAGAACGGAAAAATCTATATCGCCGACTGGGGAGATGCACATTCTGGGGTATATATAGCTTCACCCGATGACCTTTATGGCACTTATCCACAATTCTTTCAAGGCACACGTGATAGCAATGGACTAATTACCAATAATGGTGTTAACGTTGGGTGCTCCGTTTCAGGTGTAGAAATAGGTGGCATTGGCGCAAATACCAAGATGTATGCATTGCTCGAAGATTTTGAGAAAAATAGTATTGCAGTTTACAACATTGGACAAAGCGATGGTACTATTGTTGCTTCATGGGATTCTGCCCCATCTAGAATTATTAATGTTAGCAGTTTAATGGCAAATGGTAATTGCCAAATTGTTGCAGACAACAAAGGCGGTCTTTGGATTTCACAACGCAGATCAAAAAATAATAACACACAATCTATCCCATCATTCATCTATCTGGATTCTTCTGGCAATGTTGCCTACAACTCCGGAGTATCTCTGTCAAACCTCACTGGTTCTGAAAGAGCTGGATTTGCCGTTAATCGCGAAAGTTCTATCCTCGCAATCAACGATGGTGACGGAGTGGTACAAATATATAAAATACAATGGAACGGGGCAACTCCAGCTCTAACACTATGGACTTCATTTGTTTCTACTGCATGTAACTCAGACAAGCAAATAGAACAAATGGACTTCGACTGGGGCGGCAACCTTTATGTTGCAGGTGCAAAATTAGGCATTTACTCTATCCCAACCAATGACAACTCATCGATTGTCCCTGCCAAGAAAGCTCTTACAATAATTAAGCAAAGTGTCAACAAGACCCTCGCGCATCTTGTTAGCGACCAGGATGTGATAGTTGGCAATGCCTATACTATTGCCGACGATTACCTGACTTGCGTCTATGTAGGCAAGGACAACCGAACAATTTACTGCAAGGACGATAACGGATATGCCAACAAGAGTGTCCTCAGTGGCAATCAACGCGACTTCATTGCCGAGCACTTTGAAAACCAAAACTCTCACGACCAAAGCAACTGGATTGCCATCACTCTGCCAAGAGAGCTTACGACAAGCGACGGCAACTTGAACGGCCGCAACATCACCGGCATAACAGGCAAACTCACGAATCTCGAAAATCCAGCGATTACAGTCTCAACAATGCCTACATTGCTCAACGAGGTAAATTATACTCCTAACACGTTCATCACTTGCAATTTCGTGAGCGAGAACTGGAACAATGCTTCTTATTTCTTCGTCAAACCCAAGCCCTGCGAATATGCTTTCATCACTTGGGCTCTTTGGGATAAAGCCAGCAATGCGTTCATCGTTCCCGAAGATGGCAATACAGCCGGACTTACTGGCGGTTTCCGAGTAAACTTGGACCTTATTGATTATCCAAACTTAACAAGCAATGATCCATGCGACCTTTATGAAGATGGCGAAGCCTATCAGTTCTATGCTATTATCAAGCGAAGTTCGTCTGCCACAAAAAGCACGAAAGCAAGTGGCGACAACAGCAGTATTGGCGATGAATTCACCATTTGTCCGCTCGACTTCAGCAGTGAGAATATTATCACCAATATCAACAAACCCACAGTTGAAGATGCCACAGTTGTTAAGACCGATTATTATGGAGTAAATGGCATGTTGCTTTACGGCAAACCCGAGCAAGGAATATGCATCGAGCGCCAGTACATGAGCAACGGAAATATCATCTCAAAGAAAATAATTGTCAAATAATCATACCGTTATGAGAAAAACAATCTTTCTAATCGGATTATTCTTGTCAATAACGACTTCAGCACAAGTACTCAATGTGCAGTCAATCGACAAGGTAAAAGCACCTGCCAACGAAATGGCAAAGCAGGTTGCAGCAATAAGTCCAAATGGCGACTATCTGTTGCTGTGTTCACAGTCGCAGGAAGGCTTAATAAAACTCGATCTTACAACTGGCAAGAGCAAAACGCTTACCACAGCACGTGGAGCAGGCTTCGGCACTAGAATCAGCGATGACGGCGAAATCGCAGCTTTCCAGGAAGTAAGCTTCAACCAAGACCGCTTGCTGATGCGAAGTGTCAAAAGCATAGACCTGAAAAGCGGCACAACACAAACTCTGCTTCAGCCATCACGCGAATATCAAGGCTTTGATTTGCAGAGAGATGTTGTCGCAACAGTGGCAAATAAACAAGTTAGTATGAAATCACTAAAAAGCGGCAATGCTATAGCTTCTCGCCCCATCGTGAGCAATAGCAATCTCAAACTCATGCTCACCGTGAATGGTTCGACAAGACAGTTCACACCTAACGGCGACCAATTCAGTTACATTTGGGCCTCAATCTCTCCTAATGGCAAACGAATCCTTTACTATGTGAGCGAACTCGGCTGCTACTCATGCCGACTTGATGGCAGCGACATGGTGAAACTAGGTGAAATCAGAGCTCCACAATGGCTCGACGACAATACTGTGGTGGGAATGCGCGACTATGATGATGGCATTACCATCACATCCTCGACCATCGTAGCAAAAAATCTAGATGGCACTGAGCAGCGTCTCACTGGCGACGACATAATTGCCCTATATCCTCAAGTTACCGACAAGGCAGGCAAAATCGCGTTCTCGACAATTGACGGAGAGATTTACATTATTAATTACACTAAATAACCTGAAGCCATGAAAAAGACTTGTTTCATATTATTAATGAGCCTGATAGCATCAATGGCATTTCAGGCAAGTGCTGTAACAGCCAACACAGTGAAAATTTATCTCAACCCTGGCCATGGCAGTTGGGGACCTAACGATCGCCCCATGGCAACCATACCCTATCCAAACCTCAGCAGCACTGGACGTCCCGACACCTGTGGCTTCTACGAGAGCAACACTAATATGTGGAAAGTATACGGTCTTTATGATGAACTCATCAAGATGGGAGTTACAGCATCGAACATCAAACTTTCACGCTGGCTGAGCGGACCATATCCTTACTCTGGCGAGGATGGCACTTATAACAAGCCGCTATCAACCATTTGTGCGGAGGTCAACACTTTTGGTGCCGATATGTTCCTCTCGGTGCACTCCAATGCTCTAACCGATGGAACGACGACCAACTATCCGCTTTTCCTGTATCGAGGCACCGATGCACAGGAGTTGGTAACTGGAAGCAAGGCCATGTGTAATTCTTTATGGCAGTATTTCAAATATGGCTCCAATGAGATTGACTACTACAGCCGAAATGCTACCGACATTCGAGGTGACATCTCATTTTACAACAGTAGTAGCACTACAGGTTATCTGGGAGTTCTAAAGCACAACTCTCCTGGATTCTTGAGTGAGGGATATTTCCACACTTACCAACCTGCTCGCCATCGAGCATTAAACATCGACTATTGCAAAATGGAAGGTGTGCGCTATGCAAGAGGTATTCGCGACTATTTTTCGCTTAACACCCCCACCACAGGCTATATCATGGGCACTGTCAAAGACTTGAACCACACTCTTGAGCACGACATTTATCATTACGCCAGTGGCTCGATTGATGCTTACAAGCCAATTAATAACGCAACAATTAAGCTATATAAAGATGGTGTGCTTGTAGGCACCTACACCACCGACAACAACTATAATGGTGTATTTGTGTTCCGCAACTTGGCTCCTGGCACTTACACCATCAGCGCCTATGCCAATGGTTATAACGACATCACCAACCAAACAGTGACAGTCAATGCCAACAAAACCACTTATCCCAAGTATTACATGACCGAAGGACAAGGTTCCGGAGGCGATGATCCTGTTGAGGTGGTTAAACGTATCTATGCTTACAACCTTCGTGACATCAAGAATGAAGACGATTCTTATACATTCTCTTTCACGGCAAACAGTGATGCACAATCGGGAGAAATCATTTTCACCGATTCCATTACTGGAGCCACACTTGGCAGCATTGCTTTGAGTGATGTAAAAGAAGGTGCCAACACCCTTACTGTCACTCAAGAGCAACTACCAGGAGACGAGGAGTTAGCCATGAACTGGGCCGTAAAACTGACGGGCAAGAGCGTAACAGCAGTAAGCAAGCTTAACAGCGACGATGCCATCTACAACTACACCCGTGCTTGCGTTGCCGTTGACGACAGTCCTGAGAGTGACTATCTGGGACGATTCTACGTTATCGACCGTACCGGTGCAAGCACTACTGCCAATGGTCTGTGGGCATTCAATGCCGACTACTCGCGCATCAACAGCAGCGTACTGCGGGGCGGCGAGACCTTTGGCAATCCCTATCGCCTTTCAACCGACGAAAACGGCAAGGTGTATATCGCCGATTGGGGAGACAGCCACTCGGGAGTCTTTGTTGCTTCCCCCGACAATCTGGAAGGAGCGTTCCCACAGTTCTTTGAGGGCACACGCTCCAGCAACGGCATCATTACCAACAACGGCGTGCAAGTAGCTTGCTCCAACGTGGCAGTCGAGATTGCCGGCACTGGTGCCAACACCAAAATGTACACCTACCTCGAGGACTTTGAAGCTAATAATGTGGCCGTTTATAACATTGGTCAGCCCGATGGCACTATCGCCACATCATGGGGCACGGCTCCATCGGCTATAATTCAGGTCAATTCTCTAATGCTCAATGGCAACAGTCAAATCATGAGCGACAACAATGGCGGCATTTGGGTGTCGCAGAGACGTACTAAAGGGCAGAACCTTGCCGCTACCCCATCACTAATCCATGTAGATGCATCAGGAAATATCAACTTCAATTCAGGCAATGACTTATCAAGCCTAAATGGCTCGCCTTACGCAGGCTTTGCCGTGAACCGAGAAAACTCCATCCTTGCAATTGGCGATGCCGACGACATGGTGCAGGTTTACAACATCACATGGAGTAGCTCAACACCCTCGCTGTCGCCCAAGGCTTCGTTTGCTGGCAATGTGGGAAACATCCAGCAGATGGCGTTTGACTACGCAGGCAACCTTGTTATAGCAGGTACATCGGTTAAAATCTACACCATCCCAGTAGAGGACAACCAGTGCACTACCCCTGCCAAGCGTTCCCTCACTGTAATCAAACAGCAGCAATCGCACATTACTGGTGACGTGAACTGCGACGGTTCAGTTACTGCTGCCGATGTTACCGAGCTATATAACTTCCTGTTGAATGGCGACACAACCTACATCTCCACTAGCGACGTGAACGGCGACGGCAACGTAACCAGCGCCGATGTCACTGCAGTATACACTATCCTAACAGGAAATTAATAATTGTAAATATTCCAACAAGATGGGCATTTCAGGCTTAAAATCCGCTTGAAATGCCCATCACATTAGTAAGAATTCTTAATATCTTATTTCCCTTTTTTGCGTCTTGCGCAGAGCCAATTTGAAGGATTATTGTAACCTATGCGGAATGGCAAAGGTTTAACGCTAGCCGCAGTAGCTTTGTAAATTGAATCGAGGTCAGGTTGAATGCACTTGTCGGTGAATACCATAAGAGGCCTCTTATACATGCCATAAAGAGTTATGTCAAAATCGTTAGCTAAGTACTTATAGGGCACGCCCGAGTCATCTTCCACTACATATTGTGAATATTTCGCAATGTAATCACGAATGTCGGTAAAGCCCGGCATGTGCATCAAGTAGGAGGCTGCCTTAAGATAGGTGGCCACTTTGTGCTTAGGCAAAGTGTTCAACATATATTTTCTGAAATTTGGGTCCATACGATCATTATTGACATCGTTTGAAAAATAATAGAGTGTCTGTTCATGCTTAGTGCCCTGCTTGAAGAACTTGTATTGCATGACATTGCCATTACCATCGGCTTTAACGAGGTTTCCATTATTATCTACTTTCATATTCTCAATAGAGATAATCTCATAACCATCGGTTGCCATAAGCATTGTTAAAACTGGACACACTCCATCTAGTTGATCATTGTCCAAATCATTCTTCATATCCTTAGTGATGAAGTAGCTTCTATTTAAAAATGAAACCAATGCCTTACGGTAGGAATCATACTGAGCGTAGTCTGTCTTGATATTTGCACCAAATGGAGAGCCAGCTTTTTCAAGACCACACAACACATAGGTGTCAGCATTAGGAAAGATAGTGATTGGATAAAGAAAATCAGCACCACTGAATGGATAGAATACCAAATCGATACTATCACGGAAGTCGCTAAAGTCCTTCTTCACAAGGGAGTCGCACTGAGCGCGAGTTTTTGCACTAATGTCAAGCAATCCTTTAATCTCTTTGCTGTACTTGTTCCAGGCTTGCTCATCGGCAGGCGACATACTGACACCCTCTTTAGAAATTCCAGCATAGAATTTCGTCGCACGATTAATACTCTCGTCAGCTTTGAGTGTAGGCAATGTATCGGTCGCTTCGTCCGAAGAATTTTGCCATCCCCACTGACGGCAAGAAGTTGATATCAACGATGTCAAAAGCACTGCGAGAAGTGCTGCTGTGAGTTTTAATTTTCTCATTTTTTTGTTATATTAAGTTTTAATTATTTTCTAATAAACCATCTCTCTCAACGAGAGCTTTAGGGTGTTTCTTGTAATATCGCTTGTTAATGCGTTGCGCCACAAACCATAGCAGCCATCCCACAAGCAGAGTCGTAAGGCTGGCAATCGATGTCCATGGTGCAGATTGAGAGTGCTCGACAAATGTCTTTGTAAAATCCTGATAAACCAGATAAATTATCGAACACAAAATTAAAGCACAAAAGATGAGTGGTGTCACTGGATAGCCAAATGTCTTATAAGGTCGCGCTGCATTTGGATAACGACGACGGTGGACATAGACTCCCGCCACAGTGAGCATCGAACAAAAAGAAAGTACGATACCCGTATATTCTGTAACCTTCTGAAACGAACCAGTAATAATCATAAGCAAACTTATAGCCCATTGGAGCGCCACTGCCACCGATGGCACGTTGCGTCTGTTGCGCCACGTGAGAAAATGGAAGATGCGATAATCCTCGCCCATGGTTTGTCCCACTCTTGGACCAACATATACCATTGAACTAATTGAAGATGTGAGCATAAGCGCTATGAGCATTCCCAAAATCGCTCCGCCTTCTTTTCCAAAAATATGATTAGCACTAATAAGTCCTACCTCGACTTCTCCACTGAGTTCTGCAACCGGGGCTGTGCGAAGGAAAACCATATTTAGCGCAAGATAAAGCACGACAACAAAAGCAGTGCTAATGAGCAACGCAAGCGGCACGTTGCGTTGTGGATTCTTTATGTCGCCCACAATATAGGCTGCCGCATTCCATCCTGAATAGGCATAGTAAACCCAAATAAGCGAAACAGCAAACCCTACCGAGAACACATCATTGAGTTCAAGTCCGTTCCCTGGTCCGAAGTTTGCTGCTCCATCAGCGGGACAAATCAAGCCTGCAATGATAAAAACAATGATTATCAATATCTTTGCAAAGGTGAGAATATTCTGCATTTTGGCACCTATATTGACACTGTTGAAGTGAACAATAGTGATAATCGTGAGTACACCAATCGCCAGAGCCATTGGATTTATAGCAGTGAAGATGCTGCACACATAGGAGCTCAATGCCATACATGCCAGTGCCACTGGTGCTGCAAAGCCAACCACAAGCGAGACCCATCCAGCAAGAAAACCCAAAGATGGATGATATATTTCAGAAAGGAAGTTGTACTCTCCTCCCGAACGGGGAATAGCCGCACCCAGTTCACTGTACACAATAGCGCCACACAATGCGGTAATGCCTCCCACAAGCCATATCAGTGCTATGGAAGTGGCATTAGTTGTAGAAAGGAGTTGAAATCCCAAGGATGTAAAAACCCCAGTGCCAATCATATTGGCAATAACAAATGCCGATGCCGCCTTGGCGTTAAGTTTATAGTATTTCTTTGTACTCAATGTTTTAGGATTCAATTAAACAGTTTAGTATTGTTTTTTATGGTTGCTCTTTAACATCAACAAGAGTGCGATGCTGCTCAAGCCAGTCAAGAAGTGTCTCGTTAAACTGCTGTGGCTGTTCAAGATTCACCATGTGTCCACATTTCTTGAAAACGAGGAGTTTGCCATTAGGAAGATAAGGCAATGAATATCCCTTTGAGACCTTCTCACTTTCACCATAGATGATTAGCGATGGAACTTCGCTTTTTGTCTTCTTAAGCTTAGCCAACGCTTGTTCGCCATAATATACTCTTGCCGTGATGTGAAGCGCCTGCCATGCGCCCCAGTCCATAATCTCTCGAGTGAGCTCCTCTCTGATTTTCTCCCTGTTGGAAGGATGACAGCAGCTCAAGAGACCTGCCACACGGCGACGCTTGTAGCCTTCGACGTCGGCTTGAACCTTCTTGATACTCTGCTTTCGTTCAGCTATGTTCTTTGCTGAGCGGGGCTTGCCAGGTCCTGTGAAATTGCAAGTTTCACCCGAGACCATCACACAGGTAAGCAATCGTTCAGGAAACAATGCCACCATGTCGCCTGCAACATATGCCCCCATCGACAAACCCACTACATGAGCCTTTTCTATGCCCAGCGAGTCCATCAATGCAATAACATCATCGGCGTGAGTGAACTGATAACCTTCAGGTGGATCTGATGTCTTACCATAACCCCTGAGGTCAGGAACAACAACACGATATTTATCTTTGAGCAACTCAACCTGTTCATTCCACATTCTTCGGTCAAGGGTGTGTCCGTGCAAGAATAACACCACTTCGCCTTGACCTGTCTCCTCATAATACATTTGTCCTCCTCCTTTGAGTGTCACTGTTGACTGAGCATTGATAACACCATATGCCATAAACATTGTTGCGACAATGACAACAAACTGACACACAAAGTATTGCCAAGCACATTTGACTCGACATTTTTTATTACGATTAAAAGAAAATAAACTCATTATATTAACTCTCGTAATTACTCTTATCACCAATTCGTTAAAATTGTTTACAAAATTAAAATAAATAACTTATGGTTATTGATTAGAAGATTATCATTTAACATGTTTTTAGCTCCTTTAACAGCATTAGTCCAAACAACAAGTCCAAGACCTGTACAATGGTGACAGGAGAGCAAATAACTGCGCTTCGCTCGCAGATCTGTATAATGCTGCATAGAAACTCACGGCAACCCTATATGGAATCCGTGAGTTCTTTTTTCTATTTTTTTGGAATTTTACTACTCAAAAGCGATATTGTTGCACAATTATGTTTAATTTTGCACAATAAAAGAAATAATTAATTTATTCACCAATAAAAATTATTGCAAATGAAAAAAACATTACTTTTTCTTGCAGTGCTGCTAACAGCAGCAACGGCGTGGGCAGAGACACAGAACGTCAACTACATTGACGCCAATGGAGCAGAACAGACGGTCGAGGCCACCGTATTAACAACTGGAGGCTGGCAAGATCCAGGCTGGTATGTGGTGACAGGGAACATTGAAGCAAGTTCTTTAATCTTTGATTCTGGTGGAATCACTAACCTCATTCTCGCCGACGGTGCCACTCTCACACTCAACGACGGTGGCATATACGCTTTTGGCGCAATCACTATTTATGGTCAGAAAAATGGTACCGGTAAGTTTACTAACATTCCCGGAGATGAGTCCGATTATGCATTGAGAGCTAATGGCGATATCAACATCCACGGCGGTGTGATAGAAGCCACAGGTGGCAGTGAATATGGTATAGGCATATCCACAATGAGCTGGGATGAAGAACAGCACATCACAATCACAGACGGTAAAGTCACAGCTGTTGGCGGTGAGAATAGCGCGGGAATCGACGCACATAAAGGCAACATCACTATTACCGGAGGACAAGTCAACGCAAGTGGTTGTTGGGGGTTAAGAATAGAATCAAACAATGACTATTTGTACACCATCACCCTGGGTTGCACAAGTGTATCTGACTTCATTTGTTCCTCAAGCAACGATGGTGCCTATGTTAAGATTGTCGATGGCCAAACTCTCGTTGACGACGAAGGTAATGAGTACAGCGGCACTTATTACGATTATCAAGATGCTTATAGCAGTTTGTTTGGAAAGAGACTTCATCTCCAGATAGCCACCTTCGCCATTAGTCTGCCCGAATCGTTTGAACACGGCACAGTGACCTGCGACAAAGAGAGTGCCACTGAGGGCGAGACTGTGACGCTTACCGTGACTCCTGACAATGGCTATGAACTGGAAACGCTCACCGTGACCACCGTTGATGCAACTTCGGGCGCACCAATTCGCGCCAATGTGGATCTCACCGAGGGAGAGAACGGCACCTACACCTTCGATATGCCTGCTTCTCCCGTTACAGTGAGTGCATCTTTCAAGGAGACAGCAGGCAGTGTAGTTACAACAGAAACCGTAAACTACCTCGACGAGAACCGCGAGACAAAGAGCCACGAGGCAATTGTGCTCACGGGCGATGAGACATGGCTGGGTATGGATGAACAGGAGAGTTGGTATGTTGCCAAAGGCACGCTCAACTACACACAGACCCTCAACATTGCTGGCGATGTTCACCTCATCCTCGCCGACGGCGCGGTGATGAACATCGGCACCGAGGCAGCCCCCGTCAGCGGCTATGGTATTGATGGCAGTGAATATTATTCCGATCTCACCATCTACGGTCAGTCGCTCGACGACGACACCGCCGGGCACCTGAACATAAACACCGATGATGATTGCATCTATGTTGCTGGCGATTATGCACAACACAGCGGCAACGTCACCTTGAACTCCAGCAATGGCGCCGGTGCCTCTCCATGGTACAACTTCGCTTTCACAGGTGGCACATTATATATCACCGTCGATAAAAATGCCATCTATAATGATGACAATGTTGACATTCTCGGTGGCAAACTCTCTGCCGTCAGTGTGGGCAACTATTACGGCATCTACTCCTTAAAAGGCATAGTCACCTTCGGTTGGAAGAGCCTTGATGACGAATTCACCGTCAGTAACTTCACTTACGCAAGTGCCTACTCCGGCATAAAGATTGTTGATGGTCAGGCATTTACCGATGGTGAGAACATCTATGACAGCACGACTCCACCCGCCGTACTTTGGGCTTTGACCAACGTGACGCTGCGCCCCGTTGCCACATTCGCCATCAGCCTGCCCGAATCGTTTGAGCACGGCACGGTGACCTGCGACAAGCAGACTGCCTACGAGGGCCAGACCGTGACACTCACCGTGACCCCCGACAATAGCTACGAGCTTGAATCGCTCACCGTGACCACCGTTGATGCAACTTCGGGCGCACCAATTCGCGCCGATGTGGATCTCACCGAGGGAGAGAACGGCACTTATACCTTCAATATGCCAGCTGCCCCCGTGACCGTGACCGCCACATTCAAGGAGAGTACCTCGACTGGCATTGACAAGATTAATGCCGCTGCCAAGAGAGGCCAACGTTACAACCTCATGGGTCAGCCCGTGGGCAAGGACTACAAGGGCATAGTTATTGAAAATGGCAAGAAAATCGTGGTTAAGTGAGAGAAGAACCGAGCTTGCTCGAGTTATTCCGAACGTGAAAGATTTGGAGCGAAGCTCAACATTATTGTGAGATAAATTTTGTCTTTTGCGCTATAGGGCGGTTATCGTACTTTTGCAGTACGATAACCGCTTTTTATGTATTTACACACGCCAAACTTTGTCTTTTGGAGAGCGATGGTTATATGGTAATTTTGCAGAAAACGATTTTATTTTTCTCACTTGCTCACAGTTCTTTGAAAAAACTAGCCGCTAATAGTTCAAAACTAAAAACTATTTAGTATTTTTGTAGCAAAATAAAGTCACATGACAAGAAACCTTGACAATTCTGACCTGTATTTCCCTCAAGATGAGAGGATTTCGTTTAAGGAAGAAGGTCATATCTATCTACTTGACGGCAAACGCCGGCTCACACCAGTGAGCAGCGTCTATGGTCGTTATTTCAAACCTTTCGACAGTGATTATTGGTCAGAACGCAAGGCCCGTTCTCTCCCAATCACTGCTGAACAACTTAAAGAACAATGGGAATGTGCGGGACAAAAGGCAAGCTTCGCCGGTACCCACCTACACAAGCAGATTGAAGACTTCCTTAATGGCGATGATTATATGGCCCCGATGTGCCGATTCACCTATGATGGCAAGTCTATTCATGAAGACATAATCATAAATATTGAGAAGGAAATAAGTTTTTTCATGAAATTTGCCAAGGAAGTGGATTTCACCCCTTTCCGCACCGAGTGGAGAGTATTTGACGAAGAACTCGGCATGGCTGGAACCATCGACTTGACGTGCAGCCGTAAGGATGGCACTTTTGAATTCTATGACTGGAAACGTAGTCGTTCGCTAATTGATGACAATGGCAATGTGTGCAAAATCAATAAATTCAACTTATGTGGAATAAATGGTTTGGAACACATTGCCGATTGCAGCTATTGGCACTATGCCTTGCAGCAAAACCTTTACAAATATATTGTGGAGAAATGCTATGACTTAAAAATCAGCGCTATGCATCTGGTTGTTCTCCATCCCGACTATAACAGGTATCATATCATTGAAGTTCCTGATATGCCACATGAAATCGACTATATTGTTAACGAATTGATGCAAAAATAACTAAACCAAATAAAAAAATGAACGACAAATTATCACCAACCCGCAAAACCATTGTTGGAGTACAATTTCTGTTCGTGGCATTTGGCGCCACGGTGCTGATGCCTCTTCTTGTAGGGCTTGATCCTGCCACTGCCCTATTCTCGGCAGGAATAGGAACCCTTATTTTTCATCTAGTGACCCGAGGAAAAGTACCCATCTTTCTCGGGTCAAGTTTTGCTTTTATAGCCCCTATCCTTTTGGCCACCAAGCAATGGGGTTTAGAGGGCACCCTCTCGGGCTTTGCTGGTGTTGCCATTGTTTATTTCATTGCTTCGGCACTTATCAAATGGCGTGGGACTGATTTCCTGAGTCGTCTGTTTCCTCCTGTGGTTGTTGGACCTGTCATCATCCTCATTGGATTGTCTCTCTCGGGCACAGCCGTTGAAATGTCAAAAAACAACTGGATTCTTGCAATAATATCACTTGTGGTATCGATAAGCATCCTCACCTATGCCCGAGGCCTTTTCAAGTTAATCCCTGTCGTTGGAGGCATTACAGTTGGATACATAGTTGCTATGGCTATGGGGCTTGTCGACTTTTCGGGCATTGTCGACGCACCCTGGTTTGCACTTCCTAAAAACATTGCTAATCCCACTTTGCCATCATTCGACTGGCAGCCCTTTGTGTGCTTAATGCCCATCGCCCTCGCAACCCTCATTGAGCATGTGGGCGACGTATATGTGGTGAGCAACGTTGCAGGCAAAGATTTTGTCAAGGATCCAGGCTTGCACCGCACTATGCTTGGTGATGGACTTGCCTGCCTAGCTGCAGCATTCATGGGTGGCCCTCCCGTCACCACCTATAGCGAGGTTACTGGGGCTATGCAAATCACCCGCATCACATCTCCAGCGGTAATACGCATAACTGCTGTTGCAGCTATTGTATTCTCGGTATTTGGCAAGCTCAATGCCTTCCTTCAGAGCATACCTCAAGCTGTGCTTGGCGGCATCATGCTGATGCTTTTTGGAACTATCGCTACAGTAGGAATTCAAAACCTTGTAAAAAACAAGGTGGATTTCAGCAAAACCCGCAATATCATCATTGCAAGCATCATGCTCACCACTGGAGTTGGGGGAGCCGAACTTACTGCCGGAACCTTTAGCCTATCAGGTATTGGACTTGCTGCAATTGTAGGAATCATCCTTAATCTAGCACTCCCCAATAAAACCAAAGGAGAATGAGATTGACAACTCAAAACAATAATAAAATCTAAAAAATAGATTTGGATTTTGATATTCACACGAGTTGAATTATCTTTGTAGGTTAAATCAAAAAATGATATTTATGACAACCTATCTTGTTACAGGCGCGGCAGGATTCATCGGCGCCAACTACTTGAAATATATCACATCAAAGCACGGCGACGACATCAAGGTAATAGTGCTGGATGCCTTAACCTATGCCGGAAACATAAATTCCATCAAAGAGGAACTTGAACTGCCCAATGTTACATTTGTAAAAGGCGACATCAAGGATTTCTATGTCGTAAGAGAAATCTTTGACAACAACGACATTGACTTCGTTGTAAACTTCGCAGCCGAGAGTCATGTGGACCGCAGCATCGAGAATCCACGCCTTTTCCTTGAGACCAACATTTTGGGAACTCAAAACTTGCTCAACTGCGCACGCGAGGCTTGGGCCGACGGAAAAGACGATACTGGAAAACCTGCATATAAAAAGGGTAAGAAATACCTGCAAATCTCGACCGACGAGGTTTATGGTTCACTTGAAAAAGACTTCGACGAAGCACATCCTCTCCACGTTGATGACGAGTTGAAGAAGGTGATTGAAGGCCGCCACGACCTAACCACATTTGGCAAAGAATTCTTCACCGAGGAGACGCCTTTGTCGCCACGTTCCCCCTACTCTGCCTCCAAGACTAGCGCCGACATGATAGCGATGGCTTATCATCACACCTATAACTTCCCTGTAAACATCACGCGCTGCAGCAACAACTACGGCCCCTATCATTTCCCCGAGAAGCTGATTCCGCTTGTTATTCATAACATTCTTCAAGGCAAGAAACTTCCTGTTTATGGTAAGGGCTTGAACGTGCGCGATTGGCTCTATGTAGAAGACCATTGCAAGGCCATTGATCTTGTTCTACGCAAGGGCAAAATTGGCGAAGTTTATAACATAGGCGGTTTCAACGAAGAGAGTAATATCAACATCGTGAAGCTCATTATCGATACCATCGCCCGTATCATGCGAGAAGAGCCTAAGTATCAGAAATTGCTCAGTTGCAAACTTGAGGATATCAATTATGATCTCATCACCTATGTTACTGACCGCCCTGGCCATGACATGCGCTATGCAATCGATCCAACAAAGATTGCCACTCAGCTGGGTTGGTATCCCGAAACTCCATTCACAGTTGGAATCGAGAAAACAATAAGATGGAACCTCGACCACCAGCAGTGGATTAACGATGTTACTAGCGGTGATTATCAAAAGTATTACGAACAGATGTACGGAAACCGTTAAACATAAAGTTCAAAATAACAAAGAACTAAAAACTAAAAACTAATGAAAGGTATTGTTCTTGCAGGTGGATCTGGCACACGTCTTTATCCCGTTACCAAAGGAATCTCGAAACAATTGGTGCCAATCTATGATAAGCCAATGATATACTACCCCATCTCGGTGCTTATGTTGGCTGGCATCAGGGAAATCCTCATCATATCCACACCACATGACCTGCCACAGTTTGAACGACTGCTGGGCACTGGAGAAGAAATTGGCGTGAAATTCAGTTATGCCGAGCAGCCTTCGCCCGATGGTCTGGCTCAAGCGTTCATCATTGGTGAGGAATTCATTGGCGACGATTCGGTATGCCTGGTGCTTGGCGACAACATCTTCTACGGCCAGGGATTCACTGGAATGCTTAAAGATGCCCTTTCAACCACCAGTTCAAATGGTTGTGCCACATTGTTTGCTTATGCTGTGAAAGACCCATGCCGTTATGGAGTTGTTGCTTTTGACGAGAATGGCAAGGCCTACGACATTGAGGAGAAGCCTTCTCAACCAAAGTCAAACTATGCCGTCACCGGGCTCTACTTCTACCCCAATGACGTGATAGAAGTGGCTAAAAACATCAAGCCTTCACCACGAGGGGAGCTCGAAATCACCACTGTCAACCAACATTATTTAGAACAAGACCGAGTAATGGTCAAGACTTTGGGACGTGGCTTTGCTTGGCTTGATACAGGAACACCAGCATCAATGCTTGATGCCAGCAATTTCATCGCGACCGTTGAGACTTGCCAAGGTGTACAAGTAGCTGCCCTTGAAGAGATTGCCTACCGCAAACACTGGATTGACGACAAACAGCTACGCAAACTTGCCAAACCACTGGCAAAGAACGATTACGGTAAATATCTACTTAACCTGATAGGCAAAATATGACAGAACCAAAGTTAATAGACCTACCCAAGATTTGTGATCCACGTGGCAACCTATCGTTCATCGAGAGCGAGGGTCATGTGCCATTTCAGGTAAAGCGATGCTACTGGATTTATGATGTGCCAGGTGGCATGTATCGTGAAGGGCACGCATTTCACGAGCAGGAAGAGTTTATTGTAGCACTGTCAGGAAGTTTCGATGTGGTGCTCAACGACGGCAACGGTGAGAAACGCTATCACATGGCACGTTCTTACTATGGACTATATGTACCACACATGACATGGCGGGCAATAGATAACTTTTCGACCAATTCGGTGGCTATGGTATTGAGCAGCACTGCCTACGACCCCAACGATTATATCGAAGACTTTAACGAGTTCAAAAAATTAAAAAATGGCTGAAACAGACTACCATAATACATCAAGCATAGATCAGTGTAAGCTCATTGAATTGGCAAAGAATCATCATCCAAATGGTAATCTTAGCATCGTTGAGAATGCAAATCAGATTCCGTTTGACATCAAACGAGTGTATTACCTTTATGATGTGCCAGGAGGTGAGGAAAGAGGTGGTCATTCACACAAAAAACTCAAGCAATTCATGATTGCAATAAGCGGATCTTTTGATGTGATTATTGACGATGGAGCGAGACAAAAATGCATCACACTCAATCGTCCATATATGGGATTATTGATAGTTCCTGGTATCTGGCGCATTATCAATAACTTTTCATCGGGTGCAGTATGTTTGGTAATTGCATCCGAACATTACGACGAATCCGACTATGTACGTGATTACGATGAATTTCTTAAACTTACATCAATTAAAAGAAGCAAATGAAATATAAATTCCTTGACTTGGCAAAGGCCAACGAACCATATATGGAGCAGCTACAAGAGGCAGCTTGCAATGTGATAAAATCAGGAAGGTACTTGCGTGGCGAGCAAACTAACTTGCTCGAGCAAGAAATTGCTGGATTGTGTGAATCCAAGTACTGTATTGCCGTGAGCAATGGACTCGATGCGCTACGTCTCATCTTACGAGGATATATCGAAATGGGGGTGCTTCATCACGAAGACCATGTAATAGTGCCTGCCAACACCTATATCGCCTCGGTGCTTGCAATCAGCGACAATGGCATGACACCATGCCTGTGTGACGCACGTCCCGATACAATGAACATGGATTCCTCGCTCATCGAGAACCTTATCACACCTGCAGTCACTGCCATAATGCCTGTTCACCTCTATGGAACACCATGTTGGGACGAGGAACTTATGACAATTGCCAAGCGCTATGACCTCAAGATTATCGAGGACAACGCTCAAGCAATTGGTGCCAAGTCAAATGTGCCTGGCATCAACGGCACTTTTACCACTGGAGGACTTGGTCATGCTAGCGCCATCAGCTTCTACCCCACCAAAAACCTGGGCGCGCTGGGTGATGCCGGTGCTGTGGTCACTAACGATGAAGAACTGGCAAAAACTATCAGAGCCATTGCCAACTATGGCAGCGACACACGTTATCACAACATTTTTATGGGGCTCAACTGCCGCATCGACGAAATTCAAGCTGCCATGCTCAGAGTGAAGTTGCGCTACCTTAATGTGGAGAATATGCGTCGCCACGATGCAGCCTTGGCCTACGACGAGAACATCACCAATCCACTGGTGAAGAAGCCCGACATCTTCGACGACATGATACAAATCTGGCATCAGTATGTGATTCGTGTTGAAAAGCGTGACGAGATGCGCTCCTACCTTGAGAAGAACGGCGTGATGACCGACATCCATTACGCAACACCGCCTCACCGTCAGCCTTGCTACCGACGTTTCCAATCCTATAAGTTGCCTGTGACAAACGAGATTGCCGATCAAGCCATCAGTCTACCTATGGGATATCCAATAACAGCCGACGATGCCAAACAGATTGCACAGATAATAAACAACTTCAAAGGTTAAGAATTATTCTTTAGTCAATGCAATTTGACAGCTACATATATGCACTATTCTTACCTTTAGTGTTTGCCGGATACTGGATTCTGCGAAACAAATTGATGTGGCAGAATCTGTTTCTTCTTGTGGCAAGCTACATCTTCTATGGATGGTGGGACTGGAGATTTCTGGCGCTGATTCTCATTACGTCTACAACCACCTTCTTCACAGGATTAGTAATAAAGAACGACCATTCTTTGCGCTCTAAAACTTGGTTGTCACTGAATCTTATCATCAATCTTGGAATCTTAGGCACGTTTAAGTATTTCAACTTCTTCAAGGACACTTTTTCCGATATTCTGAAACTCTTTGGCGCAAACCCCGACTTTATAACCATCAACATCCTGCTGCCAGTAGGAATATCATTCTATACATTGCAAGCCATAAGCTATAGCTTTGACGTTTATAATGGCAAGGCTAAGCCAACCCGCAATGTAATAGCGTTTTTCGTATATATTGCGTTCTTTCCGCAACTGGTGGCAGGTCCCATCGAGAGGGCGAGAAACTTGCTGCCGCAATTCCTTAAGAAGAAGTCATTTGACTACTACAATGCCGTGATAGGCATGCGGCAGATTTTGTGGGGACTTGTAAAGAAACTTGTCATTGCCGACAATCTCGCTGGATACGTTGACAACATTCTATATCATCCGTCGGTGATGAACGCAACCTCCATTTTCATGGCTGCAATTATCTTTGCGTTCCAGATTTATTCTGATTTCTCAGGATATAGCGACATCGCAATAGGCTCGGCGCGGCTATTCAATATCAAGCTCCTCCCCAACTTCAACTATCCTTTCTTCTCTCGTTCCATGAAAGAGCTGTGGCAGCGCTGGCACATATCGCTAATGACATGGTTCAGAGAATACCTCTATTTTCCGCTGGGGGGCTCACGATGCGGCAAGTTGCGCACCTGTCTTAACATCATGATTGTCTTCGCAATCTCAGGATTGTGGCACGGAGCCGATTGGACTTTTGTAATTTGGGGAGCTGTAAACGGATTGATGCTTTTGCCGTTCGTATTCCTAAAAAAGCACAAATACTCCAATCATGCTAGATTCAGAGATATACCAAAATGCGTGCTCACTTTCATGATTTTTGCTCTCATTTTCTTGTCGTTCCGCTCGCCAAACATATCTCACTTGCAAGAATGCATCAACACGTTGATTCATGGTAGCTATCTCGCCATACCAATGGGAATCTCGGCGTTCTATTACATCGTGCCATTTGTGATTGTGGAATGGATCGGACGCAAACAAGAATTCCCTATTATGACATTGAAAATGCCCACCATTTTAAGATGGGCAATATACTGGGGACTTCTTTTCCTGCTCGCTTTCTATAGTGCTCGTGCCGACATTCAATACATTTATTTCCAATTCTAAAATGCTATGAAAAATAATATAAAAAAATTCTGCCTCCGCACTTTGCTGGCAATCTTGCCGGCAGTGCTCTTCATAGCATTTTATGCCATCGTCGACCCTTTCAACGTTGTGCATCCCATCACAACCGATGCCAAGGGGCGAGACTCTGTTATTGTGGGCAATAATGCAGGTTTTACATCGATTGAGACCTATCTCCTCTACAACGACCAGTATCATTACGATTCCTTCATCCTGGGCTCGTCTATGTCGCAGAATTTTAAAGCCAGTTACTGGAAACCTTATCTTAACGACAGTGCCTCAATCCTGCATTTCGATGCCTCGAGTGAGTCACTCACGGGAATTATCAACAAAATGAGATTTCTGAACGACCATGGCACAACCATCAAAAACGCCCTTATTGTCATTGAAGTCAAGATGTTAGGACGACGACCAAACGAGAATGACATTCTTTACGTTCAACATCCGGCAACAACTGGACCATGGAATTGGCTGAAAGCGCATAGCCTGTTTTTCAATGCTTTCCGAGATTTCAAGCAAGTGAAATACGCTCTAATGCCAAGCAGATATGAGAAAGAATTGCAGAATGAAGGCATAATTACTGGCGTAGCACCCAACAGAATTGGATATCTCAACGAAATGTATTATGCCGAGTTCGACTCAATTATCGCCGTCAATCCCGATGAATATTACACCCCCGAGAGGCTCAAGCGCATAAAGAGAGAGAATCTGCCTTCAGTGGATCAGCCTGCCATCGATGAAGCTGTTGAAGAACAGCTCAAAACTATAAAAGAAATTCTAGACAGCAACCACACAAACTATATCATCATAGTTCCTCCACGCAACTCCAACCCACAACTCACATGGCACGACCTGTGGATAATGAAGTCTATCTTTGGCCAAGACAAAGTTCACGACTTCAGCTCTCATCCCGAGCTCGTCAACAATGACCGAGTTTATTACGACTATGCCGCTCACCTCATCTCGGCAAAATGCAAGATGCTTCTCGACTCGGCCTACAAAGAGATGAGCACCAAAAGCATTGAGAATCCCTATTTTAAACAGCCCAAACAACGATAAAAACAGTGATGTACGCGCTGGCCGATTGCAACAATTTCTTCGTCTCATGCGAGCGGGTTTTCAACCCCTCGCTTAATGGGCGTGCGGTTGTTGTGCTCTCTAACAACGACGGCTGCGCCATTTCACGAAGTAATGAGGCTAAAGCCCTGGGAATTCCCATGGGATGTCCGGCTTTCCAAATAAAGAACTACACCGACCCTTCGGGCGTGGTGATGCTCTCGGCACGTCATGTCCTATATAAAGATATCTCAAACCGAATCATGAGAATTCTAGGTGAAGTGGCAATTGACCTGGAGGTTTACTCGGTTGACGAGGCTTTCTTCAAACTCCCCTATAGCGATGACATCAAGAATCATGAGTTGCTTGCCGCGTTGGTTAAGAAGATATACAACTATGTTGGTGTTCCTGTCAGCATCGGTTTTGCGCCCACCCGCACATTAGCCAAGATTGCCAGTCATGTGGCAAAGAAAGATCCCCAAAACACAGAACGGGTACTTGGACTTACTCGTCATGATGATATTACCGAAATTTTAGAAAAAACTAAAACAAAAGATATATGGGGCGTCGGTCGCAAGCTGAATGCCAAGCTTCTCTCGTGTGGCATTCATTATGCCAGCGAATTTGTGCGGTTGCCCAAATCCTATGTTCAGAGAATTGGCAACATCAACCTCGTTCGCACTCAACAGGAACTGCTCGGCAACGACTGCATTAGCATCAATCCTGTTGACATTGCTCACAAGTCGATAATGAATTCCCGCACCTTCGGGCACGTTCTTAACAAGAAGAGCGAGATTAGCGATGCTGTGTTGTCTTTTGCCCAGGCATGTGCCACACAACTGCGTCGCGAACAGTCGGCGGCACTCTCGGTAACAGTGTATTTGCGAGGCGACCGTTTCCGTCAGGACTTGCCGTTTTACAACAACTCATGCACCGTGAGAATGGAGTCGCACACATCTTCCACAATCGAGATAACACGCTATGCATTGATGGCTTTCAACAGCATTTACAGAGAGGAATTCTTTTATCGCAAAGCTGGTGTGCTCCTCACCGACATAAAACCATCTAAAGAGCTTCAACTCAACATTTTCAATGCCGAGAAGGAAGCGAAACACAGCAAACTCATGACAGCCGTTGATGCAATCAATAATCGTTATGGAAAGAAGCAAGTAATGCTTGCGCCCACTATCACAAAAGGTGAATGGGCTCCACAGCAAAACCATTTCAACAGTCAAAGCAAGACATTGCGACTTTATTCAGGTATGAATGCCAGCTATGCCCCATGGATAAATCATATGAACGATCAAGAGGACAAGGAAGAACAGAATATCAACAATAATGATTGCCCATAATGGTTGTTTGTTGTGTTCTGCAATCTATATTTTGATAATTCATCAAAAATTCATACCTTTGCATGATTTTTTAAGAGACACTCAATATAATCAGATATGTTATTAAAGAAAATAGAGAACTTAAAAGCGCAAATCGCTGATTTAAAAGCCGATAATAGCGATGCCATAGAAGCACTGCGCATTAAATACTTGAGCAAGAAAGGTGAAATTACAGCCTTGTTCAACGAGTTCCGTAACGTGCCCAACGAGCAGAAGCGCGAGTTTGGCCAGCGTCTTAACGAGCTCAAAGCACTTGCCACCGATAAGATTAACGCTCTGAAGGACGAATTCAAGGAGAAAGAGGCTGTTGCCCATAAAATTGACATCACTCGCCCTGCATTTCCCGAAGAGATTGGCACACGCCATCCCATCTCAACAGTTCGCAAGGAGATAATCGATATCTTCTCACGATTGGGATTCACTCTTGCCGACGGGCCAGAGGTGGAAGACGACATGCACGTGTTCACTTCGCTGAACTTTGCTGCCGATCATCCTGCGCGAGATATGCAAGACACCTTCTTCATAAACGAGGATAAAAATGGTGATGTGACTCGCAACATCGTGCTTCGCAGCCACACCAGCTCTGTTCAGTCGCGCGTTATGAAGAGCACTCAACCGCCCATCCGCATTATATGCCCGGGACGTGTTTATCGCAACGAGGCTATTACCGCACGTGCTCACTGCTTCTTCCACCAGATTGAGGGTCTTTACATCGACAAGAATGTATCATTTGCCGACCTTAAGCAAGTGCTGCTGTACTTTGCACAAGAACTCTTCGGTCCCGAGACCAAGATTCGTCTGCGCCCAAGCTATTTCCCATTCACCGAGCCAAGTGCCGAGATGGATGTGTCATGTATGCTTTGCGGTGGCGAGGGCTGCGGTTTCTGCAAGCACACTGGCTGGGTTGAGATTTTGGGCTGCGGCATGGTAGACCCCAACGTTCTTGAACTTTGCGGTATCGACAGCACAGTCTACACTGGTTATGCCTTTGGCGTGGGTGTGGAGCGCATTACAAACCTCAAGTATATGGTTAAGGACCTACGCATGTTCAGTGAGAACGATGTGCGTTTCCTCAGGGAATTTGAGCATACTCATTAACTATAACTTACGATTAACGAAAATGATGTATCTCAAAGGCCAGACCCGAGAGACACATCATTTCTTTTTCAACCAGCAGTCATGACTATCAAAGAACGCTACGAGGCAATTATTGGCCAATTAAAGTTGGACAACCCCAATCCCACTACCGAGCTCAATTTCACCAACGCATTTGAGACACTGGTGGCAGTGATTCTTTCGGCTCAGTGTACCGACAAGCGTGTGAATATGGTAACGCCCGCATTGTTTAAAGCCTACCCCTCGCCAGAAGCTATGGCTGCGGCAACACCCGAAGATCTGTTGCAATACATTAGCAGCGTTTCCTATCCTAACAATAAGGCTCGCCATTTGCAAGCGATGGCGGCTATGCTTGTCGACGAGTTTGGTGGCAAGGTGCCTAGTACTATGGAAGAGCTCACCAAATTGCCTGGTGTAGGTCGCAAGACTGCAAACGTGATAATGGGTGTCGTATTCCACAAAGCTGCCATCGCAGTCGACACTCATGTGTTTCGTGTTTCTAACCGCACAGGACTTGCCAATGGCAAGACACCTCTAGAGGTTGAGAAAACACTCACACGTCACATCGCCGAAGAAGACCGTTACAATGCTCACCACTGGCTGTTGCTGCACGGCCGCTATGTGTGCAAAGCCGTTAAGCCCGACTGTTTGAATTGTAGCATCAAACAATACTGCAAGCACTATAACAAAAAATGAACACCAGCAAAGACAACATATTAAAGCATCTGTCTCACCCAGTATTTAAGCTCGTGGGCGAAGTAGCCGACGAGATGAACCGTGAATGCTATGTTGTGGGCGGCTATGTACGCGACATAATCCTGGAGCGCAAGTCGAAGGATATCGACTTTGTGACCGTGGGGAGCGGCATTGAGGTTGCAAAAGCCGTAGCACAAAAAATCGGGCATGACAAATCTCATCTTGCTGTATATAAGACCTATGGCACTGCGCAGGTCAAGATAATGGGCGTTGAACTGGAGTTCGTGGGGGCTCGTCGTGAGTCTTACAATCGACAGAGCCGCAACCCCATTGTGGAAGACGGAACTCTCGACGACGATCAGCGCCGTCGCGATTTCACCATCAATGCCATGGCAATCTCAGTCAACCGCGACAGCTGGGGCAAGTTGCTTGACCCGTTTGACGGCATAGGAGACATGAAGCGCAAACTCATCCGCACTCCGTTGGATCCCGACATCACCTTCAGCGACGACCCGCTGCGCATGATGCGTGCGGTGAGGTTTGCCACTCAACTAGGCTTTGAGATTGAGCCACAAACGTTCTTTGCTATCAAGCACAACGCAAAGCGCCTGAATATCATCACTCGTGAGCGCATTGCCGATGAGCTGATGAAGATAATGCGTTCGCCTGTGCCTTCCAGGGGATTCATGCTCCTTGACAAGAGTGGTCTGTTGCCACTTGTGTGCCCCGAGCTTGCAAATCTCAAGGGCGTAGACACCGTAAACGGCCGTGGCCACAAGGACAATTTCCTGCACACCATGCAAGTGCTAGACAATGTGGCTAAAGAGAGCGACAATGTGTGGCTGCGATGGGCTGCACTGTTCCACGACATAGGCAAGCCAGCCACCAAGCACTGGGACGACAAACAGGGTTGGACCTTCCACAACCACAACTTCATTGGAGAGAAGATGGTGCATCGCATCTTCACCAAGATGCGTCTGCCCTTGAACGAGCACATGAAATATGTGAAGAAACTCGTTGGCCTCCACATGCGTCCTATCGCTTTGGTCGAGGAAGAGGTTACCGACTCGGCAGTGCGCCGCATGCTCTTTGAGGCGGGCGACGATGTCGACGACCTGATGATTCTATGCCGTGCCGATATCACAAGCAAAAATCAAGAAAAGGTGAAACGCTTCCGCGAGAACTACGAACTTGTAAAGCAGAAAATTATCGACATCGAAGAGAAGGATCGTGTGCGTAATTTCCAGCCGCCAGTTGATGGACAAGAGATTATGAATACTTTCGGACTTGTCCCATCACCTCCTGTAGGCGAAATCAAGGACTCCATCAAGGATGCCATTCTCGATGGAGTGATAAGGAACAACTATGCCGAAGCATATAGGTTCATGATGCTTAAGGCTCAAGAACTTGACATCACCCCTGTTAACGACGGGCAACTGAATTACGTTGTTGTTGAAACTCGCATAGGCAAACTCTCTATAGCAGCATCAACGCACGGCATCGCAGCGATTGAGTATGGAGACGCCGATTTTTCCACTCTGTCAAAAAAGATGAAGCTTAAGTTGGCAAATAGATCTACCCCACTGCTCGCCAACTGCGCAAAGCAGCTCCAGGAGTACTTTGAAGGTGAGCGACGTGAGTTCTCCCTGCCACTTGACCTTGTCGGGACAGAATTCCAAAAGAAAGTGTGGAACACGATGCTCTCCATACCTTACGGAACCACCATCAGCTACAAAGAAGAGTCACAACGATTGGGCAACGAGAAAGCCATCAGGGCTGTGGCACAAGCCAACGGCGCCAATCCTATCCCCATTATCATCCCATGTCACCGAGTCATCAATAGCGATGGCACACTAGGTGGCTACTCAAGTGGAGTAGACAAGAAACAGTTCCTTCTCAAACTCGAGAACAGCGGCGGTGCAGTTTAGTATTTAGAGAGAGCTGCGCATGCTGTTTCTTCTGCTAGACGCCACAAAAATCGCCACGGGAGGTTTTCTCTCGTGGCGTTTCTATTGTAAAATTGTGTATTGCCTCAACTCTTGTACCTCTAGCTCTTTTCAATATCTTCTTTAGGTTTTGAATTATGCGCATAAAATTCGGTTAATTGTAATTAATCGGAGCTAACATACCTGGTTCCGCACACTTCACATCATTTCGCAAGTATATTGTATTGCTCAATTTTAATACTTGCTCCGAATCATTCAGTTTGCAGTCGAAATAGTATTTATAGCAGCCACCACTTTTTATGCCTTGTTCATGCCTTGAGGACATAGTGAGTATTCCTTTGTATGCTTTCAGTAAATCGTCTTTAGTTTTGGTGTCATAAACCCAAACGATCAACCTAGGTGAAAAGATGACAAAACCACGAACAGTCTTATTGGCATAAATATCAGTATAATAACCAGCAAAATACCTCTCGCTGACGTAATCATCAGCAGTAATGAAATCACGTCCTTTTTTTATCACATAGAGCTCTCCATCATTCCATTTTTCCACAAGCGATGGTTCCTGTTGCGATAATTGGTCAAGCTGGTTTGAACGGGGGTCTGTCTTCGGGAAAACACAATACTGCCCCGCAAAACGATAGGCAAATTCTATAAGTGTCAAATTGGGCTTATCTCCATAATAGTAACCAATATTGGAGGCAAGTTTCTCAATCTCCATGTCGTTTTCGTCGCCATTATAGACCATGTGATTAACATTGAGGCCATCAGGCACGACTGGCTCTTCTATTATATTGTTGTCTTTAGAGTTGCATCCAGCAAGCGTCACAGCACTCACAATGATAAACAAGTAAATTAAATTTGTTTTCATGACTTTATTGTTTTGTTTCTTGATTGCCTTGTATGAGTTTATTGCCTCTACTCTTGTCCAACATACACAGCACGAACGCTTCCACCGCATTGTCTAGCTAATATGGCCACATTTAACCAGCCCATTTCACCATGAAGGAAACTCAGGCTAAGTGCCTTGTCTGTTCCGTAATTGTTGTTGAAATAGTTGTAAATGTTTAACCAATAGATGCCAGCACTCTCTAATCCCTGAAGCCCATTTGCGGTGTAATAACCATCGGCAGGGAAGAAAACAGCATTATTGTTTGTTTTGCTCTTAAAAAGATAACCATACATACCGTTTACCTTAGTCCACTCACTTGTGCAGTCATCCAACAGTTCAATACTTTGACTCCTTGATGGCATGCGCCATTTTTGACCCCAGTTCACGTAGGCAGCATCGTCTTCCAGCTCGAGTTCGGTTCTTCCATCCACCGTGCCATAGTTACTTTTTTGGTTGTACTTCGTAATATTATGGTCGTTGCCTCCAGAGTACCACTTATAGTTAGCCTTTGTAAAGTAAGTCTTGGGAGTGGTTTCGCCCCAGGCGAAATAACCTCCACATTCCGAAGGGATATTGGCACCAATATTGCAGCACGCCCATTTTGTCCCCGATGGCAAGCCCAGGTCTATAATGTGGGGATGGTTTGTATCGGGGCAGTACTCATTGGAGAAATACAGGGCGGTTCCGTCCCAGTTGACCTCCATGTAATAGGCATTGCCGCGTGCTTGAGTCTTATAGGATGTCATTGCATCGATTGAGGTCACATCCTTTCCATTGACAACAGCTTTGAGCTTGGCATTGTCGATTGTCACATCGGCTATAATAGTTATTGGAATGTAGCATGACACTATTGTGCCTGTTGCACCGGCGGGAATTGTGATTTCATCACTCACGGCGTCGTTTTTCACATCTTGCTCACCTGCTATAGAACCGTCTGAGAGCAATATGGAGGCACTATAAATGTACCACCGAGAAAGCACCTTATATCCTGAGTGCTTGAACGTGATGCTCGCATCCGACACGTTTTTGACATAGAGAATCTCGTAGGTACACAGGTGACGAAACTTCGCTTGATTGGTGCCTTTCTTGCAGGTGAACCACATTGGAAATATTTCATCAAATCTTTCAGAGCCTTCTCGTTTAAGGTTGCACAAGGCAACCACATTTGAGCCATCTATTTGTGCTTCTACTCCAGTCACACCTATTATGTCATAGTCCTTATCACGGTTGACTGACTTTGGCAGCGTGATCTGGAATGAGCAGGTCTTGCCATCGCTGCTTATGTCATTGATAGTTGGACTCTCAACCTGATACACTTTGCCGTCTTGACGGACAAAAATCTGTATATTGTCTCCATCTTTCCACTTGGCATTCAGATTGAAGCCGTCAGCCGTTGGCATGCCATTTATAATGCTGCCAAGCCGTGAGGATGACAAGTCATCACTGGGCATCATGGCAGTGAATTTTACCTGACGCTTTTCAATGTCTTCTTCACATGATGTGAGCAGCACTACACACGCCAATAAGGCAATCATAGAGAGCAAATATTTTTTCATGATATGGAAGTATTAATAGTTACAATATTTCACCGCAAAGTTA
>JAFZAC010000035.1 GCA_017548365.1 Muribaculaceae bacterium
ATTTCCTCTGATTGCTTTGTAATGGAAAGGCGTGTTTTTTCAAACGCCTGGATACTTATCAAATCGTCAATAAATACGGAGTAAAGCATTTCCAGGATCTCATTTTTCAGTGACAATGGTTGGGAGATATACTCGCTTATCAGCATCATGACCGATTGCACCCTGCTAGCATCGTCACTTGTGAGCGATAATTTAGAATTGCCAAACTGTGATATGGGGATCATTGACGCCTGCAACAAGTTTCGGAAAGCTTGTGCGCTGTGCGCCATTTGTCCGTCAACCATTAAACTGATACCTTCAAAGTCGTCGGTAACATCAATTATGCGCAACACGCTGCCGGGATAATAAGTGTAGATGTCATTCTTGGCGAATGAAAGTTTGGTGTTTCCGTTCAAGAGCGTCATTTCTCCTTGTGTAATAAAGGTGAATGTATAGCAGTTGAGCGATTCGGTCATATCATTGGTTGTCAATGTGCGCGCGCCGTTGAAAAAGGCACATGCCATTTTGCCGTTCCACAATTCATTCAAGTGTTCCTTACCGAACTTGTTAAAGTATTCTTGGAGATTATACATGAGAATATGAGAATAAAAAACTATGACGTGGCAAAGTTACAAAAAAATATCAATGTTTCGTTTGGGATAATCATTGGTTTGTTGGAAATTTTGCCACTTTGCGACTTAGTAGTAATTTTGCAGTGCAAAAACAACCATTATAAATCATAACAAAATGGATAAGAAAAAAACAATTGAGACATTGCAGTTCTTCGTTACCGGCCTCACCGAGGGCGCTTTGGTTCACAAACTGCAAGGACAACTTTTCAAGTCGCAAGGTTTAGGCAAACTGGGCGACAAGTATGTTAACCACTTTACCGAGGAGATGGAATGGGTCGAGAAATTCGTTGACCGCATCCTTGACCTCGGCGGTGATGTGAAATTTGACGGTGCAAAGGCGCGTGACCTCGTTGCCAACCCCGTGGACTACATCAAGGCCGATCTCGCCATTCAGGAAAAAGGCGTGGAGATTCTTTACAAGTGCATGGCCGAACTCCATGACGACCCCTCAACCTATGACATCCTTAAGGCCTACCTCGCCGACGAGGAAGAAGACCTCTATTGGTCGCAGGGACAGCTTGAACTCATCGAGAAAATTGGTGCTCAGAACTGGTTTTTCACGCAACTCTAAATTATAAAACTATGGAAGCAAAAGAACAAGTGCTAGAAGTCATGCGCAAGGCCGGGGTGCCTTTGAACGCAGGAAAGGTCGCCGAACTGTCGGGCCTCGACCGCAAGGTCGTTGACAAGGCTTTCGCCGAGTTGAAGAAAGAGGGCGCCATCGTGTCGCCAGTCCGCTGCAAGTGGGAACCGGCAAAGTAAACCAATTCATCAAGGGGTGGTCATTCTAAATTCTGAAACATGAAATAGGTACCACCCCTTTTTCTTAAAATTTAATATATAGAATAAAAGATTATGGCAAAGATGAAATGTCCTTGTAGGTACGTCTATGACCCCGAAGTGGGAGACCCCAAGCAGGGAATACCTCCCGGCACAAAGTTTGAAGACTTGCCCGACACTTGGCGTTGCCCACGCTGCAAACAGCCCAAGGAGAAATTTAATAAGGCATAGCCCAAAGTTTCAGTTTAAACCCAAATCGGTCATTAGGCGACGATAGGTAGTTTTTTAGACAACAGATACAACTCCATAATTTTGCAAAAAAAACATCTTTAATCCCAATCAATTAGTCAATTGTTACTAGGCTTCGTTTTCTTTCTTGAATTTGTTATACACCTTCTTCAATTGTTTGTCAATCTCGCTCTGCGGATGATCGAGTTCACTTAGGCCAACCTCAAAAGTGCTTGGTGTCTCCATCTTGTCATGATATTTTATGACGAGCGTTAGTCGAGTGCCTGTATATTTGCTGTAAGTGCTCTTGACCCTTTCTCTATCACAGTCCTCAAAAGGTATGACATTGGCAATACCAGAATTGTCAAAGAGTACAAAATGCTCGTCGCCAACAGCAAAAGCAGGAATGCCGCGATTAGTCTTTTTCACTTTCTTGAAATTCTCAAAAACTGAGAGTATTATGCCTAAAGTCATCAAACCATAGACACCCATTATAACGTAGCCCTGCCATTCCGAGAACAAGAAAGACATCTCCCAATGGATATAGCTATATACGCCGAATGTGACCATCAGCACCGATAATATGATATAAATCACCATCTTTGCCATGGCCTTGCCTTTATGGTAATAGTATTGATGTGTTATTTGCATTGGAGTCGTTTTTTACACCCCAAAGTTACAAAAAAACCTTAACATATAAACAATGTGCACCATTTTGGCACACATTTCGTGGAAAAGTACTAACTTTGCATATAATAAACAACGATTAATTATGGAATCAACAAGAATACAAAAGATACAACGACTCATCCAGAAGGATTTGAGCGAGATATTCAGAGAAGACACCGCAAAGATGCGCGGTGTTATAGTCTCAGTGAGCAATGTGCGCGTGTCGCCCGACTTAAGCATTGCCCGTGTGCACCTGAGTGTGTTCCCCAGCGAACGTGCACAGGAAATAGTTGATGGAGTGAATAAAAATGTGAAAACCATTCGTTACACCTTGGCTCAACGCGTAAGGAACCAATTGCGCAAGACCCCCGATTTGGTGTTCTACGTTGACGACTCACTCGACTATATCGAGCACATAGACGAACTTCTTAAGAAGTAATCCTTAATGCAGATTGCGTTTATACGTTTATATCATTTACTTCCTTTAATTCATGTCTCTGCCGTTAAAAATAGCACTGCGTTACCTGAAGTCTAAGAAGGCTCACAATGCGGTCAACATCATCAGCATTATTTCAATATGCGGCGTGGTGGTGACCACAGCAGCGCTGGTGTGCGTGCTGAGCGTGTTTAACGGTTTTAGCGGAGTCATTCAAGGTCGATTGGCTCAACTCGACCCTCAAATCGCTGTGTGTCCTTCACACGGCAAGACAATAGCCGATGGAGACAGTGTTGTACAAGCAGTGAGCAAGATTGCTGGTGTTGAGAAAGCTATGCCTGTGCTTGAAGACCAGGCATTAGCCATCTATGCCGACTACCAAATGCCCATCCGCTTGAAGGGTGTACCTGTAAATTATCATGAGCTTAATGCCATTGACAGCACAATAATTGACGGCAATTACACTCTCAAAGACGATGTGTCGAATTTTGCCGTTGTTGGCATTGGGCCTGCCATGAATCTGCGTCTTAAAGCAGGTAGCATACTCATGCTTCAGTTTTATGCTCCCCGCCGTGTTGGGCGAGTGAATGTAGCAAATCCAATCGACGCTTTCATGAGTGACTCACTGTTTGTGTCTTCAGTGTTCCAAGTACAGCAGAACACCTATGACCAGGACCTTATATTCGTACCTATAGACTTTGCACGCAACCTCTTTGACTACGAAACCGAAGCAACACAGATTGAATTGAAACTGAAGCCAAACGCCAATGAGAAAACTGTGATGAAACGGCTTGAGAGCGCTTTGGGTCCCAACTATCAAGTCAAGAACCGCTTGATGCAACAATCGGAGTCGTTCCGCATGGTTAATGTAGAGAAATGGGTCACTTTCCTACTACTCTCATTTATCATGATTATTGCCACGTTCAATGTGATAAGCACCCTGTCACTGCTCATCATCGAGAAAGACGAGAGTATCGCAACCTTCCAGAATCTGGGAGCCACCAGGCAGCAAATCACTCGCATTTTTGTTGCCGAGGGCTGGTTTATATCAATGCTTGGCGCTGTGCTTGGCATTGTGCTTGGACTGCTCTTGTGCCTTGGCCAGCAGAACTTTGGCTGGTTGAAACTCGGCGCCGACCCATCACAGGTTATTGTCAACGCCTATCCAGTGCAAGTGGTGTGGAGCGACATCCTTATTGTGCTGCTATTGGTTGCTGGCATTGGCTTTGTCACCTCGTTAGTCACCAGCACAATCATGCGCCGTCGCTTGAGGTGACAGTGTCGTTTTTGGCACAAAATTTGCTACCTGATAGCAAAAATTGCAAATTCAATGTACGACAATTCTTTTAATCTTTATGTAATGCCCATTTTTAGGCAATTGGGCAACGTGCGGTCATTTGCCGGCACGGCATTCTGCATAGACAATTATTTGGTCACTGCTGGTCATGTGATTGATTCATCAACAATAAATTTCGTTCGCAACGGCAATGACTTCCACAGGCTCGAGTTTGAACAATGGATTCCCAAGGTGCTTCCTGCCGATGACCGAACTGGCTTTGATGTCGCATTCTATCCTGTACCAGGTCTTAAAAGCCCTCTCTCGCTTGCCGACATCGATGCTGCCGCCAATGATCATCTTGACATACTGTGCTGGCAGCTTAAATCACGAGAGCTTAAACAAGTGGCCACACAAGGTCTTGTCATTAAAGAACGAGACTTGGCAGGCCACGTGCGCATTGCAACAACCGACCACATAACACATGGGTGCAGCGGATGCCCTATTTTTGACAGTGACGGCAAGGTTTATGGCATGATTACTATGGGGCGCGCCGAAGTAGACACTAAGAATCTGGCACCATTGCCCCGGCAGATGGAACAGAACACTTGCTGGGCATTCAAGACCAGCCACATCAAGCGTTTCATGCCAAAATAGCATTACCAAATAAGATTTTGAGGCAATGTGAGCTGCATTGTCTCTTTTTTGTGTTTTTGATTATTTTGAGACAATGCTAATCGGTCATTTTAGTTTTTTAAGTGTTTTTTGAGCTATTGTTATGAGTAATTTATTAATTTTGCAATTTGGTACCAAACATCATCAAAATGGCAAACAGAAATATATGGTACAAGATAGGTGATTTCTATCATGCAATTAAGGACCGCTACAAACGTTTTAACGCATGGTACAAGCGGTTATATAAGGGCAAGCCGTGGTATGCCAGGGCTTTTTATGCCATGTGTACTCTTTTTGTCACTATTTTCCTGTTTTTGGTTGCAGTGAACATTAACTTCCTGTGGCTGTTTGGCAAATCGCCCTCCCTCTTTGAAATCATGGAGCCACGCCCATATAATGCGTCATACGTATACAGCTCAGACGGCAAGCAGATTGGCAAACTTTTCAAAGAGAACCGTACACCAGTGAAATATGAGGAAATTGACACCATGTTCTTCAAACTGCTTATCGACACCGAGGATGAGCGTTTCTACAACCACTGGGGCATCGATTTCCATGGAATGGCTGGTGCCGCCAAGGATTTTGTTGTCCACCGTCGCGCGCGTGGTGCTTCAACAATCACCCAACAGCTGGTGAAGAACATGTTCAAAATGAGGACCAGAGCATACTCAAACGGCCTTTTGTGTCATATCCCCGGCGTGAGAATGATAATAACAAAGGTCAAAGAATGGATATTAGCATCGGAGATTGAGGCCTTTTACGATAAAAAGAGAATCCTAGAGATGTATGCCAACACCGTTGACTTTGGCAACCAAGCCTTTGGCATAAAAACTGCTGCGAAAACCTACTTCAACACAACCCCCGACAAACTCAAGATAGAACAGAGTGCAATGCTTGTGGGCATACTAAAAGGAACATCAATCTATAACCCCCGCAACAACCCGAACCGCTGTCTGGAGCGACGCAACGTGGTACTCAACAATGCTTTAATCCACAATGACATCACACAATCCCAATATAATCGATTGTCGAAGCTCAAGCTAAGGCTCAAATACACTCCAGAAACCGAAAACAATAACGAGTGTCCTTACTTTCTGAACGCTCTAGCCGAGGAAATGCGCGACTGGTGCGAAGATAATGATATAGACTTCTACCGCGACGGCCTGAAGATTTATACAACCATTGACACCCGCATGCAAAAGTATGCCGAGCAAGCTGTGTGGCAGCAGATGAAAGTCGTACAACAGAACTTCGACCGTGAGTGGGGCGACCGTCCCTGCTGGGTTGACGAAAAGGGTAATGAGATTCCGGGATTTGTGAATGACAAAGCTGAACGAAGCGATGTCTACAAGCAACTGATGGTGAAATTTGATGAGAACATCGACTCGGTAGAATATTACATGAACAAACCTCACAGCGGAGTAAAACTATTTGACTACAACAGCAAGAACCATTACCGCGATGCTACAATGAGCTCGGTTGACTCTATAAAACATATGCTCCACAAGATGCACTGTGGTTTCATTGCCATGGATCCACACACAGGAGAGGTAAAAGCATGGGTAGGCGATGTGGATTACAAAGCATGGCAATATGACAACGTAAGAGCTCAGCACCAGCCTGGAAGCACATTCAAGCTCTTTGTTTACAGTGCTGCGCTTATCGAAGGGCGCCGGCCATGTGACCAGTATATGGATTCTCCTCTCACAACACCACTAATGGACACCGACAAGAAGTCGGGGCGCTCAAAACTATGGGAGCCCAAGAATGCCAACGGACGTTTCACCAACAGCAGCATGACTATGCGAGCTGCTCTCGCCCGAAGTAACAATATTATTGCCGTAAAAGTGGGCAATGACGTTGGTGTCAAGCGCGTAGCTCAAGCAGCACGCGACATGGGCATCAAATCAAATCTCGACGAGACACCATCCCTGTGCCTGGGATCCAGCGACGTGAACCTGCTTGAGATGGCGAGTGCATATAGCACTGTGGTCAACGACGGCCAACCTAAGAAACCAGTGCTGGTGACCCGCATCGTGCGTACAAACAAGAAAGGCGAAGCCGAAGAAATCTATAACAGCCACGGTCAAGAAGATCCCAACCGAGCTATGTCACACAACCAAGCCTACAGCATGCGAAAGATGCTTGAAGCGGTGTGCAACGATGCAGGAGGCACAGGCGCCGCATTGCGCAATTATGTGAGCGGCATGGAAGTTGGGGGCAAAACAGGCACCAGCGACAATTACACCGACGCATGGTTCATGGCTATAACCCCTGATCTGGTGTGCGGAACATGGGTAGGTGGCGCATATCGTCAAATTCATTTCCGTTCGGCTCAAGGACAGGGCAGTCGTGCCGCATTACCAGTGGTGGGACTGTTCTTGCAGAAAGTGCTAGCTGACGGCAACTTCAGCCGCCTTCGCCGCACTTTCCCCGCCGATCATGAGCTCGACAAATACATCATGGCCTGCAGCAACAGCATATCGAGCCCTAACAATTCAGACTCGGTTCCCAGCGATGCCTATCAACCCTACAGCGACACCTTGCCTAACCAAAACTCTGCCGACGGCGGTCCAAAAACAATGAAAGACATTGTAGACGAAGACATCAACGGTAGCAACAAACAAGAGCAGCCAGCTCCAAAGGATCCACCAACTCAAAAGGACGAGAGAGCACCCTCTCAAGGTCCTGATAGAGCTAAAAATGCATTCAAAAATGGACAAACGCTCTAATTGCTTTCATAGTTAACAGAATATAAACTTAAAAACAAAAAATAGAAACATGACTTACAAATATGACTACCTGATAATCGGGTCGGGTGTTGCTGGAATGAGCTTCGCCCTTAAGGTGGCTGGAACTGGAAAGGTTGCTCTCGTGTGCAAGAGTACTCTCGATGAGGCCAACACCGACCTTGCTCAAGGTGGCGTGGCAAGCGTCACCAATCTTGAAATTGATAATTTTGAGAAGCATATCCACGACACCATGGTGGCTGGCGACTGGCTCAGCGACCCCAAAGCAGTGGAGCAGGTCGTAACACAAGCCCCTTCACAAATTAAAGCCCTGATTGACTGGGGAGTGGATTTCGATAAGAACGAGAAAGGCGAATTCGACCTTCATCGCGAGGGTGGTCACAGTGAGTTCCGCATCCTCCACCATGCCGACAATACTGGCCATGAGATTCAGCAGTCGCTCATTGAAGCTGTTAAAGCCCATGAGAATATCGACATTTTTGACAACCATTTTGCCGTCGAAATCCTAACTCAACACCACTTGGGCAAAATAGTGACACGCCGCACACCCGACATCCAGTGCTATGGCGCTTATGTTCTGAATCAGGCAACAGGCAAAGTTGACACTTTCCTGTCTAGACTCACATGTATGGCAACTGGCGGTGCTGGCGCTGTTTATAACACTACCACCAATCCACTTATCGCAACTGGCGATGGTATAGCCATGGTATACCGTGCTAAAGGTACCGTTCAAGACATGGAGTTCATCCAGTTCCACCCCACAGCTTTGTACCATCCTGGCGACCGTCCCGCCTTTCTCATCACCGAGGCGATGCGCGGATATGGAGGTGTGCTCCGTAACCTTGCAGGAGAGGAGTTCATGCACAAATATGATCCACGACTTTCGCTCGCGCCACGCGACGTGGTGGCTCGTGCTATCGACAGCGAGATGAAGCAACGCGGCGAGGACCATGTGTACCTTGATGTAACGCACAAAGACCCTGAAGAGACCAAGCACCACTTCCCCAACATTTACAAGCATTGTCTTGACATTGGCATAGACATCACCAAGGAATATATACCTGTTGTGCCTGCTGCTCACTACCTGTGTGGAGGCATCAAGGTTGACCTCAACGCTTGTTCGTCGATAGAGCGCCTCTACGCTGTGGGCGAATGCTCTTGCACGGGTCTTCATGGTGGCAATCGCCTTGCCAGCAATTCACTTATCGAGGCTGTTGTCTATGCCGATGCAGCTGCAAAGCATGCCCTTAAATGCCGCAACCACTATGACTTCCGCACCGATATCCCCGAGTGGGACGACAAGGGCACACAACATCCCGAGGAAATGGTGCTCATTAGCCAGAGCGAAAAAGAGGTTGAAGAGATTATGAGCGCCTATGTAGGCATCGTGCGCAGCAATCTGCGTCTGGACCGTGCTTGGAACCGCCTTGACATCCTTTATCAAGAAACCGAGAAACTCTTCAAGGAGAGTACCGTGAGCCGACGCATCTGTGAGCTGCGCAACGTCATCAATGTGGGTTACCTTATCATGCGCCAAGCCAAGGAACGCAAAGAGTCGCGCGGCCTTCACTACACCGTCGATTATCCTCCTAAACCCAAGAGCGAAGAAGACCTGAAATTGTAAGTGTTATGTATTTAGTGCTTGAGTTATTTTTAAACAATGATTGATATGAGATTTTCCAAGTTTTTTATGCTTGCCATGGTCGCTGTAATGGTTAGTTGCGCTAGTTGCAAGTCGCAGCAAAACAGCTCTAATAGCGCTTCAAGCGAGGAACTCACAACATCGCCGGCTGTAGACTTCAACGGCAGCAATGCCTACAACTTAGTAAAAAAGCAATGCGATTTTGGACCTAGAGTGCCAGGCTCACCAGCCCACAGCAAGTGCGCAGAGTGGCTAGAACAGGAATTGAAGCAGTATTGCGACAGCACTATTGTGCAAGAAGGAAGTGTTACAACATTTGACGGGAAAAAACTCAATATCAAGAACTTTATAGGAATAACAAACCCATCCTGCGAGACGCGAATCTTGCTACTGTCACACTGGGACTGCCGTCCATGGGCCGACAATGATCCTGACCCATCCAAGCACAAAGAGCCCGTGATGGGCGCCAACGATGGAGCAAGTGGCGTTGCCGTGCTTCTTGAGTTGGCTCGTCTCATGAAAGAAAAAAAACCATCAATAGGGGTCGACATCCTTCTTGTTGACGCCGAAGATTGGGGCACCGATGGAGATGAAGACTCATGGGCACTGGGCACTCAATATTGGGCAAATAATCAGCATGTTGACAACTACTCGCCACGATTTGGCATTCTACTTGACATGGTGGGAGCAAAGGGAGCAAAATTCAACAAGGAATTGATGTCGTTACAATATGCTCCCAATGTGGTGAACGAAGTGTGGAACATCGCTCAGCAAAGCGGTTACGGATCCTATTTCGACAACAACAATGGAGGAGCTATCACCGACGACCACATTGTGGTTAACAAAGCAGGCATCAAGTGCATAGACATAATCGACATGCGTGAGGATGGGGACTCTGGATTCTTCGACGGATGGCACACCACGGGCGACACTCTCGACAAAATCGATTCCGCCGTCCTTAAAGTCGTGGGACAGACTGTCGCCAACGTTATTTACAGCTACTAATCATTAATCCTGTCAATGCGAAAACCTTAGCCATCCTAAGTTTCTACGTTTCTCAACACATAGTATCGCAAAAGCTATAAGCGACGATATCGACAACGTGAGGGTGAAGAGTACAAACAATTCACTGCCAGTATCGATTCTCATTCCCATTGTCCTAAAATAACGAGCAATTACATAAGCGATAGAGTTGTGACAACAATAAATTATTACCGATAACGACCGCATTGTTATTGTATCAAAGCTGTAACAATGCGGTTTACTTTGACCCAAATGCATAAATAGGCACAAACACAAAGGCGGCATCAGGAAAAAGCAATCGTCCTTTATCACCAAACAAAAATGTTTAGTCATGAAAAATTCTCCATACAAACATATTGCCAAGAGCAGAATAGCGACTTTGAGCGTTGATTGTCGAACTTGAAATTTGTTCTGTGCCATTAATTTGCCAATCGCCACAAACAGGATTGCCATAGGAAAGCTATTGTAAGGCTCTGTGAAGAAGAAACAATATTTATGATACAATCTATCGAAATAAGGTATTTTATCGCATAAATGGTAATAGTTGGAAACAAGGCAGCATCCCACATATACCAATACTCCCAATACAATTATCCATCGGTCTTTCACCTTTTGCTCCGCCAAATACCAAACTATAAATGTCCCAATTAGCGACGCCATCAAGAACCACGAAGCCTTGAACGTGCTTCCAAAGAAGAACCCCCTCACTATATCGATAACTGTGAATATGTTCACATTCGAACACCACCCCCTGTGATCAATAGTCACAGGCAGAAGCACAACAAACCAGAACAGATAGAGCGCAAGAATTCGTTTCGCAAATTTGAAAAAAGCTTGCTTGCGCAACTGGTGCGACTGTAGCTCTCCTTGTCTCGAGAAAAACAGATAAGAAGATATCATGAAAAACAAGGGCACTGCTATTCGGAATACAGGACGCAAGACAAATCCTGTGTGCGACAAATGAATTCCCGCCACAAGCACAGCGAGAACAAGCTTGAGAAAATCAAACTTGTTACCATTAACTTTTATGTACTCATTGCTTGTTATTGTATTCTCCATATGGATAAACCATGTGTTTTAGGATTGCAAAATTACTTCTTTTTGTCATAAATACTGCAAATAGCCGTAAAAAAGAATCGAGGAAGCCCTTCGATACTGCTTTTTTTCTATGTTACAACGTCAAATCTAAAAAAATCTATGTAATTTTGCACCGCTTTATAAAATAGAGAATAATTGTCAGCTGCAAGAACACAAGAGCGCACATCCAAGTTCTTGAAGGATTTGGGAATATATGCCATCGGAAATCTGGGGGCCAAGATCATCACATTTGCGATGATCGCGGTCTACACGCACTATGTCAGCAAGAGCGATTTGGGCTACTATGACTTGTGCCTTACGGTCATTTTCCTGATTATCCCTTTCATCACGCTGCAGTTGCGCGACGGAGCCTTCCGTTTCCTGCTCGAAACACAAGAGAATGACCAGCGAAGCAAGATTATTTCTTTTATCTATAAAACGCTTGTTTCCAGCACGATGATATCACTTGTGATAGCTGTGACGCTCGCAATGTTCACAAGCATCAATCACATTTGGTACTGCTTCGCATTGCTCATCATGATGTCGTTCTTCGAGGTCATCACACAAGTAGCTCGCGGCCTGGGGAACAACGTAGAATTTGTTGCCACAGGCATTATTTCAGCTTTAGGGATATTACTTTTCAGCGTAGTGTTTGTGATTATTCTCCCTTGGGGCATTACAGGTATCTTCATCGCTAATATCCTGGCACGAGCACTTGCTCTGGTCTATCTGGAATTACGTTTAAAGATTATTGCCACCTACTTCAAGTTTAACATCAACATTAAGCAGGTGGCACGCGACCTCATCAAGTATTCACTGCCGTTATTGCCTGGCTCCTTGTGCTGGTGGCTCACTGGCAGCAGCGACCGCTGGTTTATTAGCTACTTCCTCAATCTTGAGGTGAATGGCGTTTATGCGGTAGCTTTCCGTTTTAATAGCATTATACTCATTATTTCCACCATCTTCTACCAGGCTTGGCAGGAAACTGCTATATTGCAGTATAACAGCCCCGACCGCAACAAGTTCTTCTCCAAGATGTTCAATTCCTACATAGGGATTCAGGCAATCTTGATTACAGCCTATGCCTTCTCGCTTAAAATCATTTATCCATTCATAATTGATGAGAAATTTCAAGAGAGCGCCAACTATCTCTATCTCATGGGAATATCGGCTGTGTTTTTTGCATTGTCGGCGTTTTTCGACATGGGATATCAGTGTGCCAAGGACACATCTCGAACTCTGCCGGCAATTTTCTTGGCAGCGATAGTCAATATAGTGTTCAACTTCATTCTTGTTAAGAAAATTGGAGTTTATGGTGCCATAGCCACGTCAATTATCACCTACTTGGTGCTCTTCCTCTACCGACTTCACGATATGAAACGCTACTTCAAACTCTCGTTCTTCCCCCGCACCATCATAGCAGCAATTATCATTGTTTTGGGAATCATACCCTATAGCTTGTTCAACGCCTGGTGGCTACTGCTGGGCTACATGGTTGTCGCTTGTGTGCTAGCTCTCTATTCCATCTCTAACGAGACACGTAATGAAATAAAAGGCATAATCCTCAAAAAATTAGGAGTTTTAAAACAATAATAGTAGCAAACAAACGTTAAATTTAAATATAGTAGCTATATATTTATAAATATATCAAAATACATGAACATCAAGAATTTAATGATATTTGCAGTGATGGCACTTGCATTGACAAGCTGCAAAACTGCTACCGAGAACACTCTTTCCTACTTCCGCAATCTGGGCGACGCACCCAGCGGAGTGATGCCACAAGGCAGTGGCTATGAGATAAAAATCGCTCCCGAAGACGAGCTGTCGATTGTTATCTCCTCGGCAGTGCCCGAGGCTACAGCAATGTACAACCAACTACAAGCCAACACTGCCCGACGCGGAGATTATAGCACCCAACCCGCTCCACGACTTCAAACTTATATCGTTAACAAGCAAGGCGACATCATGATGCCAATCCTTGGAAAGCTCAATGTGGCAGGAAAAACCACCAGCGAAATAGAGCAGATGATTACCGCACGATTGGATGCAACTGTCAAAGACCCCTTTGTCAGAGTGGAGCTTATGGGCTTCTATGTTAACGTGATGGGTGAAGTGCAAAATCCACACCGCATTTATGTCAATTCTCAGAGGTACACACTTCTCGATGCACTTAGCGAGGCAGGTGACTTGACCGAGTATGGAGAACGCAGCAAAGTAATGGTCATTAGAGAAGAAGACGGCAAGCAGATGTATCACCGCTTGGACCTCTCCGACAACAACATCTTCTCCTCTCCCTACTTCTACCTGCAGCAGAACGATGTTGTATATGTCGAGCCCAACCAGATACGTATCGACAACTCCAAATACAACCAAAACAACGCCTACAAACTCACCGTTGTCTCTACCATCGTAAGTGCAGCTTCGGTGATCGCATCGCTGATAATTGCAGTAGCAGTAAAATAATCTAAACCCTCTTTTTCCACCCCTCTCATCAATCCTATTTCAACAATAGAATTCAATTAAAGACATGAGTAACAATCCCAGCGAAAACGACAATAGCATAAACAATTCTCAAGGAGAAAAGCTAATAGACTTTGGTAGTATTTTCAACAAGTACAAGCGTTACTGGTGGCTCTTTGTGCTGTCGCTCATAGCATGCATAGGCCTGGCTACTGTATTTTTGAAATATTCATTGCCCAAGTATTTGGTAGTCTCGACCATTCTTGTCGACCAGGACGATGATGCCGGCAGCGCTGGAGCATCGTTGCTCAAGAGCCTATCGATAGGTGGGGGTGGCGCAAGTGTCGATGATGAAGTCGTGGTTATGGGCTCGCAGGAGATTTGCAACAAGATGGTTAAGGAGCTCAGGATTAACCGTCTTTACTACCAGCGCAAGAGCCTTCTCGACAGGACAGAACTCTACAAGAAGACTCCTATTGAGATAGATGCACCCGACGAGGTGTTTGACACGCTATCAATTGGTATGACTTTCAAAGTCACCATCAAGGAAAACGGCAAGGTAGACATCAAGGTCAAGAAAGGTATGTTCAAAACACTTACCACACTCGAAGACAAGCTACTGCCAGTAAATGTGAGCACTAAATACGGCACATTTCAAGTGCGTGCCACCCAATATTTCAAGCCTGGCAAGGAAGTTGTGATAAATGCCAACATCAAAGGTAACCAGCTCCGCACCGAGGACATCATGAAAGACATGACAGTTAAAGTCCTTAACAAGAAGAGCAACGCCATCTACATGGATATAGAAATACCCAACATTGCTCGAGGCAAGGACATGCTCAACACTATGACCGAGCTATACAACAAGCGCGGACAGCAAGAAAAAGATGAGCAGGCTATAAATACAGCCAACTTCATCAAGGAGCGCCTAGGGCTTATCTACAATGATCTAACTGGCAGCGAAGCCGAAATTGAGGCCTATAAAAAAGCTCACAACATGGCTGATGTGACTGTACAAACCAAAGCCAGCATAGCACGTCAGGAACAAGCCGACAACAAAATCGTAGCTCTAGAAGCACAATACAGAATTGTGGGCTTGATAAACGAGTTCATAAGCGATCCACGCAACAAGTATTCATATATTCCATTTGAGGCCGATTCAACTGCTGCATCAGGGTCAATCAGAGCCTTTAACGAACTGGCTATGCGTAGAGCCGAGCTCGCAAAAAGCGCTAAGGGTGACAACGAAGCGCTCAAAGAGATAGACCAGCAACTCAACACAATGCGTGAGACCATACGCAAGGGAGTGAACAACACTCTCAACGCACTCAAAATACAAATTGACAAGGCCAACCAAGTGAGCAACGAGTCGCAAGGTGAAATGAACCAGGTTCCAACTCAAGAACGCGAGATGCGCGAGCTTTACCGCGAACAGGGTATCCAAAACGCGCTCTACACATTCCTATTGCAGAAACGCGAGGAAAACGCACTTGTACTTGCAGCTACTACTCCCAAGGGTAAAATAGTAGACCATGCCTACTCAAAGAGTAAACCCGTGGCTCCCAACATTCCCGTTGTACTTCTAATTGGCTTGCTTGCAGGACTCATGCTACCCATTCTGTTCCTCTACCTTAAGAATTTGTTCACCACCAAGTTCTCTACACAAGAAGAGCTACAAGACCTCACCAAGTCTCCTGTATTGGGCGAGATTTGCCACAACCGCCACCGCGATTCACTGGTTGTAAAACCAGGCAAGACTTCGTCGATTGTAGAACTCTTCCGCTTGCTGCGCAACAATGTCCAGTTCCTTATGACCAAGAAGGACGACAAGGTGGTACTTGTCACCTCATCAATCAGTGGTGAAGGTAAGTCGTTTGTGAGCACCAATCTCGCCTCATCATTCGCACTTCTGGGCAAGAGAGTGGCACTTGTTGGCATGGACATCCGTAGCCCTCAACTTGCCAATATGCTCAAGATAAGCGAAGCTCCCGGAGTGAGCAACTACTTGTCTAACTCCGACACCACTATCAACGACTTGGTTCAGCAGGTTCCCGATGTTGAAAACCTCAATGTGATAGTAGCAGGTCCCATTCCGCCCAATCCATCAGAGCTGTTGCTGGGAGATCGCACTGCCAAGTTCTTTGATGAACTGCGCAACGAATTCGATATCATCATTGTTGACTCGGCGCCAATAGCCATGGTGAGCGACACGTTCTCACTGGCAAAGTTTGGCGATGCAACCCTCTTTGTAACCCGTGCCAACCACACCAAGCGGAACCTCGTCAAGTATTTCAACGATGTAGTGACTCGCAAACAGTTGCAAAATGCCGCATTAGTGCTCAACGACAGCAACCCACGTCTTTCGGCAGGCTATGGTTACGGCTACGGCAAGGAGGATTAAAATTGATCATTTAGAACACACTTTTTCAACTAACGATTATCAAGATGCCGGAATCATGAAATTCGAGACTCGATTCATCCTACAGCGACTCTTTTTCATTGGCTTCTGGCTTGCCACATGCACCGGCTTTGTGAGCGACTTTATTTGGGAACCCGAAACATTGGGCAGCCCATTACGCACAATGTCACAGCTTATAGTTGACTTAATATTGGTTTTCCTTACAATATGCACCATTCGCAAGAAGACTGATATCATTTTTATCGTAACTCTTGTAACTATAGCAGCTATCAGTGGTTTTATTGTCAATAACGACAGTATTGTTGCATGGATTAATGGGTTGAGATACTTTTTTCCTGTGATGTTCTTGCCACCTATTCTACGCTATTTTTGGGCAACAGAATACCGCCACGACCTCTTTGTTAAGTCGCTCGACAAGCAGCTTTACATCTTCCTCTGGCTTCAGGTTCCAACAGTTCTTTTCCAGTTTTTCAAGTATGGTGCGGGCGACTATGTGGGAGGCACTATGGGAGGATGGTTCTCTGGCATATTAAGCTTCTCTATCTACTATTCCTCTTTCTACCTGCTCAACAAGCGCATCGACCGTAACAACATCCTGCAGTCTCTTTACAAAAACTGGACTCTCATCTTCCTGCTTTTCCCTACATTCCTTAACGAGACAAAGATTAGCTTCGCCCTTATCATTGTCTATTTCATATTGCTTATGCCTATTGACCGCAAGTACATCATCCGCATGACTTTACTTGCACCAGTGGTCATTCTATTAGTCTCTATTGGCAGTTATTTCTATTCCTCAACAGTTGATGAGAGCCAAGGTAAACTAAAATTAGACCCTGAATTCTTTGAAGAATATCTTGATGCTGACCTTGACGACTTGGATAAGGCCATTGATTATGCCGAGAAGAACTATGACGAGACTTTCGATGTGCCTCGTTTCGCTAAATTTGCGATTATTCCCATGGTGTTCAGTGCCTTGCCAGGCCACAACCTCATGGGGTTTGGTCTCACCCTTTTCAGGCATGGCGATATTGTAAAGGCATCCGATTTCTTTAACGAATATGACTGGCTTCTACAAGGCACTAACCCACAATTATTTGGCATCATCCTTCAGCTAGGTATCATTGGTACCATTTGGTATATTCTGTTTTTCTTGAGCCTTTTTATTATTAAACCTTCTTTATACCCAAAACGCAATCTCAATATGCAAGCCTACTTTATTCTTGCTTTTATAATTATATTGTTCTATTCCGACTTTTGGTCATACCCTAACTTTAGCTTCATCATGTTCTCGTTTCTATTCATGTCATGGAAAAAGGATGGAAACAAAGTCAGTTAAAGATTCGGCGTTTGGTGTCGCGCAAGAACTCCCATAATCGTGGATATTGTATCAAGAATTGTATAAGACGATATTTGGGTGGCAACTTGAATCTTTTGTCTTCAATGATGTTCTTCACCCATGGATCGCTTGTGTCAAGGTTATTCATGCAAAATGACAAGTGGAATATTTTCATGCTTAGCAAGTTTGACTCATTATTTTCAAATAGCCCTCTTGAAATCAACTCTTTTTCGACTATTGAATAGTATTCCTTCCATTTGTCAAGTTGTGACAATACCCCAGTTATAGACAACGACTGAGAATTGTAATAATAACAGCACACTGGATGGTTGAAGAAACCCACTCTCTCAACATATCTTGAAATCTTAATGTTTATAAGTAAGTCCTCGCTTGGCAACTTTGTATTGCTGGGTGGATAGATGTCATCGTTAAGCCAAAGTCCCCTCTTTGCCAAGCACCCCCAGCTAGCGCAAATTCCCACTGGAGTTATGTTGTATTTCAAAAATTCTTCACCACTAAGTATCGTCAAGTCACTGGGAAAGCAAATTTCACTCTTTTGACCTTTCCCATTAATCCTGATATAGTTGCCATAAGCGATATCAAGAGCCATCTCATTACACTTCGACAGCAGGAACTCAACAGCATCGGGAAGCAATTCATCATCACTGTCGAGATGGATAATGTATTCGCCATTGGCCACTTTCACTCCACTGCGGCGAGCTTCTGCAAGGCCGGCATTTTGCTTGTGTACAACCTTAACATTCTCATGCCGCACGGCATAATCATCGGCAATAACACCTGCACTATCGGGGGTGCCATCATCTACAATAACCACCTCACAGTTTTTATAGGTCTGAGCCAATGCGCTGTCGATACACCGAGCCAAAGTTTTCTCGGTTTTATAGACAGGAATCACAATCGTGATTAATGAAGCTTCCATAGCGAAAAAATATATCTTACCTGTAAATATTTCCGTTTAATGTTTTGTTTCCCACATTCTTGAACGACTCATCAAGCGATTGCTTCGAGAGGCCATTAAATGTATTGTTAGAAATTGTAACATTTCTGAAATCACATTTTCTTCCATCATAACTAGCAAAAAATCTACCTTTTCCAGTTAAAGCATTTACAATATTGTTCTCAAAAATGATTGAAGTTTGCTCGGCGCCTTCTTGCAGAAAGAAATGGTTATCTGAACTATTGAATACGTTGTTCTTGTAAACCAAGTACAGGTCTTTAACGTTCCGACAATAAATACGTGTGTCGCCCGAGAATGTGTTGCCAGTAGCTCTTATTGAAGCATAATCTATGATGATAGACGAACTTAAAGTGGCGCTTGTAAATACGTTTGAAACAGTATTATTGGTGATATTTAGGTTTATTGAACCCTTTTGACACCATAAGAGTCGTTGAGGATAATCATTTTCAATAACATTATTCGAAATATTTATTTTTGCGTTCCTGCACGAGATAAAGGTACTACCGGTATTATTGCCATCCATTAACACCTTACATGAACTTGATATAGAATTGTTATCTATAGTGATGTTTGTCTTATCAATCAGTTCTGATAGTATATCTATATCATTCATAAATGAATTGTAAGTTGAGCACTTCGATGTTTTAATTATCTCATTGTTAGATATCTCTATACTCTTAACATCAGCATATTTGCATAACGATATTATGATTATTCGTTTCAAGGGCGCATTAATAGTAATTTTGTTCTCTCTAAAAATAATACTATCCATAGTACAATATGACTGGGTGTGCTCATTTAAAGAGTGATTGAATGCGATAAAATTATGAACATCTTGTTGTTTGGCTTTCATTTTATTATCTAGATAGAATTCATTGTCTTCAACAACAATATTATTCATCACAAAATCTCCTTTATGGCTCCCGCCCCAACATCCCAGTGCTTCATCATTTCCATATTTAATAAATATATTATTCCTAATAAGGATGTTACGTTGCTCTCCGCGTGACCATAAGCACCCACCTTCATTACAGTTATTATAGTTTTCAAATTCACTATTTTGAACCAAAACATTTGAACATTCACGTAAGTCGAGATTGGTAAGCACAGCATCTCGTGTTTTGCTTACAATATTATCAACAACAACTCCATCTCCATACCATACTTTTACTATGTGCTTTGGGGTTTTCTCCCATAATATCCCCTTGTGCGATGCGAGTTCAAAACTGATGTCTCTTATCTCGGCCTTCACTTTTTTAGTAGAACTTCCATGTATTGCAAAAAATGTGTCATCCAGCATTTTGCTCTTGCCACCAACAAAGCCTTCCTTGACAACCACCTTGGTAGAATTGGGACCCAAGCCTTTAATAACAGTATTACACTTGAACTTGAGTGAACCATCAAATTCATATTTGCCTGCTTTGTCAAAATTAAGTATCAACACATCATTTGCGCCTAAATTAGCTGTCATGTTCCTTATGTTTTCTACATAAGGTTTAGGGCACTGGCTCATTTTGATTTCCATAGTGCGGGCTTTGGCATTGCAGGTCAGCAACACCATCGCGATAACTGTTATTATTGTCTTAAAGTTTCTCATAATGATAATCTTGTTTTTGCAAAAATAGTGCAAGCCGAGAGAAATACAAAATAAATAAGGCACGAAATTCATTTTTATTACCGAGGCGCCGCCTAATTTATCCAAAAATAATAAAAAAACTTTCAAGTTTGACTTTTTTAGAACGCGAAAGATTAATAAAAAAGTCTTTTTCGCTTTCTGCAACAAGAAAAAATGCGTAATTTTGGATAAATTAGGCTTCACCTCGGAAAAACTCAAATAAATTTGTTTTTTCTCTCGGCTTGCACTAATTTTGCACATTCAGCATGGAAAAGAAACGCATTCTCATAGTAAACAAATTCTACTATCCACGTGGTGGTGACTGCATCGTGGCGATGAACCTTGAGCGTCTGCTCAAGGAGCAGGGCCATGAGGTGGCGGTGTTTGCCATGCAGTATCATGAGAATATTGACTCGGGATGGAATCAATATTATGTCTCGCAAGTGGACTTTGCCGGATCGGTAGGCGATAAGATAAAAGCTGCCTGCCGCCTCATGGGATGGGGCGACATCAAAAGTGCTTTTAACAAGCTTCTCAATGATTTCAAGCCAGACATTGTACACCTGCACAACATACATTCTTATATTTCACCTTTCGTTGCCAAGCTTGCCAAGCAACGTGGCTGCCGAGTCGTGTGGACCTTACACGACTTTAAGCTCGTTTGTCCCTCTTACTCATGCTTACTCTATGGCCGCCCTTGCGAAAAATGCATTGGACACAGCAAGACCTATGTTGCCAAAACTCGCTGCATGAAATCGAGCCTTGCTGCAAGTGCAATGGCCTATATTGAAGCACGAAAGTGGAATCGAAATGTGCTTGAACGATATACCGATGCCTTTGTGTGCCCAAGCAAATTCATGGCAATCAAGATGCGCAAAGATGGTTTCGATACCCAAAAGCTGCATGTAGTGTGCAACCACATAGACCCCGAGAAACTATCGCTTTTTAACTCGCATGACATCACACATGAAGACTATTATGTCTATGTGGGAAGACTATCAACCGAGAAAGGAGTGGAAACTCTGTTAAGAGTGGCGTCAAAGCTCCCATACACGCTCATGATTGCAGGTGATGGACCTCTTATGAAAAAGCTCAATGACATTTATTTCGGTTATGGCAATATAAGGTTCTTAGGACGTCAGAGTGCAAAACAGGTGGCAGAGCTGATTAGAAAAGCGCGTCTTTCGGTCATGCCAAGCGAGTGCTACGATAATAACCCTCTTGGGGTTATAGAGTCGTTGTGTGCTGGCACACCCGTTGTTGGCGCTCGCATTGGTGGCATACCCGAGTTGCTAAACGAGGAGAACGGCATAGTTTTCACCTCGGGCATGAGTAATGAACTATTAACTGCAATCAACAAGGCTTTTTCTTCTAACTGGGATTATAGTAGTATCAAAAAAAATGCCATTTTGCGTTTTTCTCCACAAGTGCACTTGGACAAAATCTTGAGATTATATGGATGCAACTAAAGGCAAAACCCGTCTAGCAACTCTCGACATCGCAAGGATTGTGTGCATCATCCTCGTTGTAATTGGGCACTACGACCCAGTCGAAGCTCCTGCCCATTATAACAATATGCTAAAGGTGATTTACACCTTCCATATGCCAGTGTTCCTCTTCATCAGTGGGTTTCTCTATATAATTACACAAAAACAAGAGTCGTTCAAGGCTTTCTTTATCAAAAAGATCAACCGACTTGCCATTCCATACCTTGTCACTTCGGCGATAATCATCACCATCAAATTGCTGTCGCAAGGCAATGCTAGGGTTGACCATCCTGTAACAGCATGGTCTTACCTGAAAATGTTCTACATTCCCGAGGCAGGATACTTCCTATGGTTCATCATCGCTCTGTTTGTGATGTTTGCGGTGGTGTACTTCTTTAAATCAAAACAAGCGAGACTGATACTCTTTCTCATCAGTTTCGTGATTTCACTCTTGCCATCTTGCGGTATAGACATTTTGTGTCTGCGGCAGACTCAAGAGATGATGGTCTATTTCATGACCGGAGTGTTGGTTGCCGACTATGCGCCTGAAATAATTAAGACAGGCTTAGTTCCAACATTAATCATATTATTGGTATTCATTGGATGCGAAACCTATTACGTGCAACATCAAGATTCAGTGGTAATGTACAAGATTCTGCCGTTTGTGGGAATTGCATCAGTAATGACAATGTGCCACAACTGTGAGAGCTATATTCCAGTACTGGCACGCTCATGTGTGGTGCTTGCGCCTTCGGTCTATATTATCTACCTCTTTCACACAACCATTCTAGGTTTTGCTAAAGCCTTTTTTTCAAAAATACCTTTTTTCTCCAACAATATTGACTCAACCTTCTATCTACAAGCTTTTTGTGCTATAGCATGTGGGGCAATTGTGCCAATTGTTTTGTACTACATCATCAAGAGATTTAAAATTCTAAGACTATTATTTGGCGTGTAGTTGATTTTCTTGTAACTTTGCACGCTATTTTTGCCACAATGGCAAATCTGGTGGTTTCTCCACGAAAAACAAACCGCGCCTCAAAAGTGTATATTACATACAATAACGGCGCATTGTTTTGCGTTTATATACAGATATAGTATACAATTGTCATGACAATTATAAAGCCCACTGACGCTTCTATCATACTCACCTACCGCTGCCCCATGCGTTGCAAGATGTGCAACATTTGGGACAACCCCACAATAAAGGAGCAGGAACTCAAGCCAAGCGAGCTTGAGTGTCTGCCTCAGCTCAAGTTCATCAACCTCACGGGTGGGGAACCTTTTGTGCGTGAAGATTTGGCTGATGTTGTCGAAGTGTGCTATAAGAAGACCCCTCGCATCGTCATCTCAACAAGCGGCTGGTTTGAGGACAGAGTTATCGAACTTGCCAAGAAATTCCCAAAGATTGGCATCCGCATCAGCATCGAGGGCATGCAGCAGAAGAATGATGAGCTGCGAGGCCGCGAGGGCGGCTTTGAGAAAGGACTGCGCATCCTTCACACGCTCAAAGATATGGGACTCAAAGACATTGGATTTGGATGCACTGTCTCCAACAGCAACAGCAGCGACATGCTTGAACTCTACAAGCTTAGCAAGAATATGGGATTGGAGTTTGCCACGGCGGCTTTCCATAACAGCTACTACTTCCACAAGACCGACAACGTGATTACCAATCGCGAGCAAGTGTGCCGCGACTTTGAGACACTCGTCAACTTGCAGCTCAAGGAGCGTCATCCCAAGTCATGGTTCCGCGCTTGGTTTAACATGGGGCTGATCAATTACGTTGAAGGCAACCGTCGCATGCTACCTTGCGAGGCTGGCATGATGAACTTTTTCATCGACCCTTACGGCGAGGTGTATCCTTGCAACGGACTTGAGGAGAAATACTGGAAAGAGTCGATGGGCAACATTCGCACCACACCCGATTTCATGACAATTTGGAACAGTGAGCAAGCCGAGTTGGTGAGGGCTAAAGTGCGTAAATGTCCCAAAAACTGCTGGATGGTGGGCACAGCAGCACCTGTGATGAAAAAATACATCAAGTATCCTGCAAAGTGGGCTATTAAGAACAAGTTGCGTTCCATGCAAGGCAAGCCCGCCATCCTCAACAAGTGTTGGCACGATGTGGGTCAAGACCCCACCCAAGGCAACTTGAGAACATCTTTATAACCCCTTTTTAATCACTTTATCCCCTCATGAAGATTGTTGTAATTGGCACACGTGGCATTCCCGACATCCAAGGTGGTGTGGAGACTCATTGCGAGGAACTCTATCCCCGATTGGTGGCTTTGGGATGCGATGTAACAATCATACGCCGCAGCTGCTATGTCACCGACGACAACCGCATCAGTGAATATAAAGGGGTGAAATTGATTGATGTATATGCTCCTAGGCGCAAGAGCACCGAGGCTTTTATTCACACTACTCTGGCATTGATGAAAGCCAGCAAACTAAAACCTGACATCGTTCACATCCACGCTATTGGGCCGGCCTTGTGCACACCTCTTGCCAAGATGATGGGATTTAAGGTGGTGTCGACCAATCACGGTCCCGACTACGACCGCCAAAAGTGGGGACGCATGGCTAAGGCCGCCCTCAAATTAGGCGAGAAGCAGCAAGCCCGATATTCCAACCACATCATCGCCATCAGTCACGTCATTGTCGACATTCTCAAGAGGCGATACAACCGTTTCAAGAATGTGTCGATAATCTACAATGGTGTAAACTCTCCCGTGAAATCTACTGCCACCGACTACATTGAGTCACTGGGATTGCAACCAGGAAAATACATCATGACAATGGGTCGAATCGTCCCCGAGAAACGGTTTGACTGGCTTATCGAAGCATTCCAACGCGCCAGATTTAATGGATACAAACTGGTTATTGTTGGGGACAGCGACCACAATGACATGTATTCTAACCAGTTCAAGAAAATGGCACGAGATAACGATAATGTTGTTCTAACAGGCTTCATCAAGGGAGAGAAACTTAATCAAGTTCTTACCAACGCTGCACTTTTTGTGTTGCCATCAACTCACGAAGGACTACCCATCTCGTTACTAGAAGCCATGAGCTACAATCTCGACGTGCTCGTGAGTGACATCCCGGCAAACCGCCTCCCAGAACTCGACCATTCCGATTTCTTTACTGTCGACAGCATTTCGTCGCTAACAAAGTTTCTTTCCCGCAAGATGAGGAAGCCCCAAAAAGGACGCAAATACGACCTCGCCAACTACAATTGGGACAACATCGCTAAGCAAACACTTGATGTCTATCGTCAAGTTCTGAAGAAATAGAACGAACTGCCATTAATGGCTTTAAACCTTTTTATGATGAAAAAGCATTTCAGTTACATATTTCTTTCATTTGTAGCTCTGGCGTGTTTCAGTGTCAAAGGATTTGCCCTTGATATTAAAGCGGGACAATATTTTTTCGACAACACCAAACTACAATTCAACAGCATCAGATTTCTCGTTGAAAAAAACGGGAACAAAAAAACCATAGTCTTTGATTTGCTTGAATACAATAAAATAGAAGACAAGGATTTCTGGACCGTACAAATAAATCAGGATTTAATTGACATTGACGGTTACTGTTTCATTGACAGTGACATTCAGCCTGGTGATTATAATACAAACCTAGCCATTCTTCTTGAAACCCTCGCAAATACTGAGCCTGATTTTCGGCAAACAAAAATAAGGGAGAACCTAGTAGAAGGTATTGCTGACAGAATAATTGGATGGGTATTCTGCCCCCTAAATGATGCACCTCAAAGTGATGGCTATTGGCGCCCTATAGATAGCTATAACGTTGAGCCTTCACGCACCTTGCCACTAATTCACATTAACACTCAAGATGGTGTTACCATTGCCGACAAGGAAAACTACATTGATGGCACCTTTTGGCTCGACAACTGTGGCATTGAAAACTATGAGTCGATGGGTAGCGAGTCAAGCCCTTTAACTATTCAAATCAAAGGCCGTGGTAACTGGACTTGGACCAATATGTACAAAAAGCCTTACAAGGTTAAATTTTCGAATAAGGCATCCCCTTTAGGACTAGACCGTAGCAAACACTTTATCTTATTGCCCAACGCAGTAGACTGGAGTGGATACCTACGCAATGAAACAGGTTTTGAGCTAAGCCGCCAATTAGATATGCCCTATACAACACGTCAATTGCCTGTAGAAGTGATATTAAATAATGAATATATTGGACTATATTTTTTATGCGAAAAGATTAGAGTCGAGGATGGACGAGTCGATATACAAGAACAGCAAGACATGGAAACCGACCCCTACAATGTTACAGGAGGATGGTTGCTTGAACTTTCTTATGATGCCAACACTGTATTTGCTCAATTCGAGAATAATGATCCATCTAATAATTGGATTCAGATTACATCTGAATCACCTGAGATTTTGTCACAAGTTCAACGTGACTATATTCATGATTATATCTCTAAAAGTGATAGCTGTATCTATGTAACAGATAAGAATGACCACGGATGGGAACAGTATTTCGATATCAACTCTCTTGCAAGGTTCTATGTGATACATGAGGTGATGGAAAATGTGGAAGCCTTCTCAGGAAGCCTATTCATGTACAAAGAATATGGCTATGACGAAAAAATGAAATTTGGGCCTGTTTGGGACTTTGACAATAGCGCCAAAACAGATTATAACGCCAATGGTGACCATTTCATTTTTGAATACAATTCACCATTCCAATTTGTTTGGATTAGGGAGTTAGTAAAATTTCCACGTTTCCAATATGCAGTAAGAATGGTATGGAAGGATTTCACAAAGAAAGATGTACTCACAAAAATAAATGAGAATGCTGTTCAATGGCGAGCCAAATTTGTAGAAGCTGAGCAATGCGATAAACTGCGGTGGCCCATATATGCAAGCTGGCACAGCGAGACCGCCCCAACCGAATTCCTTAACCATATCGCCCGCAAGGTGGCTTGGCTCGATGAGCAATGGAGTGTGCCTGAAGGCGACGTGAATTACGATGGTATTGTCTCTGCAGTCGACGTCACCATCATCTACGATTATCTACTCAATGGTGATGAGACCTACAAGAGCTCATGCGATGTAAATGGTGATGGAATAATCTCCAGTGTCGACATCACCGAGATTTATAATATCCTGCTTGGAAACTAGTTTTTAGTTCTAGAATGTCTAGCTTCACCCATTCCTCAATCTCCGATTCCCAATCCACGATCCACGTTTCCCTCGCCACAGGTGCTAAACATTGAAGCGGAACACTACGATGTCTCCATCCTGGAACACGTAGTCCTTGCCCTCAATGTGCATCTTGCCTGCCTCTTTCACTGCTGCCTCGCTACCATAGTGGATATAATCCTCATATTTGATAATCTCGGCACGGATAAAGCCACGCTCAAAGTCGGTGTGGATTACTCCGGCACACTGCGGAGCCTTGCTGCCCTTGCGGTAGGTCCATGCGCGCACCTCCTTCGGCCCAGCTGTCAGGAATGTCTCGAGGTCGAGAAGCTTGTAAGCGGCTTTAATAAGGCGGTTCACACCGCTCTCCTTCAGCCCTATCTCCTCGAGGAACATCTGGCGTTCTTCATAAGTCTCGAGTTCGGCGATGTCACTCTCGGTCTGCGCTGCTACCACGAGAATTTCAGCATTCTCGTCTTTCACAGCCTCGCGCACAGCGTCAACATATTTGTTGCCAGTCACAGCACTGGCGTCGTCGACGTTGCACACATACAGTACTGGCTTATTGGTCAAGAGGAACAAGTCGTGGGCATACTTCTGTTCGTCCTTTGTGTCAAGCACCACGCTGCGTGCGCTCTTACCCTGACTCAGCACTTCCTGATAGCGCTTCAGCACCTCGTGCTGCATCTTGGCATCGCGCTCCCCGGCGGCAGCCATTTTTGCAACCTTGCTGATGCGGCTCTCGATGGTCTCAAGGTCGCGCAACTGCAATTCGGTGTCAATTACCTCCTTATCGCGCACGGGGTCGACAGTACCATCCACATGGGTGATATTGTCGTCGTCAAAGCAGCGCAGCACATGCAGGATGGCATCGGTCTCGCGTATGTTGGCAAGGAATTTGTTTCCCAAACCCTCACCACGGCTTGCACCTTTCACAAGGCCTGCGATGTCGACTATCTCGACAGTGGTGGGCACGACTTTGGCGGGATTCACCAACTCGGCGAGCTTGTTCAATCGCTCATCGGGAACGGTTATCACGCCCACATTGGGCTCTATTGTACAGAAAGGGAAATTCGCCGACTGCGCCTTAGCGTTCGACAAGCAGTTAAACAACGTCGACTTGCCCACATTGGGAAGTCCCACAATACCACATTGAAGTGCCATAATATGTCTCGTATTTTAGATGTTTCTTAATTTTTGAGTGCAAAGATACTCATTTTCTCTCAATTCTCCTCCCTAAAAAAGGAATTCCTCATCAAACCAGGCGCAGAGCACACTATCTCTTCACTCTTCCCTCTCAACTGAATATCCGCATTCTGCATTGAATTAGAATCCTGTCCACGACTGGCGCCAAATGGTGCTGGCGATTTCGTCCCAGCGCACTATCGTTGCACCAAAGAAGTCGGAGACGTAGCCGTTAAGCATCGTCTGGGCGGCTTTATCGTCGCTGGCATTGAGGTCTTGCCAGGTTTGTTCTACGAATCGGAGTTCTCTCTGGCCCTTGGCAGTGAAATAATCACGTGCTGGCTCGATAATCTTGCGATAGGTTCCCCAGCGAACGGTCGCAAGCCTATTGGCTTTGCGATAATGCCACAACGCAGCATCATCACGCTCGCTGTGCTGACCGCACACCTGCAGCATCTTTGGCAGCTCGGTAGTACCGGCAAAAATGGGGAATCGTGGGCTTTCTCCAGGGTTGTCAAGAGCTATCCAAGCCACACCGCCCACCTCGTCGGGGAGCCACGAGCGCAGCTGGATTACGGTGCTATAGGCACACCACGACACACTCACGGTGCGGATGTTCTTCATCGCCGAGTCGCCCATTGCATAATACATGTTTATCTCGTCGGGGCGCATCCATGGGTTGCTGAACGGCGACACTATGCTGTCGGGCTCGTTTTCCACAAGGTTGCCCTGCTTGTCTTTACGCTTTGGGTTGGGGATAAGATGACGACCACTCAAGTTCTTGTCGGTGCCCTCATAGTAGCTTCCCAACAGCTGCATCACCTGCTCTGGGCTCACCTTTGCGTCGGGCTTGATGCTCAGTGGCAGCCATTCCACCGTGTCGCTGAGGTTGAGCGACGGCGCAAGTGCATTCATGATATAATGCTCGCGCACGCTGTAGTTCTTCTTCTCATGTAAATAGTTCTCACCGCTATAGGCCTTAAAGAAGTTGAACTCTTCCTTGCCGTCCCACAGTTTTAGTTGTTTTGCAACTTCCTTCACATTGGCCGATGCCATATAATGGTCCTTGTCGTTGAGATCGATAGTGCCAATGCGCGAAATGTTTGCCGACACGGCAATCTCGTCGTCTGGTATGCGCACAGCTGCCCACACAGCGCCCACTTTCTTGGGGCCAGCACCGAAAATCTCGAAAATCCACACCTCGTTGGGGTCGGCAACCGTAAGGCACTCGCCACTGTCGCCATAGCCATACTTCTCGGCAAGACTGCCCATTAGAGCTATCGCCTCACGCGCTGTGGAACAACGCTCTAGAGCTATGCGCTGTAACTCCTCGATAAAGAACAGGCCATTCTTGTTCCGCAGCGTGTCACGACCGCCAATGGTGGTCTCGCCCATCGCCACCTGCTTCTCATTCATGCAAGGATAGGCAGTGTCGAGGTATCGGAAAGTGTGACTAACCTGAGGGATAGTGCCTCTCACATACATCTTGGTGCTGTCGCTGGCACTCTGCGTGTGCATGCGTCCTTCATAGATTGCCGTCATCTCATTGGGGCCATAGTCACGCGCCGGTGTCATAGTCATCCACGTGCGGTACCATGAGTCGCAGGTGTGTGAAGTCATCACCGAGCCATCGGTACTAGCGTTCTTACCCACCATTATACTTGTGCATGAAAGACGTTTCATGCCCTGAGGCGTTGATTCATCTACTTGAGCCACTGCCGGCAACAAAGCCGCTAATAAAACTATTGTAATAAATATTTTAAGTTTCATAGTATAAATTTTTAAATCTCAGGGCACAAAATTACACAAAAAGTCCCATTTTGACACGCCACTTCCATTCATTTTTTGTTGGTGACCGAAAAAATATAGTATCTTTGCAGCGATATGAGATTAAGTAAAAACATCAAAATGCACATTCTAATGTTACTGCTGGCGCTGACGGGTGCCGGAAGTGCCAGTGCGCTTAATCTCGAAGCTGGAGACTACTGCTTTGACAACAGCAAACTCAAATTTTCGCAAGTAAAGATGATTGTGGGAAATGTGAACCGACAGTTCACACGAGTCTATGACATGTCGCAGGTTTCTGGGCGGCAATGGTGGCGTGTGATATTAGATGAAAATTTGAAAAACCTTAGCTATTTCACCTTTGCCGAGACTGATGTCCCAGCTGGCACATATGACGTGCGTCTCAATGTCTTTCTCGACAGCTTGAAGACTGCCTCGGGTAACACTCTTCGACGCACCAATTTGAACTCGAAGGCCGACATCGACCATAACGACTCACCCACATGGATATACTACCCTTTCAACGACGACGCCTTGAGCAATGGTTATTGGCGACCTGAATATAGCTATGATGCGACAATCTCAGGCACACTTCCAGTCGTATATCTTAACACTCAAGACTCGGCAACTATAGTGAGCAAACATTACTACATTAACGGCACCTTGTGGATTGAGGACGAAACCCAAGCTCTGGGTTCGGCCGACGAGCCCTTAACTATAGAGGTGAAGGGCCGCGGTAACTGGACTTGGTATAACTCCTACAAGAAACCATATAAAGTGAAATTCAATTCCAAGCAGTCGCCGCTGGGGCTAGACAAGAGCCGCCATTTCATACTCATGGCTCACAGCGAGGATTTTAGCGGATATTTGCGCAATACCACAGGGTTTGAAATCAGCAAACTGCTTGACATGCCCTACTCCCCCACCGAACTGCCGGTAGAACTGGTGCTTAACGGAGAGTACATGGGCCTTTATTTCCTGTGCGAGAAAATAAGAGTTGAAGGTGGACGAGTGGAAATCATAGAGCAAGATGACAATGAGACTAATGCCTACAGTGCTACCGGAGGATGGCTCTTAGAGCTCACCGACGACGGAAACGTAGTCATTGCCCAACATCAGAACAACGACCCCAACAACCCATTTTTCAGCTTTATCACCCAGTCGCCCGAGGAGCTGTCACAGGTTCAACGTAACTATATCCACGACTTGCTTGCCAGTGCCGACAGCTGCGTCTATGTCACCAACAAGAATGACCAAGGATGGGAAGAGATTCTTGACATACATTCTCTGGCGCGATTCTATGTAATTCACGAGGTAATGGAGAATGTAGAGGCTTTCTCAGGCAGTTTATTCATGTACAAAGACCGAGGATGGGACGAGAAACTGATGTTTGGGCCAGTGTGGGACTTTGACAATAGCTTCTATCACGAGAACACCACCAGCGACCATTTCATCTTCGATTACGACTCGCCCTACCCCTTCCTATGGATAAAGGAAATACTAAAGTATCCTCGTTTCCAGCAAGAGATAAGAGAAGTGTGGCACGAATTCTGCTGCAAACGCGTGCTCGACAAGATTATCGACCATGCATGGCAATGGCGTGAAATGGTTGTCGACGCCGAACAGCAAGACCGACTAAGGTGGCATTTCTATGCCAGCACACATGGCCCCGACGCTCCAGCCAAGTATCTCAATGTAATTGAGAAAAAAGCAGCATGGCTCAACTCTCAATGGGGAATAGGTGCCGATATTGACATGGATGGCACAGTCACTTCGGCCGACATCATTGCCCTTTACGACTACTTGATGCGTGGAGACACGCGTTACCGCTATAGCGCCGATGCCGATGGCGACGGTACAGTCACAGTCTCCGACCTATGCCTCATCTATAAATATCTTTTGGGCGATTAAAAGTTATTGCAACTTTTATTGGCACCCCGTCGTACACAATCTTATCACCAAGTTGTGGTCATCAGTCGATGATTCCTGTGGAGTATCGACCTGGTTAAGGTCTTCAAGAGCACTGCGCAGAATTGGCTCCACACGTGGAAGAAGCTCTTCCATGAGGAAATCGGCGATATCGTCTCCACCTTTAGGAATCAGCTCGCTTAACATTCCTTTTACTCCATTTTTTATGGCTCCGATTACCGCAGCAGCCTGGGCGGGGTCTTCTCCTCCCTGTGTAATCATAATGAGGCTTTGCGCCAATGGCTCTTTTAGGTGCCTAATGAGCAACGCCGTGAGTTGCTGCTGTGATTGCGGTAGTTCTCCCAACTCTATGCCTTGCGATGCGAGCATGAGTTTCATCTTGTCGAGGCCATTGTTCAGCTTTGGCCACAGGCGTCGAGCTATAAGCCCGGCGATAGCTTCAGCACTGTTTTCCACACGTTGCTTTCCTTGTAACAATAAATCGCTGTCAATGCCTGTGAAAAAGCTTGTGGCAATAGTTATTGAATCCATTCCTCGGTCAATCATCATAGTGCGCATAGGCAACGGATAGGTCGAGGCCGATCCTGTCGCCACATCGGTAATGCCGTTTGTTGTAACAGCATCAGTAATGTGCAGATGGCCTGTGAAAACTACACTCACTCCCCCATTGTTTAGCGTCGATGCCACTTCATTATGATTGGCAACAATATAATTGGGAAGCAATTTGGCCTCACCGTCGATGTGCTCAAGCAAGTGATGGTGTATCATGGCTATTACTCGTTTGTCCTCTATTTTTGCCTTTCCCAACTGCATTTCAATCCACTCAAGCGTCTCGGGTTTCACTGCACCGTCATTGTGGTACACCACCGAGCTTCCATCGGCCGAAAGCTGGTTCTCATCATAGCGGTTACTGTCGATAGCAAGCAATACAAGTCCTGGCAAGGGTTCGCACGTGTAACTTAAGGAGTTTGGGTCTCGTTCCGAAGCATTTCCATAGCCAAAACTTCCATATATCTGAGCAAATTCCTCTTTTGTGACTGTGGGCACGGCACAAGGCGATTCACCCACATATTGCTTGCCATATGGACACATCACATCGTGGTTGCCAGGAATGACATATGTTCTAATTCCTGCCTTCTCAAGTCGTTGCAGATGCTCAACGAGCCGCTCATGACTTGCCCGTTCACCATTGAAAGTAAGGTCACCACTGATGAGCAGCAGTTGTGGCTTCTCAGCGATTATTTCATCCACCATACGCTGCATGATAAGATCGCTGCTGAGCACCATTTTCATGTCGCTGGCATCAAGATGTTGTGCCGCCTTGCCATCATCGAACAGCGAAGGCGCTAACAAGTGGATGTCACTGATAGCCATCATTTTATAATTATTGTCACTTAGCATTGTTGTTGCATTAATTGCAGGTGCCACTATCGCAACTAGTGAGCACCAGGCGGTGAATAGAAAATTTCTCATATTATGTGCAAATATATAGGTTAATAACGTAAAAAAAGAAAGATTGTTTCTTGGTTAATCCCCAAAAACGTCCTAAAAAAATAAAAAAATCGCATTTTCACATTCTTACTAAGTGCAATAACAGCTATTTGGATATATTTAAAAAAGGTGCTAAATTTGCAGTTCTATTGAGTATTCCTTATTACAAAACTGATTATGAAGATTTTTAAAATTACCATTTTAATTATGGTGTTGGCGATATTAGGCAGCACTTTCACTGTTGATGCTAAAAAGAGAAAACGCCGCGCCACAGTAAAGAAAGAGAAACAGGTTCAGCAAAAGGAAAAAAATGAAAAAGTACAACACTGTGGTCTTGATATGGTAGAGTACAACTATCAAGGCATGATGATGTCTCCTTTTGCGAACATGCGTGTGGAGCGCAAAGACAACAAGGTAGTGTTTATTTTAAAGGGCACAACAACCGAAGAGAAAGAATTTGTCATAGATGACGGAGAACAGATTCTCAAGGAAGCCCTTAAGATAATTGAGGAGGAGAAAATGCTTGACTACGGGGTTAGTTACAGTCTCGATCCATCGATTCAGGTTCTTGATGGATATTCCTGGGAATTCAGCGCCAAGCTTGCTGACGGTCGTTCGGTGTCAAGCCGAGGACGCAATGCCGAGCCAAGCGGCAACGGGTTGAACAGAATAAGTGCTCTCCTATATGAGCGTGCACAAAAATTACTAGGCATGGATTAACTCTCAACACCCCCTAAAAAAAGATGCTGTGCAGATTTTTGCACAGCATCTTTTTTAATGGTTATGTTTTCAGTAAAGAACTTTACTTGATAACCTTAGTAGTGGTTTGAGTGCCATCCTCGTAACGGGTTACCACGATGTTCACACCCTGGAATGGAGTGCTCGACTCGATACCAGCAACGTTCACATACTTAACCGAAACAACTTTCTTGTTGCCGTCAACTGTGAGGTTGTGGATACCAGTTGGATCTTCCTTAGTCACCAGATATTCCTTCTTGGCAGGAGTTGCTGTCTCATTGTTCTCGGAAGGTATAGAGTACATAGCCACCTTGTTACCGGTAACGATGAGGTTGCCTGCGTAATCGAAGTTCATCTGATAGATGTAGTTGTTGTGCGACGAGCCATCGTTGCGACGAGCTGCGCTGACGAACGAGTAACCACGTGGAGTGATTACTGGAGTTCCGCCGTCACGGTTCCAAGCGAGGTCGAAGAACTCAACTTCGCCGCTGCCATTGTTGATAACCAATGTGCTGCCATCGTTGCTGATAGCGAGACCGGCGCCAAGAGAACCGTTGAGTTCTTGCAGATCGCTTCCCGAGTTGAAGACGATGTTGCCCTCTGGGTTCACATAAACGAACGAAGGTACACCAGTGGTGTTATTTCCAGCGCTACGCACCTGAGAAACGAATGCGCCACCATCCTCGGTAGGAATTACGTTACCGTTGGTGTTGAGCATCTTAGAACCGATATCGAAGTAGTTGTCGGGAGCAACGCCCCAAGTCCTTGCGATAGTACCGTCTTCGTTACCTACATTGTAAACAGCTACACCATTGCCATTGCCCGAAGGTCCAGGAACGTCCTCTGAGAATACAAACATCTTGGTGTCGGCACCACTGCCTGTGAAGGCTACTGAAGTTGCCGAACCACCAACGTTCACGCCATTGTTGGTGAACAGACCGCTGCCGGCACGTGTTCCCTCAAAGAACTGAGTGAAGTCGGCCTCGATATTGTCGGGATCAGCTACATAAACGCCTGAGTAAGGATCGCTCCAATCTGGGATGTAAACTGTTCCGTCGGGAGCTACAGCCAAACGATATGGGCTGCTGAGCATTGTAGCGCCATGATAAGCGGTGCTGTTCTGACGGTTCATCAATGGATCATAGATGTACAAACCGTTCTCAGCATTAGGTTGCGAGATGCGGTTTGCTACATAGATGTTACCGAAGTGTGGGCTCTCAGGATTCTTGTCAACATTGTTGAAGAGGCATCCGCTGTAGATGCAATCGTTGTTGAGCTCACTGATGAGGTCAATGCGTGCAATTGCGTCGCCCACGAGGGTGATATCCCAGTTCATATCAGTACCATACTCACCTGGAAGTTGGTCTTGGCTTACAGTAATCTCGTTCTCGCCAAGCACTACGTTTGGAATCTCGATAGAACCCAGCAATTCTCCAGTTTCGCTGTCATAGAAGTTGATGTAAGCCTCGTTGGCGTTGTCATTGGCGTTGAAAGTAAAGGTGTAGGTTCCATCATTGTTCTCATAGTTCAGGTTATAGGCATAGATACCCTTAACCTTGGGTTGCGCAATGTCGTCGGTAGCGAATTTCACTACGTTGGCGTCGCTACCTCCGAGGTAAGCGTGGATGTCTTCCTGTTTTACTTTAGCGCCAGCCCAAGCGAAGTCGGCACCATTGGCAGTGATTTCACGAGTAGCGATATCGGTGTTGACTGTGTTGATAAGAGTAGCATTTGCCAGGCCATCGGTGATGTCATAAATCTTAATGCCCTTCACATCGTTGGCGGCACCATAAGGAGCTACTAGGAGAGTGTGCTTAGCATACTTGAAGATTTGGTAACCGTTGCCAAGCAGCTCTTCGTCGGCGCCAAATACGTTGTAACTTGTAGGAACTTGTGCGTCGCCAAGCATCTCAAACTCATAGAGTTCGCCTGTCTTAGAACCACCAATGATGAATGCTTGGTCGTTGAATGGAGAAACGGCAACCTTGATGCGTCCGAAGTTTTCAGTAGGATAATTGCTGGCATTGCCCTCAGTTGCTAGAGGATCGCCAAACTTAACCATGGTGAGTGTGCCTTGTGCGTTTATACGGCTAGTGCTCACGAGGGTGCCATCCTGAATAACAAAGAATGCTGGACGGATGCCACGGGTAGAGCCAGTGGTTGGACCAGGAACACATACGATACACTCATTAATTGGACCACTTACAGCAACACCTAATCCTAGGTCTGACCTGTACCAATTAGAAGAATATTGAGTAGAGAACCACTCAGTTGGTGCTGAGTCGAAGTCGTCCCAATAGTAAGCGTACATAGTTCCGCGGGGATATCCATCAGCATAGTCATTGTTGTAGCAAGTGCGAACAGCAGTAACACCTACAAGCTTACGGTCGGCACTAAGAGCGATAGAACCAATCTGGTTGTAGAAGATTGGAGCATCGAGAGTATATAATCCCTCAGTGTTGAGCTCTTTAACCATCTGCTTGGTGTTGTTGTCGATGATGTAGAGGTGAGCCATAGTTCCCTCGTGAGAGAGGACGATGGTTGAGTCACCATATTGCAGCGTTTGAGCAATGTTTCCTACAACACCATCATAAGTGGTGCCTTCATCCTGGCTAAAGATATACTCACCAGCAATTCCCAGATAACCGGGCTGCTCTGGATCGGGATAGTTCTCATAAACTTCTGTTGGAGGCTCATAAGATTCCGATTCAAGATACAGTAATGGGTAGCTAGTTGCATTGGCAGTAACGGTAACAGGCTTGTACTCATCCAAGAGGGGCTTGTAGCCGTCGATGGTTGCATCAAGGGTGTAATTGCCTGGCTCAAGTCCACCAAAGAAGAAGATACCGTTGTAATTGTTGTCAACAGTGTAAGATGCCACTTCGGCACCATCTTTCATAAGAGTAACAACAGCGCCATTGAGAGGAAGCCATTGGTCGTTGGTGTTGGCGGCATAATTGAATAAGTTGTTCACGATTTTCTCGTGCATATCCTTAACGGTACCCATGATGTAGCCAGTGCTCTCAGGGGTAAGGTTGAAGTATTCACACACACCACGTGCGATTCTCACACCTTCCTGATGGCAATAATCCATGTTAAGAGCACGGTGACGTGCTGGCTGATAGGTGTGGAAATAACCTTCTACAAGGAATCCGGGTACGCCATGTTTAAGCACACCGTAATATCCACCATAGTAATTGCCGTTGCTACGCTGGCTTACACTACCACCACCTTGGAAGCTGATGTCACCGCGCAGGTTCTTGGAGGTGAGACTGTAATAACTTTGTGGGTCAATCTCACTCATATAGTGATGATCCCAGTTCACGTTACACATATCCCAGCTGCCCTCAACGGCATTACCTGTATAGGTAACAGTGATATCCTGCCCATTGATATTAGAAGTTAGAGAACCAGTAACACCCTGGTCATATCCACGATACAGATAAAGCGGATAATTGGTGCTAGTTCCATCAACGTGCGCATTGGAGTGCACTGAGATGAACATGTCAAAGTTTCCTTCTTCGGCCTCTTCCGATATTACTCCAAGAGGTTTGTTGTATATTTCGGCATCTTCCGCTCCAGCAACATAGGGATACGGACCATTCTTCACGCGGGAGTAAACGATGTTGTCATGACTGACACCCATGTTCTCAAGAGTCTCACCAAGTTTAAGCACTTTCCACAGGTTAGTGTTTGACTCATAGAAACCGCATGTGTCGGGTCTTCCTGTCTCTGTCATAGGATAAGGAATTGTAGCCATTGGACGGTCATTTGGTCCCCAGCTACCATGTCCAGGATTGAGATAGATGCGCAGTTCATCGGCATCCTTAGCCTGCATTGCGCCTACTGCCATGATTGCAGCTACTGCGAGTAATAAAATCTTCTTCATAACTGTAATCATTATTTAAGGTTAATAATATAAGCCTCACCTGTAGGGGTGGAGAATACAATCTTTTCCTGAGCAGGAAGTGGATACAAAGCAACCACATCCTCGCTGGTAAGCACCTGCTTGGTGCCGTTGAGGTCAACCACTACAATCTCGCCTGAAGTGAACACTTCGCCGTCATCAGTTGTAGTCATTCCCACAACCATGTCGTTGCCCATCCACTTTGGAGCCTGAACGTCGCCAAGGGCTTTTAGGCCGCTGCCGTCAACGTTGCACACGTATGCACCCTTGCCGCTGCAATAGAACAGTGCCTTGCTAGCGTCGGGCGACATCGAAGTCCAGATGTAACGATAGTCTCCGGCAGGCATAAACTCGGTAGTATTGCCGTTGTGGGTGATGTACATCTTGAAGTTCTGAGTCGACAGAACTGGTGCGTTAACCTGTGGCTTTCCATCATCAAGGGCTTTCTTCGACATCTTGCCCTTGTTCATCGCTACTGCGGTGTTGCCTTCGATGGCCACACCTTGAAGATCACGGGTGGATTTCACAATTTGCTGCTCGGCACCGGTTTCCAGATTCATGCTTTTGACAGCCGTCATCTGTAAACGATTCTTGGTCGTTTTCTCACGATAAACAATTGTTTTGCCATCGCTCGAAATCTTTGTGTCAAAACCAGCACCTTGCGCCTGTGTAACCACCTGAGTGGCGCCTGTTGCCAAGTCATATTTAGTGAGACCTTGGTTGTGGTCGGTAGTCACCAGGATATAGTCGCCCTGGGGACTGATTGCTGCAACCTTGTTGGCGGCATTCTCGGGAATGTTTACCTTGTCGATTGAGGTAACATTCACAAGCTGAGCCATCCCACTAAAAGACACGCATAATGCTAAAGCTAATAAAACTTTTTTCATAAATGCTTAGTTTTTTAGTTAGACAAAAAAGTTAATTAATATATTGAATAATCTCATTTGCTTTTTATTATCACTCAATTTGTGACAATTGACAATTATTTGCCCCAAAATTATTAAAAAATATTGAAACTTCCAAAATAAATCTCAAATTTATGATTCTTTTAAAACCTCTCACTTTTTAAGAGATGTTCTAGAAATTGCTTTAATTCTTTCTATATTTTTCACGACCTGTTGATCAGCGGGTAGCCAGTCCACGCTCCACAGCTCGTCTTTGGCAAGCCATCGCGCTGCTTCGTGCTCAATGAGTGATAAGCGCCCTTTGAGGACGCGGCACCAAAAGCAGTGCATAGTCATGTGAAAGTCAGTATAATCCCACTCTACTATGCACAATTTCTCCCCAACTTCTATTGTAAGGGCAAGCTCTTCGGCAATCTCTCGCTTGAGCGCCATTGGGGCAGTCTCTCCAGGCTCAATTTTACCTCCTGGAAATTCCCAGCCACCCTTCATCTCTCCGTATCCTCGTTTAGTGGCAAGCACTCGGCCTCGGTCATCAACGATGAGTGCCGCCACCACCTCAATGCGTTTCATAATCTTTGGTTTTTTCACACACAAAGGTACACATTACTCTGTATTTGAGCAAAAAAAACATAGCCCAAATAATTTCTAATACTCCTTTTACGTTATAGAATAAATATAATAATTAGCTTTAAGGAAATTAATGAAAAATATAGCTCTAAAACTTCGCTTTGTTCTATTCACTGTTTCTGTTGTGCTGTCGCTGTGCTTACATTGCTATGCCTTCGACTTCTCCGTCAACGGAATTTATTATAATATCAACAGCGCGACCGGCAGTGCCGAGGTGACTAGTGGCTACAACAGCTATAGTGGTATTGTCTTTATCCCTAGCAGCGTGCAGAACGAAGGCGTGACCTATGCCGTCACAGCGGTGGGCGACAATGCCTTTAAAAGTTGCGAGAGTCTACAAGCGGTAGTTTTGGGCCCGAACATTTCCAGGATAGGCAAACGAGCATTTCTCAACTGCTCTCAATTAACATCGATAGAGATACCAGCTGCCGTGACGGTTATTGACAGCTATGCTTTTGCCCAATGCAGTGGTTTGCAAGATATAACATTCCAAAACACTGACGCGATCGAGATAGGTCCTGGGGCTTTTATGCGCTGTTCTCAGCTGACGAGTGTGGAGTGGGAGTCCTTCTTGCGCCTCGATGGCAATGGCGGCATTACTAGTCTAGCGACTAATGCCTTTGCTCAATGCACTTCGCTTGAGAGCATCCTGCTGCCAGGAGAACTGGGATATCTGGGCACAACAATCTTCGATGGCTGTCACAACCTGAGCAGCATAACCGTTACTAGGGAGCACCCCCTACTGGTCACAGGCGATCCCTTTGCCCTGGCATCGAGCAGCGTTACCATCAGTGTACCATCATCAGGGAACGAGGGAGAAACAGCCGCCCTCTATTCCAATGCCGTGGGCTGGCGGGACTACAATATCGCAGAGCTGCCCTACTCTATGGTCGACAACGAGCAGTATACCTATATCAAGACCTCGAGCAGTACTGTGGCTATAAACGGATGCCTAAACAACAGCAACAAGAATATTGTTGTGAAGAACAGCATCAAGGATTCCAGCGGCAAGACCTACAATGTCACAAGCGTTGCCGATGAAGCGTTCAAGGGCTCGGTTATCAAGTCATTCGACTCAAGCAACGCCCACAAACTCAAAGTCCTGGGACAAGAGAGCTTTGCCAACTGTAAGCAGCTCAACAATGTAAAACTCAGGGAGGGTATTAACAGCATGGGAGAGCGTGTCTTTGCGGGATGCACGGCACTGACATCGATAAAACTGCCGTCAACTCTGTGCACCATCCCAAGCGGAGCTTTCAAGAAATGCTATAGCCTTGCCGATGTCACGGTCACAACAGGAGTGACAACAATATGCGAGAATGCCTTTGAACAATGCACAAGCCTCGAAACAATAAATCTTCCTATATCGCTCCATCAAGTAGAGAGCGACGCCTTCAAGAACACCACTTCGCTGCGGGCCATCAATGTTGACCCACAATGCCAGCAATATGCATCGTTCGATGGAGTGCTCTATGAGCGCAAATTTGGCGAAGAATTCGGCACTCATGAGAAGAAAAAGATGAACAAACTTGTGGCTTATCCTGTGAACAGGGCAGCCGAGGATCTCTACATACCTTGCGGCGTGACAATCATTATGGATCGCGCTTTCAAGGGAGCCTCAAACCTCAAGCACGTTACTATACCCTCGTCTACAACTATTTTTGGAGACAATTGCTTTGACGGGACAAGCATCGAGACAATCAATTACCGAAACTCCTCACCCACCAATGAAGGCACTAGCGGCATCACTGAAAGCCTCAAGTCAAATGCCACACTACAAGTTCCTGTTGGCACAGCCTCGACCTATCATTCCCTTAACGCCTGGAATGGATTCAAAAACATTGTGGAAACCGACAACATATACCAGGACACGGAATTTGCCTACGACTGGAACGCTAAAGACGAGGCGACCATTGTCAACGTGTTTAACTCGGCCATCAACAGCAGCGGAACGATAACCATTCCTAATTCGGTAACAATGAGCGGCTACACGTTCTTTGTCACCGAACTGAAAAACAACAGCACCCAACAGGTGTGTGAGACTGTAAAAGAAATAATAATTGCCAGCGATAGCCTTTCAACAATCGACACCAGCAACGATATCAACCCCATCACGGCATGCCAGCAGCTTCAGCACATCTCGGTGAGCAGCAACAATCCTTATTTCACAGTCAGCAACGAGGTTCTTTACAACAAGCAAGGAAATGAGTTGTATTGCTATCTGCCATGCAACACACAAAACCATTTCACAATCCCAAGCAGTGTCGAAACCGTTATACCACAGGCTTTTGCCTACAACAAGTACTTGACTCACATCACATTAGGAAACAGGGTGGTTAAAATCATGGGTAGTGCTTTCGAGGGAATCACAACACTGCAACTCGTTGACAATGCCAAAAACTTGTCGCTTATCGGTCGCAGGGCGTTCGCCGAGTGTTCTTCTCTAAAAAATATCAAAGGAGGCGAACACCTAAACACAATTGAAGACGAGGCATTCTTGAATTGTCACAATTTAAAGGGATTCCCTTTTGCACATGGAATGCTGCAGTCAATCGGGAATAGATCATTCATGGGATGCAGCTCACTTGCGACAATAGTTTTGGGACTCAACTTTAATGAAATGGGCGACGAGGCATTCAAGAACTGCACTTCGCTTAAAAAGGTTTTCTTCTCGACCGATGTAAAAAAATTCGGACAGAAAGCTTTCATGGGATGTACATCCCTAGGCCAAGTGTGGCTCAACAACAACACTCCACCCAGTGTCGACAGCCAGTTCTTTGCGCAATCGGGATTTGGCACTGCCAAACTGTTTGTGCCTAACGATGACCTGGCACTTTATGGCAATACATCTCCGTGGAACACCGCTTCTGAAATCAAGCCAAGTGTATATCTTTACAATGCTGCCGATGTCAACAGCGACAATATTGTCAACGCTCTCGACGTCACACTGATAATGTCGGTGCTGCTTGGAGACCTCGAAGGCGACATAGTGGGACACTGCGATGTGAACCGCGATGGAGTGATTAGCGCTCTCGACATAACCCTCATCTACGATGTCATCCTTAATAGCTCTAACACCCTCATGGCATATAATTTTGTCAATTCCGACCGTAGCAGTATTGAAAGTAAAATCTATCTTAACGACGATCATCCCAGGATAGTGGCGGTAAACCACACCAACGAGCAGATGATGACTTCGGGGCTCTCGGGATATTCCGACAACACTTCTATCGCAATCCTCTCATCTGGGGTAAGCCCCCAGGGTACTCCTTATCTTGAAATTATCCCTGTGACAACAGGATATTTCACACTTGTGGGCATCCTGAAAGCGGGCAACACCTATTATTACCGTGCCTACCCTCTCACCGTGTTGGAATAACACAGTAACTGTCTCCATTTGACAATCATCACAAGGCAATCGTTTGTCATAGCTTTTATAGTCAATATATGTGTCATGGATTTTGACATTTGAAACTAATTCATTAAATTTGCAATCGCATTCAAGACAAACATTATTTATTTAAAAACATTCAAAATAAAAAGAAACTATGAAGATTTCTAAAGTTCATGCAAGAGAGATTCTCGATTCTCGTGGCAACCCCACAGTGGAGGTTGAAGTAACACTCGAAAACGGAGTTATGGGACGCGCTTCAGTTCCTAGTGGCGCTTCTACTGGTGAGAACGAGGCCCTCGAGCTTCGCGACGGCGACAAAAGCCGTTACCTGGGCAAGGGTGTGACTAAAGCTGTTGAGAATGTCAACAAAATCATCGCACCACACGTTGAGGGCATGTGCGTGTTTAACCAACGCGCACTCGACAACCGCATGCTTGAGCTCGACGGCACCAAGACCAAGAGCAAACTCGGCGCTAATGCCGTTCTTGGTGTATCGCTCGCCGCTGCTCATGCTGCCGCTGCTGCACTCCACATGCCTCTGTACCGCTACATTGGCGGCACCAACGCTTATGTACTCCCCGTTCCTATGATGAACATCATCAATGGTGGTGCTCACAGCGATGCTCCCATCGCTTTCCAAGAGTTCATGATTCGCCCCGTTGGCGCTAAGAACGAGAAAGAGGCAATCCGCATGGGTGCCGAGGTATTCCACAACCTCGCCAAGCTTCTCAAGGCACGTGGCCTGAGTACAGCTGTGGGCGACGAAGGTGGTTTCGCTCCTGCTCTCAATGGTATTGAGGACGCTCTCGACAGCATTGTTGAGGCTATCAAGAAGGCTGGATATGAGCCTGGCAAGGACGTGAAGATTGCTATGGACTGCGCTGCCAGCGAGTTTGCTGTAATCGAAGATGGCAAATACTTCTATGACTACAAGCAGCTCAAAGACGGCAAGCAGAAAGATCCTAACGGCAAGAAGCTCAGCGATGACGAGCAAATCGACTACCTCGAGCAGCTCATCACCAAGTATCCTATCGACTCTATCGAGGACGGCCTCGACGAGAACGACTGGGAAGGTTGGGTTAAGCTCACCGAGCGCATTGGCGACCGCTGCCAGCTCGTAGGCGACGACCTCTTCGTTACCAACGTGAACTTCCTGCAAAAGGGCATCAAGATGGGTGCTGCCAACTCTATCCTCATCAAGGTTAACCAGATTGGCTCGCTCACCGAGACTCTCGACGCTATCGAGATGGCACACCGCCACGGCTACACTACAGTGACCTCTCACCGCAGCGGTGAGACCGAGGACACTACTATCGCCGACATCGCAGTAGCTACCAACAGCGGACAAATCAAGACTGGTTCTTTGAGCCGTACCGACCGTATGGCCAAGTACAACCAGCTCATCCGCATCGAGGAGCAACTGGGCGACAACGCTGCCTATGGCTATGCAAAGCTCAAATAAACCCTCTTGCTGAGTAATCCTAAAGGAACCCACACCATGGGTTCCTTTTTTTATTGATACTCTCAAATAAATGCATACCTATTATTTCAACGTTGTTTTGCCTAGTTACTGTGCACTACCTTTGAGTGCAAAAAAATTTCTTATCATTATGAAAACACACAAAACCAAGAAACAAGAAACGGCGTTTGTCATCGTTAGCCTAAGGCACTGCCATTCCAATCGCCCAATTAGTGAGTCAGGTGAGTCAAGTGAGTCAAGTGAGTCAAGTGAGACAGGTGAGTCAGGCGAATCAGGCGAATCACAGTGTCAAGTGAGTCCAACAAGCGCAACCCCATTATGCCTGCCTTGTGCATTATTCAAAAAACAGCTATATTTGCAGTGAATTTTAAATAACGATAGAGATGGCACAGAAAAAAGAAAATACTGTTGTAGACTACTACGACACTATTGCCGATGAGTACGACGACAGCCGTTTCAACAACAGTTACGGGCAGTTCATTGACTATGAGGAGCGTCGCATTCTAGACAAGTTAATCAAGCTTCCCCCCAATGGCAAATGTCTGGAAATGGCCTGTGGCACAGGCCGGCTCACTGGCTATGCCACCCATGCCCTTGATGCAAGCGCACCAATGATGAAACATGCTAAAGAACGGCACCCACATGTATCTTTTCGTCAGGCGTCGGCTGCTGAGACAGGCTTCGACGACAACATGTTCGACACAATTTTTTCCTTTCACTTGATGATGCACCTCGAGCCGTTTCTAATCCAGGACATCATCATTGAGGCACACCGCATACTCAAGCCTGGCGGCTGTTTCATCTTCGACGTCCCTTCCAAGAAACGTCGCCAACTCATCCACCACAAGCACCAATCGTGGCACGGAGGGACCGATTTGACCAAAGGTGAGGTTCTCAAAATGACATCACAGCACTTCGACATGTGCAGCACCCACGGTATCATGATGCTGCCAGTGCACAAGATACCAGTCAAGCTGCGCAAGCCTCTGAGGAGATTCGACTTCGCTATCGCCAATGGTCCTCTCAAACAATACAGTTCCTATATAGTCTACGAGCTCATCAAGAAATAAATTTCTTCCATGAAAAGAACTAAAGGAGGAAAACCATTTCCAAGGTTTCCTCCTTTATAATATCTAAACATGTCATCAGACCTTAATCTAGCAGTTCATGTTTATTTGGTTTTCTTTATCTCAAACGACTTCAAGCCTTGCTCTTCTTGCTTGATTATTACGGGCATTCCCACACGGGCATATTGTTCCTTGAGAGTGATGATGTCGGCATCGTGCAGGCGGATACAACCCTCACTGGCACGGCCAGGCACCGTGTTCTCGTTGTTGGTGCTGCCGTGAATGCCTATTCCATGATGCCCTGGCGTGACAAGACGCAGAAACCAGTCGCCATAGGCCCTGATGCTGCCACGGCCATCATTGAAATCATGGAACCATTCCTTAGCATCTATTATGGCATCGATAATGAAAGGTTCGCCAGGCTCACTCTCTGGAGTCTTCATATCGCCAGGTTTCTCTTTTTGACCTTTTTTAAGGCTCAAACACACAGGAAATTGCGCCACAGGCAGAGTGTCGCCATTGATAGGAGCATACACCGTGAGTTTTAGGTCTTTTTTTGAGATGACAATAAATGTTTTGCTTTTGTCATACTCACCCTTGTAGATATCTTTATACTGCTCCGCTACAGGCTTTTGGATAGAGTCTTGCGAGGTTCCCTGTTTATCTTTTCCACCGCTGCAGCTAGTCATGCCCAGCACACCTGTAACAATCACAGCAATTATTAAAAAACTTCTCATAGAAAACATAATCTAATTAATCCAGTTTTTGACATCTCATTCCTCTGCTACAGCCTTGGCATGAGCTTTGAGTTCCCATTCCCAAGGACCTTGAGTCTCATTCTTAATAATAACTGGCATGTTGATATAAGCAAACTTCTCCTTGAGAAGAATGATATCCGCGTCACGCAAGCGGACGCAGCCCTCGCTGGCACGGCCAGGGACCGATTTCTCATTATTGGTGCTGCCATGAATGCCTATGCCCTTGTGACCAGGTGTCACAAGCCTCAAGAACCAAGCGCCATAAGCCTTGATGCTTCCACGCCCGTCTTTGAAATCATGATACCATGCCGAGGCATCTTTTATAGCGTCAATATAGAAAGGCTTATCCATAGTACATTCAGGTGTCTTCATGTCACCGCGACGCTGCTTTTGCCCCTTATTCTTGCTCAAGCATGCAGGGAACTTAGCCATCAATACGGTGTCATTACCCACCTTACCATAGACATATAACCTCAATTCGGCTTTAGATATCACGATAAATGTGTTCTTTTTTTCGATTTCGGGAGTCTGGTAAAAGACAGTCTCATCGGCTGGCTTTGTTGCAAGTTCTGCATCAACAATCTGCGCGCTTGCTACACACGCCAAGCACCCAAGCAACATCAATGATAATAATTTTTTCATATCTCAGGTCGTTTTTTCGTGCTACAAAGGTACTCATTTTTTTCTCTCCAACAAAAATTCAAAAAAAACTGTCATAATTGTGTAGTTTTTGTACCTTTACAGCGTCTAATAGATGTAATAACAAAAAAATGGAAAAAACTGAGGCAGTTTTCAAAAAAATCCTGCAGGACCACAAGAGCACAATCTACTCAGTTTGCTACATGTTCTCACAAAAACATGACGAGGTGGAGGACCTGTTTCAGGAAACCCTTATAAACTTGTGGAACGGTCTTGACAAGTTTGAAGGGCGTAGCGGCATCGGCACGTGGGTATGGCGCATCGCCCTTAACACCTGCATCACCAGCGACCGCAAGAAAAAACGACGCATCGACACTGTGCCACTCTCCATCGACCGTGACTTTCACGACGACACCAAAGTTGAGAACAAGCAGCTAAAACTCTTGCACCAACGCATCAGTCGGCTGCAACCCTTCGACCGCGCTATTGTGTTGCTGTGGCTCGAAAATATGAGTTACGACGACATCGCAGCAATTGTAGGCATCACCACCAAGGCTGTTGGTGTGCGCCTGGTGCGAATACGTGAGCAATTAAAAAGCATGAACGACAACTAAAAATTGAGAATTATAATATGGAAAACGATAACAACATGAACGAGCTTGAACAGATGCGAGAGCAGATGAACATCTTTAAAAGCCGGCTCGACAAGCAGCAAATCATCAATGAGAAGCTCGTGAGAAATTCCATGGGCAGCAAACTCTCCTGGATAAAAAATTTTGTCTGGACCGAGATTATACTAGTACCCATTCTGCTCTTAATTATGGCTTCTTTCCATTACAGCCAGGGACTCTCTTGGTGGCTGTTTGCCTTCCTTGCCATTGGTTTGATAGCCGACGTGGTTGGCGACTATATCATCAACCGCATACCCAAGAGCCAGCTGCTGAGCGGAGACATGGTTGAAACAAGCAAACGCTTGATAAAGATGAAAAAACAGCGAGCAACATGGTTTACCATTGGCATGATATTTGTGACAATCTGGCTCGTGTGGTTCATCATAGAACTAGTATTTAAACTCAACATTCCAAGTGACTCGCCCAACCACTCCGCTTTAGTGACTATCATGACATTAGGTCTCGCTGTGAGTGGACTCATCGGCGGTTTTATCGCATGGCTTATCTTCCGCAAGATGCAGCGCACCAATAACCAGCTCATCGAGCAAATAAACCAAATTATCCAAGAGGATTAAGGCAATGAAGTAATTGGCCACCACGACGGTTACCTCATGCAAGGTGAGGTTGGACATAGAGCTAATGAAACACTTGCTTAAAACACAAAATGTTGAGCAAAATCAAGTAAATTCATCAAATTAACAATTAATAATAATACAAAATCGCATTTTTCATCAATTAATAGCTAATTTTGTAGCTTTAAAAAAGTGATTTTCAATAATATTTCAATTTATATATCTTTAAATTTAACGTTTTTCAAGTATGAAACTAAGAAAAATCTTTGCAGTAGCCATGATGCTTGTAGCACTTGGCTCTATGGCGCAATCGATGCCCATTGAGAATGACCCATCGGTGCGCACTGGCAAATTGCCCAACGGGCTTACCTACTACATCAAACAGAACAACTGGCCCGAGCATCGCGTGAACTTCTATATCGCACAGCGTGTGGGTTCACTGCAGGAAGAAGAGAGCCAGCGTGGTCTCGCACACTTCCTAGAGCATATGGCCTTCAACGGTACTGAGCACTATCCAGGTAACGGAGTGATTGACTATACCCGTTCCCTAGGTGTACAATTTGGTCGTGACTTGAATGCCTACACCAGTGTAGATCAAACAGTTTACAACATCAATGACGTACCAAGCACACGTGAGAGTGCTATCGACTCATGCTTGCTCATCCTTAAGGACTGGTCTAACGGCCTCCTGCTTGAAGGAGAAGAGATTGACAAGGAGCGTGGCGTTATACATGAGGAGTGGCGTGTTCGCTCAAGTGCATCACAACGCTTGTATGAGCGCAACCTCGAGACACTTTATCCTGGCTCGAAATATGGCTTACGCATGCCCATCGGCTTGATGAGCGTTATTGACAACTTCAAATATGACGAAATCCGCAACTACTATCACAAATGGTATCGTCCCGACAACCAGGCTATCGTCGTTGTTGGTGATATAGACGTTGACAAAACCGAACAGAAAATCAAAGATCTTTTTGGTACAATCCCAGCTCCCGCTCCCGACGCAGCACAAGTGGTTGACGTTGAGGTGCCCGACAACGAAGAGCCCATCGTAGTTATCGACAAGGACAAGGAACAGCAGTACAACCTCATCGAGATCATGTACAAGACTGATCCTATGCCCAAGGAGATTAAGAGCGACATGACCTATCTGATAATGAAATATGGCATTGATATGGCTTGCGATATGCTCAACAAGCGACTCGAAGAGAAAGCACTTGATCCCGACTGCCCTTACATGCAGGCTGGCGCCAACTATGGCAACTACATCTTCTCTAAGACAAAAGACGCCTTCACACTTATCTTGCTGCCTAAAGAAGGCAAGAGCAACGAAGCTGTGAAAGTTGTCACCGAAGAGGCTCTCAGAGCTTTACAACATGGATTCACTGCCACCGAATATGCACGAATCAAAGACGATTATCTGAGCAGTCTCGAAAAGCAGTACAATAACCGCAACCAAATCAACAACAACAGCTTTGGACGTGAGTATTGCGCTAACTATCTTGAGCAAGAGCCTTATCCATCAATCGAATGGGAATATCAAATAATGAACATGATTGCTCCTAATATTGGGGTTGACATGATCAATCAGCTCTTCTCGCAGATGATGCCTACTACCAACGAGAACCTCGTGGTAATAAACTTCGGTCCCGAGAACATTGAACTACCCACTAAGGAAGATTTGATGGGAGCCATCAATGATGCACATAAGACTGAACTCGATGCTTATGTCGACAATGTAAAAGATGAGCCTCTTATCACCAATCTTCCAAAACCTGGAAAAATCGTGAAAGAGACCGAGAACAAAACTCTTGGTTTCAAGACGCTCACCCTCAGCAATGGCGCAACAGTGATTTTGAAATCCACCGACTTCAAGGATGACGAAATTAGATATTATGCTGAGTCTAAGGGCGGCAGCTCGCTCTATGGACAAAAAGACTGGGCAAACTGCAAAATGTTTGACGTTGTAGTAGCTGCTTCAGGTTTGGGCAACTTCAGCAACAACGAGCTCGAGAAGGCTCTCGCTGGAAAGAACGCAAACGTTGACCTCAGCCTCTCTGCCAACTACGAGCGTCTTAACGGCAGCTCAACAAAGAAGGATCTTGAAACAATGTTCCAACTGAACTACCTCTACTTCACCGCCCTCACCAAGGATGAGAAGGCTACTTCAACCTATATGTCGTTTGTCGAGACTCAGCTTAAGAACAAGAGCAATAATCCTCAGTCAGCTTTGAGCGACAGTGTTTCGACCACATTCTATAATCACGATTGGCGTGAGATGCCTTTCAACGTAGAGGACCTCAAGAACGTGAACTACGACCGCGTAATAGAGATCGCCAAAGAGCGTACCGCCAACGCAGCCGACTTCACATTCTACTTCGTGGGCAGCTTCGACGAGGAGACCATTAAGCCTCTTATCGAGCAATACATCGCTTCACTGCCTGCTAAAAAAGGCAAGAAAGAGAACTTCAAGGAAGGTGCTGAGTTAGTGAAGGGCGACGTAAAGAACGAGTTCTCGCGCGCTATGGAAACACCTCAAACTACTTCCTTAGTGATGTGGCACAGCTATGACGCTCCCTACACTATGGAGAACGATATCAAGGCCGATATCGTGGGGCAAGTACTCGATGTAATCCTGCTCAAGAAGATTCGTGAGGACGAGGGTGCAGCCTACTCGCCACATGTAAGTGCTGGTATGTCAATGAAGGGCGACAAACCTTTCACTCAGGCTCTCACTTTCGTGAATATGAAGCCCGAGAAGAAAGACCTCGTTATCAAGATTATGCGTGAGTCTCTTAATGATATCGCTAATGGTGAATTCGAGGCCGACGCTCTCCAGAAGATCAAAGAAAAGATGCTCAAGGACTATGACACCAACGCCAAGAGTAACGCTCACTGGATCAACGTGCTGAGCATGTATAATGGTTTCAATATAGACACTCAGAATGGCTACAAAGAGGCAGTCAACAAAGTTACTGCTGCTGATATAAGCAAGTTTGTCAAAGACGTGCTTATTAACAGCAAAAACTGCATCGAGGTAACAATGAATCCTGAGGATTAATTGACTTATAGTCATTCAAACATAACGATTGCGCCACATTTATTTGTGGCGCAATCTTTTTACATCAAAAACTTGAAATGAGAATGACGATAGTTTCAACATTTTTATTATTTTTGCATGACGAAACATAATATCATTTAAACATTAAACACGTATGAAAAAAATTACTCTTTTAATTCTCGTAGGCTTGGTGGCAATGATTGCCCAAGCCGGAGTTATCAACAGTGACAAGGCTTCTAAGCTTAAAGCCGCCAATGCAACAGTGAAGGCCGAAGGCGATATTGTTACCCCTCCAGCAGGCGTCGAGGAAATGCTCTATACCTTTGAAGGACATGACACCTACACCAACAAAGACAAGACCTTTGAGGTGTTTGTGGTTTTAGACAATAATGACGTTTACATCAAAGGCCTCAGCGAATATCTTACCGACGGATGGGTAAAAGGCTCTATAGCCGATGGTGTTGCAACATTCCCCGAAGCGTATATGGGAGCTTTTGAGTTCTGGGGTGATGTCTATGAACTCAACTTTGACGGCGCTGAATTCACAATCAATGACGATGCCACCGTGTTGACCGCTGCCAATGGTTACACAACCTCTGTCGAGGGAGACATACTTGACGAGTTCATCAACGTGACTCTCACACAGGTACAGCCCGAAATTGCCACACCTGCCACTCCTACAATCGATGATTTCACCGAAGACGACTACGGCCACTATGTGCGGATGACAATCCCGACCACCGACGTTGACGGCAATGATATCTTTGCCGCACTGCTCAGCTATCAGATTCTCGTTGACAGGAACGGCGAGCAGAGTGTGTATGAATTCACTACCGATGACTATCTCTTCCTTGAAGAAAACATGACCGTAGTTCCTTACAACTTCACCGACTATTATGACATTGACGTTGCCGGCAGGCAAGTCTACATCTATGGTGACGACATTGACCAGTGGTCAGCAATTGGCGTGAAGAGCATCTATACAGTGGGCGATTCGCGCGAATCGCGAGAGAGCGAAATATTCTGGTATCAGCTCAACCCAACTGCCATCAATAGCATCAGTGTCAACAACGTGGTTGAGACCAGCTATTATGACCTGCAGGGTCGCAAGGTTGACGACAACGCCACTGGCATCCTCATCAAGCAAATGCGCATGCAAGACGGCACCACTCGTGCTATCAAAGTGATTCGCTAACAACCACACAATCCCATTACGCAAGATAGCGCCCTATCACTAGGACGCTATCCTTTTATATATGTGTTTGAAGTTTAATCATTAACTGCTACTTTGCGAGTTACTTTCACAAGCTTATCGTTAGGTGTTTTGTTGCAGTTTAAATGTATTGTGTTTTTCAAGAATTAAACTATATTTTCTTTGTAGTTAGCAACCGCTTGCGCAACCGGCACAGTGACTCGGGTGTCACACCTAGATAGGCGGCTATAGTGCGGTTGGTCATGCGATTGTGAATATCAGGGAAACGTTGCGACAGCGTCACATAGCGTTCCTCTGCATTTAGACAACAGTCATCTATCACCTTCTGAAGCAATATGTAGGAAAGCGTCTCATCAAATTCCACACGGCTTCTTCCTGAGAGCACCGTATCTAGTTCCCAAATGGGCAGCTGATACACAACCGAGCTCTCAAGAGCTACGATGTCAAATAGACTTTTCTCCTTGTTACGCATTGCGCTGTAACATCCCACCAGGTCACCAGTAAAGGCAAACGAGAGTATGCGCTCATTGCCATTGGAAGTCAGGCTGGTATACTTTAGAGAACCACTTACAAGAAGCCCTATTTGTGCCGATTTCTCACCTTGGCGGCACAAGTAGTCTCCTTTTACAAGCTCCAACCTTTTGCCCTTGTCCAGAAGAATTTCTCTTGAAACAGAATAAAAGTGTCTATCGGTAATATCTAAATAAGTCATACTCTTTTTTCATGCAAAATTATAAACGGTGGTGCTAAATCCTGTTGATTATAATCAATATCGCATCGCTTGCAACTAAATCTTGACCGAAATCAAGACGCAAGCTTTCCTGAGTTGCCACCCAAACATTAGACGCAACAACTAATCATTTTGTTTCAAAAAAATGCTATGTTTTTTCAAAATATTGATTTAAGTCAATGTAATAAGATTGTTTATCCATACCAAGATTCATCGAAATCTAATTCTTTAAAGATTTATATCCTGAGCATTTTTTGTGCGTCTAAAATAAAATGACTAATTTTGCAAATTAGTATGTATAGCTTTGTTTATAGTTCTTATTAATAAACTGATTTCTACTTGCTTGAAAATATATTGTTAATAACATAATACCACCTATTGGTATCAAAACTAGATTGAGATGCTTAAGTTCTTATTGACATTTGGTATTTTTGGTAATTTTTCAACAGCATTACAATTATATAGAAAAAGTAAATTTTTCTATCCTTTTTACACAATGCACGTGAGATTCCACAATGCTTATGTCCCTTTTTCTTGTACCATTGGGAAAGGCGTTACATTTCCACATGGTATTGATGGGTGCTTCTTCTCATGCGATACTATAATTGGTGATAATTGCGTGATTATGCAACATGTGACAATAGGGTCAACAATTTATGGTGGCGGAAAAAGAGCTGGAGCCCCGAGAATAGGAAATAATGTCTTTATTGGGGCTGGAGCTAAAATTATAGGAAGAATCACCATTGGTGATAATGCTAAAATTGGAGCTGGATGTATTGTAGCTGAAGATGTGCCAAACGGTGCAGTGTGTGTTATGCCTAAACCTCGCATAATATTGAAATAAATTGTTTGCATATTTAAAAGAATATGACAGAACACTAATGCACTATCCCAGTCAGAAGACTCATCAGCATTTAATTGAGGTAAATACCATTGTGGTTATTGATCATTGACTATGAATTCTTGTTCTTGCCGTTAAGCCAGTTTATTGCCTCGTCTAGCAGACCATTGACAAATGTATCGCTACAGCTCTTTTGACACTCTTTTAAGCTCTTTATGCATAGTTTCTTTTCACTCTCGGTTATCACGCCATCGGCACGTTTGCACATCTGAAGTAGTTCGGTAGCATAGGCAGCACCCTTTCTGGGTGACTGCTTCACTTTTTCCTTGTATTTGCTGGTCAACAATGCAAATGTGGCAAGCCACGTTGTATTTTCATCATCATTTGTGTCGTTGTCACTGGAATAGACCTTGATATTATAGGTATTGCCCAATCGTTCTCCCAACATTTCAAGCTGAGGCGACATCATCTCAAGTGCTTTAAAACTATTTAAATCAATGAGGCTATCAACCTTAAGAGTAAAACCATTGCCACTGCTCCCTTTGAACATCAATGTTTCATCAGTTTGATAATCACCAGGTTTCTTCCCATAGATTTTATAAATTTTGCCCAAATAACAATCATCATTATCCTGTTTCCACTCTATAGCATAACTGGTGCGGAAGTCACTCTGCTGCTTGTCCTTAAAACACACTACCATGAAATTCATATCATTATCGGCACCTATGAGCTCAAAGTCATTTTTTCCTGTGCCATAGGCGATTGCATAGGTCACACCTCTGCTGCCGGCTTTACCCGACGCGCTGTGATAGGCCTTTTCACTGTCCTGCATCATGGCATGTGTCAATTCTTTGATGTAACTTCCTTTATCACCGGGTAATCTAAACTGTTTAACTATACACACTCCAGAAACCTCCCCTGAGTTTTGGTCTCGGTAGTCAATAGCCTTGTTCATTGTAATGAAATCATCGTCGAGAACTCTTGTGATTTTGTTGTAGGCATCGACCACATGTTCTTGTGCGGCACACCCAAAGATGGCTAGTATTGCCATTGCTGCTGCAACCATAATTGTAATAAATAGATTTTTCATATCGCTGTTTTTTTTATTTAAATACTACTTGTATGATTTGTGGATTCTCATTGCGGAATGCTTGCTGCACCCTATAAACTTGGGTTCGTCCTGCCTGTTGCTCTTCATGGATCTCATTCAGCTCTCTCTCAATTATAAACTTGTCGGCCATGAGTTCTTGATGGGCCTGTTCCATCTCGCCTTTTTCTCTCTCTATTTCAGTGTCATCAAATGATGCTTTGCGAAATGTGGGTTCATGGTGCTGTTGCTTCCTTTCCCGATTCTCTAGTTTAGGCAGGTCAGATCTTTTAACAGCATTTACAACCTTTACTGTAATAGGGTTGGAGTGATCAATTTCAATGGCTCTATTAGCTGAGTTTACATCAGCAATGATACCCCCTGTGGGTTGGGTGCCATTCTTTAAATCATGACTGCGGCCCAGCTTTGGCACAATCATGATGATTATAGCTGAAACTGCGGCGGCTGCTATCACTGCCCACAAAGGATGCACGATGTTCTTCTTAAAGCCAAATCCATTATTTATAGGCATTCCTTCATCAAAATAAGCCATCATTTCCTTATATGGCTCCCATTCTTTAGGAACACTGTGCGAACTGGCAAAAAATTGCCTAAGCTCACGCTCCTGCTCAAGGGTAGTCTCACCTCGCATAAACAGGCCAAGCAATGATTCTATGTATTTCTCGTCATTATTCATCGTTGGTTTCTTTTTTTAATTTCATCAAGTAACTTAATACGTGCTTTTGAAAGGAGGCTCCTTGCCGTACTGTTCTCTATTCCTAGACGGCGAGCAATCTCGTCATAGCTCAGGCATTCAACCTGACGCATGTGAAGCACTGCATACTGAGTGCAGGGCAACCGCCGCATGGCCGCATTGAGCCATGCAACCTCTTGTGATGAGATGAGTGAGTCATCGGGGTTAATGAGCTGCGATTTAAGCTGTTTAGAGTTTATCGACATAATGGGCACATTGTAGTTGTTGCGATGCAGCGAGACCAGTTTGTGACGTGCCATCACGACTACAAGCGCCTCTAATGAACGGTATCGTTCAAGTGTGTCGCGCAACTGCCACAAGCGCAATAGCACGTCTTGTGCCACATCTTCGGCCTCCATCAAGTCGGCACCACACGACAAGCATGTAGAAACAGCTTTTTCGCGCAGCAATACAGCCTTCTTTTGAAACTCTTTCTCACCCATTTCACTAAAAAGACGCAAAAACTCACAATTTGCGTCTATCATTAACCTTTTTTAATCTTATGCATCACCTATCAAGCTTTACCTATTTCAGTAATCTCTCATTCAATACCTCGTTTGTCTGAATCATTGATTTCAGCAATTAAGATTTATAGCTAAAAACATGATTATTTCGTAAAAAAAATCTAAATTTGCAAAACCATTATAATCGAATCTATAAAACAAATTAATAATAACAACCATCTCAAAGTATTAAAAGCATGAAATTAAGGAAATTATTACTTGCAGCCCTAATGCTTATCGCATTTGGCTCAATGGCACAGCTATCGTCCAATATCGAGAACGACCCCTCGGTACGCACAGGCAAGCTGCCCAACGGATTAACCTACTACATTAAGCAAAACAACTGGCCAGAGCACCGTGTGAACTTCTATATTGCACAGCGTGTGGGCTCGCTACAGGAAGAAGAGAACCAGCGTGGTCTCGCCCATTTCCTCGAGCATATGGCATTTAACGGCTCGAAGAACTTTCCCGGCAACGGCGTGATTGACTACACTCGCTCGCTGGGTGTAGAGTTTGGACGTGACCTCAATGCCTACACAAGCGTGGACCAAACAGTTTACAACATCAACGACGTGCCAAGCACACGACAGAGCGCTATCGACTCATGCCTGCTAATCCTCAAAGACTGGTCCAATGGCCTCCTGCTCGAGGACGAGGAAATCGACAAAGAGCGCGGTGTCATTCACGAGGAGTGGCGAGTGCGCTCTAGTGCACAGCAACGCTTGTACGAGCGCAACCTTGAAACTCTCTATCCTAATTCCAAATATGGTTTGCGCATGCCCATCGGTCTGATGAGTGTGGTCGACAACTTCAAATATAACGAGCTACGCGATTACTATCACAAGTGGTATCGCCCAGACAACCAGGCAATCGTGGTGGTTGGCGACATCGACGTGGACCGTACCGAAGCTAAAATCAAGGAGATGTTCAGCGACATTCCAGCACCTGCGCCCGATGCAGCACAAGTTGTTGACGAACCTGTTCCCGACAATGACGAGCCTATCATTATCATCGACAAGGACAAGGAGCTGACATCCACCTCGGTTAGTGTGATGTTCAAACATGAACCCATACCCGACGAATTTAAAAGCACCATTATGTATTTACTGCAAGGTTATGCGCGTAGCAGAGCATTCAACATGCTCTACCAGCGTCTTGACGAAAAGGCTAAAGAGCCCGACTGTCCTTACATTATGGCATTTGCTGGAGATGGCACATATCTCTTATCCAAGACCAAAGACGCTTTCTCTATCACAGCTATCCCCAAGGAAGGACAGACTGCACAAGCCATCAAAGCAGTTACCGAAGAAGTACTTAGAGCTGCTCAGCATGGTTTCACAGCTACCGAGTATGCCAGATCCCTAGATGAATACACCAGCTATCTCGAAGAGAGTTACAACAACCGCAATCAGATTGACAACGACAACTTTGGACGGCAATATTGCTCTAACTACCTAGAAAAATATCCCTATCCTTCTATCGAGTGGAAATACAATACTATGAACATGATTGCTCCTCACATTCCACTTGATCTAATCAACCAGACCTTTGCCGAGCTTGTACCTCAAGATAATTCCAACATGGTAATCTTGAATTTCTGCACCGACAATGCAGAATTGCCCGTTGCTCAAGACCTCATAGCGGCTGTCAACGATGCACGCAATGAGAAACTTGAAGCCTATGTCGACAATGTGAAAGACGAGCCTCTCATCGCCACTATGCCCAAGGCAGGTAAGATTGTAAAAGAAACCAAGAATGAAAAGCTAGGATACACACAGCTAACACTCAGCAATGGTGCCACTGTCATCATTAAGCCCACAACATTCATGGACGACGAGATTCAATACTATGCCGAGTCAAGAGGTGGAAGCTCACTTTACGGCAAGGATGACGTCGACAACTTCACGGTACTTGCAGGCTTGATTGAATCAAGCGGACTTGGCAACTTCTCCAATTCCGAGCTCAAAAAAGCTCTCGCAGGTAAGAATGTACAAGTAAATATGTCTCTTTCTGACGATTATGAATCATTTGATGGTTATTCTACAAAGAAGGATCTTGAAACAATGTTCCAGCTTAACTATCTCTACTTCACCGACATCAAGAAAGATGAGAAAGCTGTGAACAGCATGATTTCTATGCTTGATAACTTCTTGAAAAACAAGGATGCCATGCCACAATCTGTTTTTTCCGACAGCCTCATTTACACCTACTACAATCACAACTGGCGTCACACTCCCATCAGTTCTGAGACACTCAAGAAAATTGACTATGACCGTGTGCTGCAAATCGCCAAAGAACGCACTGCAAATGCTGCCGACTTCACCTTCTACTTCGTAGGCAGCTTTGACGAGGCCACTATCAAGCCTCTCATCGAGCAATACATCGCTTCGCTGCCAGCACAGAAAGGCAAAAAAGAAGACTTCGGAGAAATGGTTGATTATGCTCAAGGTAAAAAAACCAACCTATTCAGCCACAAGATGGAAACGCCTCAAGTGACCTCAAGAATCATGTGGCACACTTATGCTCTGCCCTATACTATGGAGAATGACATCCTAGCCGACATCACAGGACAAGTGCTCGAAGACATGCTTCTCAAGAAGGTGCGTGAAGACGAAGGCGCCGCTTATTCGCCAAATGGCTGGGCATCAATTTCTTACTCGGGACACAAAGTAGTAACTACAGCAGCAGTAAGTTGCAATTTCAAACCCGAGAAAAAGGACATAGTCCTGGGCATCATGCGCGAATCGCTCAACGAGATTGCTAATGGCCAAGTAACTCAAGACATTCTTGATAAAATCAAGGAAAAAATGGCTAAGGACTTTGACACCAACTTGAAAGACAACAACTACTGGATTGGCCTCCTTAGCTTCTACGTTGACCGCAACATAGACGAATACAATGGATACAAAGAAGCATTGAACAAAATTACAACTGCCGATATAAGCAACTTTGTCAAGAACAGTATCCTCAAGAGCGGTAACTGCATCGAGATTACCATGGTACCTGAAGAGTAAAATATTCTCCACTTGAAACATCAATAGCGCCTGTCACACTTGTGACGGGCGCTTCTACTTTTCTTACCACAATAAAAACAAGTAACCAACAAAAAACTGACAACTAAAAACCAATAACTAAAAACTTTTCACTAACTTTGCAAGTTAGAAAATAAAAAACATCATTAATATAATACACAATGAACAACAATCTTGAAGCTTTGCGCGAATACATGCGCAGCAAGGGCGTTGATGCCGTTATCATCCCTGGCACTGACCCTCATCAGAGTGAATATGTGAACGACCACTGGAAATTCCGCGACTGGTTGAGCGGCTTCACCGGCAGCAACGGAACAGCTGTTGTGACACTTAACAACGCCAGCCTGTGGACCGACTCACGATATTTCCTTCAAGCCGAAATAGAGCTGGAAGACAGCGGTTTTGAACTCCAACAAGTGGAATATCGAGGCGAGTTGTCAGTAATCATGCAGTGGATAGCACAGGAACTGCAGGAAGACGACACAGTTGCAGTCGATGGACAACTTTTCACACTGCGTGAAACAAACCAAATCGAACAAATATGCGGAGAGAACGGTTTTCTCTTTGCTACCGACTTCTATCCTGCTGATAATATTTGGGACAACCGTCCACCACGGCCCATGTCGCAAGCTTTCGTACACGACGAGAGCTATGCTGGCGAAGACGTTGAGAGCAAACTCTCTCGCACCATGGAAAAGGTAGAAGATGCCGGTGCCGATAGCATCCTTATCACAGCACTCGACGAGATAGCCTGGCTACTGAACCTGCGCGGCAACGACGTAGATTTCACTCCAGTGGCATTAGCCTATTTCTACATGAGCGACAAAGACCGCGTAATCTTCATTGATGGTGACAAAGTGACCAAAGAAGTGAAAGAACACCTCGGCCAATACAAGGTTAGAATCAAGGACTATGACGATGTATATAAGTTCCTCGAGAAACGAAATGTCAACAACACTATACTTCTCGACCCCGACAAGGTGAGCGACACTCTGGGGCAACTGCTTATGTGCGACAAAGTTTATGGCACATCGCCAGTAGAAGCCCTAAAATCTATCAAAAATGAGGTACAGATTGAGGGATTCCGCAAAGCGATGGAACGTGATGGAGCTGCGCTCGTGAGACTATTTATGTGGATCGAGCAGAATGCTGCCAGTGGCACTATCAACGAGCTCGATGTGTGGGATAAAGGCAAGCAAGAGCGTGCAAAGAGCGAACTTTATCGTGGCGACAGCTTCGAGATGATATGCGGATACCGCGAGCACGGAGCAATTGTCCACTACAGCGCCACCCCCGAGAGCGCAAGCACCCTGCAAGGCGAGGGACTTCTGCTCGTGGACAGCGGCGCTCAGTACCTCGACGGTACAACCGACATCACTCGCACCATCACCTTGGGCAACCCCACCGAGCAAGAGAAACATGACTTTACTCTTGTGCTCAAGGGACATCTTGCCCTTAGCCGTGCCAAGTTCCCAGTGGGCACTACCGGCGTGCAACTTGACGCGTTTGCCCGCATGCCCCTATGGCAAGAGCACATGACATACGGTCATGGTACAGGTCACGGCATAGGTCACTTCCTAGGTTGCCATGAGGGCCCTCATAGCATCAACGGACGTCTGAATCCTGTTGCACTTGTACCAGGAATGGTCGCAAGCAACGAACCAGGCCTGTACAAGACTGGCGAGTATGGTATCCGCACCGAGAACATCCTTCTTGTGGTAGAAGGCAAAATCACTGAGAACTTCGGCAACTTCCTAGAGTTTGAAACCTTGACACTATTCCCCTACGATACCCGACTCATCAACATCAGCATGCTCAGCCCCGAAGAGATGAAACAAATTAACGACTATCATGCTATGGTGCTTGAACGTCTAACTCCATATCTTAATGACGAAGAAATAGCATGGCTTACTGAAAAGTGCAAAGCACTTTTCTAATGCACAATGCATAATGCACAATGCACAATGTAATTAATAAAGAAATCAAATAATCAATTAATGAAATCTGACACATATAATATTATAGTTATTAAGAGTAAAGCTTTTGCTCTTAAATCAATAAAACTCTATCGTTATTTGATTGAAGAAAAACATGAGTATGTGCTGTCAAGACAGTTCTTACGTTCAGCAACTAGCATTGGCGCTAATATTAAAGAAGCTATTCGTGGTCAGAGTAATGCCGATTTTGGTTCAAAGATGAACATCGCATTGAAAGAGGCAAGTGAAACAGAATACTGGTTAGAGTTGATGCAAGAGAGTGAATATATCTCCTATAATCAAGGGGAAGAAACTTTAAATGATTGTAGAGAGCTTTTAAGAATTCTAACAGCAATAGTAAAAACAACTTTTGATAACAACTGATTATATTTTCATTATGCACCTTGATATTCAATTAATTATGCATTGTGCATTATGAATTATGAATTAAAATAACTATGGCTATAATAAGAAAAGTGAGGGGATTCACCCCAAAGATTGGGCAAGGGACATTTCTTGCCGACAATGCAGTGGTAGTGGGCGATGTCACTATTGGTGATGAGTGCAGCATCTGGTTTGGTGCTGTGCTCCGTGGAGACGTTAACACCATCACCCTGGGCAACCGAGTTAACGTACAAGATGGCAGCGTGCTGCACACTCTATACCAAAAATCAACCATAGAGATTGGTGACGACGTGTCCATAGGCCACAATGTTACCATCCACGGTGCAAAAATCAATGATATGGCTCTCATTGGCATGGGCAGCACTATTCTCGACCATGCCGAAATAGGCGAAGGGGCCATTATCGCTGCAGGCAGTGTAGTACTCAGCGGCACCAAGGTTGGGCCTCACGAACTCTGGGCTGGCTCCCCTGCCAAGTTCAAAAAGATAGTAGACCCAGCACAAGCTAAGGAAATAAATGTAAAAATCGCCCGCAACTACCTCATGTACAGCACTTGGTACGAGGATAACGAATAGATACAAAACACAAAACACAAAAAACGAAATGAGACTTGGGGGCATCTCCAAGTCTCATTGTTTTCCCTATTTCTTTATTTTCCAACCCTCATGAAAGAATTCTTCCTGAGCTGTGAAACGAGGCAAATATTTTCTCAACAAATATATTACAGGATATTCCAGTATAACAACTGATACAAGAATAATCAAGTAGTGCCACATTGTATTTATGCTTGGGAAAAATTTTATTACAGCATACTTCAGTGGATATATTAACAGAATCTGTGTGCCAAGCACAATTATTGAATATCTTCCTATGTGCGATATAATAGGAACTGGACGTTTAATGTATTGGCTCACAAACAGCAACGTCAATATCGAAATTGCAGGAAAGATGTAAAGACTTAAGTATGAGGGATATCTTCGTTCATACATATTAATCTCTCCTGCAAAGAAATATAATAATACAGCAGTTACTAAAACCATTGCAATCCTCACCGCCTTATGTGGGCCACGTTCCAACAACCCTAATCGTCGCGATTCAGAGCCAAGAATAAAAAAGGGCATAGCAACAAAAGCGATATCTAAATATAAAAATATACTTATATTATCACAATGCTGAACAACGACATATCCTACTATTGAAAGTATTATAGCAGCAATAATAGTGAGCCACCTAGGTAAAAACTTCTGCAACAAGTAATAAATAATGTTTATCTCAAATAATACAACCAAAAACCAAATGGGAGTATTGGCATTAATTGGATTTCTTGGAAACATACTTAATGCCATTCTAAAATCCATGTTATGCTTAAACAAGTTGCAACATAAGTTGAAAATAACGCCAATGAGTGTGAAAAACAAAAGTGGAATTACAATATTATTTATTTTACGGCGTGAGAAATCAAAAAAACCATTATATTCTTTAAAAAACAATCCCGAAAGGAAAAAATACATTGGAACACGGAACTGTTGCAACATGAAATTATAAGGAGTGCTAAATATCGTATAGTCAATATGAAATGCTACTACAAGAAGGATACAAAACCCCTTCATGAAGTCAATGTATGCAATTCTCTGTTTTGTTGCCATTCTACTCAAGCCTTATCTCTCAACACTTACCTTGTCGTTCCTCTAACCACGAGTTGGGTGCGCACCATGCGCTTCTCGGCGCGGTCCATGGGAAGTTTGCCCTCAACCATGTCGATGAGCACATCGGTAGCTTGGCAGCCTATCTCTTCTCCATTCTGCTTCACAGTAGTGAGCATAGGATCACATGAGATGGCTCGTTCGCTGTCGGTGAATCCGCACACAGCGACCTCTTCGGGCACTTTCAACCCCATACGTTTTGCTGTATACATGATGCCAATGGCTGTCTCGTCATTGATGGCAAAGAAACCATCGGGGCGATTCTTCATCTTCAGCAATTTTGGAGTCAGCGCCTCGGCATCTTCACGCGTGTCGCACTGTTTTATCAATTCATCTTCGGGCTGTAAGCCATGACGATAAAGCGCATCTTTGTAGCCGTTGAAGCGGTTTTTCGAGATTTCCATATTCATATTCGAGCCATAGAATGCCACTCGCTTACAGCCTGTTTCAATCAAGTAACTCACAGCCTTGTAAGCTCCCTGATAGTCGTCTACCACAACACGGCTGGCATTTAACGCAGGGCATATGCGGTCGTAGAATACCAACGGAATGCCGCCGTTCACGAGCTTGATGAAGTGGTCATACTGCTCTGTGTCTTTGGCCTGCGAAACGATGATGCCACACACCTTGTTCTTCTTGAACGACTCGCAAATCTCTACCTCACGTTCATAGCTCTCACGGCTCTGAGCCACCATGATGCGATATCCGCGTTCCTTGGCCTTCTCTTCTATTCCACTCAATATCGATGCAAAGTAATAATGCACTATCTGAGGCAAAATCACACCTATGATTTGTGAAGGTTTCTGACGGCTGTGACGCAGCTGCTCGGCTATCACATTAGGGTAATAATCGTGCTCGCGAGCATACTGCTGGATCATCTCGCGACGTTTCTTGCTGATGTTGGGACTGTTTTTCAAGGCACGAGACACTGTTGCCACACTCACTCCCAACTGGGTGGCAATGTCTTTCATTGTCAATGGTTGCTTCTCATTCATCTCGACGATGTATTTAACTGCTAGACATGTTATTAGTATTCAAAAAACGGCGCTCGACGCCATAATGAAACAGGGGCTGATTCATTGAGTCTTCAAAATTACAATTTTTCTTAAAATCTCTTTAAATTTTATTTCTTAAAATATCTTAATGCAAACGTTTGCGCATCATTTAACACATAATTAAACAAAGAAAACGCCTCTATTTTATTTAAAAGATTTAATTTTGTAGTTGCAAATTTTGCGCTTTTTGCAAATCACCAAAATTATCACTTAAAACAAAATTATAAATTCTAATTTTTTAACTTAATAACAATTTAACTAAAAACAAGATGAAGCAGGTAAACATTAGAATTCCCCAAAGGATTCTAGCCCTGATGATGGGACTTTTCCTATCCATCGGAGCCTACGCACAGATTACTGTGCAGGGACATGTTAAGGATGCTACCGGCGAGCCTGTTATTGGTGCAACGATTACCGTTGTGGGTACCACCAACACCGTGGTGACCGACTTTGACGGCAACTTTGAAATCGTAGCGCCACAGGGAGCCAAGCTCCAAGTTTCTTCGATCGGTCTTCAAGACCAGATTGTTACTGCCGCTCCAAACCTGATAATTGAGCTTCAGGACGATTCTGAAATGCTCAATGAGGTTGTGGTCATCGGTTATGGTGCTGTTAAGAAGAGCGACCTTACTGGTAGTGTCACAGCACTTCGCCCCGACTCTAAGAACAAGGGTGTTGTAGTGAGCGCGCAAGACATGCTTGGCGGTAAAGTTGCCGGTGTGAGCGTTACCAACGATGGTGGTACTCCTGGTGGAGGCGCCACAATCCGTATCCGTGGTGGTTCTTCTCTGAACGCCAGCAACAACCCACTCATTGTTATCGATGGTATCGCCATGGATAATAATGGAATTAGTGGTGTATCTAACCCCCTCTCTCTCGTCAACCCACAGGATATCGAGAGCTTCAACGTGTTGAAGGACGCTTCGGCAACCGCAATCTATGGTTCGCGTGGTTCTAACGGTGTTATCATCATCACCACCAAGAAAGGTAGCCGCGGCCAAACTACTCCTCAAGTGAGCTACAATGGCAACGTAACCTTCAGCAAGAAGAAAAAAACTATTAAGGTGATGAATGGCGACGAGTATCGCGCATTTGTCACACAAGCTTTTGAGAACGACACCCGCAGGGACAATGCACTTTCGCTTCTTGGTACAGCCAACACTGACTGGCAGAACGAAATCTACCGCACAGCCATTAGCCACGACCACAACATTACTGTTGCAGGTTCGGCTGGTAGCTATCTCCCCTACCGTCTCTCACTCGGTTACACCGATCAGCAAGGTATTCTCAAGACCTCTGACTACAAGCGTTACACAGTGGCCGTTAACCTGAGTCCATCGCTCTTGAACGACCATCTGACAATGAACCTCAATGGTAAGCTCGCTTGGACCAAGTCGCGCTTCGCCGACACTGGTGCTGTGGGTAATGCAGTTCGCATGGACCCCACGCAACCCATCTACAGTGACGATCCCAAGTATGCTGGCGTAGGCGGCTATTTCGATTGGCTGCAGGTAAACAACGCCGATCCCGCTTGGCCCTACACCAAGAACACAAATGCTCCTTACAACCCCGTGGCAATGCTCGACAACCATGACAACACCGGTAAGACCCGCTCGTTCATTGGTAGTGCCGACTTCGATTATAAGATCCATGGTTTTGAGGACTTGCGTCTACACTTGACAATGGGCGGTGACTTCAGTCATGGTGAAGGTCACAACATCAGCGCCAACATCTCTAACACTTCTAACTACTACGGTAACAACAGTTACTACACTCAGTCTAAAGAGAACCTCCAGTTGAGTACCTATGCACAGTACTACAAGGACTTCAACGACAAGCACCACTTCGACATCATGCTTGGTTATGAGTGGCAGCACAACTGGCGCAAGGAGTACAACGAGTCTTGGGGTACATTCCCAACTAACTCAGCACTCCACTTCATTGCTGACGATGCTCTCGTTATAGCTCCAGGACAATGGATTCCCGGTGTGACTTACAAAGTTGGTGATCCTAAGGCAGGCGCTATCCGCGGTGAAGGCGTTTACCGCCAGAACAACGGTCTCGGCTATCGTACCGAGAACTATCTCGTTTCGTTCTTCGGTCGTATGAACTATATCTTCGAAGACCGTTTCTACGTTACATTCACAATGCGTTACGATGGTTCATCACGTTTCCGCGACCACTGGGCACTCTTCCCATCAACAGCAATTGCATGGAACTTTGCCAATTATGATTTCCTAAAGGACACTTCTGTCACCAATCTTAAGCTCCGTTTCGGTTGGGGTAAGACTGGTCAGCAGGAAGGCATTGGCGACTACAACTATTTTGCCAACTACGTGATGAGTAACGGCAGCATGGGTGCTTTCTACGACCTCGTAGGCGACGGCTCAAAGGCTAAGCCAAACGTTTACAACCCCGAACTCAAATGGGAGACCACTACTACCACCAACGTAGGTCTTGACTGGGGTGTAATGGGCGGACGTCTCTCGGGAACCATTGACTGGTACTACCGCAAGACTACCGACCTTTTGAACTGGGCCACATTCTCGGCAATGACCAACTTCCGCAACGCGTTCTACAAGAACATTGGTTCGCTGCGCAACACCGGTCTCGAGTTTGCCGTTAACTGGAAAGCCATTTCAACCAACGACCTGTTGTGGACAATTGATTACAACTTGACTTACAACAATAACAAGATTACTGAGCTCATCAGCAACGATCCTGATTACTTTGTTTCAACCGGTGGTATTGGTATCAACGGTAATGCTCAAGCACACTTCGTTGATCATCCATCTAACTCATTCTACGTTTATCAGCAAGTTTACGACGCTAACGGCAAGCCCATCGAGGGCCAGGTTGTAGACCGCAACGCCGACGGCGTAATCAGTGAGGCCGACAAGTATCTCTACAAGTGTCCTTGGGCTCCTGTTACTATGGGCTTAGCTTCTAAACTCGAGTGGAAGAACTGGGACTTCGGTTTCAGCCTGCGTGCAAGCCTTGGCAACTATATGTTCAACAACGTGATGCAAGGTTATCACAACGTGAGCAATGCAGCTATCTTTGAGGAAGTTTCAGGATTCTATCTGAACAACCGTCCTGTTGAATCAGTAAATATGGGATGGCAAACCTACGACAACGAGACAGTATTCAGTGATTACTGGGTACAGAATGCTTCGTTCCTCAAGTGCGACAACATCACCCTGGGTTACAGCTTCAATGAGCTCTTCAAGAGCGGTAGCTACCGCGGTATTGGTGGTCGTATCTATGGTACAGTTTCTAACGTATTCTGCATCACCAAGTATGATGGCATCGATCCCGAGATCTTCGGTGGTATTGGTGGCGACATCTTCCCACGTCCAATCTCGTTCATTCTTGGTCTTAGCCTGAACTTCTAATTTAATGTGACACATTTATTAATAGATATAGAAACGATGAATAAGTTTTTTAAATACATACTTTGTGCAGCTGCTGCTATCATCATGAGCGTGGGTTTAAACTCTTGTGTCAATGACCTTGACGTGGAGCCAATCGACCCATCGCTGCAAAACGATGTTACCGCCGAGCAGCTGTTCAACAAGTGTTATTCGGTTTTCGCCACTTCGGGTAATAACGGTGGCGACGACAACGTTGACGTTGACGGTCTTGACGGTGGTTTCCAACACAAGTTCCGTCAAATGTGGAACTCCAACGAGCTCACTAGCGACGAGGCTATCTGCGGTTGGGGTGATGAAGGTATCGCTTCTTACTGCCACAACAGCTACGACGCAAGTCACCCAATGCTGCGTGGTTACTACTATGGATTGTGTATCGGTATCACCTTCTGCAATCAATATCTTGAGGTGTTTAACGACTACGATGCAACAATGAGTGCCGAGATTCGCTTCTTGCGCGCTTTCCAGTTCTACTTGCTTACCGATGCATTCGGAAACATTCCTTTCACCACCAAGATTTCGGGCGACAATCCCGAGCAGTACTCTCGTGCACAGGTGTGTGAATTCATCGAGAGCGAGCTCAAGGCTATCATTGGTGAGACTTCGAGCGACCAAGTTCTTAGCGATCCAGCTCCCAAGAACTATGGCCAACAAGGATTCGGACGTGTTGACAAAGCGGCTGCTTGGATGCTCCTTGCACGTCTCTACCTCAACTCACAAGTTTATACCGGCAATGCTCGCTGGGCTGAGGCTCGCGACTATGCCAAGAAGGTGATGGATTCTAGCTACAAGCTGTTCACAGGCGACTATGAAGGAACAGGTGGCGATGGTGTTGAGCGTCATTTCACAGCTTATCAAATGCTGTTCATGGGCGACAACGGAACTAACGGTGCTATGGTTGAGGCTGTATTCCCTGTTATTCAAATGGGTACCCGCACCACCTCTTGGGGTGGAACAAACTTCCTGATTTGCTCTACCTTCGACGGTGATATGCACCCCTATCCATACGATGACAGCGAGGTTAACGGACTCTACAACAACAACACTTGGGGTGGTAACCGTTGCCGTCCCGAGCTCATCAAGAAGTTCTTCAGCGACATAGAGGCTCCCGAAGGACATGCCTATGACGTAGCTGCCGCTGCAGGCGACGACCGTGCTCTCTTTGAGACAGAAGGACGTCACCTCAACGTGGAGAACGAGAGTGACTTCAAGTATGGTTACGCTGTTGCTAAGTTCACAAACTTCAAGTGTGACGGATCAAAGGGTAGCGACAATACATTTGCCGACTCACAATTGATGTACATGCGTGCAGCAGAGGCTTATTTGACCTATGCCGAGGCTGTTACTCGCCTTGCTGGCAGCGGTGCAGCTCCTGCCGACGCTGTTTCGGCTCTGAACGCTATCCGCGCTCGTGCTCATGCTGCTACAAAAGCATCTTACTCACTTAACGACATTCTCGACGAGTGGAGCCGTGAGTTCTACTTCGAGGGACGTCGCCGTGTCGACCTCATTCGCTTTGGTCAGTTTGGTGGCAATGCCGATTACAAGTGGCAATGGAAGGGTGGAGCCTATGCAGGACGCAACTTCGAGGCTTACCGCAACGTATTTGCTATTCCAACCGATGACCTTATCGCCAACCCCAACCTCAAGCAGAACGAGGGTTACAAATAATGATAGCTTAACAATTTAACATAAAACAAGAGATTATTATGAATAATATATTCAAGTCAGCATTATTGCTCATGGCGGTTGCTTTCATGTTCACCGCTTGTAGCGATGACCGCGACTCTAATCCAGTGCTTCAGCAACCCGATTCGTTTGTGCTGAACACTCCAGCTTATGCCGGTCAAGCTATTGACTTGGCAAACTCTCAGACAGTGAACCTCACTTGGTCGCAGCCCGACTACGGAGGCTTCCCTGTAGCTGCCGAGTATACCGTTGAGCTCTCTGCCACCAATGAGTGGACAATCCCTTATTCAGCTGAGGTTGCCGACGAAAGCGGAGAAACTCAATGCAACTACTTTGTAATTGAAAACATCTTCAGTTCTTGCAACGCCGAGGTAAGTGCTGCCGATGTAGCTAAGGCAATTGTTGTAATGTGCAACTATGCCGACGAGAGCGAAATCCCTGCACAGCAGGAACTCTATGCTCGCGTTAAAGCCAACACCCCTGGTGCTAAAGAAGTTGTTTCTAACGTAGTGAAATTTCTTGTTTCACCTTACTACATCGAGCTTAAGCCTGCCGATCCAGTTCTTTGGTACATGGTAGGCAACTGCATCGGTAGCAACGATTGGGACAATGGTTCTGGTTCAGTAGGTACTGGTCTTATCCCATTGCTGCCTATGCCTGATGCCGACGTTGACAACAACGGCAATACCGTTCTCGTTTATGCTGGTTACTTCCCCGAGGGTGGTCAGTTCAAGTTCATCAAGATTCCAGGCAGCTGGGACACTCAGATGAACTATACTAACCTTGATGGCGATTCTCCTGTTACCGATGAGGATGGTGACAACCACAACATTGGTATCCCCGAGGCTGGTTACTACAAGATTGAGATGAACACCGCAACCAACAAGTTCACAATGGTTAAGTATGAAGAAACCACTCCTAAGGTATTTGAAACTATCACAATGCCTGGTGACTATCAAGGATGGGATGCTGGCAGCACTCCTATGACTGCTATGGGCAAGCGTGACAACACCGAGACTCACGACTGGTATCTCGACGCTACTTACGCTGAAAATGCCGAACTCAAGTTCGCCAACGGCTCTTGGGACATCAACTGGGGTGCTAACTCCTTCCCACTTGGTTATGGTACACAAGGTGGTCCAAACATTCCAGTGAAGGCCGGTGCTTACCGTGTATTCTTCAACGACATTCTCGGACTCTACTATTTTATGGCTACTGAGTAATTTATGAACCAATAATATTGATGACGGCATGGAGCGGGCAACGCTCCGCTCCAAAGCCCAATCAATCTTAAAAGAAGAAATTAACACAACATGAAAAAGTTATTTTATATTTTAGGTATTGGTTTGCTCATGGCAAGCTGTACCGAGGACTTTAAGGACTGGGCTGATCCACAGAGCAACAGCGAGAACCCTGCAAGCGCCAATGCTGCAGTGGCTGCTGCCGGAACTATCGATTTCACTACGATTACCGCCGACAGCGTGCTCCTGTTCACGCCCACCTACAGCATTGAAGACGGTGCCACCGCCACCAACACTGTGACCCTTTTCAATGCCGACAAGAGCGAGAGCCGCACCGTTAATGTTGACGACCAGGGTCGTGCAAAGACCACTGAGCTGCGCGACGCTCTCGAAGCACTCTACGGTGTGCCCGAAGATGCTATCAACGTTCCTATCAACGTAATAACTATTGTCAATGCCAACGGTCAGGCATTCCGCTTCAGCAGCGACATTGAGGATGCTGTTAAGATGGCTGCAGGTATGTATATCGTTATGGGCAACGAGAAGACTCCTATGGAGTTTGTTTCGGATGGACAATACAAAATTACTGTTCCTGCACAGGAGATGCACTTCTTCTTCCTGCCATTTACCAACCTCAATAACTTTGAGGAGGGCAAACTTGGTAGTAATGAAGAGACCGACGGATTCCTGTTTGGCGGCAAACTTGCTCAGGGTGCTGAAGCATTTGAGATCTACTTCGATGAAGATCCCGACTACACCCAGTACATCATCACGGTTAACACCAATGACATGACCTACGATGCTGAAGGTCTTGCTTATGCCGAGATGATCTGGCAAGCTGGTAACGCCAACGGATGGGGCTCGCCTGCTGCTGGTCTTAAGAACAAGGGTTGGAAGAACGCTCGCAACAATGATGGCGACTACTACGGATTCATGTACCTCAATGGTGACTTCAAGTTCCGCAGTGGTAAGGACAACTGGAACGCTCCCGACTGGGGTCTTGATGAGGCTATTGATGATTACGAGGGTCTCCTCGCAGTTGGCGCTGGCAACATCAATGCACCCGCAGGATTCTACATGGTTGAGGCCGATATTGCTAACCTCACCTACTCACTCACTCCTATCACTACTGTAGGTGTGATTGGCGGATTCAATGGTTGGGCTAGTGACTATGTTAAGCTTCAGTACAACACCAGCACTGGTGCTTGGGAAGGCTATTGCGATATTCCTGCCGGTACTGAGTTCAAGTTCCGTGCAAACGATGGCTGGGATATTAACTGGGGTGGTGACCTCAACAACCTCGGCTTCGATGGTGGTAACATCAAGTTTGATGTTGATGGCAACTACTTCATCCAGCTCTACCTCACCTACGAGGGTGACTTCCATGTTACGTTTACACCAGTAAACTAATCTGTTAATCCACAATAATAATTAAGGCTTTTCTCACGATCGAGAAAAGCCTTAATTTATTATCTGTATTTCCTAGTAACTCCTATTCAATAAATTTCCTCATCTCATAAAGCGCCTCCTGCGCTTTACCGTCACGATTGTCGAATAGGCTGCCGTTCCACCACGAACTAGTAATTTGGTTCTGCCATGGGATGTTGAACTCATTAGCCTCGGGCCACCACCAGAACAATCCCTTTACACGGCTGTGCTGCTTTAAGGCAGCTATCATAGCCACGGTGAAGTTCTTCTGCCCCTCGTTGCTGTATGGATAGATATTGGTGAGGTCATAGTTGGTGCCAGGCAATGCCCACGCATAACCATATCCGCACTCCATAATCATAATAGGCTTGCTCGATGCAGCCTCCATATTGTTGAGCACGGTGTTCAGATTAGAGAAATTGCCGTGATAAGCGCTGTAATAGCTCAATCCCATCACATCATAATCCACGCCATAGCTCTCGCAGTTGGCAAAAAATCCACCAGGCTGATTCACATTGTGCATCTCCACATGAAGTATAATCTTGGTACTTGGACTCACCTCACGCACTGCTGTTGAAGCGCTGTGCTGATAAGCTGCAAAATTCTCCCAAGAACCACCAGCAGGAGCACCTCCCGTAGGATAAACCTGGCCGGTAGGCCACAACATACCGCCAGTAATCTCGTTGCCGAGCTGGATAAAGTCGGGCTTCGCACCAGCTGCTATCATCTCTTGCATCACGCCCTTGGTGTAGTTATAAACGCTGTCTTGTAAGGCCTCCACGTCATTCTTGGGCCATGCGGCGGGAACAGTCTGAGCCCCTGGGTCGGCCCAAGTGTCGCTGTAATGGAGGTCGAGCACTAAGGCATAACCTGCATCCTTGATGCGCTTGCCCAATGCTTTTACATAGGCCAAGTCTTGTATCACGCCCTCTTTTTGAGCGGTCACGGTAGCATTTTCAGGATTCACGAAGAGTCGCACACGCATTGCATTCCATCCCTGCTCGCCAAAGTAGGGCAAAATACTGTTTATAGTGTTACCATTACGGTCTTTATAGATGGCACCGCCTTCCTCATACTTTGTAAGCATTGAGATATCACCACCCACTAGCCGTTCAGGCATTGGAATGCCGTTGAGCAGAACTTCATATATAACCGTTATATCGGTGGCAGTCACCACACCATCACCATCCACGTCGCAGGTTTCATAATAGATCATGTCGCCATTGAGCAGATAGTTGTAAATAGCTGTGATGTCGGTAGCAGTCACCGTTCCATCGCCATTTACATCATAGACATTGGCTGTTGCCAGCAATGGAGCAACTGCTACGATTACTACAGCAAGTATTTTTTTTATTGAAATATTCATTGTTTTGTTTAAATAAGAACAGAAAAAACCTAGAATTTCTAGAAGTACTAGATTCTCTAGAAATTCTAGGCAATATGTTAATAGAAAATTATCTCTCTATCGTCAGTGGTTAATATAAACTTATCTGAATGCTATTCACTTCCCAGCAGGATGTTATAGATAATGGTAACATCAACCGAGCTGATGATTCCGTCTCCATCCTGGTCACCGTTGACAATAGCACTGCTGTCGCCGTTTAGCAGATAGTTGTAAAGAGCTGTAATATCCACACTGCTCACGAGTCCGTCGCCGTTAACATCGCCAGGAATGGCTGTTACTGGTGTAACAGGTAAACCTGCATAGTCTTCGGTAACATCATTCACCATGTTCTTGTTCTCATCAGGGTCTAAATTGGCCGAAATGGTAAAGAACTTGTCGGTGTTGGAATATCTTACGTCAACGGTTTGTGGCGCTCCACTTGCTCCTGTGTTGAACACGAAGTTCATGTAACAGTCGTCATTGGCAAGAGTGTATTGCTTTGTATACCAAATCTTGCCACCAACAGAAACCTTCTGAGTAATAACCTCGCCAGGCCAGTTGCCATTGTGTTGCTGGTCGTCCTGGTCCCAAGTGTAGAAGCGCACGGGATTCCAACCCACTTCATCGACATTGACATAGATGTTGATTGTTCTTGGTTGGCCTTGACCGGCAAAATCATAGTTACGGGTCACAATGCCGCTCACCGCACTACCCTTGAGCAGACCTACTGTAAGTGTGCATGGCTGGGTAATATGAACTGTGCCGTTACTTGCCACCTTAGGGCTGCTGGCAGTCGGAGTGCTGCCGTCGAGTGTATAAACCAACTGAGCACCGCTTGTTGCCGTAACGGCAGTAAGACGGGCATCAAAAGCAGCTTTATACTTGCCAGAAGCCTTGTCGCACCAAGCCGTCTCACAGTTCTTAGACATATACAAGCGATAGCCCCAGCCCTTGGTGACCTCTACTGCCTCCTCAAGAATCGTAGCATAGTATTGAGCAATCACATTGTCTTTAAGATACTTATTCTTACCAACAACACAATACATTGACTTACCGTTAGCACCGCTCGATTTGAATCCCGACATTTCATAGCTCTTAGAAAGTGGATATTTCTGTGCTGTGCTGGTGTTGGTCACGCCCACAGTCTTGCGAATGTCAATCATGTTCTTGATTTCTTGCTTGTAGTCTTTCCAGTGAGGCAAGAACACACAAGGAGTGCCGGGCATAGTGAGCAGGTAGGCATTTGCGGCAAGAGTGTCGGCTCGAATTGGGTCATTTTGGTTGTTCTCATCGCGATACTGGGTGTCGTGGTTCTCCACAAAGGTCACAGCATAGCGCTTGAAATTGGTCGTCGACATCAATCCGCCAATGGTGAGGTCTTTCCAAGTGACCTTAGCGGTAGAACCATCACGATATCCGCGCACCACGTCGCGCACTGTGTAACGGAAGGGGAAGTCAAACGAGGCGCTCATGTTCACGCCATTCCACTTGCAGTTGTCAATCCATGTTTGAATCTCGCTCTGGCTGCTCCAGTTCTCACCCACCGAGAACTGAACGCCAGCTGTTGCATTATACTCGGCTACACGGTTTGCCCAGAAACCGCGGGTCATGTCATAACGGAAGCCTGTATAGCCAAGATCGTTGGCAAGGAAGCTAACGTAGGCCTTGATAACGTTGCGCACATTCTCGCTCTTATGGTCGAGGTCGCGCATGCCGCCCCAGTCTTCACCCTCGTCGTTGTTGGTACTCAGAGTAACACTTGCGGGAATATTGCCAAGAGCTTGCTGCTGGGCGAGCCAAGTAGCAGTAGCTCCGCCGTCGTCGTTCTTGCAGATGTCGGCAGGCGTCATTTGATAGGTGACGCCATTATAAGTCTCGACAGGGAAATCAACCCAGTTGGTAAGGGTACCACGATGGTTTACCACCACGTCGGCAATGACGCCAGTACCTTTATTTTTGTAAGTACTGATAAGCTCACGCAACTCAGTAGCTGTACCAAAAGCGCTTTTTTGATTAAAATAGTACTTTACGTCATATCCCATAGAGCCACCACTACCCGTCCAGCCGCTCTGTGGAATCCAGATGAGGTTGAAATACTGCGAAATCTCATCGGACTGTTCGGTTAGTTTCACCCATCGTGTGTCGCCAAAGGAGTTCCACGAGAACGCCTGCATCATAACACCGCCATAGTTGTCGGGCCATCCCTGAGCCTGACTCAGAAACGGCAAAATGGCAACCGCCAGTAATAATAATTTCTTCTTCATGCTATTTTTTTATTTTAATGTTAATGTGTTTTCGTTAAAATACGCTTTTATGATAATTTATAAAAATTTCTCCAAATATACGCATTTTTTTGTATAATCGCAATGTTTTCGTGAAAAATTAACAATAAAGAGGATTTTGTGGACACGTGCCTCACCGTTGGTAAATGGAGTTTTTTTATTGCGAGACTGGCGCTCGCAATACTTGGACATCAACGACAGCTCATTTGCATATTATCTCGGCAAGAGTATTCAGTTGCAGGCATTGCTCACGGGTAATGGCGTGGTGGTCGTTGTGGTGCTCCCAAGGGCTCAAAAGTAGCAAACGGCCTTCAGCGCAAGCGTCAAATTGTCGACCACTTGGCTTTTGCATCGATGAAATTCCATTCTCTAGCAAGATGATTTGAGGAAATCCCGCATCTAAAGCTCGCCGCATGATCTCTTTCTCTCCAGGGCTTATACATGGCGACACAAGCACGGCATCACTATAACATGCTTGGGATAGCAGTAAGTTGCATTTTTCCTCAATCTCGTTCTCAGACATGCTGCGAGAACACTGAACTTGAATTTTAATGGGGTAGTCAAGCAAGAATTGGTTGCCGAGAGCAGTTACTGGAGTTTCTCCAATCTTCATCCCATTAATTGCAGTGAAAAGATGAGGATTGCTGCGTTTAACCCACAGTCGCCGGGGATTATCTCTAAGATACTTGAACATGGTGTCGAGCTGACTCTTATGAATCAAAATGCGGTCATGGTATCCCCATTCCCACATATTGTCATTTCCATCAAGTGTGGTGGATGTCGGTGTATTGCGAGCGTCAGCCTCGCAAAGTTCCCTCCTTAATTGTTTCCAAGCGTCATTACATCCTTTTTTAAAGCCATTGATTAAATGTCCCAAGTGGCGAGGTAATGGTTCAGTGACAAATATAAGGCCATGCAGGTGATCGGGCATCAGTTGAAGTGCCAGCAGTTTTACTTGAGGATAATACTGAGGTATTTTCTTCCATTCCTTCTTGATTTCCTCGCCTAAGATTGTAGTCTTTATCCAGCAATTATTGTGAATAGAATCACTGCCGCACAACTTGCCAAGCAGCGGTTTGCGGCCGCTAGTCACAAGAGTTATCATGTAGATGCATCGAGAGCAATAGTCATGCCCAGCCTTGCGGCGTTTCATCGACCGAGTGGCCTGAATCTCGGGATGACTCTCGGCCCATTGTTTCCTTTGCTCGTTTCTCTTGTCTTTCATAGTCCTCGCTTGTTGTTGGCGTTAGAGTTTTGTGAACGTCAATCTCGCAAGAGAAATGGAGCACCAATTTCAGTGATGAGTGCTCCATTTATTGAGAAGTTATTTTGCAGATGCTTCACTTATTCTTGCTAGTTTCACCGAACCTTGCGTTGGGTAGGTTCCGCAGAGCGTATCTGCCGCTTCGGTTTGCGATGGGTCTTTTGCCATTACACTGGCACTGGCAAGAACTTTTATTTTAGCACCTTCTTTCTTGTGCTTTTCTAATTGCTCCTTGATAGTTTTCTCCAGTTCTTGTGCCACATCGGCTTTGTCGCCGCTGGTGGAAACTTTCACTGTTGCGAGATCAATGTCGGCTTCAATGTCTTTGCCATTGATTGACCACTGTCCTTGCATTTGGCATGTAACCGTTGTGCTGTCTTTGTCGATGGTCGTAATCTCTTCGCTGAATGTGCCGTCTTGATTTAGCGACAGCGAGATGTTTGTGGTGTCGCGTGCCACACCTTGCCACTGGCCAACGTAGTCGTCGCGGTTCACATCACAAGAACCAAGTGATACCGATGCTATGAAGCATATACTTAGGAAATAGAATATCTTTCTCATCTTTTCAGGAGTTTATTTGTTTGACTTTGTGTTAGAGGCAATACCCGACGTCTCTTTAATCTTGAAGACGCAGAAGGTGCCTATGAGCAGCAGTGCTGCGCTGATGAACATGATATACTTGTGTCCCCCCTCGCCGCCAGTAATGAAGTGCTGAATCAGGTACATGAATCCGTAACCTGCCACTGCAGCAATGATTTGTGGCAGACAGATGGTGCAGTTGAACAGGCCAAGATAGGTTCCCATGTGCGGGTCGCCTTCAAGAGCGTTGGTGACAATGGTGAATGGCAGTGCCAACATTGCAGCCCAGGTGCAGCCTATCAGCGCGAAGGGCAGGATAAGCGCATACTGGTTGTGGATGAATGGTATCATAAAGAATCCCAGTGCGCCCATAGCGATGCTCAATGCATAGACTGTCTTGCGGTTCTTGAAGCGAGGTATCATGGCTGCCCAGAAGACTGCCGAAACCGACTGAACGCCGAAGATGACACCTACCCAGTCGCCTGCCGACTGGAAGGCCTTGGAGTTGCTGTCGAGTGTGTTCCACACTGTGTCGGCGATGGTGCCAGTAGTGTTGTTCCACATATAAAGGAATGCAGCCCAGCAGAAGAATTGCACCAGTCCCACTTGCCAGAAGGTGGCGGGGGCTTTCTTGAGCAGCGACAGCATGCTCACATTCTTGCCCTCTTGCTTGGGTTCTTGATATTGCTTGAACTCCTCGGGTGGCATCTCTTTAACATTGATGCAAGTGTAAATTACGCAAATGAGCAGTATGGCGGCGCCAATGTAGAACGACCATGTAAGGTTGGCGGGAATACCGGTATTGATAGATCCCGAGATGTATTCGCCCATCTTGCCAAAGGCGTTGCCTTGCATTGTCTCAGGCACTGCTGTGTCGTTGCTCATCATGAAAGCGAGGACAAACGGCAATACCGAGCCAACTACTTGTCCAGAGTTCACGAGCAAGCTCTGAATAGAATAGGCGCGGGTCTTCTGTTTCTCATTCACCTTGTCGCCCACAAGCATCTTAAATGGCTGCATCGCCATGTTGAGGCTAGTGTCGAGAAGCATAAGGATGATGGCGCCAATAAGCATCGAGATCCAGAATACGCTGCTCATTGAACTGATGTTTGGCAGCAGGCACATCACAATCACCGAGACGGCAGCTCCAATTATCAGGTAAGGAATGCGTCGGCCCCATTTAGTCCAAGTGTTGTCACTCCATTTTCCCACGAAGGGTTGTACGATGAGCCCCATCAGTGGAGGCAGAACCCAGAAGAAGCTCAAAGCCTTTGGGTCGGCACCCATAGTTTGGAAAATGCGGCTGATGTTGGCTGTCTGGAGAGCATATGCAATCTGCACGCCAAAGAATCCAAAGCTGATGTTCCAAAGTTGGGCACTACTTAAATCAGGTTTTGTTTTCATTGTCAACGAATTTATAGTGTGAATATGTTTTCCCGTGATAAAAAAGCAAAGGACTTCCCAGTGGAAGTCCCCTGCTCAGTACTCGGAGTGGGACTTGAACCCACACAGCCGCAATGGCCAAGGGATTTTAAGTCCCTCGTGTCTACCGATTCCACCATCCGAGCAGCTGGCTAATGTAGACAAAATGCGCCTGACAAAAGTGCGCTGCAAAGATAATAGCATTTTTCCATTTTACCAAAAAAAAACTACTTCGATGCAAAAAAATCACTACTATTTATTATCTTTGCACAATTAATATAATCTAGAAAACTTTTTAATAACCATAAATATGAAGAAATCATTGATTATGTGCGCCGCACTATTAATTGCTGGAACAGCAGCCGCTCAGCAAAAAATCAACTATCCAAAGGCTAAAACCGTCGACGTGGTTGACGACTATTTCGGAACCAAGGTTGCCGACCCCTATCGCTGGCTCGAAGACGACAACAGCACTGAGACTGCCGAATGGGTAAAAGCCGAGAACGAAATAACCCAAGCCTATCTCAAAAAAATACCATTCCGCGACAAGATTAAGGCCCGCCTTACTGAGCTCGCGAACTATGCCAAAATGGGAACGCCTTTTTATGTGAAAGACAAGATTTACTACTTCTATAACGATGGTCTGCAGAACCAGAGCGTCCTCTATGTCAAGGACAAAATTGATGGAGAGTCACGACTGGTCTTCGACCCCAACACACTGAGCGAGGATGGTACGGTAGCGCTCCAGAGCCTCAACTTTTCGAAGGACGGACGCTATGCTGCCTACACTATCACCCGCAACGGCAGCGACTGGAATGAAATAATCGTTCATGACCTCGTGACCGACAAGATGCTCGACGACCACATCATCTGGGCTAAGTTCACCGATGCCCAGTGGCTCGGCAACGGCTTCTTCTACAGTGCTTACGACAAGCCCGAGGATGCCAAGTCGTCAAAAAACGAATGGCACAAAGTAATGTACCATAAGCTCGGCACGCCTCAAGAGGATGACTACCTCGAGTTCCGCAGCTACGATAACCCACTACTTTTCCACCAGGTGGGTGTTGACGAGGACGAGCGCTATGTCTTCATTCTACAGAGTGCCGGCGAGGGTAACGCACTCTTCGTCAAGGACCTTAAGGCCCTCAATCCACATTATGTGAAAATTGCCGAAGACGGCGAGTTTGCCTTCGGACCCATAGGCGTCGACAATGGCAAGATTTATGTGATGACCAACCAAAACGCACCTTGCTACAAGGTTCTCGCCTACGATGCCGAGAACCTCGGACCCAAGAACTTTACCGAGTTCATTCCTGAGAAGAAGTGGGTGCTCAGCGGCATCCAGATGTCGAACCACAAGTTCATCGTCACCTACGACCGCGATGCCAGCACACATGCTTATCTCTATGATGCCAATGGCAAGGAACTTAACGAGATCAAGCTGCCTGCACTGGGTTCAGTAGGATTCAGCAGCAAGAACTCACGCAGCGAAGTTTTCTATAATTTCACTTCCTATACATTCCCATCTACTATCTACAGCTACAATGCCGAGACCAACGAGTCGACTCCGTTCTTTGAGCCTAAAATTGCGATCAACCCAGCTGACTATGTCACCGAGCAGGTGTTCTATCCTAGCAAGGACGGCACAAAGATTCCCATGTTCCTCATCTACAAGAAGGGTATGAAGAAAGACGGCAAGCGCCCCGTGTTCCTCTATGGCTACGGCGGTTTCAACGTGTCGATGAATCCTGGGTTCAGCTATGCACGCACTCCATTTGCCATGATCGACAAGGGCGGCATTTGCGCCTACACTAACCTGCGCGGTGGTGGCGAGTATGGTGAGGAGTGGCACAAGGCAGGCACTAAGATGGAGAAGCAGAACGTGTTTGACGATTTCATCGCCGCTGCCGAATGGCTCATTGCTCAAGGATACACCAAGAAAGGCAAAATTGCCTGCAACGGAGGCAGCAATGGCGGTCTGCTCGTGGGAGCAGTAGTTAACCAACGTCCCGACTTGTGGGGAGCTGCTGTGCCTCAAGTGGGTGTAATGGACATGCTGCGCTACCACCTGTTCACCATCGGTTGGAACTGGGCGCCAGACTATGGCCGCAGCGACGACAGCAAGGAGATGTTTGAATATCTCATGGGATACTCTCCATTGCACACCATCCACAACGATGGCACTCCCTATCCTCCCATCATGGTAACTACCAGTGACCACGATGACCGTGTGGTACCTGCTCACTCGTTCAAGTACGCTGCTCAGCTACAAGCCAGCAACACAGGTAATGCGGTGAAACTCATTCGCATTGATGTCAATGCAGGTCACGGACACGGCAAGCCACTGAGCAAGGTAATCGAAGAATATACCGACATCCAGTCGTTCATCATGTACAACCTAGGCGTTAAACCCTAAAAAACTATAAACAATAAACGACATTGATTGAAGTAAAAAACATAATCAAGCGATACGGCGACCTCGAGGTGCTCCGTAGCGTTTCGGTAACCATTAACGATGGCGAGATTGTAGCCATCGTGGGACCCAGCGGTGCCGGCAAGACCACCCTGCTGCAAATCATTGGCACCCTCGATGCACCACAGAGCGGACAGGTACTGTTTGACGGAATCGATGTACTCAAACTCAAACAACGAGAACTAGCGAAGTTCAGAAACAAAAACATCGGTTTTGTCTTCCAGTTCCATCAGTTACTGCCGGAGTTCACCACGCTCGAGAACGTAGCAATACCAGCGCTCATCGGTGGCGAGAAAAAAACCGATGCTTACGAAAAAGCGAGACAACTCCTCGACTATTTGGGATTGGGGCAGCGACTGGAGCACAAGCCGGCTCAGCTCAGTGGTGGAGAGAGGCAGAGAGCTGCAGTGGCCAGAGCCCTTATCAACAATCCCAAGGTAATACTTGCCGATGAGCCTTCGGGGTCGCTCGATACACAAAACAAACTAGAGCTACACAAGCTCTTCTTTGACCTACGCGATAAGTTCAAACAAACTTTCGTTATAGTCACACACGACGAGACACTCGCCCACAATGCTAACGTTGACCGGGTGTTACACATGCAAGACGGTATTATTGTTGACCCAGAGTTAAAACACGACACGCTTTGAGACAGTTATTTGCAATAGCGACCATTGCTTTCTTGGCTATCACAGCCTGCGACCGCAGTCATGACGGCAAGCTAGATGAGTCCTACGAGACTCAATTGCTTGACATTGTCACCTACACTGGTGTCGATGGCGACAATCATGCCACGTTCCGCCTCGACCAGCACGATGACGAAGCCCCCATCAACCTTTTTTCTACGGTAAATGCACCACAAAAAGTGGCAAAAGATGAGAGAATACTGCTAAGCTACTCCATTAAACATAAGGCCAGCGATAACTCCTACTGGGACATCAACGCCACTTCCTACACGCGCATATTCAGCGACTCTATCAGAGTCAATATCAACCCAATCGATTCCTACTCAAGACGACCCATACGACTGACAAGCGCTTGGAGAACAGGAGAATTCATAAATCTCTATGGTCAAGTTGAACACACAGGGAAAAAACGCTTCCTTTACATGTTGATTGACAGAGACACCCGCAACAACGACACTGTTCAGGCCTATCTCATCCACGACCTTCTCGACACACCGCAGGACAGCATCTTCTATTGGCGAGACTTCTATCTCTCGGTTAACGTTGGAGTGCTGAAAAGCAACCACTACCCATGCAAAGTCTTGCGCCTCAATCTCAACGACGCAAACAACCCCTCAGTCACTCACCACGACTTTAAAATCAAGTGACAAGCATCCACCATTCTCCTAAGCGAGCATAGCGGTGCAGCACATTTTTTCAATCTTGCTTTACAACTTGTCAAGCATTATCTTTGCGCGCACCTAAATTACATTAAATAATATCATTATGAAACACAAAAATACAAGAAATAAGAAACGGCATTTGTCTTCGTTAGCCAAGGCAGTGCCTTAGGCTCAAAAAACTTTTTTTTCAAAAATTCGTCCCACTCCCAATCACGATTCCCGTTCCCCGATCCTCGAATTAAACTCTCCCCTTTCGTTAGCACAATATGTCAGCAGGTCGTAGCGCATTGCGTTACGAAATTTTTAGTTACAAATCGAAACAAGAGGAAAGCCGCTCACGTACTATCATTTTTTAACAAGGCAAATACAATCACATTAACAATTATAATAAAAACTCCTCATTATGACAACAAATCATCAATTTATAAAAATTTTTTTTTGTAAAAGTGTCCCATTTTCAAGTTTTGCTCCATTATGCCACTTTCAATCTGTAACCACTCAAAAAGTTTTTTTTCAAAAAATGTCCCATAGCCATCTCATTATGATTGATAAACCTTCCTAAACGTTACCGAGGCGGGGACATCTCCGTCTCCGCCTCGATAATTTCAAGTTTTTTTCTTGAAGCCTAAAATTTACTAAACCCAAAAAAAGTGTTTTTCATGGACAAACAACAAATGTATAAAAATAAACAAGCCTAAAACAATTTTACCTTTATGCCTATGAATTATGATGCAAAAATAAACTATAATTATCAACCATACAAACAAGTATATACAAATGGGCAATTTTTATAGATAAATCACCTGAAAATAAGTTTTTTTTACATTTTTCTTTAAAAAATCAACAATTTCACCTGTTTCTATGTATGGTTTTTAACAAAACATTACTACCCAAATATGATAGGAGTATAGCAATTTTGTTCTTTAATCTCACATTTTTATCTTTAATGCATAAATTGCGAACACTTACAATATAGTCCCAACAGCGATTCTTCACAGAAGTCCATTTAGGGGAATCCAACGGCATCAAGCGAAACATATTGAAACAAGCACTCAAGTGGCGGCTTCGTACTGCCGGCAAGTATTGAGGTGCTTCGTCAGTCACTTGTTGCTCAAGCTTTTCAAGGTGATCAAGAACATGGGTGCGCCTCATGCTCATAGTAGTGATTATGCTTCCTTCACGATGCATATAATAATACATAGGGGCATAAACGAGAGCTACTCTATCTACCTGAACCAGCAAAGGATAGATAACGGCTAGGTCTTCATATAGGGCTCCTTTAGGAAATCTCAAGGTGTTAAAAAGGTGCTTTTCAAAAAGACGACTGCATGCCGAGTGGTTGAGTTTGCGCTGATAAAAGACGCTAATTATAGCTTCTTCCTGGGTATAGATTTTACAACGGGCATTGTGTGTTTTCACTTCTCGAGGAGTGTTCTCGTCTTTCAACTCCTGCCAGGTGCAAACGGCAATCTGAGACTTTGTGGTCTTGATAGTATCTACAAGAACCTCCACAAAGCGAGGATGAACATAATCGTCAGCATCGATAAAAGTAACATAATCGCCACTCATCACATCAAGGCCGGCATTTCGAGCATCACTCAAGCCGCCATTGCTCTTGTGAATAACCCTGATGCGGCGATCTTGGAGAGCATAGTCATCACACATGTTACCGCTCATATCAAGACTGCCATCATCTACAAGGATGATTTCGAGGTCTGAATAGGTTTGAGCTAGCACCGAGTCAACACAACGTGCAAGATAATCCTGCACGTTGTAGACTGGTATGATGACTGAAATCAATTTTAAATTCAATATTTTTAGAAAACTTGAATTATCCAAAATTAAGGCATTCAGCATTGTGAATTGTGCATTATTCAAAGGCACAGCCCAAATTATGCATTGTGAATTGTGAATTATGCATTAATCAACGCACCTTCCACTCAAAGCCGTCTTTGGTGTCTTTTACATCAAAGCCTGCCTCGTTCAAGCGGTCACGAATGAGGTCACTAGTTGCCCAATCCTTTGCCGCCTTGGCATTCCTACGCATCTCAAGAAGCAGGTCCACTGCCTTCTTGTAAGGCTCAAGATTCACACTGTCACCACCGGCAGCATCATCGCGAACTCCCAGCACATCAAACAGATAGGTTTGGAATGTAGCCTTGAGAGTGTCAATGTCGGCTTGGGTAAGGGATGCATTGCCATCATTCACCTGATTGATGACCTTGCAAGCATCAAATAGGATAGCTATCACCTGGGCAGTGTTGAGGTCATCGTTCATCGCCTCAGCACAACGCGAAGCATAGTCATCAAGCTTGATGCTGCTGTTGTCACTTGGCTTGAACTCGTTAAGGCGTTGCCAACCGTCCATCATGCGCTCATAGGCCTTCTCAGCAGCCAGCAGAGCATCATTAGAGAAATCTACTGTGCCGCGATAGTGGGCCTGCAAGATAAAGAAGCGAATTGTCATCGGACTATAAGCTTTGTCAAGCATCTTATGGCTGCCAGTGAAGAACTCCTCAAGTGTGATGAAATTACCAAGCGACTTGCCCATCTTTTGGCCATTGATGGTTATCATATTGTTATGCATCCAGTAATGCACCATATCATCGCCTTGACTAGCAACCGACTGAGCTATCTCGCATTCATGATGAGGGAAAACAAGGTCCATGCCACCACCATGGATATCGAAATGGCGACCCAGATATTTGCGACCCATGGCAGTGCACTCGCAATGCCAGCCAGGGAAGCCGTCGCTCCAAGGCGATGGCCAACGCATGATGTGCTCGGGTTGCGCTTTCTTCCATAGGGCAAAATCGGCCTGGTTGCGTTTCTCACCAACACCCTCAAGGGCTCGACTGTTGTTTATCACATCCTCAAGGTTGCGACCGCTCAACTTGCCATACTTGTGGTCTTTGTTATACTTCTCAACATCAAAGTATACACTACCATTACTCTCATAGGCATAGCCATTGTCAAGTATCTCCTGCACAAGCTGTTCCTGCTCTATAATATGCCCAGTCGCATGGGGCTCAATGCTGGGTGGAAGCACGTTGAGGGCTTGCATAGCTGCATGGTAGCGATTAGTGTAATACTGAGCTATCTCCATTGGCTCTAACTGCTCCAAACGCGCTTTCTTTGCTATCTTGTCCTCTCCTTCGTCAGCATCATGCTCCAAATGGCCCACATCGGTGATGTTGCGAACATATCGCACCTTATAACCCAAATGCTGGAGGTATCGGAACAACACATCAAAGGTGATTGATGGGCGCGCATGCCCTAGATGAGGATCTCCATATACAGTTGGTCCGCAAACATACATACCTACATTGGGCTCCTGCAAAGGCTTGAACAACTCTTTTCTACGAGTCAAGGTGTTATATATAAATAGTTGATGCTCCATAGTCTTATACTAAACATATTAACGAGGCATGGGCACAACCATGCCTCAATTATGAATTATGCATTAATAAAAGGTGCTAGCCCCATTATGCAATGAATTAAGCTTGTCCTTTGGGTAGTGGAAAATCCATGATGCCGTCTTTGTTGACGACCTTGCGAGGCTTGATTTCACCAAAGTGAGACTCATATTTATCTACATTCTCCTTAAGGGCATAGAGCAGCTGCTTTGCGTTCTCGGGAGTCATAATGATACGGCTCTGAACACGTGCTTTTGGTGTGTTGGGTGCTACAAAAATCATGTCAAGCACAAAGTCATTGGGAGAATGAGAAATAACTGCCAGGTTTGAATATCGGCCCTGCATCTCATCATTGGGAACTTCTATTTGAATTTGATTCTGTTTGTTCTTTTCGTTTGCCATTTTTCTGTGTTTTATGAATATTATTATACGTTTTATCTGCAAATTTCGTCAAAATACTTGATGTGTGCAAATGTTTAACATTAAAAATAGATAATCATGACTCTTTCAAAACTGCCATAAAAGAAAATTTTTCACTAACTTTGCAAACTAGAATAACAACAACTTAAAATCAAGTTTTTATGTCACGAAACAAAGAAAACTGTGGCGACATCACACTGCTCGGCAATAAGGGAACAAAATATGACGATAAGTATAATCCCGATGTGCTGGAAACGTTCGACAATATGCACCCAGACAACGAGTATTTGGTGAGTTTCAACTGCCCGGAGTTCACTGCGCTGTGCCCCATCACCGGACAGCCAGACTTTGGACGCATTGTCATCAGCTATATTCCACGCATCAAGATGGTTGAGAGCAAGAGTCTTAAGCTCTACCTTTTCAGCTTCCGCAACCAGGGCGACTTCCACGAGGACTGCGTTAACATAATCATGAAAGACCTCGTGAAACTCATGGATCCTAAATACTTAGAGGTTACGGGATTTTTCAACCCCCGAGGTGGTATCGCGATTGTGCCGTTTGCCAATTATGGTGATGACGATCATCAAGATATGGTGAAACAGCGTATGATGGCCAACTTCAACAATTGCAAGTAATATGGCAAAAGACACTGTAATAATACTATCGGGAGGTATGGACTCATGCACAATGTTGCATGAGTACAAGGACAGCATTGCCCTTGCCATAACATTCGACTATGGCTCCACCCAGAATCACCGTGAGCAGCAATATGCCGTTAAGCAGTGTCAGGCATTGGGCATCAAGCATCTTATTATCCCTCTTGATTTCATGCACAAGCACTTCAAGAGCGCATTGCTCGAAACTCCCGACGACATTCCTGAGGGAAACTACGATGATGAAAACATGAAATCGACAGTGGTACCTTTCCGCAATGGTATCATGCTATCTATTGCATGCGGCATTGCCGAGAGCAACGGCCTAAAACGGGTAATGATTGCCAACCACGGTGGTGACCACACAATATATCCCGACTGTAGGCCAGAGTTCATCAATGCCATGTCGAGAGCAATGCAGCAAGGAACATACGAAAAGATTGAAATCTTTGCTCCCTATACCAATATCACCAAGACCGATATAGCACGTCGTGGTAAGGATCTAAACATTGACTACTCGATGACCTACTCCTGCTACAAGGGAGGCGAGAAGCATTGTGGCAAGTGCGGGACCTGCCGTGAACGCATTGAGGCGCTCCGCGAAGCAGGGATTCCCGATCCTACCACCTATGAGACATAAATCAAAAATCTATCACACTTAAAACTTATATAATTGTGTATTACGTAGAAAAAACACTGGAAATATCATCATGCCACCAGCTCTATCTTGACTATGAGAGCAAGTGCGAAAACCTGCACGGACACAACTGGATCATCAAGGTCTATTGCAAGGCTAAAGAGCTTGATAGCAACGGACTGGTGTGTGACTTCACTCTCATCAAAAAGCTCATTCACGACCGCATTGACCACAAGAACCTGAACGAGGTACTGAAATTCAACCCCACAGCCGAGAACATCGCTCACTGGGTAGTAGAGACTGTGCCTAACTGCTATCGCGCCGACGTTTGGGAGTCACGCGATAATATGGCTTCTTACGTCAAAGACGAGTAACTTGGGATGGCAATGTCCAACCCACAGCACACTTAACACTTCACTTAATATTGTATCCTATCAACGAAATATTCTATTCATTACAGGGTGAAGGCTTTCATACCGGCACGCCTAGCGTATTCATCCGCTTTAGCGGATGCAACTTGCGTTGCGCATTCTGCGACACTGACCACTTGAGCAACACCATGATGTCGGCTCCCGAGATAGTGAACGAAGTAATCAAATACCCTGGAGCACCACTCATTGTGCTCACAGGAGGGGAACCTTCACTCTATGTGGACGAAGCTTTAATAAAAGCTTTGAAGTTGACAGAAAAAACAATTGCCATCGAGACAAACGGAACTTGCCCTTTGCCCGATGGCATAGACTGGATAACATTATCTCCCAAAACTGCCTTCCAGGGAGGAATGTCGCAGCCATGTGTTATTACTAGCTGCAATGAACTCAAAGTGGTGTACACAGGACAGGACCTAAGCCAGTATGATAACATCAAAGCGCAACACCGATTTCTACAGCCCTGCTATGTCGATAATCCCAAACAGCGCCTCATAGGGCTTCAAGCAACAGTAGAAGCTGTACTCAACAATCCAACCTGGCGTTTATCTCTTCAGATTCATAGAGTTTTGGGCATCAAGTAAAACACAGCTATTCCTTATTGTCGTGCATTAAGCTAGAACTCTTGGTCGATAAGCTCAATAAACATTGATCCTATCTCACGAAGCACTATCATGTGGCGACGCTCACCAACCATCTGGCTCAGATAAAGTTCAAAACCTTCATCAGTAAACGCCACTCCCTGCAATTCGGGCAAAGCATTCATAAAATCTCCTTTGTCACCAGGAGTCCATAGCCATTTGCGGCCTGGCTCTGAAACAGCCCATTGTTCGAACGTCGATTCTAGCTTATTTCCAATGAAACATGCTATCACAGCAAGAGATACGTTGCCTTGCGGCTTGAATTCTACAACATAGAGCATACGGTCACTATCATCGAGATTTGCGAGCCAACGCGAATTCTTTATTGCAAGACCTCCATAATGCTCACTCACTGTTTGCTGCTTGTCTCGCTCCATTGGGACAACTTTCTCAGGATGTTTCCAACGACGGAAAGACGCCATCTTGTGAGTGGCAAGATAGTCGCTTGTAACAAGTATGGGGAACAGCTCGTTTTCTTTGTAACCACGAAACATTGTCTTGATTGACTTGGCATCGTTGAGTGAATAAATCTTCTTATAGCCATCAACTCTCTTGAAAGCTGCAGCACCCACTTGCTTCTTGAAGACTATGCTACTATAAGCATCGGCTGTAAGCATTGTCGATGCTTCGGTGGAAAATTCATTGTTCTTATAACTGGCATGGACAAGAATCGGGAGTTGTGAAAGCGTTATGTCATCCTCTGCCTCAATATAATTTCCTATCTTGCGAAATGCTATCCACTCAAGAGTCTCGGAGTTTTCTACTGCGGCAGTCTCATTCTTCTTGAGGCCCTTGTCAAGCTCCTTCTGCACTTTGGTGGATTTCACTTCCTTACCCTTACTGTCAACATAGATTTCATTGCCATCCAATGTTTTCATTTCAAAGTCGAGAGGTTCAAGCACTCCCTTCTCAAAATGATAGAATTGAGCCCCTACAATATCATCGGCCTTGTCGCATCGGGTCACAATCATCACACCATTTCGGAAAGCAAGGTCTACATGCTCTCCTTCAGCATTATAACCCACATCAAGAAGTTTTTCCAAACGGCCTCGGGCACTAGTGAATAAGCAGCCATAGCTCTCGTCAAAGGTACTTACCCACAACAGGCTATTATTGGGTTCACCTGTAGCAATAGCACAGAATTTTTCTGGTCGCTGATGCTTTCGGGCATGGGCTATAGCAAAATCTTGTATAACACGCGCCACATTGCGAGCATAAGGGCGTATTGCCAAGGCATCGCTTTCGGTTGCATTAGCAACAAAGCCTAAAAGAGCCAACAGAAGCAGAAGAGTTGAAAATCGACTTTTAATCATATTTGGGTTCTTATTTATTCAAATTATTAACCATTAATTTAGGTGATGTTACTTTGACTTAAAAAAGTTTCTCAAGTTTAATTAAAAAAAGAGACCCAGATTGCTCTGAGTCTCTCCATTAGGGGGCGATTACCTACTCTCCCACTTTCGCAGTACCATCGGCGTGGTGAGGCTTAACTTCTCTGTTCGGAATGGGAAGAGGTGGGACCCTCACGCTATCATCA
>JAFZAC010000036.1 GCA_017548365.1 Muribaculaceae bacterium
CCATCACGTTTGCCATACTTTATAACATCAGAAGAGCCGCATGAAAAGCATTTTTTGCATCATATCAATAATAAATGCCACAAATGTAAGCAATAATGGGCGTTTTCAAAGATTTCACCACCCAAAATGACCAATAGGCCATTTAAGTCAATGTTTTGCCACGCTCCATGGCAAAACAACAGGCGGCAGCCTTATGAAAAGACTGCCGCCTGCTAAAACAATAGCATTAAAGCTATTACAAGCGATTACTTGACAATGACTTTGGTAGTAACTTTAGAGCCATCGTTCATCTCCTTAACTACAATGTTCACACCCTGGAATGGAACGTTGCTCTCAACGCCAGCAGCGTTATAGAAACGAACGCTCTTGACGCCTTCCTCAAGGAAGATGCCGTTGATAGCTGTTGGAGTGCTTTCCTCTGTAACACTAGTAGGCTTAATAGTATAGTTCTGGAATGGATAGTCATAATCCTTCATGCCAGCTCTATCGTTCCAAGACTCCTTGATGTTGATGACACCCTGAACGGTGTACCTTTGTCCATCAACAAACTCGAAGTCGCCGAAGCTTGTGTCTACAGTGAGGCTCTGGCCTTGATGGCCACCAGGAGCGTAAGCTCTGAGGTTACCCTCGCTAGCCTTGTAGTAAGCCTTGCTTACAATGACAACCTCATTAACCTTTGGAGAGAACGGGTTGGCAAGGCTATATACAGCAGGCTCAACAGGCTCAACGTCCTCGCCCTCTACAGGAGCTGCACTGAGAGTAAAGTATGGGTTCAGGTTCTTACCGGCGATTGTGCCACTAACGAAACCACCCTTGAGGCTTACCATGTCACCATTAAAGAAGTCACCAGCGTTTATAGCAACCCAATTATCATTGCCGTCGCTCACGAAGAACTGACCAGTCATCTCAGCCTTATCAACTATATAGAGATCGTTGATAATGGTATAGTCGATACCCTCATATCCATCGGCAAGGATGTAGCTAAGTTGAGTACCACCAACGATAGTGAGCTTCATGTTCTCCATGTCTACAGTTAAAGTGTACTCACCAACTGGAATCTGCATCGAGTTGTCGCCATTGTAAGCCATATTCAACTCAACGTTCATGGTAGCGCCATTCACGAGGAAGTTGCCATTGCTCTGTGCCATGAAGCGATAAGCATTGACAGTACTCCAATCGTTGGCATCAGCACCAAGCTTGTTAGTGAAGGCAAAGAAGCTGTAGCCATTCTCTGTATCGGTGATATTCACAGTGGCGGTGTAGATCTTGCCGTCCTCGGTGTTCATCTTCACGCCCTCATTAGGAGTGAAGTCGTTACCGTTGATTTCACCAAACACATAAACATCAACTTGTCCGTCAAGTGTTGCATTAACCTCACCAGTAGCGGGATCAAGAGTTACAGTGAGAGTGTAAGTGCCAGGCTTGATGTTGTTGATAACGTAGTTACCCGAAGGATAAGCTACATCCCAGCTATTGTCTTTCACGATTCTGAATTCTAAGCTGCCCTCAAGCTCTGTGGGCTCTGAAGTCCAAGTGTAGATGTCATCATCGAGAGTCATCAAACCGTTCTCATTTTCGATATCCCATGCATTTTCCGATCCGAAGAGTGCAGCGGGAGTACCAGCAATGGTGTAAGTGTGGTTAACCTCAACATACTCGAGAGGCATGAACTGCGCGCCATCGTGCCATCCGGCAACACCAATCACGTTGTAAATCTGGCCGTCAACTGGAGTAGTCTCGACATTGAAGCGGTTGAAGATTGCTAGAGTGTCGGTGCCAGCGATAATCTTACCATCCTTATATTCTACCTCTTTGATAACAGCATAACGAGAGTAGTTATCGAGAGTGATTTGAGGAATAGTAAGCTCTACAGGCTCAATAGTTGCCTGCTCGGTAGCAGCTTGCATACCGGTTGCGTTAGTCATCTGAGGTGCACCATGGTAAGCACCCTTCTTAGCGTGGAAGCCAGCAGGAATCTTGTCGCCCTTAGCATAAGTCTGGTCGATTGTGCCATAGATGAGAACACCCTTAGCATCGTCTTGTGCATACAGGTAGTTGCCGGTTTGTGCTATTGCCACAAGGTTGCCGGTGAACACAAACTCATCGGTGCCTTCGTAGTTATAGAATGCTGTAGCACTTGCAACCTCTGGAGTCTTTACAAATTCTTTGCTTGTGATTGTCGAAGCCACACCACCCTCAGAGTAAGCTCTTGCCTTAACAGTAACAGCCTGATTGATGGTGAATGGAGCCTCATAGAGTGTTGACTCGGTAGTTGGGTCGCTGCCATCGGTTGTGTAATAGATCGAAGCGCCCTCGGTAGCACAAGTTATAGTCACCTCAGTAGAGCCCACAAATGGAGTCTCACCCTCAATCACTGGAGCGGCAGGTGCGTTGGCATTAGCCTTGGCGATAGTGACGTTCATTGTGTTGATTTGAGTGTTGCTGTTTACAGTCAGCACGAGAGTGGGAACCTCGCCAGTCCATGTACGAGCCGAGCCGGAGCCACCCATCTCACCATCACTTGGAGTAAGGTTAAAGTTGCTTGAATGGTTGGAGAATTCAATGCCAGTCAAGTTGTAACCTTCGGAAGCGGTAACAGTGATAGTACCAGAATAAACCCTCAATCTTGGATTGCCAGTCCAAATTCTATTGTCAGTACCTGAACCTGTTTTTGGACTGATAGTTACCGAGATACCGTCAACGGTAGCGGTGATTGCCTGCTGAATATTGTAAGGCAGTGTCTCATCCTCAAGGAATGGGAACAATGTCAAATAGTCGTCATTAAAGTTGAACATCGCCTCGGTTGTCTCAGCCTTGCGAGTAATCACGAAGCTGCTCTTGTCGGCAGCGACATTGATAATGAAGTCACCATCAACAGCCATCACGAAGTTGCCGCCATTGTTCAAAGTGATTTGTGCGCCTAAGTTGGCCTCGGCGATAGTGTTGCCACCGCCATACCAGCTTCCCCACTCATCAACAAACTTGAACTCGTCGTCGGCGTAAAGAGCAGTCTCGATTGTCCATCCATCTTCGGTAGCTTCCAAAGCGCTGGTTTTTTCCCAGTCATTCATTGTTCCTACGAGGAACAGCTGTGCCTCTTTGCTTACCGAGAGCTTCTGGTCGGCACTAACGGTGAAGGTGCAGATGCCACCAACCTCCAATTTGAAGTTCGCGCCATCAACGAGAGGAATGTCGGTGCAAACGTCTTTAGTTATAGCAAAGTAGTCACCAGCCGAGCCACCAAGCCAAGTAATATTCTCGCCCTCAACCTTAAGAACCTTGAAGAGCACGTCATCGGCCATAGTGCCGTTTAATGTGTAGCTACCATCGGCAAGAGCTGTGAACTTGTAGTTCTCATCCTTCTGAGTCCAACCGTTGAACGAGCCAATCAAGTAATAGTCAGGACCTGTGGTTACAGCTTCAGTAAAGCTGATTGGCAAGAACTGAGGATTATTGTTATAGTAACCGCAGACTCCTATCACATCGTAAGCGGCGCCATCAGTCGGGATGTTGTTGTTGAATGTAGTGTGATAAGCGATTGTCTCACCACTAGCGGTGATAGTCTTAGCGGTGGTATTGAAAGCTGCATTCTTGATAATCACATAACGTGCGAAGTTTTCCATGTTTACCTGAGAAGGTGTAATCTCCATTGGAGTAACTTCAACGTTATCTTCTGATGCAGCAAATCCAGCAGGATTTGTCATCTCGGGAGCGCCATTGTAAGTGGCTCTTGTTCCCGTGAAGCCACCAGGAATCACATCGCCAAGCTGATAGCTTTGACCTGTGCTTCCATAAATCAGCATACCCTTCTCGCCGTCCTGAACGTAGAGATTGCTAGAATTGGCAACAATCGCAACAAGGTTGCTGGCAGTGTACTTGAAATTGGCATTCAAATCAAGAGCATTAAACTCAGCCACACTGGCAATAGTTGGGATTGCAGTGAATGTCTTTGTTGCAACATTACTTGTCTCGCCATCAAGAGCAGCTATCGCCTTTACAGTAGTAGTCTCGGTGATAGTGAATGGGGCACTGTACTGAATGCTTGAAGTAGTTGGCTCGCTTCCATCGAGGGTGTAATAAATATCAGCACCAGTTGTTTCACAAGTAATTGTTACTTCAGTGCTTTCCTCAAATGGTGTGGTGCCGCTAATCACTGGAGTAGAGACAGCAGATGGAGTGCTTTCTTCAGCATAGAAAGTAGCACCAGCAAAACCTACATACGAATTACTGCTACCGCAGGTAACATTGAATGTGAACTTGTAGTAAGCACCTGTTGCCCACTCAGTTCCTGAAGATGGAGCAAACTCAAGAGTTGAGTTAGCTGAAACTGTTGAAAGTGTCACTTCATCTAAAACAGTACTAAAATTAGCATCACTTGCCACTGTCAGTTTTGCGGAATGTGCGGTGCAAGTGATAGACCCAATTTCAACCTCGATTCTAGAAATCGCACTGCCCATAGCAGTTTTAGAATAGAGGTCTCGGTCCACTTTGGTAAGGTTTTTACCACCAATGCGCCAAGGATTCATTGTTGAATTACCGGTTAAGTTCCAGGTAATCCCATCGATAACGATGTCACAATTACCAGCATAAGAATTGTTGGAGCCATTTGTCGGTGTCAATGTGTAGAACACCGTCTCGTCGGCCCATCCAATGCCTATGGCAAGGATCGACATCATGAAAAAAGTTAGTAATTTCTTCATAAACACGATGATTAAAGAGTTAATGAAAAGTTTAGTATTGAATTATCTCAAAAAAGCAATAATTTGTGGCAAAAATAGCAAAAGATTTTATTATTCCATAATTTTATAAAAAAAACTTTTCAACAATTTAAGCCAAAAGTTTGGTTTGTATAGTAAACAAGTGTATCTTTGTAAAAATCAAATACTATCATGAAAAAGATTACTATTTTTTTACTGACGGCATGGATGGCGATTTCTGTCTCGGCACAGGAATTCTGGTTAGGCGCAGACATCAGCGGGACAAGCGCGCTGGAGCGCTTCGGTGTGAAACTATACAACAATGCTGGCGAGGAGCGCGACAACATAACGCTTATGCGTGAGTTGGGGCTGAATGCCGCTCGCTTCCGCGTGTGGGTGAACCCCATGTATGGTGATTGCGATATGCACGACGTGCTGGCGATGGCAAAACGCGCCCAGGCCCAAGACATGGCGATAATGATCGATTTCCACTATAGCGACTGGTGGGCCGACCCAGGCAAGCAATACATACCCGCCCGCTGGCAACACTATAACTATGACGCCATGAAACGTGCATTGGCGATGCACACTACAGAAACGCTCAAACTATTGAAGGACAATGGAGTGGATGTAAAATGGATTCAAATCGGCAACGAAACCACAAATGGCTTCCTTTGGCCAATGGGACATACTCCTGACAACATGAAGCAGTACGCCGGTCTCACCGAAACAGGCTACAAAGCGGCAAAGAAAGTATTCCCAAAAGCCATCTGCATCGTGCATCTCGACGCTGCTTGCGACATCGACCGCTATCACACCATCTTTAACGGTCTAAAGAAATATAAAGCCCATTTCGACATGATAGGCGTGAGTGTATACCCCTATTGGGACATGGAGGCCGGATATACCAAGAGCGAGGACGAAACTTTAGAGCTCGCAATAGCCAATATCAACACTCTGGCGCAGGAATATAAATGTCCGGTGATGATAGTAGAGACTGGCTACGAGGCTAAGCGCCCCGAAGAGGGAAAAGCGTTCATGACTCGCCTAATCGATGCCGCCAAGAACAGCACCAACGGCAACTGCCCAGGCGTGTTCTACTGGGCTCCCGAAGCCGAGGGGCACTACCCTCTGGGTGCCTTCCAGAATCACCGCCCAACCGCCATAATGGATGCTTTTGACTACAGGAAGTGGTGAGAGTGAGAAGTGGAGAATATTCCTTTTACCCCTTTTTTCGCAGCTCCCAGAATGCCACTGCCGAGGCGGCTGCTACATTGAGGGAGTCGACGTTGTGGCTCATTGGAATGCGAACTACATAGTCGGCGCTGGCAATGGTCTCATGGGGCAATCCATCGCCCTCGGTTCCCATCACTATTGCCAGACGAGGTTCCACAGCAAGGACAGGGTCGTCAAGACTTATTGAATTATCGCTTAGTGCCATTGCTGCCGTTTTGAATCCCAGATTATTAAGGCTTGACAATGGCGCATCAAGCCATGTCCATGGCACCAGGAATACCGAGCCCATCGACACCCTTACTGCGCGTCGGTTTAACGGATCACACGAGGTGGGGGTTAACAGCACTGCATCTATTCCCAAAGCTGCTGCCGAGCGGAAAATGGCGCCAATGTTTGTAGTGTCGGTAACACCATCGATCACTACTACCCTACTGGCGTCCAGGCACACATGCTCCACGCTGGGCAGTACCGGCCTTCGCATGGCACACAGCACGCCACGAGTGAGCACATAGCCTGTTAGCTGTGCCAGGAGCGTGCGCTCGCCAGTGTAAACAGGTATTTCGCCGCATCGTGCAATTATGTCGGCGGCGTCACCCTCAATGTGCTTGCGCTCGCACAACAGTGACAGCGGCTCATAGCCAGCACGCAGCGCCACATCAATCACCTTAGGACTCTCGGCGATGAAAATCCCTTTGTCAGGCTCCAAACGGTTGCGCAATTGAGCTTCGGTCAAAGTGCCAAATACTTGCACCCCTTCGTGTTCCAATGATGTTATCTCAATAATTGCCATAAAACGTGCATTTTGACCACAAAATTACAAAATCTCACATTTTGAGCAAAAAAGACAAAGCCTTTTTGTCTATTTCAAGTTTTTCTACTACTTTTACACACTAAAATCATTGATTAAAATTATGGCACACAACTGCGAAAACTGCAAATTCCGCGCTTATTACGACAAGAACCCCAAGTCTCTGCTTGGCCGTTTCTGGCGCTGGCACATCAACTTCTGCCCTGGCTGGAAAGCATTCTTCACCAGCCAAAGTGAGGAAAAGAAAGACGAGTTAAGAAACAAATACAACTTCAATAAGTACTAAAACGATGGAGAATAACGTGCTTTTTTCATACGTTATCTACTAAATCAAAACAAAAAAACAATGAAGACGTTTTTTGAGTCATTGGCATTAATGCTCATCATAGCGATAGCATCACTCTTTCTTCATCCTTTTATTTGGATAGTTATTGTTTTTGGTGGCTTCTTTGACTCTGAAGCTGTGGTTTCAATATGTTCATTTATACTTATTTATCTTATTGTCGGAGGATTAATGCGCCACCTATGCAGAAAAATGTCATGGCGAAAGCAGGCTTTTGCAATTTTCCTGAGTGTAAATTCCGTGTTAGTCATTGCATTTTTATTATATACCTATCACGCTATTCATGACGGCATGACAGGATTCATGTATATAACCATGTGCTTTGTCAATGTTATTCTTTCGGCAATACCAATCAGCTTAGGTTGTTATCAGGCTTACAAAAGAACACATTTACAGGCTGAAATTCAAAAATACTAAAGATTAAATATTATATAATTATGAAGAAAATTTTTATTATCGCTATTATAGCAGTCTTGGCGCTTGGGGCCAATGCCCAGCTGAAAAAAGTATATAACGACGATATCAACCCTATGGAGCAGATCGACAAAGCTCTTGCCCAAGCAGCGGAGCAGGGAAAGTTTGTGATTTGCCAAGTTGGTGGCAACTGGTGCCCATGGTGTCTTCGTTTTGCCGATTTTATCACTACCGACGAGGAAATCGCCAAGGTTGTTGACGACAATTTCGTCTATATACACGTTAGCTACAACCCTCACGAGTCGAAAGACGAGGCACGAGACAAGGCGATGCTCAAACGTTTAAATAACCCCAGCCGATTTGGCTATCCGGTGTTTGTGGTACTCAACGCAGAAGGCAACGTTATTCACATTCAAGACTCCAGCTTTCTTGAGGAAGGCAAGAGCTACAACAAGGAGAAAGTGCTGCGATTCTTTAACAACTGGACACCCAAAGCCGTCAATGCACAATGATTGATATAGAGGACTTATTTTCAAAGCCTTATTGGATTATCGACATCTTGCCCAAGCAGGTGCCGGCCGATGCTGGTGGACAGTATTTCAAGATAGAGAAGTACATCCTCACACCACCTCGTGTGGATGCTATAAATCAGAAATTCGCCGATGTGCTACTGAAGCTAAACTGCTACTACGACATGATGGTGTGCGTAGTCGATGAAGATAAATGGCTAGAGAACCCAGCACCCGAGATTTTGACACAAATGGTACTTGATTGCAAATCACTAAATGTGTTGTTCAACAATGCCCAAGAGATGATATCCATCAGTGGCGACGACCATTTTATGACTTTGTATAATCCTGACAAAGAAACACTTGAATTGATAACCTCTTTGGCAATAGCCGAGGGGCTACACGTTTGGAAGCCTGAAAAAATATCATGATTGAAAGACCAATTATAGCAACTGATACCGGCAATAATGAGGTAAAGCGGCTTTATGAAACAGCGTTCCCTGTTGAGGAACAGATTCCTTGGGACGAACTGATGGTGCTTGTAGAAAGAATGCCACTTGACTTCACCGTCTACTATGAAGGCAATTTGCTACAAGGTTTTACTATAGTCTATCCTCGCAAGTCGTTCAACTGGTTCTGGTACTTTGCTGTGCCTGAGCATTTGAGAGGCAAAGGGGTTGGGCAGAAAATATTGTCACGTTTAATTGACAAATACAAGGAATTCACCAATATCCTCGACATGGAATCGCCCGAACAGGTGTGCGAAAATCAAGATGTGCGCCGTCGCCGACACGCCTTCTACCTGCGCAACGGATTCCGCGACACAGGCGTGGGCCGCTCATTCAAAGGCATAGACTATACTATCATGATTATGGGCAAGGGTTCTTTCACCATGCAGGACTACGACGACATAATTGCCGAACTACGTTCTTTTTGGGAAAATATGCCCAAGCCCAGTGATTAAGAATCTATTTGCCGATGCAGAAGTGGCTGAAAATCTCGCCTAATATATCATCGGTTGAGATTTCGCCTGTAATCTCGCCCAGATAGTGCATACATTCACGGATGTCTTGGCTCACAAAGTCGCCACTTAGACCAGAGGAGAGGCCTTGCAAGGTACGGTCGATAGCTTCACCTGCCCGCACCAAAGCATGATAATGGCGTGAATTGGTGACAATCACGGCATTTTCGTCATTGACTTGTGGCAAGGCGGCAGCATTGATGATTTCTTGCTTCAGAAGCTCTACACCAGTGCCTTCTCTTGCCGATATTTCAACAACCTTGACATCCAAAGTATTTAGCTTGTCGACAATGTTTTGAGTTTCGCCAACGTCAATTTTATTGACCACAGCAATAACCGCTTTGGCATGACAATGTTCCTTTATTTGAGAATGGAACGCCTCAAGTTCTGTGATAGGTGCTGTTGCGTCAACTATCCATAGCACAATGCGAGCCTCTTCCATCTTTTTGAAGGAACGCTCTATGCCCATGCTTTCAATAACATCTTGCGACTCGCGTATGCCTGCGGTATCGATAAAACGCAGCAAAGTGCCACCCATCACTATTGTATCTTCGATTACATCGCGTGTAGTGCCCTTGATGTCACTCACAAGGGCGCGGTCATCTCCCAGCAAGGTGTTGAGCAAAGTGGATTTGCCAGCGTTGGTGGGCCCAACGATAGCCACTGGCAGACCATTCTTGATGGCATTGCCCGCTTGATAGGAGTTAGCGAGAGAATCGATCACGTTTTTTATATCAGTTGCAAGGGCAGTCAATCGCGAACGGTCGGCAAACGTAACATCTTCCTCGCTGAAATCGAGCTCGAGTTCTATTAACGACACAAATTGAAGCAGCTGCGAGCGCAGAGTGCTAAGTTGGCGGCTGAAGGCGCCACGCATCTGGTTCATTGCCACATGGTGCGAGGCTCGTGATTGTGAGGCTATCACGTCAGCTATTGCCTCGGCCTGCGAGAGGTCGAGCTTACCATTGGCAAAGGCACGCTGGGTGAATTCACCGCCTGTTGCCGCGCGGCATCCTGCATCGATGAGAGTGGCAACAATCTGCTGCTGGATCCACATTGAGCCGTGGCAAGATATTTCTACTACATCCTCGCCAGTAAAAGAATTGGGTGCTCGGAAGAGTGTGAGCACAGCCTCGTCGAGTAGTTCGCCTTGAGAGTCAATGATGTGCCCAAGGTGAGCCGTGTGGCTCGTCATCTCGCTCAATGGTTTGCCTTTCCAACGCCGTTGAACTATGTCGAGAGCCTCATCGCCGCTCACCCTGATTACCGCTATTCCTCCCATGCCATGGGGAGTAGATACTGCGCAAATTGTGTCCATCTGTTAGTATAGAGTATAGAGTTTGAGTACAGAGTTTTAAGTAATTTGATGACTCCTAGTCACGATTAATTCGCTCAATTCCATTGGTTGAAGTTGTAGGAACTTTCAACTTGACGCTCCACATTGTCGGGAAGCGAGCTGAAGAAATCGTGCCCGGTGATGCGCTCCACTTCGTCGACCGAGCAAGCATGGCGCTCAACGCCTCCACCTCCCTCATGATTGTCGTAAAGGAAACCTATGGCGCAATTGCGAACTGGATCAAACACCACTTTGAAGAATCCAGTTGGCACCACGATATCGTTGTTCTTGCCTATGCGCTTGCTGCTGCTATTTAAGACCGGCCCTGTAGCGACAATTATCTTGCCATATCGCTTTGCCCAGTCATGAACCTTCAGCTCCAGTTTGTTCCAGCTGCCACCATTAAGGTCATGGTCCTGAGGGCAGATGTTTGTCATCAAGAAACAGTCGCTCATTGATTTCCGGCTCCAACGCATGTCATTGGCTGGTGCCATATGACCACGGTCGTAGCCACTGCCCTTATATTCATACCACTCGGGACAACCGCTCACCGATGGGTCGGCATAGAACTTGTAGTTGCGACGCATCTCAGCGTTCGGTCCATTAGTGATATCTATCATATCGCTAGTGAGAACGTAGCTCACACAGTTGGGCACACGGTATGACGTGTTGTAGTTAACGGTCATTGCCGTGTATTTTTTTGTCATATTTCGATAGCTGGAATTTACTTTAACCTCGGTCAGAACCGAACTCTCGGCTCTAGTGTTAACTGAGTAACCAGCACTTTGAGAGTGGTTATTGTCTCTTGAGTGATTATCTCCATGTGAATAATTGTCGGCACGTGAGTAATTGTCGGCACGTGAGTGCCTGTTATTCCGCGAGTGTCTGTTTTTTTGTTTTTTGTTATTGTTTTGTGAATGGCTTCTAGCCCCATAAAACCCCGAGGCATTATTATCAACCCATTCAACATTGCTGTTGTTGCGCTTAGACTTCTTGTGCTTGGCATCTACATAAAATGAAACAACCAGGACCATGGCGATAGTCGCCATACAAACAATTCCAAATTTTCCTAACTTTTTCATCATTTAAGCTACCTTAAAATTAATAACATTTTGATTCAAAAGTTGTCAATTACAAAAACTGTGCCAAATTCCACCACCGACTAACGGTTGAGCCATTGGTTGAAGTTGCAGCTTGACTCAATGGTATTTTCCACATCGTCGGGAAGCACGTTGAAGAAATTTATGCCTGTGCGTTCTTCCACCTCATCAACACTTACCGCATAGCTTCTGAGAACACCACCACATGGACGATTTGGGCAAATGAAACCTATTGCTTTCATGGGAGTGGTTGAAGGAGATAGAATCACTTTGAAGAAAGCCTCAGGAACAGCAATATCCATGTCTTGACCTATAGTCTCAGGATTCTTGCCCATAATTGGCCCCGTGACAACAAACAGTGACTTGTCGCGGCGTGCCCATTCCCTGACCTTCATTTCGATATCGTTCCAAACACCACCATTCAACGATGCATCCTGCGGACACACATTAGTCAGGTAAAAGGTCTCGTTCATTGCCTCATCATCCCATTTCATATCGCCTGCGGGAGCCATGTGTCCTCGCTCATATCCCGAATCTCGGTAGTCCCACCAGTTTGGACAACCAGCCACACTCTCGTCGCGCTCGAATTGACCTTTTCTCCCCTGTCTACCACGAGTCTCGTTGGCAGTAATCTCATAGGTTACACAATTAGGTATATGCAGTTCCTTATTGAAATGCGCTGTATATCCCTTGTATTTTACCACTCGGTCACTCAACCCACGCGGTAAGACAACCGACTCATAGTTGAGATCGGCATTGCTGCCTTCCCCACTCATGATTTTTGATTGCTCATCATCAGTCATATTGTCGCCGTCATTCCTGGTATAAAGCACAACCAGCAGAGCCGCCACTAGCACCCATGCCGCCCACTGGAGATATCGTTTTATCTGGTTTTTATTCACCATTTTATATTAAGTATTGAGGAGTGTTCTATTACTAAAAAAGAGAAGGTGTCCTATACATTCTATGTGAGAAAGAAAATATAGAACACCTCTTATTAGTTATTAAAACTCTGTTTCATCCAGCATGGATTTTAGAGGATTATAATCCTCAGGAATATCTCTTAAATCCCGGATGTATTTATCCATCTTGTTTTCTTTGAAGATTGGCTTCAACGTGCCATCTTCATAGGCAAGAGCCAGTCTACTTGCCACCTCACGATAATCGGCAAAAGCCCATTGTTTTTCAGCTTGCTGATAGTAGGCAAAAGCTTTATTATTGTCTTTTTTATCAAAATAGATGTTTCCAAGCATACATTGAGCAGCGCCAATTCCTTCTTTGGCGGCAGTTTCAAGCAATTTCATAGCCTTCTTCTCATCTTTCTGAATTTGGTCTTTGCCTTCAAGGAGTATTGAACCAAGGTAATAACAAGCTGCAGGATTGCATTTGTATTTTTCGTAAACTTCTTTTTTCTTTCCATTCTCTTCAACAACAGTTTTCACCTTGTATTCTCCTGTGTATTCCTCTAGAAGCGAAACAGCCTGCTTGTAATTATTCATTTTCATATAACAAGCTGCCTCCATAGTTTGGCCATCGGCTGGTAATGATTTCTTCACATCTTTAAAGAACTTGATGGCATCTTTATAATTCTCGCCATTGAATTCTTTCATTCCTTTAAGATAAACATAGAAGGGATCTTTGTTTTCTTTAAGCTCAGTCATGAGACTGTCATATTGCTCGGAATGAGAGCCACGTGCCACTAGCGACATCCAGTGAGCGGCTTTATAATAATCGCGAAGCACAACATTTCCCGAGCCGGCGCCCGTGCGATAACAGTTGGCAAGAGTCCATCTTGCCTGATTACTTCCAAGACCTGCAGCCTCAATAATCAATTCCAAACCCTGGTCCTGACGCTTTTTATCTTTATCAGCCAAATAAATATCACCCAGTTTGGCTTTTGCCTCTCGGTGATTTTTGCTGGCAGCATCCTTCAGAACGCCTATTGCAGCATCTTTATCCATTTCCACGCCATCACCATCATAGAGCATCAAACCACGGAAATACAGAGCGTTCAGATTGCCTTCATTGGCTGCAAGGTCAAAATAATGAAATGCTTTCTTGCGTGATTCCTCGGTTGGGGGCTGTTGGTTATAGTAAACCATAGCCACATTCATAAGGCTGTTCATATCGCCTCCCTGAGCAGCAAGTTCAGTATATTCTCTTGCTTTAGCTTTATCTTTCTTCACTCCGCCCAAGCCTTTTTCATACACCTCGGCCATATAAAGCATCGCCTCAACACTTCCAGCATCAACTGCTTTGCCCAAATATTTCAAGGCCTCTTTCTGCTGATCTTTAGTGAGGGACTCCTGATCAAAATAGAACTTGGCTACTGCTATCTGTCCATCAACGTTACCACTATCGGCTAAACGTTTCAAATATTCAAGACTCTTATTCCGATCAACTTCTACAATAGTAGTTTTTCCATTTACATCCATGACTCCATCGCGATAAATATCACTCAATAGCTGAAGGAAAAACGGCTCATCATCTTCGGCAAGAAGATTGAGAAGTTCCAATGCCGATTCGTCACCTTTTTGAATAGCTTCCATATAAAGATTTTTCGCCTTGTTATGGTCGGCTTTTTCAACGCCATCGCCATAATAATAGCAAGTCGCCATCATCAACGTGGCCTGAGTGTTACCTCCGTTGTGAGCTTTTTTGAACCATTTAAAAGCTTCATTGAAATCTTTCTCTTCTCCAGTGTAGTAATACATGCCAAGCTCATAAGCTGCATCGGCATCTCCATCTTTGGCTTTTGCCTTGAGATCTGCCACTGGATCGGCTTTTTCGCCCAAGAGATCTCCTGACTGATTCTTCTCTTTAATCATGTCAAGAAGACTCTTAGATTTGTTCTGATTTTTGCCATTCTGAAGGCCTTTCAATAGATTCTTGTCCACTTGAGGCTCTTCGGCCTGTGCATTCGGATTTTCGGGAACTGCAGGTTTAACCGTTTTTGGCTTTTGAGCTGGTAACGGAACATTTTTGCTCTTGGGCATCGAGCTGCTTCTCGGTTTGTTGGTCTGTGAGTTTACTGGCATCCATGCTGCTATCAGCATAAAAGCCATCACAATTGATAGAATATTGTATCTTTTCATTTTATAAATTATTTTTACTCATTTGGTATATATCGTGTTTTGTTCCATGAATCAGATAATCGATTCACAGAACAAAATCCTATCAGTTTCATATCACACTTCCTGGAGGAATATTGTTATCAGGGTTTTCTACTGCTTTATAAAGAATCATGCTCTGACAGTTCTTGCATTTTGCAGTCAACAGCTTTCCTGCTTGCTTGGGCAGAAGGGCGATATCACTGCCGCAGTCGGGACAGATTGCCTTATAGGGTCTAAAAACAATCGCTCTGCGCCTAATGACATACACTTTGTCTTTCACCTTGAGAGGTTCCCCCAGCACAGGCTCAACCAGTCGAGGCTTTACCAGTACATCATTCTTGGTCTTGGGTGTCATCCTAAGCTTAATTCTAGCCTTGCAATGGGGACAGAACAAAGCATAGTTACCTAGCTTTGTGGGAGTAATTATCCTGAAATGGCCTCCACATGTAGCACACGTCAGCCTCAGTTGAGCAGGAGTATTTCTATTTGTATTATTATCCATTATTAAAACTTTATTCAGCAGTAAATTAAGCATCTATGGGAGCATCATCGACCGAGAAGGCAGCACTATGATCAACCTCCATCCCCATGGCTGCGTCGGCAAAATCATGAGCAGGGTCATGAACCTCGGCAGGAACTTCGTGCATCTCGGGAGCTTGGTCAAAATCATGTGACTCATGACCGTGGTGCGACTCATAGGCCACATGCGTATGCCCTACAACAGGATTGGCTTCTTCCTCTACAACGCTGACGCCAGAGATTTCTTGCACAATAGCCACGTCTTGAATATCATTGTCGTCAACAATCTCAACATTGTTGTTATTCACATCGTCATCATCACCCAACATCTGAGCGACCAGCTCGTCATCCTCTTCACTAAGGATGCCATTTACTTCTATCTCTTCGTCAATTCCCGCGGTCACAATATTGGGGTTTCTCATTCCACCCCCCATCATGCCGCCCGAGGAAGGCCTGTCGGCAACAGCTATAAGCTCGCCGTTATCGGTATTGATGATGTCGTTGCGGATATCGTCGTTATAGGCATAATGATAGTCATCGGGCCTTGGCGCTAGATATCCACCATCGTCATGAAGCATATCTTCAAAGTCGCCAACGCTGTAGGCAAAGCCATCATAGATATTATCTCCAACAGCACCGGTGCGAGGATCAATATAGGTGTCATAGATTCCTGAGCCTGGACTTGATTCAGCAAAAGCCACATTATTACCGTGTCCATCCTGAAAAACCATTACGCGCATCCTGTTACCATCGGCATCGGTGATATATTGCCACCCCACAGGTTCCAAACTGCTGTCGGCTCCAGGGTCTATTTGATCATTGTTGGCAAGACCACTAGGATCTACTGCCACATTACTGCCACCAATGATGCCGTCTTCTATAACTGTGACATTGCTACCAACATGATGATGCATGTGGCTTGATGAGTGATGAGAAATCACATCGGCATCGCCAATGTTATCGTTATCAGGCACTAGTTCGGCAAACAATTCGTCGACATCGTCATTGGCAATGGCATGGTCATAGATTAGGACTGAGCCCACCGAAGCCCCAACTACCGACGCCACAGCAGCTCCTGCACCAAGAGCCACGGCTGCAGTATTGTCATTTTTTTTGTTTTGAGGTGATACTTTGTTTACTGCTTTTTGCTTATCCATTGTTTTTATTCGGTTTAGTCACTCAGGTATTGTGACTTGATTAATAATTTCTTGTTAACAAGGCTGCGCTCACGGGGGCAATCAGCCTCTTTGTTTTTTACCAACGCGCCAAGACGGTATTGTGTTCACTTGACGGACAAATCAACTGAGGATGCTGCGTCTCGCCTCCTAGCTCGGCGCTGCCGTTCATGCGCCCCACCACCTCACGATACACATACTGATAGAGTTCAAGCAATGTGATTTTTCGGTCAGAATTAGTGTCCGACATTCCACGTAACCCCTTGATGAGCGCCTGTCCAAAGACAGAGTGTTTCCAGTGAGACATGTTAATGCTCTTGGATGTCTCGTCGGGACGGCACGACACCATGAACGATATTCCGCTCTTGACCATACTGTTTTGCCAGTTAGGATCGGATGTCAATCCAGAGGCGACAGTGCCCGAGTAACATGCCATCACAAAGATATAGATGTGTTTTGTCTTGCTTTTTGAGAGGATGTCGATAATCTCACGATACTCAATGAATTCACCACCATAGGTCAACAGGTAGCCTTTCTCAGAGCCATGAGTGGCAAAGAAAAGCACGATACGGTCATCTTTACTCTTAGTGGCAGCAACGATGTTACGCAGGCGGGAGAGTATGTTGGCGCGTGTCGCATATTTGTTGGTTACTACACTTGCCTTGTATCCTTGCTTGGCGAGCACCTTCTTGAAATCGATGGCATCGTTTTGTGCGGCCTCGATATCCTTGTAGTTGCGGGCGTTGCATTTAGACAATCCCATGCATAAGGCAAAGGAATTTGCAGCCTGAGCGCCAGCGCTCATCACTAGAATCGATATCACAAGAACAAGAAGTGTAGTAATTTTTTTCATTAGTTTTAATGTTTTCTTCTGTTTTAAGTTTTATTCGTTGTTTTGTCTAATTGTGTGCCGTGGTCAAGAACCACATTGCAAAATTAAAACAAGCTACCACCCAAATGCAAATTTTACAGCACTTATTGGATGAAATGACAGCTTTTAATGACGAAATGCTGCGAAAATATTGCCCACCATGTTTTTTTCAAGATCAACACGCTTGAATGACTCGGCAACTATATAAATCAACCCACAAAGATACAACTTTTTTGTCATAGCGACAAACTCAACACATTATATCAAACAACAAAAAAACAAAAAAAGCGCAAAACTATTTTAACACAATGCATTGTTTGAAAAAAAATTGGACAAGATTTGCCAAGACACTAAAAAAAGAGTATTTTTGCAAAAGATAAACTAATAACACCTCATAACTATGAAACAAAGAATCTTTTTAATACTATTTGTAATGACAGCCATTGGCGTCAGTGCCCAGCGCAACTATTGCGACAAGGAGCGCCTGTCATCAAAGCTGAAAGATGGGTTGACAACCGACTTGAAACATCGCAACGACAAGCGCCAAGTGCTAAAAACCATCCAAATACTGAAAGACGACACACAACAGTTCTGGACAGACGGGCTATACTTGATATCTACAATGCACAACCCCTATTATAAAGACCGTGAATACAATCCTGACAACCGTGGTCAGATAGAAGTTGAATGTGAGAGCAATCGTCAAATAGACCCAGAGATGACCATCGCCACTCGCGACCTTGACATAACTGGGGGAAAAGTGAAAGAGAGAGGTCAGGAGGCACTAACTGTCACTGTTGAGATGCTGGGGCAATACAAAATGCTTGTTTACCGCAATGCTCAAGGCGCTCCAATAAAAGCCTACTATCACATCGACTTTGAAAACGTAAACGACTATACCTGGACTCATTTTTTCCACTATATCCTGGATGGCAACTACCAGCTCGCCAGTGGAAGCAATGCCGTGTTTGGATTCAAGCAAGATTTCTATGAGGGCAACACATATGATACCGACCCTGGTATATATCGTTTCGAGATTAACCCTGAAACTAAAAACATCGGCATCATCTATGGCGAAGGGAGAGTGAGCCATGGCGACCCAAGTAGTTCCAATTATGGCTTAATGCCTGGAGGCGGAGGAGCAGGAGCCATCATGGGACCAATGGTGTGGCAAGTGAAACCCACCAAGCAAGGACTTGACACAAAAGTGGCTGTCGACGAGACATTTGTAGATCATCGTCCTCGCCTAGACAAAGGTGACAACGTGCTCACCAAGGTGCAATGTCCTTGGCAAGGCGTAGACGGAAAGTGGGCTTTTGCTTCGGTAATACCACTTACTCATGAAATGCTGAAACTCTTCCCGAAAGACGTCCTCGAGCTGATGCGCGCCGAGATCTATGCCCGCCATGGAGACACATTCAAAAGCGCCGAGAACCAGAATTATTTCAACCAACAGCCCTGGTACAAGAAAAGCGGCAAACCAGTAGTCCTCACCGATATAGAAAAATTCAATGTCGCCCTTATCAAGCAAGTGATGGCAACGCTTTGACCAAAACATTGTTTTTGTAAAAAAAATTCTATGAAAAGGGTATTTTTCATACTTATAGCAACCATCGGCACATTTACGCTGAACAGCGCGACATTCAAAGAAAGCGAAGTAATCAAAAAAATGCTTCGCGAGAATGTGCCAATACAGCTAGAACATCGCTATGACAAACGCCAAGTGCTTGATATCAATCAGTTTCTGGCCCAGCATCCAAATCCTATTGCTTTTGATGGCATTAACATTTGCGAAATCAAGAACATAGAGGGACTCTCGCTCTCAATGGAGAAACTGGGCGACGAAACCGTGTTTGTCTTTCGCAATGCGATAGGCGATCCTGTAGAAGTTTATTATTACACAAAGAGAATCGACAAAGAACAGGCGGCTATCTATGTCCACTATCTCTTGGCAGGCAACTATATGCTTGCTAGTGGCGAGAATTCAGTGTTTGGAATATGGCAAGATTTTTATAAAGGCAAATCCTTTAACACCGATCCTGGAGCGTTCCACATTTTCAAGATTGAGAACAACAATATTGATATAATGTTTGGAGGAGATCGCGTGAGCAGTGGTGCTCCTGGCAACGGCGATATGCCTGGTGCTGGTGGCGCCGGTGCCGTCTTACCATTTATCAAATGGCGGGTAAGAATCACCGACACAGGCGTAGAGGCAAAAGCCACCTTTGACGACAAATATGTATACCATTATCCGAGTCTCAAAGATGGCACAAATGCTCTCACCAAGGTGCAATGCCCCTGGCTGGGCATCGACGGCAAGTGGGCATTTACCGCAGTAATGCCGCTCTCCCATGCTCTTCTCAAGCTCTTCCCAAAAGAAGCGCTTGAACTGATGCTTGCCGAGATTTATGCTCGTCACGGCAATATTTTTGAAGACTCTGAACTGCAGCAGTACTTCGACGCTCAGCCCTGGTATAAAAAAAGCGACTCGAAGATTGAGCTTACCGACATCGAGCAATTCAACGCTGACCTCATCAACGAGGTGATAATGTCGATAAGCTCAACCGAACCAGGTGACAGCAACAGTTATTTAAGAAAAATGCCTATTTTTGACGGCAAATAGGATTTTGATTGTTCAAGTAGCATAAATGTATGTGAACCATGCAGATACAGCGAAGTTTATTTGACGATTTTGAAATAGAAAAGAAGGCCGAACAGCCTCAACAGACATCAAAAAAGCCCTCGGGCGAGGAAGCGAGAATTGTGGAGCTGCGGGAAACTCTTAACCGCCACAACCATAGCTATTATGTACTCAACCAACCCACTATAAGTGATCAGGAGTTTGACCACTTGTTGCGTGAGTTACAGGACCTCGAGGCAAAGCATCCCGAGATGGCCGACCCCTTATCGCCCACGCAGCGTGTGGGCAGCGACCTGAGTCAAGGCTTCAAGCAGGTGCTTCATGAGCGTCCCATGATGTCACTGGGCAACAGCTATAGCATCGAAGAGGTTCAAGAGTTTCTGCGCCGTGCAAAAGAGGGTTTGGGCAACGAACCCGTAGAGATTGTAGGCGAAATGAAATATGACGGCACAAGCATCTCGGTGACCTATGAAAACGGGCGCTTGGTGCGTGCAGTGACTCGTGGCGACGGAGTGCGCGGCGATGATGTCACCGCCAACGTCATCACCATACGCAGCATACCGTTGGAATTGCCTAAGGACATGGATTGTCCAAAAAAATTCGAGGTACGCGGTGAGATTATGCTACCATGGGCGAGTTTCGAGCGATTGAACAAGGAACGTGCATTCAACGAGGAACCGCTCTTTGCTAATCCACGCAACGCTGCTGCCGGCACCCTAAAACTGCAAAACAGCGCCGAAGTGGCCCGACGCGGCCTAGATGCCTATTTCTACTTTCTCTTGGGCGATAACCTGCCTTTCAAAACCCACACCGAGGCCATGGATGCGGCACGCGCATGGGGCTTCAAGATTGCCCACACCGAAGTACTGGATTCGATCGATGCCGTTGCCGATTTCATTGCTCGCTGGGACAAAGACCGCAAGACACTGCCAGTAGCCACCGACGGTCTCGTATTCAAGCTAAACTCTCTTCGCCAATGGCTTAATCTAGGCGCCACAGCCAAGTCGCCTCGATGGGCAATAGCCTACAAGTTTGCCCCTGAGCGAGAGTGCACCAAACTCAAATCAGTGAGCTTTGAGGTGGGAAGAACAGGCGTCATAACCCCTGTCGCCAATCTTGAGCCAGTATTGTTGAGCGGCACAATTGTCAAGCGCGCCTCACTTCACAACGAGGACATAATACGTCAGCTCGACATCCATGACGGCGACATGGTCTATGTAGAGAAAGGCGGAGAAATAATTCCCAAGATTGTGGGTGTCGACACCAAGCAGCGCGAGCCTGGTGCCGAGCCATTAAAGTTTGTGACACATTGCCCAGTGTGCAGCACAGCTCTGCAACGTGTCGAGGGCGAAGCAGCATGGGTGTGCCCCAACAAATGGGAATGCAAGCCTCAAATCACGGGACGCATCGAGCACTTCGTGGCTCGCCATGCCATGAACATTGACGGCATAGGTGAGGAAGTAGCAGCACAGCTGCACGAGAGCGGACTGGTGAACAATATCGCCGACCTCTATGACCTCACTGTTGAACGACTCGTAGGTCTTGACCGCTTCCAGCTCAAGAGTGCTCAGCGCATCATGCGCGGCATAGAGCAGTCGCGACAGGTTCCTTTTGAAAGGGTAATTTATGCGCTTTCCATCCAGTTTGTGGGTGAGACCATAGCCAAGGTTCTGGCTCGCAACGTCCACAACATAGACCAACTCATGTCCATGAGCGCTGAAGAGCTTGCCGCCATACCCGAAATCGGTCCTAAAATAGCCCAAAGCATCGTGGAATATTTTGCCGTCGAAAGCAACCGCGACATTGTGGAAAGGCTACGATGGGCTGGGTTACAAATGGCTCTCAGCGAGCAAGAACTAGCAAGCCGCACCACCAAACTCGAAGGCAAGAAAATAGTGATTAGCGGCGTCTTCCAGCATCACTCGCGCGAGGAGTACAAGGCAATGATTGAGCAAAACGGCGGCAAGAACGTGAGCAGCATCAGCAAGGCGACATCGTTTATCCTCGCCGGCGACAATATGGGACCAGCCAAACTCGAGAAAGCGCAAAAACTCGGCATCGACATCATTAACGAGGACCAGTTCCTCGACATGCTCAAATAGAATAAAAAACTAAAAACTCACAACCAACCACTAAAAACTAAAAACTATTTACTACCTTTGCAGTTTGGAAGCAATTATGCGCCTTTCAAAACAAGATAATGGAAAGTAATAAAAATGTATTTGTCAAAAGCGCCGAGCTGGGCGTGCCTTTCGGAGCCTTGCTGCTTGCGGCTTCGATGTCACAACTGTATTTCGACAAAATACAGCCTCTGGCCTACGTCACATTGCTTGTGGCTATTGTGGCGCCAATAGTCATTTACCGCTTTCAGCGCAAACGGTTTATCGAAAGCGATGGCTTTGCCATCTATAGCGAGCTATGGACTCTGGGCATCTTCACAACCATTGGCGGAGCTTTGATCTGTGGCCTAATCACCTATGGTGTTATCACCCTCTTCAGGCCCGATTTCCTTTATGAGCAGGCGCAGTTATTTATCGACCTTTATAAGGAGCAACCCGTCAAGCAGATGCAAGAAGTTGTCGATGTGATGGAGAAAATGGTGAAAAACAATTTGCTTCCCACTCCCATCGATTACTGTATGCAAATGTTCTGGCTTACCACCAGCCTGGGGTGCATAGGCAGCGCCGTGACAGCCTTTTTTGCCGGAAAAACCAATTTGAAAAAAAAATAATTTACACACACATTAAAATATTAAGATATGGACATTTCGGTTGTAGTACCACTTTATAATGAGGCAGAGTCACTGCCCGAGTTAGCAGCATGGATAGAGAGGGTGATGAAAGAACACAACTTCACCTACGAAGTGCTGATGATTAACGACGGCAGCACCGACAACTCCTGGAGCGTAATAAAGGAGCTCAGCGAGAAGAACCCATGCATTAAGGGGGTGTGCTTCAGACGCAACTATGGCAAGTCGCCAGCACTATACACGGGATTTGAACGAGTGCAAGGCGATGTGGTAATCACTATGGATGCCGACTTACAAGACTCACCCGATGAGATTCCAGAACTCTACCGCATGATTACCGAAGACGGATATGACCTGGTGAGCGGATGGAAACAGAAGCGCTACGACCCATTGTCTAAGACCATTCCCACCAAGCTATTCAATGCAACTGCACGCAAAGTGAGCGGCATCAAGAATCTACATGACTTTAACTGCGGCCTTAAAGCTTATCGACTCGATGTGGTTAAACACATTGAGGTATATGGCGATATGCACCGCTACATCCCTTATCTGGCAAAGAATGCCGGTTACGACAAGATTGGCGAGAAAGTTGTGCAACACCAGGCACGCAAGTATGGCAAGTCGAAATTCGGTTTGGACCGTTTCGTTAACGGCTATCTCGACTTGATGACTCTGTGGTTCCAATCTAAATTTGGTGTTAAGCCAATGCATTTCTTCGGACTGCTGGGCAGCCTCATGTTCTTCATTGGACTTATTGCCGTGATTGCTGTGGGAGTCATCAAGCTCTACAATATGCATGCAGGAAATCACTACATTCTCGTTACCGATTCGCCCTATTTCTATCTCGCACTTACCTGCATGATACTGGGAACGCAGCTTTTCCTCACGGGATTCCTGGGAGAGCTAATTGCACGCAACTCGGCAGGTCGCAACCACTATGAGATAGAAGAGGAAATCAAATAAGAGTTTATGACCAGCAAGATAAAATATTGCGCTTGTGCAACGGTGATGGCTCTTGTGGCTATGGTCTCATGCAACAACGACAACTGCATGGGGAACAGCACCGGTATTCCTTTGGCGGCTTTTTTCAATAATGACAAAAAAGTCACCATCTCTAATCTCACGGTTTACGGCATAGGAGCTCCCAACGACAGCACAATCATCAACAACACAAACGCAAACCAGGTCTATCTGCCGCTGCGCATCACCCAGACCTCTTGCCAGTATGTGCTCAACTACAATACTGAAGGCATCGAGAACGATACTCTCACTTTCAACTACGACATAATCCCCTACTTTGAGTCAAGAGAATGCGGAGCGATGTACAACTTCAAAATCACATCTTGGGAGCACACCTACAATGCTATAGACTCGGTGAGAATACCCGATCCAATGATTACCAATAGCGATGTAGTAACAATAAACATCTATATGCGATGAGGACAAAAAGACTATATACTATTGTTGCATGCCTCATGGCTACTTTGATCGCAATCACTGCTGTGGCACAAGAACAGCAGCGCAAAGTCACGCCGGTAAAGCCCAATACCAACAAGACATTAACTCCGCCCAAAGGAACACCAGAGAAAATTATCAACGAGTACCTTTCGGGCGACACCGCACAAGCAAGAGCGCAGGAAAGAAAAGACTCACTTGCAAAAATTTATCCTCATTACCCCAAACTCACAGAGTTTTCATTGGGGTTGAACTTCGGAGACCTACTCATGACTGCATTCGGACAGAAATACACTTCTGTAGACCTGAACGCAACGCTTAACATGTGGAACCGATTTCAGCCTGTCCTGGTAATGGGACTAGGACGAGCCAAAGACACTCCGCAAGACATGAACTTCACCTATACCGGCAAACTCTCGCCTTACTTCAAGCTGGGAGCCAACTACAATTTCCTGTTCAAGAACGAGCCGCGCTATCAGCTCTATGCGGGTGCAAGGCTCGGATTCAGCGCCTTCAAATATGACATCACCAACGTCAACATTGACAATCCCTACTGGGGTGAATATGGCAATAGCTACGAGATGAAGGGAGTGAGCTCCACTGCCCTATGGGGGGAATTCCTTGCAGGACTTAAAGTGGGCATCGCAGGAAACTGGTCACTTGGATGGGAAGTGAAATTCCACGGAATCTTCAAGGAAAAGAAGAACGAAAACGGCAAGCCTTGGTACATCCCCGGATACGGCACACGCAATGGGAACTGGGCTTTTGGAATCTCGCTCTATTACACTATTCCCCTCAATCACGACCGTTGGCCAGTGAAAGAAGAAAAAGGGAAAAATAAACAAGTGAAATCAAACGACCAAATAGCTCCGCCAATTAGATAAAAAAACGGTCAGTTATAATAACAACTGAATTTTCTGAGAATTCTGGTCAATGACCTTTCAGAAAATTCAGTTGTTTTTTATTGTTCGGGAATACCCTCTAATTTTTGAAATTTATCTTACCCTAATATGCGCCCAAGCTAGCCAGGGCTTGCTCATACTCAAGCACCAAACGCTGCATTACGATGCCTACAGGTTCTATATCGTTGCCTTTGAGAAGTGACGCACCTTGACCTATTTCAAGCTCTCCATTCTCAAGATCGCCGTCGAAGATGCCCACCTTGGTCTTTCCTATTCCTATTATATCCAACAATTCCTCGGAGCTGGCACCACGGTTTTCGGCCTCCTCTATAGCGTCGTAAAAGCTGCCTTTCACTAGGCGGGTAGGAGAAAGTTTGCGAAGTAGCAATTTGGTATCACCCTCGTTCAAGTCAAGGCAGCGGCGCTTGAAGGCTTCATGAGCGCCACTCTCCTGAGTGAGAGCAAACAGGGTCCCTATTTGCACACCCTCGGCACCCAGCACCTGTGTGGCAAGTATCGCCTCACCACTAGTGATTCCGCCAGCCGCTATCAACGGTAACGATGTTGCTTTGCGAGCAGCGGGGATAAGGCACATCGTTGTCGTCTCCTCCTTGCCGTTGTGGCCGCCAGCTTCAAAACCCTCGGCCACTACAGCATCCACGCCAGCCTCCTCACACTTGCGAGCAAATATCGATGATGACACAACATGGGCAACTTTGATGCCGTGCTCGTGCAACCACGACGTCCATTTCTTAGGGCTGCCGGCACTGGTGAACACCACTGGCACATGTTCCTCGGCTATGATTTGCATTATCTCGTCGACATTAGGCTTCATCAATGGCACGTTGACTCCAAAGGGTTTGCGCTCGCTGTCAACATCGATCGCTTCACGGCACTGTACGATGTGCTCACGCAGCACCTCGGGAGTCATCGACCCGGCGCCTATCAGTCCAAGACCACCGGCGTTGCTCACTGCCGACGCCAACTTCCAACCACTACACCACACCATACCACCGGCGATGATGGGGTACTCAATTCCAAAAAGTTTGGTTACTCTGCTTTTCATAATCTTTCTCTTATTTTTCTGATGTCAAAGATAAATACAATTTTTCATATTTGCCCACAGCTAGGAGAGTTTTCGTGGAATGTAAATAGTGATTTTACTAAAAAAAGCAGTAATTTAATATAACTTTTGGTATCTGGGCAGTATTTTGGCACAACATAAGCGTAATTTTGCACTGTAAAAAAAACATGGAGGACAAAATTATGAACTACACAGCAACTAGTTTATCGACCAGCGACCAGATTTTCGCCACTCTCGAAGTGGGAGGCAAGATAATGGCAAGCGTGAGCAAGAGCAATTTCGCAAATATCAACGACGTAGTGCGTTTCACATGCTCTATTGCAGGCAAATTCATGGGCTTGGCACGCCTGAGCATACGCAACATGACACAAGGTTGGACTATGAACATGGCACTCGCAAGCCGAGCAAGTCAGCCCGCACGTCTCACTGCCAGCCCCAGCCACTACTATCAGGCATCGCTCTTTGCTTGAAAAAGAAACACCCTTATCTGATACTGTGAAAACTTAATTGAAAATTGTTTTAAATCTCGTTTTTATTTGTTTGACTTCAGCAAAGAATCCTCCATGTGAATGGCGGATTCTTGTATTTTAAGGCGCCTAAATATACAGCTTCCATCTTGAACATTTTTCTACTATCCACTTGGAACGCTGCCGAAGCATTCAAGTTTGCGATAGTCTCTAAACTATTAAAATTTAACTCCATAATTCTGCGATTTTGTTCTCGCAAAATTATGGAGTCAATACTATAGTAGACAAAAAGTCGATGGGCAAATTATTTTGCCGGTTCCCACTTGCAGCGGACGGGCGACACGATAGCACCCTCTTTCTTCAACTCGGCAAAAGCCTTGTCAACGACCTTGCGATCGAGGCCCGACAATTCAGCCACTTTGCCTGCGTTCAAAGGCACCCCGGCCTTGCGCATGACTTCTAGCACTTGTTCTTTTGCTTCCATAGTTTTATAATTTAGAGTTGTGTGAAAAACCAGTTCTGAGCACCAATTTTCTCGATGAGTTCAAGCTGTCCCTGCGACCAGTAGAGGTCTTCTTCCTCGTCGGCGAGGTAGGCCTTAAGGATGTCATAGGTTGAGGGGTCGTCATGGAGTTCGGCCATGCACTTGTAAAGAATCTCCACGCCTTTTTCCTGAATGGCGA
>JAFZAC010000037.1 GCA_017548365.1 Muribaculaceae bacterium
AAGAACCCCAACTTCAAGAAGACCCAGGAAGACGACCTCATCAGCATGAAGACAGGAATCGCCGAGTTCAAGGGGCAGATTCACTACTCGTTCGCTCCGTGCATCAACGACAAGCTGGACAAGATTCCTGCCGACCTCGACCGCCTTCTTACCGTGCAGCGCATCTGCAACATCATCGACCATGAGATTCATGCCAACTACAAAATCTTCAAGACCAACTACATGGCTCATGACATGCTGTTCGAGAACAATGACTTCGCCGAGCATTACACTGCCGAAGAGGCTAAGATTTTCAACGACTACCTAAACAGCCAGCTCGACAAGATTACCGACATTCAAGTGAGCGACAGCGACCGAAGCTATATGTTCAAGTACATGCTACAAATGTACAGTAACCCACTTACAAATCAACTCGAAGTAAAGGGCTAAATTAATGTGACAACACTTCTATGACAATACAATGGATACCGTTGATTGCGCTGCTGGTCGTGAACTTGGCTCTCGACCTGTGGCTCTATCGCTTTTTCCGTAAAAATAAGCGGTGGCCAAGGCTCAAAAGCGGTGCTCATGCGGTGCTTACGCTGGTGCTGCTGGGACTTCTTGTGGCAGTGATAGCAATACCGCACAAGGAATGTGACGACTCCACATTTCTGTTTATGATGTGGGCAATCTTCATTTACTATGCTTTTTATGTGCCACGCTATTTGGCGGCAATAGTATGGGTGCCCACTCACCGCAAGAAATGCGGGGCACGAGTTCGCAAGTGGGGTGGAATCTGTGCTACCGTGGTGGGAGTGCTTGCTTTTTTGTTCATGCTCAGCGGTCTTTTCTATACACCTTACAAAGTAAAAGTTGAGCGAGTTGAGCTCGAATTTGAGAATCTGCCTGAGGAGTTTGATGGTTACCGCATAGCCCAGTTCAGCGACACCCATCTTGGTACATATAGTAGTGATACTACATTCATGGCACAATGTGTTGACAGTATTAACTCGCTGGGTGCCGACATGATTTGTTTTACTGGCGACCTTGTGAGCCGCAGGTCGGGCGAGGCTCTACCGTTTAAGCGTGTGCTCTCTAGACTTCATGCTCACGACGGAGTGGTTTCGGTGCTTGGCAACCATGATGATGGCCATTATAGCTATTGGTCAAGTGATGCAAAGCGCAAGTGCGACTTGGATAAACTCATCTCCTTGCAAGAACAGATGGGTTGGAAAGTTCTTGTTAACGACCATGTTATCTTACGCCGTGACACCAGCGAAATTGCCGTAGTGGGAACCAAGTGTTTTATGGGGTGGCCTTTTCCAAAGTATGGAAACCTTGACTCCGCCTATGTCGACTACGATACTGCAAAACGTTTTATCGTTCTGTTGCAGCACTCTCCTGATGAGTGGAAAATTGACCGCGCCTATCAGAAACGAGTCACCATGTTGCGACTAGTGGACAAGGTCGACCTGATGCTAGTGGGACACACTCATGCCATGCAATGCATGATCACGCTGTTCGGGCACAAATTCTCTCCAGCGTGCCTGCAATATCACTACTGGGGTGGCCTGTATACTGAAGGAGATCACAAACTTTACGTGAACATAGGCCTTGGTATGGTAGGCATACCAGCACGATTAGGAAGCGCCTATCCCGAGATTACTCTTATCACCCTCAAGAAGCGAGGTGAATGTATAGTTGATGAGTATGGAAATAGGATTAACTAGTAATAAGTTTTAATAATGATGGCCGACAAGATTTCAACACTAATATCGCAAGAGCTCAATATTCCAATAAACCAGGTGTCAAGCACCGTGAGCCTGCTTCGTGACGATAACTCTATACCTTTCATCAGCCGTTATCGCAAGGAACAGACGGGCAACCTTGACGAGACGCAAATTCAGTCAATTGATGCCCGAATGGCTTACTATGACGAGTTGCAAAAGCGCAAATCCACGATTCTGAAAACCATAGAGGCGCAAGAGAAACTCACAGACGAGCTCTCTAACCGTATCCTCAACTGCTGGGATGCCACTGAACTCGAGGACATTTATCTGCCTTATAAGCCCAAGCGACGCACTCGTGCACAAGTGGCACGGGAGAAGGGGCTTGAGCCGCTGGCTAAGATGATCATGGCGCAAAAGGGCGGCGATGTGACATCGATGGCATCGCGATTTGTTGATGGTGATAAGGTACCTGATGCCGACGAGGCTATCGATGGAGCTCTCGATATCATTGCCGAGTGGGTGAGCGAGAACCAAACGGTGCGCAACAGTGTGCGGCGATCATTCCGTTACGATGCCATTCTCAACTGCAGTGTGGTAAAAGGCAAGGAGATAGAGGGACGAAACTACGAGTTCTATTACGATTTCTCCAAGCCGTTAAAACGCATTTCGTCTCACCAACTGCTTGCTATTCGCCGTGGTGAGAAGGAGGGATTTCTCAAGGTGAGCATTGATATCAACGGTGACCGTGCAGTCGACAATGTGTGCCGCATTGTGGTGAAAGGTAAAGGCGAAACGTCTCAGTTAGTGGAGGAAGCCGCCGAGGACAGCTTTGACCGATTAATAAAGCCTTCGATTGAAAATGAGTTTGCAGCTATCTCCAAGGAGCGTGCCGATGCCGAGGCAATTGACATGTTTGCCCAAAATGTGCGTCAGCTCCTCTTTGCGCCCCCGTTGGGACACAAACGCATTCTTGCCGTCGACCCAGGATTCCGAACTGGATGCAAGGTTGTGTGTCTAGACGAGAACGGTAACCTCTTGCATAACGATGTGATTTATCCCACAGCGCCAAATTATGACATCGAGGGTGCAACCAAGAAGATTCACAACCTTGTGGAGACCTATAAAATTGATGCCATAGCCTTGGGCAACGGCACAGCAAGTCGCGAGACCGAGAAATTCCTCAAGCGCATTCGTTATCATCGTGACATAAACGTGTTTGTGGTTAGCGAAAATGGTGCTTCAATCTACAGTGCCAGTAAGATTGCCCGCGATGAGTTCCCCGACAAGGATGTAACGGTTCGAGGTGCGGTGTCGATAGGGCGCCGACTGCTCGACCCACTTGCCGAGTTGGTGAAAATTGACCCCAAGTCGATAGGGGTGGGGCAGTACCAGCACGATGTGGACCAGACTAAGCTCAAAGAGGCTTTGAATTATACCGTTGAGAGTTGTGTGAATAGTGTGGGTGTGAACCTCAACACCGCTAGTAAGGAGTTGCTTACCTATGTCTCGGGACTTGGACCCACGTTGGCGCAGAACATAGTGAACTATCGTGCCGAAAATGGCGACTTCAAGAGCCGTCAAGACTTGCTTAAGGTGCCTAAACTTGGTCCGAAAACCTTCACTCAGGCAGCAGGCTTCTTGCGTGTGCCCGAGAGCGATAACCCTCTCGACAACAGTGCGGTACACCCCGAACGCTACGATCTGGTAACTAAGATGGCGAGAGACTGCGGATGCACAGTTGCCGAGCTTATCAAGAATCCTGAGAAACGCAACAAAATTGACATTAAGCGATACATCTCGCGCGAAGTGGGAGAGTTGACGCTCATTGACATAATGAAAGAGCTCGAGAAACCAGGACGTGACCCGCGCAGCGAGGTGAAGGCAATGGAATTTGACGATAGTGTTCACGAAATCACAGACCTCAAGCCCGGAATGGAATTACCCGGCATTGTGACAAATATAACACAGTTTGGCGCATTTGTTGATGTGGGTGTTCACAAAGAAGGCCTCGTTCACGTGTCGCAGCTGAGCGACAAGCGTGTGGAAAACCCGGCAAAGGCCGTTAAACTCAACCAGCACGTTAGAGTGCGAGTTGTGAGCATCGACCTCGAACGCAAGCGCATTGCCCTCTCAATGAAAGGCGTGCAGCAACCGTAATCATTCAAATTAGCACAAAAAAACATGGAATCGTCACTTGCGGGTGGGGATCCCATGTCGTTTTACGCTGTTCCAGAAAAGGAGCTAGACTTTTTCCTTGAACTTTTGATTGTCAAGGATTTCAAGAGCCATATCGAGAATTGTTGGGTCATCGAGGACCACAATGCCACCGTCGGGACCTGGCTCGATGTGAACGCCCATGTGTATGCCGAAGTCGTAATTAGACCCTCCAAAGTAGTTTCTCACTGTTTGAACACTGAGGTTCAACTTCTCGGCAATCACGTGTGTAGAGCCTTCGGGCAGACTGGCTTTGATGCGTCTGAGCTCATTAAAAGTAATGGTCTTGGGCATGATAATATAGTTTTTAAAAAGATATGATTTAGAAATATGCTATAAAGATAGTGTTTTTTTATTAAACAGGAAAATAATTTTTTAAAATTCTTTAGTTCGTAGTAATGAAAACTGCCCATACTGCTAACAACGTTATGTTAATAACAGCGGCATAAATCATCTGTCGGCTCTCACCATAGCTGAACTCGATGTTCCCCCACAATGGATGGCGTTTTGAAAACCATAAAAGCAGTCGGTAAACAATCCAGGCAGCAAGAAATCCTAGGATTGACCCACAGAATATGTCACCTGGATAATGGACTCCAAGGTAGATGCGGCTGTAGCACATGAGCGCTGCCCACACAACCATGGTCCATGTGAAAGCACGATTTTTGAAAACCATGGCAAGGAACAATGCTATGCCAAAACAGTTGGCGGCATGGCTCGAAACGAAGCCGAAATCCCCTCCCCGATATCCATTAACAATGTGTATGGTAGATTCAAGGTCGGGATTGTGTGATGGTCTTGCCCTTTCTACCAGTGGCTTTATAATGCCTGCCGATACTTGATCGGCGATAAGAACAACTATTCCAATGGCTAAAACCATGGTTATGGTGCGTCGCCAGCCTTTCTTGAAGTATAGCAGATAAAGCAGCATAAGAATCATGGGTATCCATGTTCCTATTTTTGTCACAACCCACATGAAGCTGTCGAAGTAGGCCCCATGTATGCCATTTATGGCTGTGAAGATGCCGGCGTCAAATTGTTGAAGTGTTTCCATAAAATAAAGGAATTAAAGGTGTTGACAATGATGTCAGCGTTCTGCTTAAATTCTTTCGAAGTTGTCTTTTTTCATCCAACCTGTTCGGCTGTCGGCTGTTTCGATTTTATACCACTTACCGTTAGAGCCTTTCTCGGCAATAGAGTCTGTGATTTCCACTTTTACTCCGTTGGTGAGAGAGAAGGCCACATCTTTGTCGGTGGAACGTGGTGTTTTGTTCACTGGACTCTTGTCGACCATTATTACGGCATAGTCATTGCTGGTGCATCTGTTGTACATGTATATGGCACAACTCACAGCAATAATGGTGATGACAGCCATAGCTATAGCGCCAAAGAATCCCACTTTCTGCAACATCACACTGTCGGCAATGCGGTAGCACACTATGCCAGCCAGCAATAGAATGAATGCGATGAGCCCCATGGTTGCCCATGTGTTGCTTGAAGCATGAGCCACCCAGTCTCCAATGAGGTTGGAAAAATAGTTGGTGCCACTATCGTCAATGAGCTGAGATTTCTCTCTTAGAAACTCAAGATTGAAACGTGCGTCACTGTTACCCGGGTCAAGCTTTAGAGCGCGTTCATAGCTTAATACGGCGTTGGCGCGGTCGTTGAGTCGGTAGTAGGCATTGCCCATGTTGTAATATAGTTGTGAAGAGACTCCGTTGCTTGTTGCACGCTGATAAAGCTCAACAGCCTCTTTATATCGCTTGCCTTCATAGGCTTTGTTGCCTTGTTCAACAAAGTCGGTAGAGGCGGCCATCGCCGAGATAGAGATGGTGAGAGTTGTTATTATTGTTATTGCTCGCATTGTATTATCGGGAGTCGAGGTGTCTTTTTTGCGTTTAACTTTCTCAAGGGTGTCGATGAGTAAGGCACTGTCATCATAGACCTGTGACATATTGCCGCCCTCAAGCTCAGGGGCATACTGCGCAAACTCGCAAGTCTCGAGCATGCGCATAGTGTCATCGATATGTTTCTGTTCAAAGCCGTATGCGTCCATTTCGGAGGCAATATTCTCCTTGCTGAGTTCCGAAACAGGTATGCTCAGCTTGTCGCTCAAATATCCCCACAGTGCAGTGAGAGTCTCTGTGTAGAATCCATTTCGGTCGTTATTCTCCATGAGCTTGCGTGCCGTCTTAAGGCGTCGCTGAGCCAGTTTGCTGGCACGACGTGTGCGCATGAGTCGAGTGTTGGCGTGAGTTTTCTCAATCTTGTTGTAGGCAATCAAGCCTCCAACTGTGAGAATTAGGGCTAATAGAGCCAGCAACCAGTATCCTAAGCTATTGATGAAGAAGGACTGCGATTTCGACAAGTTGGCTTTCTCTTTATTAATGTCGCGGATATCCATGTTTCGCAGCTTGTAATGCTCCGATGGCTTACCCTCGCCTTTTGCCACTTTCAGGTTGTAGCCATCCACCTTGATGCTGTCATATTGCTGTGTTGCTGTGTTGAAATATACAAAATAGGAATCTGGAATTTTGAAGTCACCCTCAAACTGCGGAATAAACATATAATCGAAAGTGACATTTCCACTCACATTGTCCCCACTTGGCGACATATTGATTTTGTTTTGTGGATCGTAGGTGTCAAACTCCTTAGGCATATTGACAATTGGATTTTGGATATACTTCAAATTGCCAGTGCCGCTTACGATGATACTATATGTTGCTGGAGCATAGGTCTTAAATGTCTTGGGATTAATGCGTGTCAAAACCGAGAATTCGCCCACAGCTCCACTGAAGTTTGCTGGTTTGGGGCTTGGAAGAGGACGAATGTTTACGCTTGCCGAATTGCTCGACACCTTGATGTTGATGGGCACAGGTTGAGAAATCTGCCCGAAAATAGTGCCATAAACATCTCTCTGTATAAGCTGAACGTCGAAATTACCCGAAGTGATTGTCAATGTCCCGGACTCTTGTGGATAGAGTATACACTTTTTGAGTTCGGCGGTGACATATCTCTTTCCGTTGACAGTTTCTATTGAGGTGTAGTTGTTGCTCACGGGTAATTCCTCGATAAGGAAGCCGTTGAACGAAGGCTGCTGAGTGCAGTGGAAACTCGTGACAGGATAACGGGTGTACAACTTGATAGTGCACACTACAGCCTCTTGCTCGTAAACGACATCTTTAGACATACTAATCTTGACAAAGAAGTCATTTCCGATTGCTGCTCCAGCCGATTGTGTCATGGGATCAAATGGGTCAGGAGCATTGCCGATTTGAGGCTGGCTGGGTGGTCCCGACGGACTTTGAGAAGGATAGGTTGGTGTGACATTGCTTCCCGAAGGAAGAATCTCGATAGTTACTGGCCTCGTTGTGAGTCTCTTCCCTCCTGCTGTGATGGAAGCCGACCCCAAAGTGTATTTTCCTGGTGTTGTAGCTACATACAGCATAGAGTAAATCGTTGAGTAACTACTCGACATGTGTCCATTACTTATGGATGTATACATGCTTGAAGACTCCGTAGGTCCATACAATAGTTTTGCCCCATCTAAATCGGGAATTGAAGGATTGCTGCCCTCGGCTCCCTCAAGAATGAATTCTACCTTGAATTTTCCTCCTACGCTAACCTTGGTGGGAGCTTTAACTTTGAAAGTGGCAGCTTGTCCCATTAACCCCAAAAGAAGCAGAGAAATCGTAAGCAAGTATCTTACTCTTATGTTATTCATATAATATGTTCTAAAATAAACTGTCAATTGTTAGTGTTATAACCTACAACATGGCATTTGATGTAAAAAATGGTTGCTTACCACTTGTTGCGAGTTGCTTGTCTCTCGCCTCGTTGCTGCCGCTCTTGCATCTGGTACATCTTCTGCTGAGTGGCTTTCTCCTTGTCTTGCATAGTTTTGAGCACTTGTTGCATGCTTCGCTCGTCCATCTTGGTGGCATTAGCTTGCTGTTGCTGCCCTTGACCTTGATTTTGCTTGTCTTGTTGCTGGTTGTCTTGGTCTTTTTTGTCTTGGTCTTTTTTGTCTTGATCTTGTTTTTGATCCTGATTCTGATCTTTGTTCTGATCTTGATTTTGGTCTTGGTCTTTATCTTGATTCTTGTCTCGTTGATCTTGCTGATCTTTAAGCTTGAGTTGAGCCATACGCAGGTTGTATCGTGCGTCTTCATCATTTGGTACAAATCTTAGTGCCTGCTTGTAGCACTCGATAGCACCAGCGTAGTTCTGACACGAATAAGCTATGTTTCCTCGGTTGTAGAATGCCATCGACTTGAGGTTCTTGTCGGGGGTTACTTGTGCAGCAAAACTTAACAATGAGTCAGCTCGTGTGATTATGCCTGTTGTGTCGCCCGGCGGCACTTGACGAATGATAGCCATTGCCATGTTGTAGGCCGCTTTTGCTGAGTTTGGATTAGCTTCAAGCGCTTTCCCATACTCTACCTCGGCATCGGCATAGTTGCCGTCCTCATAAAGGCTGTTGCCTTTCCTGATGTGATTTCGCTCGTCTTTGTTAGACTCGTTAAATTGCACTTCGTCCTTGCTGCAACTGGTGAAAGATACAGCTGTAGAAGTGAGGAATAGCGCGAGAATCAATATAATGACGTTCCTATTATTCATCTTGTTTTTTAGCCTTGAGTTTGAAAAAGTCATGTTTAGCAAGCCATGGGTTCTTGTTATTGAGCAGAATCACGTTGGCGATGAGAAGAAATAGAGCAATCCAAGCAAATACTGGAAATTGTTCGTCGTTTTTAGTGAATGTGGCTTGGGCAAGATTGCTCGTGCCATGTTTCTGGAGAGTCTCATCGAGAACGTCAACCGCGTCGGTTGCATCGCCATTGACATAGATGCCTTTTCCAGCATTTGCAATTTCCTTAGCGCCGTCTTCGTTGAGGCATGTGATAATGGTTTTTCCTTCGTCATCTGTCATAAATCCGCCGTCGCCCGAAGGGATGGGAGCACCCTCTTTGGTACCTACACCAATTACATTGACTTGAATGTCGTTCTTTCGAGCCTTCTTGGCTGCACCACTTGCATCGTCCTCAAAGTTCTCTCCATCAGTTATTAATATAATCGCCTTTCCGGCCTTGCTGTCGTGTGAGAAAGCCATCATCGACAAGTCGATGGCTGAGCCAATAGCTGTTCCCTGAGTTGGCACCATGCTGGTCTTTATTCCGTCGAGGAATATTTTGGCGCTTTGTCCGTCAATAGTCATGGGCATCTGCATATAGGCTTTGCCGGCAAAGACGACCAATGCTACCTTGTCGTTTCGGAGCCTGTCGATGAGTTTTTCCATAATCATCTTGGCACGTCTGATTCTTGACATTCCTTGTGGGTCGCTTGTTGAGCTTGCGTCCATAGAGTTGGACACATCCATTGCAATCACCACCTCAATACCCTTGACATTACCTGTCGATTTCTTGGCGGCTCCGGCTCGTGGCCTTGCCAGCATTATAATTACAGTTGTGAGGAGCAATAATATGATGATGATTCTCACAAGATGCTTGCGTGTCGAAGCGTCGGGCATGAGCTGAGTCACTTGTTCCTGCTTGCCAAAAGCATCAAGATTGCGCTTCCTGGAAAGCCTTTCTAGGAAATATAGTCCTGCTACTAGAGGTACTAAGATCAGCAGGTAAAGAAATTCAGGATTTGCAAAACTGAACATGAATGTATATCGTTTTTATAAATTCTTATTAACTTATGAAGATGCACTATGGCACCGATTTCAATATTGTATATCGGATAATGGCACACATGGCAAGAAGCAGCAACAATGCGATGGCCCAGGGCTGATAGTTGTCTTCCATCTGGCTGTGGCGTTGCACGTCCATGCGTGTTTTCTCGAGTTTGTCGATTTCGGCAAAGATGTTTCGCAATGTGCTCTTGCTCGTAGCACGGAAGTATTTTCCACCGGTTGTAGCCGCAATTTGCTGCAGTGATTTCTCATCGATTTCCACCTTTTGCATAGTGTATTCGATTTGTCCGTTTATACCCAATGTGGGGTATAGCGCTTGGCCCATTGTTCCAACTCCAATAGCATAGACCTTAATGTCATATTTAGCTGCAATTTGTGCTGCTGTCAAAGGTCCCACTACACCAGTGTTGTTGCTGCCGTCGGTGAGAAGAATGATGCTTTTAGATTTGGCTTTGCCGTCCTTGATTCGGTTGATAGCAGTCGCAATTCCATCGCCCACAGCGGTACCGTCTTCAAGCATGCCAATTTGAATGTTGCCGATGTAATTCACCAGAGTGGCAATATCGTTGGTCATGGGCACTTGAGTAAACGCCTCACCTGCAAAAACTACGAGTCCAATATTGTCGCTGGTGCGGTTTTGAACGAATTTTATTGCAACATCCTTGGCGGCATCTAGGCGGTTAGGCTTGAAATCTTTGGCGAGCATACTGCCGCTCACGTCGAGGGCAAGCACAATGTCGGTGCCTTCTATGTCAGTCTTAGACCACGAATTGTTGGACTGTGGGCGGCACAGAATTATAATCAAGCAAGCCAGTGCAAGCATTTCCATAGCAAACATCACATGTCGCAGCCATTCCTTCCAACTGCGTGGCATTTTGTCGAAGGCTTGTGTGGTGGGCATGCGCATCGATGGGTCGCTCTTGGAGCTTTTCATCACATACCACACTGTGAGAGGTATGATTAAAAGCAGGAGCCACAATAGCCCGGGATGCATGAAATGAAAGTTGTTAATCATTTGACTCTTCCTCCTTTCCGTCAGTCTCGTCGGTCATGGGAACTGGTTTGGTTTGCTCAACAAAGTTTACCGCTCTCTGGAACGATAGCTCATTGTCGTCGGCGAGTGCGTGCATGTTGGCAAACTTGACAAAGTCAGCTATTTCAAGCACATTATTGAGCTGGTCGTTAGCAATGTGTGCATCTTTGTTCTGCCTGATTTTCTCCATGATTTCGGTCGAAGTCATTTCAACAGCATTGATGCCAAATCGCCGGTCAATATACACTCGCAAGATGTCGGTCAGTCCCGTGTAATATTCTTTCTCTTGACCATTTTGCCACAAGTTCTGTTTCTTGAGGTTTTCAAGATTTATCATTGCCTCTTCATAGGGGGGCAAGCGTTTCTTGATGGGTTTCAATGGATTGATACCTTTCTTGAACCACTTGAAGTAGGCAAAGAGAGCTGCTGCAATTAGTGCGATTCCAATGAGCCATGCCCACCAGTAGTTGCTGATGGCATTAGGCACCATGTCAAGGAGCTTGAATGGCTCGTCGATGATGGGTTTATAATCCTTTATGTTGCCGTTAGTGTCAACTTGAATAGAATCGACAGTCAGAGTAAGTTGCTCACTCTTTAAAGTGTCATTACCAACTATATAGATGATGGGAGGCAGCTGATAAGTCCCTGGTTCAAAGGCTTGAAGCGTTAGGTCTCTCTTAATTTGCAGTCGGTTGTTGTCGAGTGCTGTGGTGTCGTTCTTACCTTTGTCTGCAATCTCGACCACCGAACTCAGAGTGTCGGCAATGATGTTGGAGAGCAATCCATTCAATCCTTTGTCTTGAGTGATGTCAATGTGGAGTTTTGTGGTTTTGCCCATCAATACCTTGGCCGAGTCAAGCTTAACTGCAATTCGGGTGTTGCCGGCATTTGCCCCAAGATGTGAGGCGAGAAATACAAGCAGCAAGAGAGTTGTTATTATGAGTTTCCTTGAAGTCATTGTTGATGAGAATTATTATCTTGTTTTTTGGCAGCCGTTGTTTATCCTCGTTTCTTGAATAGTGCAAGCAATGCTTTGACGTAGTCTTCGTCTGTAGCTATTTGAGCGAGGTCAACATTGCTTCGAGTAAGGGTGTTGGTCATAATCTGCTGACGCTCATACCACCATCGGTCATAGGCTTGTCGCACTCGTCGGCTGCTGGTGTCTATCCAGCGATCGATGTTGCGCTCCGAGTCTTGCACTTTTATAAGTCCTACGTTTGGCAGTTTGGCTTCTCGTTTGTCATAGACTTGCACAGCAATCACATCGTGCTTGTGGTTGGCAATCGACAGGCTTTGATAATAGTCGCGGGTGTCGAGGAAGTCGCTGATGAGAAAAGCTGTGCAGCGTTTCTTGATACCTTGAGTTAGGTATTCAAGCGCGAGGTTTATGTCAGTGCCTTTATTCTCGGGCTGGAAACTGAGCAGCTCGTTAATCACAAGAAGAATATGTTTCTTGCCCTTTTGAGGAGGAATGAATTTTTCAATCTTGTCGCTGAAGAGCAGCACTCCCACCTTGTCGTTGTTCTCGATTGCCGAGAATGCGAGCGTGGCTGCGATTTCGGTCATCACATCCTGCTTGGAGTCTCCCACAGCGCCAAAGTTCTTGCTGCCGCTCACGTCAACGACGAGCATGACAGTAAGTTCACGCTCTTCTTCGTAGACTTTCACGTAAGGGTGATTTTGGCGAGCTGTCACATTCCAGTCGATGTCGCGCACATCGTCGCCATACTGGTACTCTCGCACCTCGCTGAAGGTAACACCACGCCCTTTGAAAGCAGTATGGTATTCACCTGCAAAGATGTTCTGAGAGAGACCTTTGGCCTTTATCTCGATTTTGCGCACTTTCTTGAGCAATTCGCTTCGTTCCATCTAGTATAATCAAAACAAATCAAGTCCAGCGTGTTCAGCCTGTTGCGTTAACGTTGCAACATTACAGGCAACTAATAACTGAAAACTATCTTATGGTACTGCAATCTTGTCAAGAATGTTGCTTATAATCTCATCGGCGCCAATGTTGTTGGCTTCGGCTTCATAGGTGAGGCCCAAGCGGTGACGCATTACGTCGTGGCAAACAGCACGCACATCCTCAGGAATCACATATCCTCTTCCGCGCAAGAAGGCATAAGCTCTAGCGGCAAGTGCCATGCTGATAGAAGCGCGAGGCGATGCTCCAAAGGAAATGATGCTCTTCAAGTCATTCAATCCATATTCGTTGGGGAAACGTGTAGCGAAGACAATGTCGACGATGTAACGCTCGATTTTCTCGTCGATGTAGATCTTTTTCACCACATCTCTAACGTCAACAATGTCGGCAGGAGATACTAATGGGTTAACAACTGGCTGTTCGCTGCCAATGTTCATTCTGATGATATCTTTTTCCTCTTGACGGTTGGGGTAACCTATTACAACCTTCATCAAGAAACGGTCTACCTGAGCTTCGGGTAGGGGATAGGTGCCTTCTTGTTCGATTGGGTTTTGAGTCGCCATCACGAGGAAGGGCTCATCGAGTGCAAAGGTTTTGTCGCCTATTGTCACCTGACGCTCTTGCATGGCTTCGAGTAGTGCGCTCTGAACCTTGGCGGGAGCGCGGTTTATCTCGTCGGCAAGGACGAAGTTGGCAAATACAGGACCCTGTTTTACCTCGAATTTTTCTTTCTGAATGCTGTAAACCATTGTGCCTATAACGTCGGCAGGCAGCAGGTCGGGAGTGAACTGGATGCGGCTGAATTTTGCGTCAATCAGTTGCGACAGTGTCTTGATGGCAAGCGTCTTGGCAAGTCCTGGCACTCCTTCGAGCAAAACATGACCGTTGGCTAGCAGGGCTATCAATAACGAGTCTACCAGATGCTTTTGACCTACTATAGTTTGGTTCATCCCTTGAGTGATAGTGTTGACAAAACTGCTCTTGCTGGCAATAATGTCATTCAATTCGCGAATGTTTATCGACTCCATAATCAATTTATCTTTTTCTCAAATTTTTTGTTTTACATAAACCTTTCAAGTTGCAATTAATACAATCAAGAAGGGGGAATGATAATGATGTGCAAAATTATCATTTTGCTAAGTATGGAGCATAAAAATGCAAGTTAATTAATAATGTTTTTGTGTTATAAATGTTAAATATTTGAAGGATTTAACTTTGATAAAGTTAATATTACATTTTGCTACATTCTCGGTTTAGGCAATAACAATTCATGGCGCGAGTTCTCTCGTGCCCTCTACATGATGTGAACCTTCAGTTTTTACTTGAGGTCTTCGGGGGTGATGTCAAACTGTGTGATTTCTTCTCCGGTGGCTTTGTTCACATAGCTCACAGTGATGGTTGCGCCCTTGCTTTTAATTGTTTGGTCGCTGGGTTTTGTGCTTTGCTTGAACATCTTGATGAACTCAGGCACCTGATGTTCGACAAGGGCTTCGGCAAAGTCTTCTTCGGCCTGTCCGGCCGGGATGTCGACTTGCTTCACCATCTTCACGGTGTTGGTCGCTGCATCATATGAGTACTGAGCATCGGGGTCGGCATGTTCTTCTTTGACAGCCTTGTTGAGCTCGTCCACAACCTCTTTGCTGGGAGCTGCAGTCGAGTCGGTTTTAGATATACTGTCGGTTGATTTGCTTGTGGCTTTGTCGCTGCCCTGGTTTGAGCAACTTGCCATGGCGATTGCAATTAATGCTATTGCAATGATTGAAAGGTGTTTCATATAGAGTGTTTTTTTAATTAGTCTTCTATCTTTGTTGCTGTGACAAAACGGTTGTTGCCATAGAAATCGGTGTGGACTTGGATGTCTCTTAGTTTTGCCTGCTGCAGGATGTCGACAACCTGGCTTGCCATGGCGCGGTTTATCTCTAAGTACAGCCGCCCGCCGTTTTTTAGGGCGCGGCTGGCATACGTGGCTATGGGACGATAGAACAGCATAGGATCGTCGTCGCTCACGAATAAGGCTTCTTCGGGCTCGTAGTCAAGCACATTGCGCTCCATCGAGGCCTTCTCGCTCTCGGTGATGTAGGGAGGGTTGCTCACGATGATGTCCCAGGCCTCTGAAGGGGCGCGGCAGGTGAGAATGTCTTGTTCCACAAACTTCACTCTAGTGTTTAGAGCTTTGTTGTTAAATTCTGCGATTTCAAGAGCTCGCGCACTTAAGTCGATTCCTGTCACTTGTGCAAATTTCAAAGCTCTCGACAAAGAGATTGCAATGCAACCGCTTCCGGTGCCAATGTCAAGCACCATGAGGTCCGAACGAGGGTTTTCATCAACTATCATGTCCACGAGTTGAGCCGTCTCGGGGCGGGGGATGAGCACTGCCGGAGTGACTTTGAAGTCGTGTCCATGAAAGTGTGCAACGCCCAGTATGTACTGCAGCGGCTCGTGGTTCTTGAGCCTCTCTATCATGCCGAGCAGTATGTTGCTGAAATCATCGGGGATATCCTCACTGTAACGCATGACAATATCAACTGGCTTGCAGCTTAACACTTTGGTCATCATCTCGCGAGTCATGGCACTTATTTCATTGCTGTCGTAGATGTTGCAAAGCTCTTGTTGCATCTTGAGGGATATCTCTTGAGGGGTCATGATGTTCTAGAGGTTATGGTTGATTACTTATATGCAAAAATATAAAGTTTTGTTTGAAAACTGATTATTTTTGGTGTAAATATTGATTATTTTAAGAATTCTGTTTAACTTTGCAAAAATATCACAAGAAACTTAAATCGCTTTTTAATTTATACTTCAATCGTAAATGATTAACTTTAATCTAGATACGCTTAGGGGATTAAGCACACCTTGTTATCTCTACGACTTGTCGCTGTTGCGTGACACATTGGCGGTGATAAGAAAAGAAATAGAGGGCTACCCGTTCATGGTTCATTATGCTGTTAAGGCCAATGCCAATTCAGTGATTCTCGAAGAGATAAGGAAAGCTGGGTTGGGAGTCGACCTGGTGAGTGGTAACGAAATCAACGCTGTACTGGATGCGGGTTTTGATGCTGGGAAGATGGCATTCGCCGGAGTGGGTAAAGCCGACTGGGAAATTGAGACAGCTCTTGTCAACGATATTTTTTGCTTCAACGTCGAGAGCGAAGAAGAGTTGATGGTGATCAACGAAATAGCTGCTGCCAAGGGTAAGGTCGCTTCGGTGGCATTGCGTGTGAACCCGGATATTGATGCACACACCCACAAGTACATCACAACAGGTACCGAGGACAATAAATTTGGCATCAACCTGTCAAGGCTTGATGAGGTTGTTGATCAAGCTGTTGCCATGACCAACATACACTTCATGGGCCTGCATTTCCACATTGGTTCGCAAATCACAACTATGAAGCCTTTTGAGATGCTGTGTGACAAGATTAATGAGCTTGTTGCTCATTTCGAGTCGAAAGGCATCAACTTCGAGATAATTGATGCTGGTGGTGGGCTTGGCGTGGACTATGAGAATCCTGAGCAAAACAGCATTGCACGTTTTCATGACTTCTTCGAGCTCTTCAAGACAAAGCTGAAGTTGAGACCTGGACTGACAGTGCATTTCGAGTTGGGCCGTTCGATTGTGGCTCAGTGTGGCGCGTTGATATCTCGTGTGCTCTTTGTCAAGAAAACTCCACACAAGCGTTTCGTCATACTCGATGCAGGAATGACCGACTTGCTGCGACCTGCCCTTTATGACGCTCATCACAAGATTGTGAATGTGTCGGCACAGTCTCAGGAACTGGAAAAATATGATGTTGTAGGTCCCATTTGCGAGTCTAGCGATGTGTTTGGCAAAGACTTGTTGTTGCCCGAAACTAGTCGTGGCGACTTGGTCGCAATTCATTCGGCTGGCGCCTACGGAGAGTCGATGTCAAGCCGTTACAATATGCGCTCACTGCCACAGTGTCATTTTATTGAGTGATGGTACATAATTTGCTCAAAAAAAGGAAATAGAGATTTTTTATTCATTAACTCCTTTATTCATTTTATTCCTTTATTATGAACAACTTTGAGCAACTTATATCAGGCGACAAGCCGGTACTTGTCGACTTCTATGCCACATGGTGTGGCCCTTGCAAGATGATGCACCCCATCCTTGAGGAACTCAAGCAAAGCATGGGCGATAAGCTGACAATTATCAAAATCGATGTCGATGAAGCACAGGAACTAGCTGCGCAATTTGGCGTGAGAGCTGTACCCACGCTCGCCATCTTCAAGCAAGGGAACTTAGTATGGAAAGAAGCTGGTGTGCATTCAGCACATCAGCTCCAGTTGGCTGTTGAACAGTTTTTGTAATCTGAATTTTACTCCTCTATAACCTTCACAAAACTATTGGGAAGGATTATGTTCGCCACTTTAATTGCTTGGGCAAAGAGTGGCGCAATCTCCTGTGGCCTGAAGCCAGCGATTCCGCATCCAATGGGAGTGACTAAGAACTTTAACTCTGGGTGTTGTGAGGCATAAGCTATAAACTCGTCAACGTAGGGCTCTATAGTTTCTACACCGCCTTGCATCGTGGGGATGGCATAGCACTGACCCTGCATTCCTACACCCTGGCCCCACACAGCGCCAAATTTGTTGACTGCTACTCTTGCAGCGCCACCGGCATGCATCCCTGCGAGGTTACTGCCAAACACAAAAATCTCGTTCTCTTTTAAACTCGTGATAAATTCAGGTGTGAATTCTCTGTTATACATAGTATCTATATCTTACGGTTTGTTTGCAAAGGTATAAAAAAATCGCAAATTTTTCAATAAATACTTGTTGGATAGGGCTGAATTGACATTTATTTGCTAAATTTGCCAAATTGAACTAAAAACAAAAATGATATGAAAAACTCCTTTTCCCGCATCCTGATTTTATTGTGCGTTGTGGCATGCTCGTTGGGGGCGCATGCACAGCAGTCTGTAGAAATGATTAACGACAACGACCGTGTGCTGGCCGACTCAGCAGTTTATATGATGGATAATGGTAATCCCCAAGGTGCCATTACTATTCTTGACGATTTGTGCAAGAAGTATAAGAATAACTATGTTCTTGAGTATGAACGTCTCTACGCTTATTATCTGGCAGGAGATTACAAGCGCGTTGTCAAAGACGGTCCCAAGCTGTTCAAGCATCCCGAAGTAGAGTCTCAATCCTATCAGATGGTGGGTAATGCCCAAGATATGCTCGGTGATCCCGAGGCGGCTATTAAAACCTATGACGAGGGCTTGGAGCGCTTTCCCAATTCGGGTTACCTGTATCTTGAGAAGGGGAACATCTACATGATGCACCAGCGCTATAATGAGGCGGTTGGATGTTATCTTCGCGGTGTGGAGGTGCAGCCCGACTTTGCCAGCAACTATTATCGACTGGCAAAACTCTATGCCGACTCCACCGAGCCGTTGTGGGCCATAGTATATGCCGAGGTGGTGTGCAACCTGCAGCCTGGTACCGAGCGTTGCGAAGAGATGGGAAAACTCATCTATGACCTTTTTTGCGAAAATGTGAAGATAGAAGGAGAGAACAACATTCATGTGTCTTTGACCAAAGAGAACACTGTCTACATGAGCAGTGACACTTCCGATGTGCAGTTCCCGTTCCCAATGATGTATGAGATGGGAACCATGAGGTCGTCTGCCATGATAGAGCTGATGGAAACTAAGAAGCTCACGGTGGCACAGATTGCCGACATGCGCAAGGGTGCAGTTGAGTTTATCGACTCGGTGGCACCAGGCTATTACAACCTCTCGCTGCTTGACTATCACCGCAAGCTCATCAAGAGCGGTCACTGGGAGGCTTATAACATGTGGCTCATGTCGCCAGGAGCCGAAGAGGAGACAAACCAATGGGCCGACAGCAAAAGGGGAGGGCGGCTGCTCGAGGAATTTGCTGCATGGTTTGTGGATAATCTATTTGTCCCTACCGAAACGGAGCCCACAGTTCAAACTAAAGTGTTCAAGACCGAGGAGCTTAGCATTCCAAGTGCTGATGAGTTAACTACAGTCGAAGGATGCCGAGAACATCGCGATGATGCCCTGCGCCTGGCAAAATGGTATCTCGAGCAACCTGTCAATCCCGATGACATGACTCAGAGGCAAGTGTTTACTTTCATACTGATGTGGATGTCAAGTACCGATGAGTTCTCGTTTACAATAAGCGACAATGCAGCAATAGAATCCCCCGAGCTGTTAAAAGCCTACATGGCAGCAATGACCGAGCACGCCATCGAGTTCAACGTTAACAAGACCGACGAGGCGATGTACTGCGAGGTGATGCTCCAAGTGCTTGACTACTACAAGCGCAATAAGGAAACACTCGGCACCGTTGAGTCGATGGAGAAATACCTCAATATGGATGGACCCACCTTGCGCAACACCCTCGCCGAGGAATACAAGAAATCTCTTGAGCAGCAACAATAGTACTCAAAAGAGCAATCCTTTGAGGAAAAATATAATGATTTAAAGATGAAAATAATTCCAGTGTAAGCCGGCTTTGCGACACCGTCAGGTGCAACTTTTTGAGAGTAAAAACTTGTCCCTCACTATAAAAAAACTATCTCTGCAAGAACTCACATTCAACAACTTAAACAAGATAAAATGAAAAAGATAATCCAATATTTAATGTTATTTTTGTTGCTGGTTTGCAGCAGTAGTATCACTATGGCTGCGCAATCGGTATCATCGGCTGAGGCTGAGAAGAATGTCGAGCATTGTGACACATTCCAATCAAATCCTCTTTATCCGGAACGTCCACCTTTGTTGGTAATTGATGGTGTAATAATCGAAAAGGAGTTACCGGTAGCCAGCAAAGATATGCCCACCGACAGCCTTGTTAATATTATTGTGTCAAACAATCCAATAATCACAATAGATGACATAATCGAGGTGAAAATGGTGTATGACGCCGGTCCCTCCTCCTTTTGTAGAAGAGTTGATATCCTTTTGTTAAGGACAAAAAAAGAAAATGCCATCCAAGATATTATCCTTGATGGAAAATTCGTTCACATGAAAAAAGCGGTATATCTTGGTTCCTTTGCCGATGGTGACACACAATATTTGCGCAAGTATCTGAAAAAAGTATGGAAACTAAAGAATGACATAATCTCCATAACTTTTCATCGTGAAGGAAAGACCATTCGTGACAAGAAAAATAGAGAACATACAGTTCGCATTGAAATAAAAACCAAATAAAAAACGAACTCAAAACAACCCATCGTTCCACAACTTAAACAAGAAAAAATGAAAAAGAACTTCATATTAATTATTTGTAGTTTTTTCATTTCACAATTGTTTCTATTGTGTGGATGTTCTGCATCTAAAATGATTGAAATAGATGAGAATTCCTCGACATATAAGGTGCTGAAAATTATACCTCATAAACAATTCTATGAGATAGATTTAAAACAAGGTAACAATTTGTATAAATTGTTGAGTAAACGGACTGGTTTCGTTGGTAACAACTATATCAAGACTGGTCAGAAATATTCTTTGAGATTAACAGCTCTACCATTTTATTCTAATCGCCCATCATATATAATTATAGATAACGACTCGATTCCTGTTACAGCTAATGCTGGCATATATAATGGAATTATTTATACTGAATATTGCAATGAAACACTTGAAACATCATATCCATATCATACAGGGTTTTATGAAGCAGACAAGTTAGATGGATTATATCTTAAAGAATAAGGCTAATAAAAACGAGGGACTCACATATTTTCAACATTTTAAACTAGAAAAAATGAAAAAGACAGTTTTATATATCCTTTTCCTATTCATTGCGCTCAATGGATTTAGCGACTCAATCGCCGCAATTCACTCAATCGCATTCGACTCTATCGATAAAGGAAATATCGAGAATGATATTAATTCCAACTCAACTGATACCTTAAAAATCTCTATGATACTAGATGGAGACATTGAGACTGGGGGAATAAAGGTCCCTTTTAAATATGAATACAATGGTCCCATTGCTGGGGTTATTGACAATGGTTCTCGATTTTTAGTTGTTGACGGATACCCTTTAATTAATGAACGTTTTGCGCCTGATGTTGATTTAAAATCTACTGAAAGTATTTACAATGAAATACAAAGGTTATCTCCGCTTATAAAATCTCAAGTGATTGACACAGTTCAAGTCCTTGATGAGCCACAAATTATTGTGTCCAAAGTTATAGAGGTTGTGACCAAGAAAGAATGTGGTGTCAACACCTTTCTTTTAAATGATAAGCTCACAACAAGAAAAGAAAAAATAGCACTGGGATATTTAGCTTATCTTTCCTCGGCATTTATCTCAGGTGGATTCCATTCTCCCAGCAACATTGAGAAAATAGAGAAACAATGGAAGATAAGAGATATCAGGTCGATAAGAATTTATCCCGAGGGAAAAGAAGTGCTTGATAAAAACCAAAACCGGCACACAATCTATGTAGAGATTAGAACTAGACAGAACTAACTAATCTCTCTTCCCACTTCCTTTTCCCTTGATTTTTGATTCTCAATTATTTCCAATATTTACCACATTGAAAAGAAACGCCATCGTTCCACAACTTAAAGAAGAAAAAATGAAAAAGATAATCCAATATTTAGTGTTATTTTTGCTGATGGTTTGCGCCATGGGCTTCACTGTGGCGGCGCAGTCGGCAAGTCTGGGTGCTTCATCGCCCAAGACGATTACAGGCGTGGTGGTATCGGCTTTTGATAAGGAACCACTTAAAGGCGTTTACGTTCGTCTTAAAGGTACCAATATAGGTGTAGCGACTGATATAGATGGGCATTTTAACATAGAGGCGCAACTGGGAGACACTTTATCTGTGAAAGTCTTAGACTGCGATGAAATAGAGGTGGCAGTTGATGCTCAGCAGTTAAGAATATCTTTATACAACTTCGTGTCTGGTTGCTGTTATGGCGAGAATCTGCCACAAGGGGTGTTTGGCACTGTTTGTAATGAAGACGAGAAGGCCCTGCAAGGTGCAACAGTCACGGCACTGCCATCGGGCAATTGCGATATCACCAACTCCATAGGTTATTTCAATATCACTAAGATTGAGGATGGCGACAAATCGCTTAGAATTGAGCATCCAGCTTACAAAACTATTCAAGGACGCATTGATGGCAACTGCTACGAGATTTGGCTTGAGAGAAACAATGTGACAGGCGTGGTGCTTAGTGCCGAAGATGGAGAGCCGGTTATAGGAGCACGAATTTGTGCTAAAGGCACAAAAAACGGCACTGCCTCTGATTTTGATGGCAAGTTCAGCATTAGCGTTACCGATGGCACTGTTCTCACTGTGTCATACCCTGGACTTAAGCCACAAGAAATTGTTGCCGACAGCCGCCAACCAATGAAAGTAGTTCTTGAAAATGATGAGAATGATCCATTTACTGGATTAATCTGTTGTCCGCAACCTATCTCAGTGATACGAATGGATTCCCTTGATTTTGTGCTGCCTGAGAGTGAATTCCTACTTGCACAGCAGCATATTGACATTTTAAAAGGTGACTATTATAAACTAAAAAATATAGAAATTTGCAGAGCAAAATATCTCCTTGCCAGCGAGATTGATAAGCGAAAGAATAATATCTCTATCTATGGGACTCCTGCTATGGCCCTTAGCGGTTATGCTAGGCAATATATTGGGTTCAAACACAATGGGCATCGTTTGGTATTTATTAATCTAACAGACAAAAACATCTGGTCAGACGGTTTTGACGATTTTGATAAACATTTGAAGACTTTGATAATCCGTGACGCGCCGCAACTCAATGTACGTGCCATTATTGATTTAGACACCGAAGGTTTCGTCTTCTTCTCACTGGGATATTAAAAAATGATTGCAATTTCACATAAACTTAAAAAAGAAAAAATGAAAAAGAAAAGTATTTGCAATATAACCATAACTATTTGGCTTGTCTTAACTTTTTTACTATTTTTGTTTTTGATATTTAACTATGTCAATTCCTTAGATATTATCAAATATCGTGTTGATGTTTATACTTCAGAAGATTCAGTCAAATTTGATCTGAATGATATAAAGAATGCCGTTAATTCATTCAAAGAGCTTTATATTATTTCAATCTCATATGTAGGACTGTCAGGAGCTATTTTGAGGATGCTACAGAGATGTTTAAAAAGGCGTTGGAGGTCTGACGGCGGCAATTTGGAGTAAGTTTTCACACAAGTGAACAATAAAGCAATTGCTATGTGCTCCTACAATTGAACATCAAAAAAATGGGCAAAAGAAGTTGAAATTCAATATGATAATTAAACAAGAAAAAATGAGAAAGACAATTACACTACTGCTCGCTATATTTTCTTGTCTCTCAATGAGTTCACAAGAAGTTATAGACTATCTAAATGTTGGCAACACCATTGAGTTTAATGGTCAGAAAATGGTGCTAAGGTGGAGTACTCATCCTATGGAGCTGTACTATCTTCAAGAATGGATTCCAGAGGATGAGACCTTCGACAACTATAGCCAGATGTTCACTGTAGCAGTTATTTTATCCGAAGAAGTAACTCCACAGTTGGCAGTGCAAATGAAGATTCAGGAACTTGAAGAAAGGGCTAAGACCGATGCATGTTGCAATTACCAAGTCTATGAAAACAATGATGAGTACATCCTGGACTTTCTCGTGAGTGATGGAAACGCAGAGACACTTAACTGTGTGGAGTGGGATATTCACCACTATAAAACGGCAATAATCAACGGCAAGAAAGCGCAGCAGCTCAATTACATCAGCACCAGAGCCTACGGTGACGATATAATGCCATTTCTTGAGTCAATCAAAGACAAACGCGTGGAGTGGATAACTGCTTTGACGCAAATGGATATTAAATGTGAGATTAAGGAATAAAATCGGTGCCTTTTTTATAATCTTGTGCCTAATATAATAAAGTAATACCTTTGTTCTGCCATCAAGGCAGAGCGCTCTTTGATATTGCTATTTCATATTTTTTTTCAAATTTGTCCCAAAGAATCCTGGGCGTTGTTGGTGCATTGTGCCGTAAGCGTGTCGTTCAAAAAATCCTTTTAGCCCCCCTCAGCCGCCCCAGCGGCTCCACTTAACACTTAAAAGATGTAGCGCTGGCCGAAGGCCAGTACGTCCCCAGAGGGGGCCAACCTATACACAACAGCAACCTTCACCACATCCGATCACGATTCCCGATCACGACTCCCGTTTTTTCCCAAAAAACTGTCCCACAAGAAACCTAGGCGTTGTTGATGAACCTTAAGCTCGACTGAGCGAGCAGCATGAGTCGCACGAAGTGCGGTGTGCGAAAAGCGAACCTCCATCAATTCTGCATGCTGCATTGATTTAGCCTTCTGCATTGATCAATTGCCCAACAGGATGTTGTAGATGAAGGTGATGTCGCCTGCGGTGATGTTGCCGTCGCCGTCTTGGTCGCCGTTCACGAGGCCGCTGGTGTCACCAGAGAGCAAGAAGCTGTAAAGTGCTGTGATGTCTGCGGCAGTTACGGTGCCGTCGCCGTCAACGTCGCCTGGCACAACTACTGCAGGATTTGCGTCGGTAAAGTAGCCAGGGCAGGCGAGACCGCCATCGATGCGGGCATACTCTGCACCAACGTGATCCCAAGTGAATGTCGTGCCCATGCCGCCCACCAGTGAGGTGCAACTGCCGAACATGCCAACTGAGTTAGTGGAATTCCCAATGTTCCAATCTCGATCGGCATAGATGGTGGTCAGGCTATCACAACCAGCGAACATAGACATCATCGTATTGGCCTTGCCGGCGCTCCAGCCCGTGAGGTCGAGCGTTTTGAGAGACGAGCAGCTGCAGAATAGATTATACATTTCAGTGACATTGCCGGTGTCCCAGCCCGAGACGTTGAGCGTTTTAAGTTTCTTGCCGTTATCAAACATTAGGGCCATATTGGTAACTTTGGCAGTGTTGAAGTTTGAAAGGTTGAGCGAGTCAAGGTGGTGGCATTGCAAGAACATACAGTACATGTCGGTGACATTGCCAGTGTCCCAGTTCGAGAGGTCAAGCGAAGTCAGACTACAACAGCCAGTGAACATATTTCTCATACTGGTGACTTCGCTAGTGTTGACGCTGTTCAAATCCATGCTCGTGCAATTCTCAAAGCCATAGAACAGCTGCGTACAGTCGCCGGTGAAGCTCACCTCATCGGTGGCGGTCACACTCGTGACTGACAAGGGAGTCACTTCGTCGCCCCACTTGTTGTTCTTGTTGAACTCACCCCAAAGGAGTTTCAGCTCGCCGGTTGTGCTATTGAAGGTGTAGCGTGAAAGTTCCCAATTGGCGGTGTAGTTGCGGTCGCCCATAGAACCTTGAGCGATAGTGACGGTGGCATTTGGTGTGCTGCCGTTGCTGCCTGACCAGCCCTTAAAGTCGTAACCTTGTTTTTGGGGATTGTTAAGCGTGAAAGTTGGTGTCTCGACATTGTAGGTGGTTGGATTGCTTTGTCCTGTAGTCAGTGAACCTCCATTTAGATTGTAAGTGATACTATAGTTTATTGGTTCCCAGTTGGCGATGTAAGTACGGTTGCCAATTGAGTTGGTAGGAATGGTGACGGTGGTCTCTGGTGTGGTGCCATTATTGCCTGTCCAGCCCATAAAGGTGTAACCCTCGCGAACCGGGTTGTTCAGCGTGATGTCAGGACTCGCATCAGTGTAGCTGGTGGGATTGCTTTGTCCTGAGGGCAAGGAACCGCCGTTAAGTTGATATGTGATAGAGTATGTGTTGACATTGAGAGTGGTACCAAAGTTATGATTGATGGTGCGGTAATATTTGTTGCCGGCCCAGTCGGAAATATATCCATCATAACTGTTCACGGCGAAAGTGCCGCTGGCATTGTTGCTGATGAAACCACTGAAGGTGAGTACATTGGAGCCGTTGCCTTCTATATAGTGGAGTGGTCCCCAATTGCTGTTGAGTTGGGTCGTGTTGCTAGCTCTAACCATTTCATTGAACGCCACACTCACATAGATTCTGTTGCCCTTACTGTGCCTTCCGCCAGAGACTTTGTATTCGTTAATGGAAGGAGTGACTGTGTCAACCAGTGCCATACGGGCTTTGAGATCTTTGAAATACCAGTTATCATCGCCGTTGCCAGCTGCATCAAAACGGACATAAAAATTAGTCGAATACGGCTTAAAAACCAGCGAGCCCGAAGTGCTTGGCCTTTCTTCATTGCTATTGAATTTCTGCTGCCATAGGTAGCTGTTGTTGTAGTCAAACTCATAACGGGAGATGCCATGTTCCTCTTCGGCCGCTTTGTTGACATAATCGTAGCGGTGTGGGAAGAACTGGTAATGCTCACTTGTTGTGACGCCACTTTTGCTCAACTCAAAGCATGCTTTATACATTGAGACATCGGGGTCATTGACTGCACCGTCGGGGTCATTATCATCGTATTCATTGTAGTTCTGCTTAATAATCTGGATGTACTGATAGCCATCGTTTTCTTCCTTTTGGGTGAAAAAGACTGTGGCATACACAAACATGCCTAAAGATTCGGCATAGTAGGACGGTACCCAAGTACCAGCACCAAACAGGTCTACCTTAAAACGCCAGCAATTTTGACTATATCCTGCATCTGTAACCTTAATCCATCCTCCACCGTAGTTAGTCGGAGTCCTATCAACATACTTGTTGGCAAAGTATGACGTCATTTCGCCATCGTCAGTGAAATATACCAGGTCGGTAACTTTTTTATTCAAATAGGCATCATTAAACTGGTATCTTTCGGGAAATTCTATGTCACGGTCATGATAGGCTAGCACATTGCCGTAACTGTCGAGCACCTCAAAGCGGTAAGTGCGCGTATGACAACCTACTTGAAAAGCGTACGCCAAATTGTTCACAAGAGGGCTGTCATTAAAGTATGAATCTATTTCGCTGGGGGTTTCAGCGACATCGATTGTAGCTTGGGTTTGGGTCGAACCAAATATAATTTCACCTGTTCTCTCGGTGTAGTTCTTACCTGCAAAGGCCGTAAGATTTACCGTGCGGTAATACACGGTTTCATTGCCGGAACCATCACGCGTGATGATGAAATTGTTGCCGTTGTTGGTCACCGTGAACGTGCTGGCCCACGCCGTAATCGCCGTGAGCAGAGTTGCTAGAAGTAAAAAAATCTTTTTCATAATTATGTGTTTTGTTAATTACCGAGCAGGATGCTGTACACTGCAGTCACATCGGCGCTGGTGATGTTGCCGTCGCCGTCTTGGTCGCCGTTCTCGAGGCCACTGGTGTCACCAGAGAGCAAGAAGCTGTAAAGTGCTGTGATGTCGGCAGCTGTCACGGTGCCGTCGCCGTCCACATCGCCTGGCACGACCACCACGGCATTCTTGTCGGTGAAGTAGCCTGGGTTGTCGGTACCGCCATCGATATGGGCATATTCCATATCGATATGGTTCTCATCGTAGGTAGTTCCCATGCCACCCACCAGCATCTGGCACCAACGGAACATTTCATCTGATTGGGTGACGCTCACGGTGCTCCACTCTGGGCCAGCATAGATGGTGGTCAATCTAATGCAGTAAGAGAACATATATCTCATATCTCTAACGCTGGCTGTGTTAAAGCTTGAGATGTCGAGCTTAGAAAGCTTTTCGCAGCAGTAGAACATGCCGCGCGTTTCGGTTACGCGGGAAGTGTTCCAACCCGAGATGTCAAGCGAGGTAAGGTTCGCACATTCCTGGAACATAAAGCCCGTATTGGTGGCATTGCTGGTGTTGACCTTGCTCAAATCCATGCTCTCGCAATGATAGAAATCATAGAACATCTGCCAGCAGTCGCCTGTGAAGCTTACTTCGCTAGTGGCGGTGACGCTCTTGACAGCAGTGGGACTTACATCGTCGCCCCACTTGTTGGCACTGTTGAACTCGCCCCAGAGGAGTTTCAGCTCGCCGGTCTCGCTATCGAAGACGTAGCGTGGACCACCAACAGTGACAATTACATCATCTAACGGCATCTGGAAAGTGTTGCCATCGATCTCCTCACCGTTGACAAAGAAATGACAGTACTCAGCAGGCACATCGCCAGTGTAGGTAAGGGTCACGGTGGTGCCGGCGGTATAGTAGCTAGTGGTGTCGCCAAGCGTGAAGATGGGTGTCGCCGCGGCGGTCACATTCCCGGGCAGGGTGAGTGTGAACACGCCTGTGAAGTAGCCCGGCTCGGCAGTGCCGCGGTCGATGCGGGCATAGGTCTTGTCGGTAAAGTTCTCGTCGAAGGTAGTGCCCATACCGCCCACCAACTTTGTGCAACTACCGAACATATTAGATGAATACACGACATTTCCAACATCCCAGTTTGTGGAAGCATAGATGGTGGTGAGTTGACCGCAGCCAGAGAACATATATAACGAACCGGTGACATTGCCAGTATCCCAACCTGTGAGGTTGAGCATTTTGAGGCTTGAACAAGCACAAAACATATACGTCATATCCCCAACCTTGCTGGTGTTCCAACCCGAGAGGTTGAGTGAGGAAAGGTTCACACAGTAAGCAAACATCCAGCACATGTCGGTAACACTGCCGGTGTCCCAGTTTGTGATGTTGAGCGAGGTGAGGCTATTGCTATTATAGAACATATAGCTCATGTTAGTGACTTTGCCGGTGTCCCAGTCCGAGAGGTCGAGTGACTTGGTGAGAATATTTAATTGTAGGAACATCTCGCTCATATCTGTAACATTGCCGGTATTCCAGTTTGAGATATTGAAAGGATTGGAAGTGGAAATCGAACAACTTTTGAACATCCCTTTCATGTTAGTGACATTGCCGGTGTCCCAGTTCGAAATATTGAACGTAAAGAGAGGTCCACAGTTTTGAAACATACATCTCATGTTTGTGACTGTGCTGGTGTTTACACTGTCCAAGTCCATGCTCAGGCAATGGTTGAAGTCCTTGAACAGCTCCGAGCAGTCGCCGGTAAAGCTTACCTGGCTGGTGGCGGTGACGCTCTTGACAGAATCGGCGGGGACATCGCTGCCCCACTTGTTGCCACTGTTGAACTCGCCCCAAAGGAGTGCCAGCTCGCCGGTGGTGTTATCGAAGGTGTAACGTAGCACCCATTTGGCATAAAGCGTCATGTCGCCAGGAACTACCGTGTTGAAATCCCATGGGTTGGTGCAGGCTGCCTCGGTGAACCAGCCCTGGAAGGAGTAGGCAGCAGCCGTTGGTGGAGTAGGTGCTGTCGCCTTGTCATAGTTGCTCCAGAGAGTCTGAGAAGCAGGAGCGGTGCCGTGTCCGTTGGCATTGAAAGTCACAGTGCAGCGCCAGTGCTCCTTAGTGGCATCGGGTTTCCAGCTGCTCCCCTTCGCCACATCGGCCCACTGCGCCTGTGTGCCGTCAAACCACACATCTGTCAAAGAATTACAACCCGAGAAAGCACTGTTGCCTATGGAATGTAAAGTGGGGTTGATATACACATTCTTCAGATTGGCATGATTTGCAAACTCCTGAGTTCCTAAAGAGTAAACATGGTCAAGAGTGAGAGATTTTACTAAATTTTTATTCCATTCCTTCATGATAATGACCTGGTCGGAGAGATGATTGGTCCAACTGTTGTCGGCGCAATCTATTTTCAGCTGTCCGGCGGCATCGAGTTTCCAGAAGAGACGGTTATAGCTGCTTGAGGAACCTCCGCCGCACCAGCCGCAATACCATGCGCTGTTTCCACTAGTGCCATTAACAATCACGCTTGGCGAGCACATGACCATCATGCCGTTCCACTTATCAATTGAGCCTGGATAAGTGATTTGGCACATTGCGCCTCCTGCTTTTACAATGAAAGAGAAAGCGCCATTGCCGATAGTGACATCTTCTTTATTAAATATCACACTATTGAGTGTGCCGCATCCCTGAAACGCATTGGCACCGACGCTGGTGACCGACGGCAGCGTGATATTCTCGATGGCCGTGCCCATAAACGCCGAAGCCGGGATACTTTTCATAGAAGTCGGAGTTCTGTCGTTGATGCTGCCAGTTTTCACATGCTTGAACTTGGAGCATCCCTGCATCGACGGCATTTGGCTGACAATGGTGTTGTCATTGAAAGCCAGAGTCTCAAGTTTGGTGAACCCGCTGAATACCGAGCCTTCGAAGTTTGCCACCTGCGCTCCGTCGATGTAGAGCGGCACGGTGAGAGAGGTCTTATTGGTCTTGGTGCCTTGATACCCTGTGATGATGCACTGGCTGCTGTTGGGGTCAAAGGCGATCGTCCACCCCTTTGCGGCAGTGGCGGTGTGCATGTAGATATAGTCGCTACCCGAGCCGCAGCCGGTGTTCAGGTCATAGCCTGTGGTGCCGCCATTCGCTCCAACGGCCCAGTTCTGGGTGTCGTTGAAAGTGATGGAAGTGACGGCGGTGGACCTGTAATTCTCATTATCATCCTTGCAGTAATAGAGATGGATGTAGGCGCTGCCCGAGCCGCAGTGGCTGTTCAAGTCACCCTTGTTGTTCTTGAAATAGGTGCTGCCATCATAAGGCACAAGGGTATAGGTGCGGCCATTGTGTACGAAATTGTCGGGGACGGTGCCGCTTTCGGTGCTGATGTAAAAGTCGGTGATAAACGCGCCGGCATCCTGACTCGTGTTATCACCCGTCCTGTAGAGCATGTAGATGTAGTCGCTGCCCGAGCCACAGCCCGCGTTCAAGTCCTGGTCAATGAACAGCCAGCCCTGATTCATGTAAGACGTCTTCAGGTTGTTCACCTCGCTTTTCGAGCCGCCAATCACCATCACGTCGGTGATGAAGTCGGTAGCCCACACGGTGGTTGCGGCAAGCATCGCCACAAGCAGTAGTAATATCTTTTTCATAAACTGAGAGTATTTAGTTGGTTAATAGTTTGCAGTTAATTAATCTTTCTCGGTTGCAAATGTAAAGAAAAAAACGGAAAAATGCAAGAGTTGTAAAGGAAAATGAAAAAAATAGAATGAATTTAAATGGTAAAAGGAATAAAAAATGGATAAAAAAATGAGGCCTGAAAGCCTCATTTTTTGTGACATTTGTTAAACCCTAATGTTCTATTGGTGGTTTGAATGTGTTCATTTTTGGGGGTAGAAACTGCTGCCGTTCCAAATTAGTTTACCTTCGCGCTGGAATTGCTTGGGAATAGCTGTGGGGTCGGCCATATGGTAAGTGATGTCCTTACCGGTGCGTGGTAAACTGAAGCAAGGTTGGATCCTGTTGGCATCCTCGTTGTTAGCTCCGAGGATAATCTCAATAGTCTTTCTGTCGGCTTTGTCTTGGTCAACGAGGTCGAGAGGGTCGGGCTCTCTGTCGAATGGAGCTTCGATGAGCGTCATGTTGCCGGTTTTAGCATTATAACGGTAGAAGTTGAGGAAGTTCTCGACAAATCCATTGTCGGTATTGATGAGATTCACAGCCACAAGTTTCTCATTCTTATTGTCGCAGTTCCAGTAGCACATCTCGATGGTCTCGATGATGTCATAGACGGGAGCCGTAAACATCAAATAACCGTTATTGGAGTCGACAATGCACTGTGTCTTTCCTTTGTTGGAATTTCCTTTGTTGAAAGCTGCAAGTGCTTGTTTCTCGAAGCTGTCGTCGTCGCATTGCGAGCAATAGGCGCGTGCAAAGTCCTTGATAGTTGGGGCATTGCCCGAGAAAGTCACTTTGCAAGACTCGGGTTGTGCATAACAGATGGCCGGCAATGTCATTATCGCCAGCATGAGGGCTGTTTTCTTGAAAAGTTTCATAGTTTAATTATAATGAATTGTTAAAATATGACTGAATTAGGTGCTAATAGTTTAACGGAATAAAAGATATTATATTACACGCGCGTGCAATAAAGCTGGGATTGGTTGCGTTTTAAATATAGTTTATAATAGTCATGAAGAAAATTCTATACATAATAATAGCGGCATTGGTGGCGGTGACAGCTCTCGAACTCTCGTCGTGTAAAACTGCCAAGATGAAAGATGCTGACGAGAAATATGAACGTGGCGAGTACTACGCCGCTGCCGAGACTTACCGTAAAATCTATAACAAACTCAATCGCAAGGAGGACCGTTACCTGCGAGGAGAGGTGGCTTTCATGCTGGGCGAGTGCTATCGTCACTTGAACCAGAGCGCCCGCGCGGCAGCGTCCTACCAGAACTCTAAGCGTTATGAGTGGGAAGACAGCCTCATTCCATTCTATTTGGCTCAGGCTCAGCAAATGGAGGGACAGTATACTCTAGCCGAACGCAACTACAAGGCCTATCTTGATACTGCACCAGGCAATTGGCAGGCCAAGGAAGGCTTACGCGGTTGCCAGCAGGCTCCCAAGTGGCGTGACGAGGGTTCTCGCTACATTGTGAAGAATGCTCGGCTTTTCAATAGCCGCCGAGCCGATTTCTGCCCTATGTTTCTTGACAGCAAGGGCGATGTCCTCTATTTCACTTCTTCACGAGATAAAGCCACCGGTACGGTAAAGAGCGAAATCACTGGCACAAAGAATTGTGATGTGTTCTTCTCAAAGAAGGACGACAAGGGCAAGTGGAGCAATCCCGAGCTTGTTGAGGGTGACCTCAATACCGAGTTTGACGAAGGTATCACTGCTTTCACGCCCGACGGTCAGACCATGTTCTTCGCCAAGGCAATCCGTAAAGTTGATTCAGGAACAAGTGTCGAGATTTACAAGGCGAGCCGTAGCGAGGCCAGGTGGACTGGTGCGGCAAAGTTTGAGATTACCGCCGACACATTGTCGGCCTATGACGATCCTGCAGTGAGCAAAGACGGTAAGTGGCTCTATTTTTCAAGTGATATGCCCGGGGGACAAGGCGGCAAAGACATCTGGCGCGTGATGATTACCGATGGCCATGGCACTCTTGAGAATCTTGGCGATAAAATCAATACCCCTGGCGACGAGCGCTTCCCCTATGTGCGTGACGACAGTACCCTCTATTTTTCGAGCAATGGACATGCCGGATTAGGTGGTCTCGACCTTTTCAGGGCGCGCTTACAGCCGTCGGGAAGATGGTTTGTAGAAAATATGGGCTCACCCATGAACTCCAGTGGCGACGACTTTGGCATCACCTTTGAGGCCGAGGGCGAGAGGGGCTTTTTCTCGAGCAACCGCAAGGACGCGCGTGGCTACGACCACATATACAGCTTTGAGAAACCCGACCTAAAGATATGGATTTCGGGCTATGTTCTCGACAAAGACGAGGAACCTGTGCCCAATGCCATCATCCGCATTGTGGGCAACGACGGCAGCAACCAGAAGGCCGTTGCAAAGCCCGATGGCTCGTTCCGATTTGACTTGCAGCGTGGCGTGAGCTATGTGATGCTTGCCGGAGCCAACGGATATCTGAACGGCAAGCAGCAGTTCACCAGCGATATCGAGGAGGCCGATGCCGAGTATAGTGTGGACTTCATTCTCGCTGCCATGACCAAACCTCAGGTGATAGAAAACATTTTCTATGACTATGACAAAGCAACTTTGCGTCCCGAGTCGAAACAGGCACTTGACTCTATGGTACAGGTGATGAACGATAATCCTTATATCACCATTGAGATGGCTTCTCACACCGACCGCGTGGGAGGCGATGAGTATAATCTCAAGCTCAGCGACCGTCGTGCCAAGAGCGTGGTGGACTATCTTATTGAGAACGGCGTGGACAGCGCCCGTTTGCAATATCAGGGTTATGGACGTTCACGCCCCAAAGTTGTGACCAAGCGCATTGCACGACTATATCCTCAGTTTAATGAGGGTGACACTCTAAACGAACCTTTTGTTATGGCATTGTCGAAGGAAGACCGTGCTGCTGCCGACCAAATTAACCGTCGCACCGAGTTCCAGGTTCTCACGACTAACTATTACCGCACTTTCGATAGCTCACTAAGAGCGCCAGGCGAAGAGGACGCCGATTCGGCTCAACTAGCCGATTCGCGTGGGGAACTTAGCGAAAAAGATCTCGAAGGCAAGACGCCCGAGGAGATTACTAGGATGAAAGAAGAAGCTGCCACGATGAAGATGCTGGAAGCAGAGAAAGAAAAAGAAAAAGCAATAGCCGAAGGCAAGGATCCCGATCCCGAAGGCAAGTATAACGGTAAGAATCCTGATGCTAGGCCCAAGTTCGATGGAGGTAGCATATCGGGTAGTAGTGGCTCAAGAGGTGGCAGCGGTTCAGGAACCGGCAATAGGCCAGGCTCAGGAACTGGAACAGGCACTGGCACCAACTCCACAAGGGATCCTAATGCCACAAGAAAGAGATAGTTAGAGGTTATAGCGCTTTACGGGTGGACTATATCCGTTTAAAACTTAACACTTAAAATTTAACACTTGCAATAAATGTTCTCAGGAATAGTAGAAGAAGCTGCTCGCGTGGTGGCTCTTGAGAGAGAAGAAGGCAACTTGCACATCACACTCAAGTGCAGCTTTGTAGATGAGTTGAAAATTGACCAAAGCGTGTCGCACAATGGCGTGTGCCTCACCGTAGTGAAACTGCCAGGCGACGGCACCTATACCGTCACTGCCATCCAGGAGACTCTCGACCGCAGCAATCTGGGATTGCTTCAGGTGGGCGATGAGGTGAACGTGGAGCGCAGTATGCTCATGAACGGACGCCTTGACGGCCACATTGTGCAGGGACACGTTGACCAGACCGCCACATGCACCAGCGTGCGCGAGGCCGATGGCAGTTGGTACTACACCTTCCGCTATGAGGTTGACCCCGCTATGGCTCGTAAGGGCTATGTCACAGTCGAGAAAGGCAGCATCACCGTCAACGGCACCAGTCTCACTGTGTGCAACTCCGAGCGCGATAGTTTTGAGGTAGCAATCATTCCTTATACACACGAACTTACCAACTTCCACAACATAGTGGAAGGCACTGTCGTGAACCTCGAGTTTGACATAATAGGCAAGTACTTAGCTCGCATCATGGAGTTTAATTCATAATTCTCGTTTGCTGAGGAATGAAAACAATTGGCATCATAAGCGACACACATTGCTACTGGGATGACCGGTATGCCGAGCATTTTGCCGACTGCGACGAGATTTGGCATGCTGGCGATATTGGCAATGAGAAGCTCATCGACATGGTCGAGGCGATAGGACCGCAGGTTAGAGCTGTGTGGGGTAATGCCGACGGACAGGACTTGCGTCGTCGCTTTAAGGAAACCGAGATTTTCACCACCGAGGGCGTGAAGGTGATGTTGACTCACATCGGAGGTTATCCCGGACGCTATGCTCCAGGCATCAAGTCAAGGTTGGACTTTGTACAGCCCAAAATCTTTGTGTGCGGTCACAGCCACATCCTCAAGGTGATTCCCGACCGCAACTTGGGTGTGCTCACAATCAATCCCGGTGCCGCTGGCCGACAGGGATGGCAAAAGGTGCGCACTCTCATTAAACTCACCCTTGATAACGGCAATATCACCGGTTGTCAGGTAATCGAACTTGCCGATGACCGCGATAACCCACAAGGGCGTGTGGTGGAGTAGATGTCAGTATTTTACTATTTTGATGTTGAAAAAATGAAAAGGTATTCTTACATATTATTGCTTGCGGGATTTGTTTCTGTGCTGTGGTCGTGTCACACTACCGAGGAGAACTACAAAGCGAGCTATGACATAGCAGTTGAGGCCACCCGCACAGGCGAGAGGGGCGAGGTATATCGTCAGGAACTCGAAAAAAAGATGAAAAATACTGATGTTGTTGATGGCGACAGCATCCGCCTACTGAGTCGCTATTTCAACGTCGTTAAAGACGAAGGTGAGAAAGATGCCGTCCAGCCAATGAAATATAATGTTGTAGTGGCAGAGTTTGTACAGCTGTTCAATGCCAAGAGCTACTGCCTGCGCTTGCGCAAAGAGGGACGTCTGGAGCCTTTTGTGGTATATTTAGACAAACAAGAACTATATTGCGTGGTAGCGAAGACAACCGACGATTTGAGCGTGGCTGCAACCTTTGCCAAGAACCACGAGAAATATATGAAACTCAAAGCCTATGTGCCCAAAGTGTGGGTGCTGAAAAGAATGTAACCATAGTATGAATAAGCAAGCAAAGATTTGGATTGAGGCAATGCGGTTGCGCACTCTGCCAGTGTCGCTAAGCGGTGTGTTGATGGCGATAGGCATTGCACAATGGCAGAATCGCTTTCGTTGGATTCCTGCTATCTTGTGCATTGTGTTTGCATTGCTCGCACAGGTGGTGTCGAACTTTGCCAATGAATACTACGATTATAAACGAGGTGCCGATAAGAAGGGGCGCGTGGGACCGCGACGCGGAGTGACCGAGGGCGACATAAAACCCAGGACTTTGCGCAACGTAACCTACATCACACTTGCTGTAGCATGCCTTGTGGGCTGCGGCCTCATTCCTTATGGCGGTTGGCAGATGATACCCGTGGGCATCGCAATCGCAGTGTTTGCTCTTGCCTATAGTGCCGGCCCTTATCCTCTTTCTTATCATGGACTAGGTGAACTCACTGTTTTCATTTTTTATGGTTTGGTGCCAGTCGTTTTCAGCTACTACGTAATAGCTGGCCGCTTGGAGGCGCTGGCTTTCTTGGGCGGAATCACAATAGGGTTCATGGGAGTTAATGTGCTGCTGGTGAACAATTATCGGGACATGGAGGATGATATTGAGGCTGGCAAACGCACAGCGGTGGTGATTTTCGGTCGCAAGCTGGCAAGTACTGCCTATCTGTTTAACGGCTATATGGCAATTGCTATGCTTTCACCATTGTGGCTCATGGTTTACCTCAATGACAACCCTTCAAAATGGGTATACATAATACCATTGCTTTACTTGGTGATGCACACTGTTACATGGGTGAAACTGATTCGCCGCACTGGCGCCTCTCTCAACCCCCTGCTAGGCGCTACGGCGCGCAACATGCTTATTTTTGCGATACTAATGCTTGTAGCGCTTTGCTGGTTTTGACGCTTCGCTAAAGCGAGGGTGGTGTATTTAGTCGTTTGACAAAATGGAATGGTGATATAGAGCGTAAGGAACAATAAAAGCGCCTTAAGGCGCTTTTAATTCTGCATTCTGCATTGAATTAGCGTTCGGGAATTAAAGCTTTGGCATCGGGTATTTCGTCAATGGTGAGGGCCTTGGTGGTGCCGTCGGCACACCGCACGATGAAGCGCAGGTCTTTGCTGTTGAAATTGAACGACAGGTTGTTAAAGTCGTCGATGCGTGTTGACAGCTCCTCGCTCACGCTCACAGTCCTGAGGCCTGAGCAGAAGTCGAAGTTTATCATGTCCATGTGCTTGAACGAGTCGGGGAGAACGATGTTCTCAATCTTGTGGTTGCTGTAGAACGCACCTTTGCCAAGGTATTCCAGTTTATTGCCGAAATCAACCGAGACAAGGTTGTTACATCCGTAGAAAGCGCTCTCGCCAATGCTCTTGACCTCGGTCATCTTGATGCTTGTGAGATAGCGGCAATCGTAGAAAGCATGTGCGGCGATGGTTGTCACACTCTCGGGCACGATGTAGTCGCCTAGCTCCTTTTGTGTGGGGCATGCGATCAGCTCTGTCATGTTTTTCGAGAAAAGTATTCCGTCTATCACAGCGAAAGAGTCGTTTCCATCGGCCACATGATATTCTTTCAACGATTTGCATGACGAGAAGGGATTTCCGCTAATGCTCGTGAGGGTTGATGGCAGCGTAACTTTTTCAAGGGATGTGCAGCAGTTGAAGATGTTGCTGCCTATGCTAGTGACGCCCTCGGGAATCTCAATCTCGGTGAGGGTTTTGCAGCAAGAGAAGACATCACTTCCAATTGTTGTTAACTGCTTGGGCATGGTGATGTTTTTTAAGTTGTCGCAATAGGCGAAAGCATAGCCGTTTATCTGTGTGACGTTCTCGGGCAGTGATATGCTTTCGAGCGATTTGCATGAACTGAAAGCGCTCGAGCCTATCGAGGTGATGCTGGCAGGCAACTTAACAATCTTGAGGTTAATGCACTCTTGCAGTAGCCGATCGGGTACTTCGGTGAGTCCATCGGGGAGGGTGATGGTAGTGATAGTCTCGCAGTTCTCAAAGGCTGCGTACCCTATTTCTCTCACGCTGGCAGGAATGATTATCTCCTTGATTTTCTCGCATTTGCAGAATGCCCAGATGTCAATCTTCTGTAAGGTGGGCGGCAAAATCAAGTCGGTAACCTTATCGCATCCGAAGAAGCCCCAGGAAGCAATCTCGGTGACATTGTAGGTCACACCGTCATGTTCAACTTGGGCAGGAATCACGAGTTTGCCCGAAGGCTTGTGCTTGTCATCGATTTTGCCAACTTTCACTTCTTTTTCGTTTATGGTGGTGAATTTGAGTCCTTTGTGATAGAACTCCACCTGGGCGTTCGCAGCAATGACCGTGAAGGCTATCATTAATGAGATAATCAGTCTTTTCATATCGGTATGTCTAGTGCTTAGTCGTATTAATTAATAAGTTCGCAAAAATACTAATATAAACCGAATAAGGGAAAAAAGCTGTTGTTAAAAGACTATAAAAGAAAGCACGCGACTGGTTGGTAGTCACGTGCCTATTACTCAAAATATTTTGTTTCTTTTATCGCTTGCGGTTGCGCACCGAACGTGAGGCATTTTGATTGGTGCTCTTGGGTTGTTTGGGCTTTGCCGCAGGTTTTTTCTTGGTTTGCTGTTTTTGGTCATTGTTGTTGCCTCGCTTGGTGGTTCGAGTCTTTTCTTTCTTGTTGTCGGCAGCAACTTCCTGTGTTGACTCTTCTTCCAGCTCTTCTCCTCTCATTTCGGCCTCGGCTCGGCGTTTACACTCAGCTTGAGCCTGGAGCTCTTGACGTGAAGGTGCCCATAAGTCTTTGTCAAACCTGTGCAGACGCTCCTCGATAGAGTCTTGTGCATGCTTGAGGTCGGCGGGATCGGGATAAATCTCTGCGAGCATGAGGTTGCGAAGGTTCTTTACCTTGTAGATGTCGCCTTGATACATGTTGAGCTTGAAAAAGTCGTCAAGACTGTAACGGGCAAGATTGTTGTCGTCGTCGGTGAACACATATTGCTGTGCAATATAAGGCCTGATGTCGTTAAGTTTGACCCAGAACATAGGGAAGCGTATGGGCTCACCACCAAACTCGTCTTGACGGTGAAGAACCGGGCACAAAGCGTCGACGCGTGATGTCATCTTGTTGCTGCGAGTGTCGAACGACCACTTCTCGATGATATAATAACTCAAAATCTCGAATCCTGGAATGTCGGCATCATCAATGGCATATTTAGGGTGCTTTTCGCTGCTACCCTTAGCCTCGCTATACAAGATATGGAAACGATCAAGCATATCACTGACCTTTATTCTGTATTCATCGGTAAACATCTCTCTACCATCAAGATACTCGTAGGCCGAAATTTGGTCATTGGCAAGGAGTCGCATGATGATGAAGAACATGCTCTGTCCATCCTCGTTAGGCTCTTCGGGATAGTACAAGGCAGGATTCTTACCTTTGTTAAGGTCTAAAACTCTATAGACGGTCTTGGTCCACTGCAGGTCGGCCTCGCTGGGTTCGTTCTGCTCGTAGAAAGCTTGCTGACGCCCCGAGACTTTCACACCGCTATTGTTGCTGTTGTCCCGTCGGTCTTGCCCGTCTTTTTTGACAACTTGTGCGCTGGCGCTGGACCAGGCTAAAGCAATTGTCAATCCCAAGAATAAAATTTTCAAATATTTCATTATAATGAGTTTAAGATGTAACAAAACGATATCTTAGTAAAAACGAATGTCAATTAACTATTACCTCCATGGGCGAGAGGTCGCGGGTGATGCCATCAGGACCTCGGGCCTTGATTCGTGAAATGTAGAAGCGCTTGCCACGTTGCAGACGTCGGAATGCGTTTTTCTGTCTGTCGGAGAAACTGCTGCCAGCCGAAATCTCTGGAATGGCATTGCCCATAGAGTCAAATACGATAGTCTCGAAGCTTACCACTTGGAACTCGATGTTGAGCAATCCGTCGTCGATAGCTGCATGCAAACCGCTTGCACTCAGCAGTGTGCCCTTCGGGAAGGGACGGCTGCCCTTGTAGCGTGCCGAGTTGCCCTCGGCATCGCGGTAGACGATATAGGCCGTTGGGTCAGGCAGTTTTCTCACCTTGAACGTTGTGGAGCCCACGTTGGTTCTCGTGCCTTCGATTTCTACGGTTACAGTAACGACACATTCGGTTCCAACTTGTGTGGGGTGCGCTATCCATCCATCACCGCTTTTGACGAGCGAGCCGTTGGTCATTGTAGCGCTCACCGTTCCGTCGCCAATGCCTGGCACCGAAATCGATACTGGGTTGTCGATACCTGCATAGAAGACGTTCATCATTGTAGCGCTTACAGTTGCAATTGGGTCGATAACGGTGTAGCTCGACTTGAATTCTCGCTTGTAAACCTGTCCATCTTGTCCTACTACCTCAATGTGTCCCGAGTAGTCGAAAGTACCCGACTTGCTTGTTCCCACCTCATAAATACCCTCGCGATTGCTGAGTCTTGCTCCATTAACATATACGATGGGTCGTTGAGTGGAGTCGATAGCTGCAAGCACAATTTGTGACTTATATTTCGAGCCACGCATCACCACTCTTGATTGTGGGATAACAAAAGCGTTTATCCAGTTCACCTTGAGTTCACTGAGATCGGCATTAGTGAGTGCCAGCAAGTGGTTGAGCACTTCACCCTCGGCAAAGCGGACGTCGTTCTGTAACTTGGTGAGCAATGATATAGCAGCCACCGTTGGCATGTTCTCAAACATAGTCTCCTCCCAAGTCTTGTTGCTGATGTCGTCTTTAACTTTGAAAGGCTCGGTAGAGAGCGCCGACTCCAGGTTGCGTCGCTTGTCGGGGTCTTCAAGGAACTTAGTCATGTAGTTCTTGAACTGGTTGATGCGCAAGCGCAGGTCAGTGCCTCTTCGAGTGTCGGGCGAAAGCATTACCACGTTGGCAGCGTCGAGGTTGTCACGGTTGACGATGTTGTTCACGTCACCTGCCGGTCCATCGGCGGCTTTTACAATCATCGCTTTAAGGGTGTCGATATAGAAGTATAGGCTGTCGGTGGCATTTCTCACCTCGTTTCCTGAGTTGAGAAGTGGCAGTCCGTTCTTAGGGTCTTTATTGTAGAAAGCCTGGAGTTGAGCCATAATCTGCATGTTGCGCGCAGTGATAGTGCGGTTAGAACGCTTCAAGCCTTCCTCTACCTGGCTGAATCCGTTGAGCACATCGTTCGATACATTGAGCGCAAGCATGGCCGTCAAGACGATATACATAAGGTTTATCATCTTTTGACGTGGCGACATCTTCGCCAGAGACTGATTTCTTCCAGTTGCCATTATCTATCTGTCAAGTGTGTGAGTGAATTATTCTTCGTAGTTGTTGTAGTCCTCGTAGGTGTCATCAACTTGTTGATTAGGCTGATTGTTGCCCATATTAGCCATCATGTTACCTGCCATGGGGTTGTACATGTTGACTGTCATAGCCTTGATCATCTTTTCATAGACGCTGTTGAGCTGCTTCATGTATCGAGCCATCTTTTCGGTTTCGTCGCAGTAGTGCGCGCTTTCGGCTGCCGATTTCTCATACATGTCTCTAATGTCCTTCAAGCCACGGTTTACGCGGTCGATGCTCTCCAGCTGTGAAGATATGCTCTTAAGTTGAATCTCATAGATGGTGTTCAATCCACCCACATTGCGGTTGAGTGCTTCCATCTGCTCGATGTATCCAGTAGTATTTTGAGTTATATTCTCGCTGTTGCTTGTGATTGACTCATAACTCGAGAGGAGTGTCTGCTGAACATTGTTCAAAGCAGTTGTTGTCTCGCTCAGGCGCTGCATTTGTTCGCTGATAGTCGACATTTGAGCAAGATACTGCTGAGTGGCATCGGTAAGCTCAGCCATCTTAGAAAGTTGGTCGCTTGCCGAGTTCATCTTGGCTATGCTGTCACTGAGCGATTGGGTCTCATCCTCGCTAAGCTGGATGCCTTGAGGCAGGCCCATAACTGCTTTCACCTCTTGCGAGCTCATCGAAGCAATGGCTGCCGCAACTTCGGGACTTGCAACAATTGTTGTTCCGTCGCTTGGAATCTCACCGCTTATAGCAGGTGGAACTGCCTGAATAGAGATTTGTCCACCTTCGCTGCCTTCGGTCGCTTCTCCTGCAACAGTCGCAGCACTGATGTCGCCATTGATGGTTACATTTCCTCCAGTACCACCTCCCGAGAAAGGAGGACGGTCTTCAGGGTCACCCGAGTCTAGAATCGGGAATACGTCTTCCCAGTGATATTCTTTCTCAGGACGCTCAAATGCAGTAATTATAAACATCAGCACCTCGGTACCCATACCTATTGTCAAGAGGAAGTTACCCCATGGCATGTGCAAGATTTTGAAAAGAGCACCCCAGATCACAATTGCTGCACCTATACTATAGGCGAAGTTGAAGAAGCGCTGGGTTACCATCTGCCTTTTTCTCTTGCGCTGAATTTTAGTTGTTTGCTTGTCAGTAGCCATATTATTGCTATGTTATGAGTTATTCGTTGATTTTTAGTCGCAGCAGTTATTTTTGCGTTTCGACTTGGTGAAGCCCACTTTTGTGCGCACACAGCGGAAACCGATGTAGGAGCGTTGCTCGTTTTGGTATTCCCACATTCTTATGTCGCTGCGGATGTTGTGAGCGACATCTTTCCAAGAACCTCCACGCACAATCTTGCGCGACATCTTGTATGGGTCTTTGTTGTTACCGTTCATGTCACCTATTGAAATGTCGTAACGATACTCGGGGTTGAGGTCGTTGGTCATTCGGTCGATGCTCTCGATGTAGCTCGTCGAAGTCCATTCACTCACGTTACCTGCCATGTCAAATAGCCCGTTGTCGTTGGGCTCATAGGTCCCAACGGGTGACGTTATGATGCTTCCGTCCCTCACATAGTTTCCTTCGTTGGGCTTAAAGTTGGCATAGAAGCACCCTTCGTCTTCAGTTAGCGGTAAATTGCCGTCCCAGGGATAGATGTTCTCGTTCTTTCCTGCACGAGCGGCATATTCCCATTCGGCCTCGGTTGGCAGACGGAAAGGCTCGATATATACACCATCCTTGCCAAGCGACTTCTTGAGGAACTCGGTGCGCCAGTGGCAGAAAGCGTTGGCCTGCTCCCAGCTTACACCCACTACGGGATGATTGTTGTAGTTGCCATTGGCAAAATACAATCTCACATAGGGCTCGTTGTAGCTATTCTCAAAGTCGTTGATCCAACAAGTGGTGTCAGGGAAGATGTTCACGATATAAGTGTTCAGGAAATCATAGTCACTCTGCAATGCGCGAGTGATAGTTTGCCTGATGATGCGTCCATCGTCATCGATATAAGCTGTGTCTTTGCTGATGGTTGGGGTAGTGGTGGGCACAGCATGGTCGGTGTTATAGTCACGAGTTGTTGGGTCAAAGCGGTTTCTACGCTTCGCTGCTTCGGTGAGATTATAAACCTCGTAGCGATAATTCATTTGCCTGGGATCAAGCTCTTTCTTGCCAGTGATGGGGTTGTAGCGATATACGCTCTCGATGGCTCTCTCCTCGTCCTCGCTTGGGTTTTTCCATGGGATGTTACGATTCCAGTTGAGGCGTGGAGTGATGGGGTTTCCTTCTTTGTCCTCTTCAATCTTGAATTCTTCGTTGCCACCATAGGCAGGATCGGCGAGTCGTTCGCGGATGATAGAGTCTCTTACCCAATATACAAACTGCTTGTACTTGCTGTTGGTGACCTCATTCTCGTCCATCCAGAAAGCATCGACGCTCACACCTCTCGCTGTTGAGTCGATTCCCCACAATGAGTCGCGCTGTGCAGGCCCCTCTTTCATTGATCCACATTCAACGAGGACCATTCCATAGGGTGTTGGCTCGGAGTAGTAGGTAGCTCCTACGCCTGTTACCTCGCCTCCACCGCTGTTGATAGACTTGCGTACGCCACTGCAAGAGGCTAATGTTAATGTCGCTAAAAGAAAAATCAATAACTTTTTCATTATTCTATAGAATTGTTATCTTTTATGTTGTGTCTTGTTTAGGTGGTAATGTGAACATCTAATTTGTTACATTATCCTGATACTCTTGTGCTTGTTTTTGTTGACCTCGCCCAAGTTCAACTTAACATTATAGTTCAAGATGAGCTCGTGGCTGCCATGAGTCGCTTTGTTGATAGACGAGATTGGATAATCGTAGGCATATCCCACAAAGACATTCTTGAACTCTGCGCCAAACATAGCACTAACAGCATCTTTGTGTCGATAGGCAACACCTCCCGAAAGGAATTTGTTGTACCGAACACGCAGTGTTGCCTCTCCTTGCCAGAACTTGGTGTCGGTTTTGACAAGAACAGAGGGCTGTATTTCAAATAACGTGTTTTTTATTGGAATATTGCTACCGGCCATTAAATAAAAAAACCTTCCAGTGTCGAACTGGTACAAATCTTCCTCGTTTTCTCCTGCTTTCATGTTGATGGTGGGAGAGGTGACATGAGTTGCCGAAGCTGCCAACCAAAACCACTTGTGGGTGAAAGAGAAACCCGCTGCCATGTCGAGTGCTCGTCCTGTGACAACTCCTTTGGGTATTGCATCATCTGCACTGGTGTGTGCAGCGTCGTTTTCAGGAATTCTGATACTGTCACCTTTGAATGTCTGATTGAGCAGTCCCAACTGGAATCCCAAACTTAGGGTACCTCCAAGCATTTTTTTCTTCCATGCCAATTGTGCTGCTACTGTTTGAGAACTGAAGAGACCTACGTTTTCCTGCTGAAGCATTATACCCGTTCCCCAACGCTTGCCCAAGAACTTGAACGGCATATCGGCCATAGCAAAGAAGTCCATTGGTGCATGCTTAATGCCTAACCATTGCAGTTTGCTGCCAGCAGTGATGTGAATATAGTCAACGTTGCCAATAGACGAAGGGTTGTAGTAAGAAGGCAGCGCCCAGTACTGTGTGAGCTGCGCGTCGATTTGAGCGTTGGCTATTTGTGGAGTGGCAGCAATGAGAACTACCAACCACAGAGTCAAGGAGTAAATATTTTTTTTAAGCTTCAGCATAGCTTGTTTTATTCAAAATAGAAAGTAACAACAACCATGTTGTTTTTTACTTTGCTCACACTCTTGGTAAAGACCTCCATTGCTGGGTTGTCCTGAAGGTCGGGACGATTGGTCTCCAGTAGGTTTTTGAGGCCGAAGCAGAACTTCACTTCGGGGCACAGCTTGAAAAAAGGCAGGTAGATGTCGCATCCCATACCAACAGTGAGCATCACGTCAAAGTCTTTAAGACGAATCTGCTCGGGACGTTCCTTGCTCAAGTCATAGAGCGCCATGGCACCACCGGTGAGATAGGGTCTCACGTTGTGGTAACGTCGTGTTGATACTTTCAGGTCTATGGGTGCAACAATGTAGGTGGCCTTCACGTTCTGACTCTGCTTGAAGATAGATGGTTCTAGGGCATCTTCGGGTGCTGTGGCGTTGTAATATTTCACCACTTTGTTGCCGAAGTACATACCTGGCGAAAAGCGCAAGTTGAAATGGTTGGAGATGCGAAGGTCGGCAAGCACATTAACGCAGAATCCAGGCGAATGGTTTGGAATTGAAGCAAACCATGATTGTCCATCTTCACTAACGTATCCGTTGTTGGTGATGAGCAGGTCCTGGAAATTGGCGCCTACCGAAAATCCGTAATGGATGCGTTTCATGTCGGCATATTGGCGGTTCAAAATCTTGTCGTTGTCTTGTGCCAGCGCCGAGAAAGCCGTCAATAGCAGAGCAAAGATTGCAATATGTCGGTTGTTGATAATACTCATTTAACTTTAATAACGCATTTTTTACACTCTTATTGCAATAAATATTAGCTTTTTGAGCATTTATGGCATGTTTGAGGCAATTATTATGACGTTATTTTGCACTTTTTTTGTTAAAAAGCCAGTGAACAGCCCAAGCAGTGATGATGAGGAGTGGAATTGTGCCTTCGAAGCAGTAATCATAGACGAGGAATCCAAAATGCCCGCAAAATGGCGCGATAACGTAGGTGAAGATGTTGTTGATGAGCTTTTGCATCAAGTATACTTCGAAGCTTATCTCGCCCAGCCACACCAATGGGCGCATGGTTAGAATTTTGCCAATAAGTCCCTCGTTGCCATTGAGTTTGGTGCAAAAGACTATCATGACTGAGATGGGAATCCACCAAAGAGCAGAATTCTCAAGACTCAGTGCAATATAGTTTCCACTGGCATGAAATGCTATAAATGCTGCAAAAATGATTAATACACCAGCTTCTATGGCAGTGGCTTTTGCGGTTGAAAGATTTGACGACGCTTGTTGCTTAAGCATGGTGATGCCGAGCATCATGCCCAGAGAATAGTCCACTAAGCGTGCCAGCGGAAATACATAGCAGTAGTTGTGCCAGTTTGAGTTTGTCACGAAGCTTGAGCCTGCCACAATTGCGCATACTGTAATAACTACTGCCCATGCCGCCTTGCGCGAGAGTTTGTTTAAGAACTTGATGAGCAATGGGGTGGCAATTACACAAAAAAGCAATGAACTCAGAAACCAGGAATGGATACTATAGTTGTAATGTATATCCGTTTGTGGAAACCATGACTGTAGCAGCAATGTGTGGAATGGCAAGTCCCAACCGTAGTTGAATTTGTGAATCCAAAAGAGGTCGAGTACTATCATGGCAGCTAAAACCAGCCAATGCAATGGAAAAATACGACTCAGCCGACGATTGTAGTATTTCTTTGCCGACGCGATTTCACTGTGTTTCAATGTCACCAGATAACCGCTAAGCATGAAGAAGAACGTCACGCCAGCCAGTGTCATCTGGTCAAACTCGTGCATCGAGAAGTGGAAACACACGATGCACAAGGCAAATATGCCGCGCCAGCTAGTGAGGGTCTTTATTATAGACATGGTTCAGACTGAAAACAGTTACATTATGGTGGTGTAATTGTTCTTGCGGGTGAAAAGTCCCTTTATCTTGTAGCCAATGTTGATGATGGGGCGAATGAGCGTGAACAATGGTACAGAGAACAATAGCAATGGTAGATGCAGCAGATAGCAGTTGCGGAATGTGGCAAGCATCATTGGCAGCCATGTGATTAAAAGTATGAGTGCCGCAGCCACTATTACAGCAATGTTGGTGTAGCATAAGCTCACAGCAGCTGCTAGAGCTCCAAGTCTGAGCCAATAAATCAGCGACATCCATGCTTGAGTGCGGAATTGACCTTTGTATTTCACATGATGTGAAGTGAAATCACGCCTTGATTTCAGTGTACTGAAGGCATGTGGGAGATCGTCGTAATGGGCTGTTGAGAAGCTCGCAGGCAACAACTCCAAGCGGGTGTTGCGTGCTGTGGCTATCTCGCTGATGAAGATGTCGTCGTCGCCCCATTTCATTTCAAGCGATTTAGAGAAGCCTTTGTTCTTGAAGAACACCTCTTTGCGGTAGGCAAGGTTGTCGCTGATGCCACGATATGGCTTTTTGTTGGCAGCACTCAAAATCCATTGCATGGCTGTAGTCATCTCGTCAAGGACGCGGTAGTTTTTGCTCAATCCCTTGTCTTCGCTGTGATCGAAATGGGAGTATCCGAGAACCACATCAATGCCAGGCCCAAAGTTGCGCATCATTGCCATTAGCCATCGTTCGCTGTTGATTTGGCAGTTTGCATTAGTGGTGAGTATCACATCGTGCTGCGATGCCTTGATGCCGAGCATTACGGCAAGCTTCTTGCGCGAAAGCGATCGGGTTTGGTCGGGAACGGTTACAATCTTCAGGTGGTCAAAATAGACCATCATTTCGCCTACGAGGTCCTTTGTTCCGTCAAATGAGGCATCGTCAACCACAATAACCTCAAAGGGTGACGGATATTTCTGCCGCATGATAGCAGGGAGGTACTTGTTGAGCCATTTTTCGTCGTTGTTGGCAAAGACGACTATTGATACCGATGGTAGGTCTTCGGGGTAGAGGTATCGTCGCGTGCGTTCATCATATTTCATGAACTTCAACAGTTTCCTGTTTCGTCTACAATACCAAATAACCCACACTAGAGACAGCACGAGAGCGGTCGCCAGCAGTAACCATATAATATAATGTATATCAAGCGAAAAAATCATTTACTCTAATCCTTCTTATCCAAATTCACTGCAAAGGTACATAATAGTTTTGAGTTATCACTTATCAGGCGTTGGTTTTTTAATTCTCATAATTCAATAAGAGCCAAAAATGCAAAACGAAGCATCTTCTTGCTGTCATGCAAACTTAGGATTTCTAATATTTTTTATAAAAAATACCACTAATTATTATGGGAATTGAGAAAAATATTATAAATTTGCGTCGAGGAGAGAAAATACATAATATGGACATTCAATAGATTACTATTAAGATACATAAAATTAACTAATTACATTACTAACTATAAATAGTCTTGCATATGAAAAAATTACTAACTTTTCTAACACTGCTCACACTGTTTTTCACAACAGTCGGGGCAAGGACTGTTATTGATACCCTGTCGTATAAGACAACTGGAATTTCAGGTGGCAGCTACAGCAGTTTCAGTGGAAAAACTGAAAATTCTACTGCTGTTTATGCAGGAAACTGTGCTGGCTCGAGCAATACCATTCAGTTAAGAAATAGCAGTAATTCAGGTGTTATTACAACTGCTTCAGGCGGTAAAGTAAAAAAGATTACTGTAACTTGGCACAACCCCGCAAGTGGAGATAAACTTGTTTTTTACGGTAAGAATTCAGCTTATTCATCTACTGCAGATATTTATAACACCAGTAAACAAGGTACAAGATTAGGTTACATAGAATATGGAGGTTCCAATTCTCTGATTGTAGAAGGAGATTTTGAATACCTTTCATTTCGCCCCATAAACAACGTAGTCTATCTTACAAATGTTATTATCGAATGGGAACTTCCTTTAGATCCTCCAACCATCTCACTTTCACCAAGTGCGCCTTATTACGAAGGAGATGAGGTGACTGCCACTATGTCTACAACCGAAGCAGGCGCTTCAATTCAGTACAAACTCAATGATGGCAATTGGACTGAATACAACAGTAGCAACCCTCCCACTTTCAGCACCACAACCACTATTCAAGCTAAGGTTGTTCTTGATGGCGACGAAAGTGAGGTGGCTACCGAAACCGCAACATTCGGGCCAAGCTGCTCTACTGTTGCCGAGATTCTAGCTCTTGCCGATGACACTCAATTCAAGTTCAGAGGCAACTTGGTAGTAAGCGGCAAGGGTGGTGATAGTGGAAAGCATCTTTATGCTCAGGATGCAACAGGTGGTATTCATCTCTTTGATGATATGCCCGACTACGCTACCGAAGACCTGATTCCTCCTGGTTTCATCGCTAAAAAAACCACATACCATGGTGCTGTGGAGCTCGAAGACTTGCAGAACATGAGTGAAGCCACAACCACTGGCGAGCTCAACGCCGTAGAGCTGACACCTAATCAGGTGACACAAAACAACCCCTTCATCTACGCGCTTATCAACAACGCCTTAATTGAGCAGCCAGGCGAATTTATGTCAATCAACGTCAACGGTGAGTCTGTGTCACTGCAAGAGACCTTCCCTGGTGTGGAGACACCAATCGTCGGGAAGACCTATAACATCTATGGCGTTACCAACTGGAACAATGATGCACGATTCATGCCATTGGCGTTTGAGGAGGTTATGATAGATCCAGGTGATGGCTATTATCTCGTGGGTAATTTCAACATGGAGAGTGATGGAACAACTTGGGTTGTTAAGGATGCCCGCTATAAATTCACCGAAGAAAATGGAACTTACACCCTCAACACCAATCTCCCCAACATTTCGGGCGGCGTATTCTTCAAAGTTGTCCATGTCGATGGCAACACCAACACTTTGTATGGTGGAGAGGCTGGAGATTATTTCGGCATCACTAGAACAGTCAATTCTAATATCGAGTTGAAGAGTGGTGACGCTGGAAAGAACTTCAAACTTAATATTGGAGGTCCTACCAACTTCACAATCACACAAACCCGCAACAACGAGAGCCTCAGTGTCAGCCGCGACGCGCTGCTCTACTACAAGGGCGACAACAACAATTGGGATTTGACTCCGATGACGGCAACCGATAATGGCTGGACCACCTCACAGGAAATCGCTGCTAACGGCAAGTTTGGCTTTGCCGAAGAATGGGGCGATCATCACGGTGGTAGCGGATGGGTGATTAAATCAGAGCATTACAACACCGAAATCCCCGTGACAGATACTGACGACTTCATTATGGAGACCGCTGGCGAATATCTCCTCATTGTGAACAACGCCCTGTCAACTCTCACAGTGGAAGCATCTCGCAACATCACCTGCACCGCAATCAGTGATGTGCCCAATAGCCATAACGAGCAAGATGGATACAAAGCTGGTGGTACTATTGTTGCAATGGTTGACGGCAACACAGCAACTAAGGCATTACCAGGCGAAACTGTCACTCTCGAGGCTACTCCCTGGAACGGATACACTTTACACAGCATTGTGCTCAAATATAGTGTCACCGACAACGATGAGACCACTGTCATTGAAAATGAGCTCACTCCAGCAAATGGCGTTTACTCATTTGAGATGCCAAATGCCGATGTCGAGGTGACTGCCAACTTCTATGCTGGTGGCTATCCCATCACAGTTGTTAGTGAACATGGCACCTACAACGGCCCGTACTCTGCCACTGTAGGTGAAACTGTGGAATTCAACATCACAGACATAGAAGACGGTTATAGAATTATAGGGGTTACTGCCACATTCACCAACAACAATGGCGGCACAACGTCTCTCACTATTAAGAAGAATCAAAACAACAGCTATTCATTCGGAATGCCTCCATTCCCTGTGAATATTGAAGTAGTTTACAAGCACCATTCTACAGCTGCAGGACTTTGGGATCTCGTTACCGATGCTTCAGAACTTGTTGACGGCAATGAGTACATCATTGTCTATCCAGACTATTATGGCGATGACCACATGACAATGAGCACTACCCAGAACAGGAATAACCGTGGTGCGACTTCGATTGCGTTTGAAGATTATTTCTCGGTTGCGGGTGTCACAAATGACGACACTCAGGTATTCAAACTCGAAGGCGACAACTCGGGATGGTACTTCAAAGCAGATGGCGGTTACATCTATGCCGCTTCCGCTAACAACAACTGGTTGAGAACAGGAGTGCAGAAAAATGATAACGCCAAAGCTTCAATCACTTTTGAGGCAGGTGAAGACGGAATCGTATATGCCAACATTGTGTTCCAAGGCGAAAACACAAGAAATGATTTGAGATACAATCCCAACAATGGCTCGCCGTTGTTCTCTTGCTATGCAAGCACAAGCACACTTCCAAAAGTTTCGCTCTACACCCGTGGTGAAATCTTAACTCCCAATCCTCCCGAGTTCTGGCCCGGTGACGAAGAATTGATGCCCGAGGACTTCTACGCCGAAGTGTGGAGTGAATATGAAGACCGAGCCGCCATCTATTACTTGTTAGATCCCGCATCGCCACCCGCCAATGCCACTACCGTAAAAATCGAAGGCGCACGCGCTGACGATGGTTGGGGCTGGGGCAACATCTTCGTTCCCGGTCCTGGCACTCACACCATTTATGCTGTGGCTGAGGTCTATGGACACTTGAGTGAAATAGCAAGTGTCACTTACAACACTTATTCTTTAGGCGACTGGAAACTGGTGACCAATAACAGAGACCTGTTTGTTGGCCAGTATGAGTATATCATCGTCGACGATGACTACAACAAGGTTGTAGGTGCTTACGATGCCACAAATGAGTGCTTCGTTGCATTGCCTCGTGAGAACAATATCACATTTGACCCAACCTATGAGACCGCAACAGTCAATAGTGATGATGTGAAAATATTCTCACTTGAGTATGAGCAAGGCTCTGGCTCATGGCGCGAGGGCTTCCTCAAGGGTGATGACGGCTACTATTACCACGCTATTGGACATGTCTCCAATTGGGATCAAAATCCACCTACACCAGCCATCGTAAGAACACAAGAGCCACAAAATCCAGAAGATCTTGTTTGGGCTTACAATGGCGGGCACACTGGTTATGTTTATCTCGAGCATGATAATTCCAACATATCTTACAACACAGCTGATGGCGTTTTCGATTGCCACAACTGGAATTATCCGCTCGATGATCATCACACAAGAATACGCCTCTACTACCGTGCTAAGCCAATTTCTCTCGCCGACCTTTGCCAGGAAGGCTCTTTGTGGCAGGAATATACCATCAGCGACGAGCTTATCGCTGTTGCATGTGCCGAGGATGAATGGGGAAGTGTTTACCTGTGGTGTAAAGACCAAGCTGAATCTATAAATCCTACATATAACACCAACAGCTACGAGGATTTCATGACTGTCAGTGGTGGATTCAATGGAGATTGGGACCAGAGCAACTGGATAGCACTGAGATTTAATAATGGTAGTGATCGTAACGAGCCATCAAATTTGTATAATACTATCAAAGAATATGTTGGATATAAGATTAAGCCTGAAACCGTGAAAGGCTACTATGCCAACAAATATAACTATGTGCTTGAGATGTCAAACTCAAGTTTGGAAACCAATGGGCAATTCCCTTATCCTCTGAACTTGTATTGTCCAGCCAACTTCCTGCAAGAGAACCTTAAAGGACAAGCTACTGGTCATACTACGAACACGGCCGACAAGCATTACTTCTTCATGAATCCCAAGATTCAGGAGGTTTGCTCAATTACTTACGCTGTGTGGAACGGCACAACTTTTGAGTTGCCTGACGTTTCATCGGGTAATCCCGCTAATATTCCAGGAATCATTGATGTTTACTGGGATTTCAACAATATGTATGCCGAAGACCCACAAACTGGCAATGTGATTTATAACCTGTATGAAGACTTGGTTGTAGGTGCAGCCTACAAGTTCAAAGCCATCGTTCAAAGACCTGAGCCAGCGCCTAAAGCCCCATCGCTTAGAGAAGGCGAGACTGGTCACACTCCTGGCGGCTATACTTCCGACGGCAGCTATAGAGTTTATCCATTCGACTTCGATCCCAAGAGTCCTGAGAGCATTATCACTAACATTAGCACTGTTAATGTAGGTAATGCTCATGTTAAGAGTGTGAAGTATGTCAACGTGGCCGGTATCGTGAGCGATCGTCCATTCCAGGGCGTGAATATCGTGATTACTGAGTTCACCGACGGCACTCGCACAACAACCAAGATGCTGCGTAAGTAACAAAGAGAATCATCCTTATTCACAATAAAGGCGGTGCCAATTGGCATCGCCTTTATTGTTCTGTCTAAAAGAAGGATTACGGCTCCACCCAGTCGCCGTTTTGTTTTATCAGGGCGATGAGGCGAGGGATGGCTTCGGCTTCGGGGATGTTTTTCTCGATGCACTCTTTGCCTTTATAGAGGCTGATTTTTCCTACGGCGGCTCCTACGTAGCCATAGTCGGCATCGGCCATCTCGCCAGGTCCGTTCACCACGCATCCCATCACGCCAATCTTGAGGTGGGTGAGGTGAGAAGTGGCTTCTTGCACACGGTGTACTGTGGTTTGCAGGTCAAACATCGTCCTGCCGCAGCTTGGGCAAGAGATAAATTCAGTCTTAGTGGTGCGCAATCGTGCCGCTTGCAATATGGCAAAAGCATATCCCACCACTTCATTCTGGTTCTCATAATCTGGCGCTTCGAGCCAAGTGCCGTCGCCCAAACCATTGAGCAGCACTGCGCCAAGGTCGGCTCCCGCCTTAACTTGAAGCCACTCGCTGTCGATGTCAAGATATGTGTTGTGAAGTATGACTGGGCAGTTGATGTCAGCATCTACAAGTGCATGGATGAGCGACTGCTGGCATCCACTAATATTCACGTTGTCGGGGCTGACAATCAGTGCAACGTTAATGCATTCCTTTAGGAAGATCAGCTGCTCAACAGGAGTGCTCGCTGGAACATTTAGCCACTTGATGGGTGCTTTAGTCGTAGAGTCCCAGTTGTCGAGTGAGAATAGGGGAGATGTGTTGGCCTCACCATGGTATTTGTCCGCTGGCACTATGAAGTTGTCGCTTTCGTTCAAGGCACCGTTTGTGCTAAAGAAGAAATCGGGGCGACGTGTGCCAGTAATTTCTTCTGGCAGGCACGAAGCTATGACTATGGGTTTCTTTCCTCCTACTAAGCCTGTAATAGCAGTGCCCACTCGTCGCTCAGGCATAAGTGGATTATAGCCCTTGCTGTAGCAACCACTGATGTGAGAATGATTCTCGCGGCTGGCGATGTAGTCAACGAGTTTGTTGGCCACTGGCACCTCAAGCTCAGGGTCTTCGCTCAGTGACACACGGATTGTGTCGCCCAGTCCTTGGCTCATCAGTGCACCAATGCCTACTGCGCTCTTGATGCGTCCGTCTTCACCAAATCCTGCCTCGGTAACACCTAGATGCAGAGGGAAGTGCATATCTTCTGCATCCATAGCGGCAACAAGACGTCGCACCGCCTCAACCATCACAACTACGTTCGACGCTTTCATTGAAATCACTACGTCCATGAACTTCTGTTCTACAAAGACTCGCAGATATTCCATCACGCTTTCTACCATGCCAGGGGCGGTGTTGCCGTAACGGCTCATGATACGGTCGCTTAGGGAGCCGTGGTTCACGCCCAGACGCACTGCTGTGCTATGTTCGCGGCACAGGTCAATGAATGGCACCAGCGAGTCGTGGATGCGTTGCAACTCGGCTTGATATTCCTTGTCGGTATAGGTGAGGCTCTTAAATTGTCGAGCTGGGTCAACGAAGTTGCCGGGGTTGATGCGGACTTTATCGGTGACTTGTGCTGCCACCATAGCAGCTCGAGGATTGAAGTGTATGTCGGCGACCAGGGGCACCATGCAACCTCGGTTGCGGAGTTCGGTACGGATGAGTCCAAGATTTTCGGCCTCTTTAATGCCTTGAGTGGTAAGTCGCACATAATGTGCGCCAGCGTTGGCTATGCGCAGGCATTGCTCGACACTTCCCTCTATATCGTTGGTCGAGGTGTTGGTCATCGACTGAACTCTCACAGGGAAGTCACTGCCCAATGGTGTGTCCCCTATGTTTACTGTCACTGTATTGCGGCGGTGGTAGTTGAACATCAATTTTTAAATGTTAAGTTTCAAGTGTTAAGTTATAAGTGGATTTTGGTCTCCGATTTCCGATCACGATACTCGATTCTTGAATTTATCCGAAGAGTCGCATCATCAGGGATACGCACAATACTCCATTAAGGAATCCTGCCAGGATTTGGAGGATGTCGTGGCGCTTGAGCAGCAGGCGCGCTGTTCCCAGCACTCCGCACAGGCCTATTGTTACTAAGATGAAGAATGTCATCCACACGGGGCTAATGACTTCTAACTCCATGGCGTTGAGCTGCCATAGCAGTGCCAGCACTCCGCCCATTCCTGCCATGTGAGCGCTAATTTTCCACTTGATATTGACAAGTGTTGAGATGAGGCATGCTAGTGTGCCTCCTGCTGCATACATTATTAACCATTTAGGCTCGTGTGTATAAACCATATACCACACGGCGATTCCGTAATAGATTGTTCCTGCTATGTAAGGAATCAAACGCTCTTCGCGCTTTAACATGCGTTTGTCCTTGATTAGCTTGAAATTGTGCAGCACGGCAATGGTTGCCATTGGCAACACACATGTGATGCCTAGAATAATCACTAGCAGCTTGATGCGTACTCCAGTGGGGTCGAGTACTTTAGGTGAGATACTCAACGCCAAGAACAGTCCATAGCTTGGCGTGAGCAGTGGGCTGAAAATAGTGGAGATAAGTTTAGCTGTCTCATCGAGGAGTCTGATTCGTGCGAGATGGGAAGACATAGTGATATCTTAAACTTAGTAGTGTGATTATAAAGATTTTCGTTGTCGTGCCACAGGGATGTTTAGGCTATCGCGGTATTTTGCAACAGTGCGTCGCTTGATTGGGAACCCCTTGTCCTGAAGGGCTTTGCATAGCTGTTCATCGCTCAATGGCTTTCGCTTGTTCTCGCCATCGATGAGCTGCTTGAGAGTTTCTTTAATTGCAGTCGAAGAAACCTGGTCGTTATCGTCAAGCCCCTTGCTGAAGAAGTATTTCAGGTCAAAAATGCCCCAATTGGTATCAACATATTTGTTTTGATGCGCTCTCGAAATTGTTGAAACGTCATATCCTGTAGCTTCGGCTATATCATTGAGGACCATGGGTTTGAGTGTCATAGTGTCGCCAGTGATAAAGAATTCCTGTTGCTTAAGCATGATTGCTTTCATGATGTTGAAGAGTTTCTCCTGACGCATCTTGAGCAGCTTGATGAAGTTGCTGGCGTTCTCATATTGCCTCTTGATGAGTACGTCTTCGTCACGTTCTTTCATCAGCTTGTTCTTCTTGTTGGTGATGCGACGGTATTCTAGTTCGTAGCTCTCCGATATTTGAAGTTCAGGAATGTCGTTAACAACCGTAAGTTGCAATTTGTCGTTATCGGTGTTGATGACAAAGTCGGGGGTTATGTGAGTGGCGTTGCCCATGCGTTCTCCCGAGCCAAAGATGTTGCCAGGCCTAGGGTTGGTGCGCTTGATAATCTGGTCGGCACGTTCAAAAAGATCCTTGTTAATGCCCATGTCATTGAGAATCTTGTCGTAATGGTGCTTCTCATAAGCGCCGAAATAGTCCTTGATGATTTTGTAGGCTACTTGTGCGGCATTGATGTCGACTCCTTTCATATCTTCGATTTGGAACAGAATACACTCTTGTGTACTTGTGGCGCCAATTCCAGCCGGCTCCAGATCTTGAATGACTTCAAGCACATCTTGAACCTCTTGGGGGGTGACAAACTCATTTTCGCGCGAGATTATGTCGCCGCAAATAGAGTGTATGGGGCGTCGCATCAAGCCGTCATCGTCAATCTCTCCAATGATGTACTCGGCAATGAGCAGTTGTCGCTCGTCGAGGTCTCGCTCGCGCACTTGATTCATCAAGACCTCATACATCGACTCCTCGTTGACAACCGGAGGACGATAGCCATCGCTAGTGCCACTATTGCGTCGCCGAGTTTGGATGAATGCGAGACCGTCGTCATTGCTGTCGTTGTAATCGTCATCGCTTTGGGCGTAAGGCGACTCGAAAGGGTCCTCGTTGGCCGAATCCATGTCGTTGTCATCGGAACCATCGTCGCTGTTCTTGTCGTAATTATCGTTGTTTTCGTTCTCGTTGGCCTGTTCTAGTGCTGGATTGTCGTCAAGTTCAAGCTCGATGCGGTCTTTTATCTCTTCATCGTTCATCTCGATGAGTTGCCCCAGGATTACCTGGTTCTGGTGAGCGCGTTGCACCTGAACCTGTTCCTGGCTCATTTTCTGTATCTGTTTGAAGTCGTTATTCTCGCTCATAGTAGTTTTATGATTCGGGTTCTAGAGTTGGAAAGATATTGTTCTCAATGTGGTCGAGGATAGAGGTAAGCTCGGCCTTAGTGTTGGCGCGAAGCATAGCGATGCGTGTGTCGCGGAAATTCTTGATGCCCTTGAGCAGTGGAGTTGCGGCAAGGTGACGGCGAATGTGCAATATGCCCCGGTACTCATCGATACGATCGATGCTCTCGTCAATCTGTCGTCGCAGCAACGCCATCTTTTCGTGACGGCTGATGATAGGCAAAGTTCCGTCTGTAATATATTGCTTCATCTCACGGAAAATCCATGGAGCACCAATTGAGGCGCGTCCCACCATGATGCCGTCAACGCCGTAGCGGTCATAATATTCGGCGAGTTTTTGCGGAGTGGTTATGTCTCCGTTGCCAATGATGGGAATCGTCATGCGAGGGTTGTTCTTAACCTCGCCAATTAGAGTCCAGTCGGCCTCGCCGTTATACATCTGCGAACGTGTGCGGCCATGGATGGTGAGTGCTTGAATGCCGCAGTCTTGCAATTGTTCGGCAAGTTCCACTATAATCTTGTTGTTGCAGTCCCAACCCAGGCGTGTCTTGGCAGTAACAGGCACGTCGACCGCTTTCACCACCTCGCGTGTGATTTCGAGCAATAGTGGTACATTCTGGAGCAAACCGGCTCCAGCACCTTTGCGTGCAACCTTTTTCACAGGGCACCCAAAATTGATGTCGAGAACGTCGGGCTTTGCCTCTTGGGCAATCTTGGCAGCCTCAACCATCGGCCCCACTTCTCGTCCATAAATTTGGATCGCTGCAGGTCGCTCGCCAGGGTTGATGATCATCTTGCGCAATGTGCTGTCAATGTTACGAATCACCGCATCGGCACTCACAAACTCGGTATAAACCATGTCAGCGCCCTGTTCACGGCAAATTTGCCTGAACGACACATCGGTGACGTCCTCCATAGGAGCGAGCATCACCGGGCGTGAGCCTAAGTCTATGTTGCCAATTTTCATGTGGTCGAGAATTGTATGACTGCAAATTTACAACAAAAAAACAAAGTATCCTTAATAAGTTTGATGTTTTTTGCTCCACTGTTGAATCCATAGTATAGTCTGCACCAAACTGCGTGTTGTAAGGAATGCTATAAAGGCTGTCCATAGGGTATGGTTCCCCCACGATGCTGGAAGAGTGAAATAGAGCAAGAAAAAGACAGTACATGCGGTGGCTACTGCGATGAGCATGCCTCTTGTGGCAGTTACACCTATGAAGACTCCGTCCCACACAAATGCTGCCATACTAACTATAGGCACAATCGAGCACCACCAGTGGTAGTCCATGGCAATGTCTACTACTTGCTGTTGGCTTGTGAACATAGTAAAGATTGGGTTTGGAAAAATGCTGTAGGCGATGACAAAAAACAATGTCGTAGCAGTGCTCCAAACAAAAAGCCATCGCACGCACTTATGCATCATCTTGTGATTGCGCGCTCCATAATATTTTCCGGCTACAGCCTCTCCTGCAAATGCGATGCCGTCCATGAAATAGCTGTATAGATGAAACAGTTGCTGCATCATAGTGTTTACAGCCAGCACAATGTCGCCACTGCGGGCGCCGGCACGAATGAAGAACAGGTTCACCACAAGCATGAAGATGCAGCGCACAAAAATATCGCTGCTCACCTTGAAAAAACGTCCGCTGCCCTTGAAGTTGAAAGCGCGGGAAAAGTGCAGGCAGCGAGTGATGTGAGCAAACTTTTTCCTAACTCTCCAGCAAGCATAAATAGCTCCAACCCACACCGATGACAGAGTGCCTAGGGCAATGCCTTTGAATCCCATATTTAAGACATAAACGGCAATGAGACTCATAATGACATTTAGCACATTCACACCAATGGAAATAATCATGGGGCTACGAGAGTCTTGCATACCCAGCAGCCAGCCTTTTATCGACATGGTGACGAGTACGGCAGGGGCTCCCCACACAACGATACCGAAATAGGTGGCAGCAAGCGCCGAAACTTCGGGACTGGGACCCATTATCCATAGTAAGAGCCATTGTAGGGGTGCCTGAAGCAGTATCATGGCGATACCAACAACAAGAGCTATTGCGCTTGAGCGCTGAAGTGTGTCGACTTGTTCTTGGTGAGAGCCGCTACCATAGGCCTGAGCTGTGAGTCCAGAGGTTCCCATGCGCAGGAATCCGAAGTTCCAGTACAGAACGTTCATCATCATCGCACCCACTGCAACAGCTCCAATGAACTGCGGTGCTCCCAGGTGTCCTGCGATGCCCGTGTCAAGGAGTCCCAACAGAGGCTCGGCAATGTTGGCAACAATCGCTGGCAGCGAGATCGCCATAATTTCTCTATTTATTTTCGAGAGTTTCATAAAAACGGCACAAAGATAGTAAATAAGTCACATCAATTAATCGTTAAGAGTGTGCCAGTTTGTTAAACTTATTTAATGGTTATTGGGAGTATCGGTTTTGTTGTTAACTTTGCAATCAATAATAATTCTAAATAATAAAAAAATGAAATTGACAAAATATCTATTAATTGCATTGGTGGCAATAACAATGACTTCTTGCGGTGAAGATGAGCCTACTAACACATTCACTCGCGACTTCACAATGATTTTTCCTCAGCATGCTGCTGGGCATAAAATGATTAGCAAGATTGAGCGCAAATACACCAATGGTGCATTGAGCGTTGCCACTGCCAACTATGATGGCGATCACCTTAAAAGTGTAAACGTGGTGAACCGTGACAAGTATGGTGATTTGCTAAACGAAGAAACTATCCATTTTGACTACAATAATGGAGCGATATTTTGCGACAAGAGCATCCAGGATGTTACTTATTCGTTTGAGGTGAATAGTTTAGGTGCCATCACCCGTCTCAAGAATGAAACCACAAGCCGCACAGCTGCATCGTTGACATATAGCAATAACAACGAGATAGAGATTGCTCAAATCATAAGTCCTTCTTCAAGCGATGTGACTAAAGTAGTATGGGACAGTGGCAAACTTATGAACTGGGTGAGCACAGGTGTGAACAAGAAAGATAGTGTTGCCTATGAATATGGCGAAGGAGCACCTCTCAACAAAGGCGGCATCGATATCGTGGCCAATGACTCGTTTACTTTCACAGTGTTTGTATGTGCAATAATGCGCAATGCAGGCTTGTTTGGAGCGACCAGTGCCTACCTTCCTACAGCCTTCAAGAAAGCTATTGACTATAGTCAGGAAGGCGGAGGGTCTCAAACTGAAGATTCTCAACTTAAGCGATATGATATCTCCTATGTGCTTGACAGCGAAGGTTATGTGAAGAGTTATACGACTAACGAGTCACCGGCCTATTCAGTCTCCTTTACTTACCGGTAAAGTTCCTTTCTTTTAATTCAGTATATTGTCTCGACATCACACTCCCATCAGGTCGCGGAGGATGTCGAGGGCGGTTTTCATTGTGTCGGGGGGGATAGTATTGTCGATAGTGAAATCGCCGCATTTCTTTAGAAGAGTGCAGTTTATCTCGCCATTGCTGCTTTTCTTGTCGTGCTGCATGAAAGAGATAAGGCGGTCGTAGTGGTCGCAGGTTACTGCTGGCGCGCCATAGTTGTCATGCACAAATCGGGCGAGTATATACAAGTCATCACTAGGGAATCCAAGTGTCATGTGCGAAATCACGGCTTCGGTTACGAGTCCCCATGCAATGGCATATCCATGTGGCACAGGTTTGCCGTGTTCCATGGCGAGACTCTCCAAGGCATGCCCCACAGTGTGTCCTAGATTGAGAGCTTTGCGCAAGCCTTGTTCGGTTGGATCCTGGTTAACAATGTCTTCCTTTGTCTTTACCGAAGATCTAATCAGCTCAAGCAGTTTGTTCTTATCTATTTTGCCGAGGTCGAAATCCAGTAGTTCAAAAAAATGCTTTTGACTTCTGAGCATGGCATGTTTAATCATTTCGGCATATCCTGATTTAAGTTCTTTGGGTGGAAGAGTGTGGAAAAAGCAGGTGCTCACTATCACTGAAGTGGCAAGTGCAAAAACGCCTATCTCATTTTTCAAACCATTGAAATTGATGCCAGTCTTTCCTCCCACAGCAGCGTCGACAGCAGCCAGTAACGTAGTGGGTATGTTGATGAAGGCAATACCACGTTTGAAAGTAGCGGCTGCAAGTCCTCCCAAGTCGGTTACAGAGCCACCACCCACATTTACCAACAACGATTTTCTTGTGGCTCCGGCATTGTGCATGAGTTGCCACACATGAACTAGAGAGTCAAGGTTCTTGTTGTCGTCGCCAGGGGTGATTTCAATAATGTGGGCTCTCCTCAGGCATGGAAGTTTAGGTAGCACGAGTTTGTGCGTGTTGGTGTCAACGAGAACCATCACGGCATTGTAGTTGCCACCCTCAATGATGTTGTTGAGGGTGGCATCCACGTTGTTGCAATATAGCACTTGTTGTGTCATTGCTGTGTCTTGAATGCTTGCATGAGTGCAGGCAACTCTTTGAGCATGGTTGCCATGTCTTTGTAGACCATGTCGGCTCCAGCCTTGTACATGTCTTTTTCAGGGATAGGGCCAGTAGTGACGCCCACGGTGAAGCAACCGGCCGTGTGGCCCGATTGAATACCTAGTGGAGCGTTTTCAAGCACAATACACTCGTTGGGTTGCACGCCCACCTTGGCCATCGCCTTTAGATAAGGCTCGGGATTGGGTTTTCCGCGCTTTACGTCAGCGGCTGTGATGCGCTTCTCGTCAAAGATGTCGGGGTAGTCGGTATCAATGCGGTCAAGCATGGATTGTGTTCCAGATCCTGTTACCAAGACGCACTTGATTCCCTCTTTGCGCAAAGCTTGCAGCACTTGAAGTGTGCCATCAATCACCTCTACGTCTCCTAATTCGGTGAAATAGCGTGTTTTCACCTTGTAGAGAGCTTGAGCTTCGTCATCGGTTATATTCTTTCCAGCGCCATTCTTGAATTTCATCTTGATGATGTCGCGTCCAGTCATGCCCTCATACATGTAGAACTCATCTCGTGTGCACTTGATTCCGTTCTTTTTCATTAGTTTCACCCAAGCTCGGGTGTGATTTTTCATTGAATCAAACAGCACTCCGTCCATGTCGATGAGTGCGGTTGTGAAGTTGAACGATTTCTTGCCAGTATATTTCAAGTAGTTGGCAATTGCGGTTTGTTCGGTCATGTTGTTATATATGGTTTATGATAGAAAAGTAAATTTATTTTACTGTTATATGGAAGCAGCACTGCCCCTTTTCATGGAGGACGGTACATCTGTTTTTGTTCCTAAAGTCGAGCAGCACATGCCCCAGGATATTTTTCAAGTCCTCACGATTGATGCGGTAGTCGTTGTTGTAAGGCTCGTAATGTGTCCAGCTTAGGTCGAATGTGGTGCCATACATATGGCATGAGCGTGGCGTTGCATTGCGATTGACCCTCAGTAGTTTGCTAACTGTGTAGAGCGATCGTGTACAACTTGTTACAACAATGCGATATTGGCTGCCGCCATGAGCCATCACCGAGTCGGCAAAGGCACATCCTATATCTTCGAGCAGCTTTGCCGCTTTGGGCACTAGGTACGGCATGGAGTGGGTGAGCGTGTCGAGATAATAGGCCTCGCAAGTCTCTATTTTCACCAATGGCTGTCTTAGTCTGTACGCATCGTGGAAGTTCCTTATGGGATCGATGCCATTTTTCTCGGCAAACGGAATCTGCACAGCGTTGAAATCAACAAATATACTGTCGTAGCTGTCGGGGAGTGGGTCAACGAGAATGTGGTGATCGCCGTTAGCGTCCAGCCAGTTGGTGTCCAAGTCGAGATGGTGGTCTTCCAGAGTGGGGCGTGTTTTCCCTATGTGTTTAATCACGTCAAGTTGACTTTGGTCAAAATAATCTTTATGTTGTTCTTCTTCTTTACAGGAATGTGTGAAAGCTGCCATCGTAGCCATTGCCACGATGAGAGCTATAATAGATTTGCGTGATGACATGATAAGTCGTTTAGTGATAAATGCTTATTTGCCTACTGTCTGAACGAAAAGAATTTTCTCGTTGGCTGGCATTTTTAGGGCTTGAGGCAGTTTATCTCGATCAAAGCCGGCACGAACAACAGTCTTGAGTCCTGCCTGTGCGCAGTAGAGGTATATGTTCTGCGAAGCAGCTCCTGCAGTGTAAGCTTGGAACTCTGGCTTATCCTGTTTGTTTGTGTCAACAGCTAGTACAATGTTGATAGGTGCAATAAATGCAAACTCTTGCATGCCTGCCATTTTGCGGAAGTCGCCAGTGTTTACCACAGTGAGAGTGTTTGCCTCGGGGTTGTAGCGGCTCACCTCGGTGGGTGTCACAACATAGAGCACCAGTTCCTGACGGTTCATGGCGGTAGCAATGGTGTGCTTGCCGTCGTGAGTCACTCCCCAAGCTGCCCAGAGCATGTTGCTGAGGTCTTGCTTGGTGACAGTCTGATTTTCCTGGAAATCACGGCTTGACTTGCGCTCACTCACCACCTTCATGAGTGGCTGTCCGCCAGTGGTCTGTGGTGCAGGAAGCACCTCGGCGTTGATTAAAAAACTTGCCATAAGCGTTATTGTCGCTAAAACGAATAATTTAAGATTTGTCATAGTCGTAATTGAAAATTTGGGACAAAAATAATGAATATTCTTGAAAAATCCACTTTGATGACGTGAATAAAAATTAAAATGACTAAATTTGCACATAAAATTAAATATTTACTCAACCGATGAAAATGGGCTTTATAGTAGTGACCCTAGTGGCTGTGCTGGTGCATGTCTATGTGCTATGGCATGTGTATCATGTGTTTCCGTTCCCCGTTTGGGCAAAATGGGCTGTAGTGGCGTTTATGGTTGCTGCACTGGCAATGATGCTCACAGGTTTGTTTGGTGCTTTTGACCGCATGCCGCTGGGCTTGGCATCGCTGTGTTATGAAATCAGCACTTCATGGCTCATAGTGTTTCTCTATCTACTATTATCTTTTGTCGTGCTCGATGTGTGCAGGCTTGTGCACTTGGTGCCCAAGGAGTGGTTGCACAGCAATGCTTGGACTGCTGGAGCAATAACGGCATTGATTGGAGGCTTGCTCGTGTATGGCAACATCCACTACCATAACAAGGTGCGCGAGCCGCTGACGCTCGACACCGGCAAGCAACTCTCTAAGCCTGTGAAAGTTGTGATGTTGAGTGATTTGCATTTGGGCTATCACAACCGCAAGACCGAGTGGCAGCGGTGGGTAAAGATGATAAACGATGAGAAACCCGACCTGATTCTCGTTGCTGGCGATATTATTGACGGACACATGAGACCATTGCTCGAAGAAGATATTGCTGCCGATTTCCACAAGCTCAACGCTCCCGTAGTGGCTTGTCTAGGCAATCACGAATATATCACTGGCATAGACAAGGCACTTGAGTTCTACCAGATTGCGGGCATCACGCTGCTGCGCGACTCAACGCTCACTTTGGGCAATCTTGTGATTGCTGGCCGTGACGACCGTTTCAAGCACAGGCGCAAGAGCGTGGCTCAGTTGCTGGAAGGTGTGGATAAGGAAAAGTACGTCATACTCTTAGACCATCAGCCTTATAACCTTGAAGAGGCGCAGAAGGCAGGAGTGGACTTCCAACTTAGCGGCCACACCCACGAGGGACAGGTGTGGCCCATCAGCCTGCTGGTGCATCGCATGTATGAGAATGCCTGGGGTTTCTGCCAAAAGGGCGACACACGTTACTATGTGAGCTCGGGCATGGGCATCTGGGGCGGCAAGTATCGCATAGGCACCCGCTCGGAATATATTGTCGCAACCATCCAGTCCAAATAAGATTTTTCATCTCCTTCAGTATAGGGTAATCTGAAACTTTGAAACGGAATGTGAGAACAATGGCTACTATCAAACAATTATTATCAAAATACCGGCAGTGGCAAGAGAATTCGAGGCTGCACATTGCACCACCAAGTGATGAGCGGCATCATTGCCATTGCTGCGACTCGGATTTCACAGGCAATTATTGTCCACAATGCGGACAGAAGGCGGGCGACAAGCGCATCACATGGAAAAGCATAGGTTCCAATGTCATGGACTTGTGGGGGATGGGGTCACGTTCGTTGCCTTACACCCTGTGGCAACTGCTGCTGCGCCCTGGATATCTGATAGCCGACTACTTGGGCGGTCGCCGTCAGGCAAGTTTCCCTCCGGTGAAAATGCTTGTTTTTGTCGCGTTGTTTGTCTATATCATCATAGCTGTCATTTCACCCGACGAGACCTCGACCTCTAACAATGCCAGCAATGGATTTATGATGATAGATTATGCTTTCAACTTTTTTGAGAAGCATTATGACGTGGGAGCGATGTTTTTCTTCTCAATGCTAATCATCCCCACTTATTTCATCTTCCGTTTTGCTCCGCGATGCGACCATCACACTTTGCCCGAGGGGTTCTTTATTCAGGTGTTCAATTCAACCATTGCTTTGATGTTTATCTTTATAGCCACCATTTTCAACACGCTTTTCTCACATTTCACCCCGGCAGCTTTTGATAATGCCCTTTATATAGATATTCTTATTTTTCTTCTTATTTTGATTTTCCTGGTATATCGAACTTACCACCAGCTTTTTGGCTATAGCTACTGGTCAACGCTGTGGCGCGTTGTAGCCACGAGTGTGACGGCTATGCTCATGCTGGCTACTCTTATCGTGATGGATTTCATAATCACAAGTGTTAGAAGTGGCAATCATGACAAGGCTCTGCAATATTTGTTATATGGCTTTATTATATTGTCGCTGGTGACTGTCGTTATCGTTGCCGTGTCCTATTTCATCAGCCGCCGCACCGCCAGGTGCAGAACACTCAATATGGAATAAGTCTCTGTTTTTTTCCACATAGTCAAAATCTGGCTTCACAGTAAATCACATATTCAGTAAAATAAGCACAACAATCCGTAAAAGGGTCACAAATCCTTTTGCGGATTGTTTGTTATTTTGCAATCAAAATACAACCGCTTTGATATGAAGACAAAAATCACACAAATAGTAATTATTGTGACCTCCATTTTGTGGGGCACATCAATACAAGAGATTATGGCAAACGACATTCAAAAAGAAGACTTGCAGCTAGTGCAGGAGTGGGACAAGACTTTCCCCAAGAGTGACAAGGTGAACCACCGCAAGGTAACATTCGTCAACAATTATGGTATAACGTTGGCTGCCGACCTGTATAGCCCCATTAACGTTGAGGGCAAACTCCCTGCCATCGCAGTGAGTGGTCCGTTTGGAGCAGTTAAGGAGCAGTGTTCGGGACTCTATGCCCAAACGATGTCAGAGCGCGGATTCCTCACCATCGCCTTTGACCCGTCGTTCACCGGCGAGAGTGGTGGACAACCACGTCGCACCGCTTCTCCCGACATCAACATCGAAGACTTCCTCTCTGCGGTTGACTTCCTCAGCACATTGCCCGAAGTGGATGCCGAGCGCATAGGCATCATCGGCATTTGCGGATGGGGAGGTATAGCCTTGAATGCTGCTGCCAGCGACATCCGCATCAAAGCCACTGTGGCTTCGACCATGTACGACATGAGTCGTGTCAGTGGCAACGGCTACTATGATGTAGAAGATAAAGAGGAATCTCGTCATGCTGCACGTGAAGCCTTGAGTCGTCAGCGACTGACCGATCCTATGGCAATGGCTGGCGGTGTCATTGATCCGTTGCCCGACGATGCTCCCCAGTTTGTGAAAGATTATCATGCATATTATAAGACACCACGCGGCTATCACGAGCGCAGCGGAAACAGCAATGACGGATGGCGAGTGATAGGTACCCAAGCCTATGCCAATACTCGCTTCCTCTACTATATCAACGAAATTCGTTCAGCAGTCCTTATTCTGCACGGAGAGAAGGCGCATTCACGCTACTTTGGCGAAGCGGCCTATCACTATATGGTCGACGGTAAGGCCGAGGGTTACAACACAGTGGTAAAGCCCAACCCCGTGCCCGAGAATAAAGAGTTGCTCATTGTTCCCAATGCCACTCACTGCGACCTTTATGACGGTGGGGAGAAAGGCTACATCCCCTTTGATAAACTGACCGATTTCTTTAAAACCAATCTTAATTAACAATGAGAAACTCAATTCTAACACTGGCTTGTCTCATGCTTTCGGCTGTGACAACCCCCTTCGCTCAAGCTGAAACCGTACCTGCTACCGAAGCTAATTGTGTGGTGGTGTATTATTCTTACAGTGGTGTCACTCAAACTCTTGCTCAGGCTGTTGCAGCCGATTGTAGCGGAACTTTGGTTGAGGTGATAGATCATGGTCAGTATCCTCGACCCGAATCATCAACAACCTATTCATACGCCAACAACGAACGTAGCCAAATTGATGCAGGAATATGGTCAGAGATTAATACCTCGGTTGATAGCTTCGAAGATTATGATGTCGTCATCATCTGCACCCCATTGTGGAATGGCAAAATGGCAAATCCTATGCTTACATTTCTCCACAACCATGCCTACAAACTCATGGGCAAGCAGGTGGCATTAGCAGTAACTAGCTGGAGCAGTGGCATCACCAATGTTATGACCGATGCTCACAACCAATTACCGAACACTACTTTTGTGGGCGACCCATTACATATCGATTATGATAATCGTTCAAATATCAATACCATGGCTAACGATTGGGTAAACTCGCTAAACGTTGAGGTGGAAGAAACAGGAAATAATCAATTCATCAACGTTATTATCGGAAACAAGACCTTTGAGGCGACTATCGATGATAGCGAGACTGGCAATGCGTTTTACAACATGTTGCCTCTCACGCTTAATATGACCGAGCTTAACGGCAACGAGAAATATTGCTATCTCGACACATCATTGCCCACCGACTCCTATCGCCCAGGAACCATTAATGCTGGCGATATCATGCTCTATGGCTCATCGTGTGTAGTGCTTTTCTACGAGACATTCTCCACAAGCTATAGCTACACACGCATTGGTGCTGTCGACAACCCCGAAGGATTGGCACAAGCACTTGGCAGTGGCAACGTGACAGTGAAATTTGAGAAGTCGAGTTCGGCGGTGACAGGCATCCCATCGGTTGATGATGAAAAAACAATTGAGGCAATATACGACCTTAATGGCATAGTGCATACCCATAACGATGCAACCTTGTTACCTAAAGGCATCTATTTGGTTAAGTACAAAAATGGTGAAACAAAGAAAATTATCAAATAAACAATGTGATATTTCCGTTATAAAAGAGATGATATACAGTCTTGACAATATTGATCAGTATAACCATGCCTTGGGCATAGAAACCCTTCACCCCTTGGTGACGGTGTGCAACCTCAAGGATGTGCCAAACCGCACCCTCTTCGACAACGAAGTCACTTGGCATTATGGTGTATATGCCTTGTACCTGAAGAACACACGCAGCTGCATGCTGTCCTATGGCCACAAGGAATATGATTACAGCGACGGCACGGTAACGAGCTTTGCCCCGATGCAGACAGTGACCGCAACACCCATTCCTGGACTTGACCACGACGTGGTGGCATTGCTGTTCCATCCCGACTTGATTCGTGGCACCTCGTTAGGGCAGAACATTGGCGATTACAGCTTTTTCCACTACTCGTCGAATGAGGCCTTGCACTTGTCGGAGCGTGAACGCAAGCTGTTTCTTGACTGCATCGACAAAATCAAAACCGAGATAGAACGGCCCATTGACAAGCACAGCCGCAAGCTCATCAGCCGCAACATCGAGTTGCTGCTGGACTACTGCATGCGGTTCTACGATCGTCAGTTCATCACCCGCGAGGACGACAACCGCAATGTGATTGCCCAATTTGAGCAGTTGCTGAATGAGTATTTCCACAATCGCGAGGCGATTTTCATGAACGGGCTGCCATCGGTCAAGATGTTTGCCGACAAATGCTGCCTGTCAGCAAACTACTTTGGCGATCTTGTGAAAAAAGAAACCGGCAAGACTCCCGTCGAGTACATCCAAGCCAAGGTCATTGACATAGCCAAGGAGGAATTACACTCCAGTGACGACACAATCACTGAAATCGCCTATAGACTGGGCTTCCAAAGCAGCCAGCATTTCAACCGCTACTTCAAGCGCATCACCGGCTTCACTCCCACCGAGTTCCGAAAACAAAGCCGCTCGGCTTAATGATATGCTATTAATTGGGTTTATCCTCTCGCTGACAAGGGTGTGCAACCTCTCATGCGCTTGAAGAACTTGTTAAAAGCCGCCGAAGTTGAGAAATTAAGGCGGTCGGCTATCTGCGCTACAGTAAGAGGTGTGGACTTCAGCAACCAAACCGCCTCGACAGCCAGCATCTCGTCAATGCACCCAACTACAGTTCTGCCCGAAACACTTTTTACTATGCGTGAGAGATAGGTGGTTGTGATATTCAACGCATCAGCGTAGAACCCGATGTTATGATGCTCTATGTAGTTTTTCTGCAACAATACGTAAAATGAAATGAAAATTTCCTCTGATTGCTTTGTAATGGAAAGGCGTGTTTTTTCAAACGCCTGGATACTTATCAAATCGTCAATAAATACGGAGTAAAGCATTTCCAGGATCTCATTTTTCAGTGACAATGGTTGGGAGATATACTCGCTTATC
>JAFZAC010000038.1 GCA_017548365.1 Muribaculaceae bacterium
CCATCACGTTTGCCATACTTTATAACATCAGAAGAGCCGCATGAAAAGCATTTTTTGCATCATATCAATAATAAATGCCACAAATGTAAGCAATAATGGGCGTTTTCAAAGATTTCACCACCCAAAATGACCAATAGGCCAAAAAATAGGTCTAGATTTTTCATATCGAAAATCTAGACCTAAATATTTGTTGAAAAGTAAATTACAATTACTTAACAGAATAGATGAGTGTGCCAGTACGCTCTACGCTCTGACCTTTAGGAACGCGGAAGCGTGACTGTCTTGCTAGTCCTAGACAAATGTTGCGTGCACGGATGTTGGAACTCAATGACCCGCCAACAACCGTTGCTTTGGAAACATTGCCAGTGGGGCTTACTGTTACTCTGATCTTCACGGTGCCAGGACCTGGGCAGCTGGCAGTTGGGAAGTGTTCCAAGGTATATCCGTCAAGACCGCTTACGCCAGGTTGACCCACTGCTTTCTCTCCAGCTGTGCCATTGGGCGAACCTTGTGCTCCCTGACCGGTGCCATTTTTATTGCCAAAGGCATCTCTCATACGGCTATTTATGTCCTTTCCCGGAGTCGTTAGCTTGCCCGCTTGTTTGCTGGGATTGTTCTGTTTTTGGGGCATGCTCGAGTTGGTATTGGTCTGCGCTGGCGGTTTCTTAGGTGTCTGCGCTTGAACCTTCATGGGAGATTCTCGATTGCCGGTAACTTGCTGCCTGGGAGGCTCATCGATGGCTCCCTGGTTGGTGAGGTCGTTTTGACCGGTCACCTGAGGGTCTTCTTCGCCTTGAGCCTCGCTCTGCTGGCTTTCATCTCCATTAGGTGCCATATCATCGCTTGTGGCTTCAAGGAAGTCGCCCAGAGCAACATATTCCTCGCCACCAAAGATGATAGAGTCTTGAAGCAGCTTGGTCTCTTCGTTCTCTGCAAGGCGGTTATATTGCATGGTGGTGAGCATGAGCAATTCCACAATGCCAAATCCCAGAAGCAAAGTGATGATAGCCGAGAGCCATTTATTCTTATTTTCGCTTTTGTTTGCCATCTAAAAAGATTTCTGCTGTGTTAGTTGGTAACTGGCGTGGATTGCTGGGGTGTTTCTTGTGGCTCCATGCCTTCGGTGCTTGAAGGAGTCATACCAGATGTGCCTTCAAAGTCTACATCGTCCTCATAGACTGGTTCAGGCTCGGGAGCTGCATATCGGTCGTTGGCAGGTTTGGTGGCAAGTACCACTTTGATGCCCACTTTTGCACCCTTGTCAAGAATGTCTACAATTTTACCATAGGGAACATCCTGGTCGGCATGCAAGGCGATAAACTGGTTAGGATCGCTGTTCTTTACAGCTTGAAGGAAACCATAGAGCTGATCGTCGGGCAATGGCTTGAGTTCGCCTTGGGTGACCGAGTCGCCCTGAGTGGCATACATATTCATGTCTTTGTCGATGAAGATGCGCGTGGTGGGCTTGATGGCGGTCTGCTGGCTGCTCTGAGGCAGGTTCACCTCCATAGCCGATGGAAGTACAAAGGTGGACGTTACCATGAAGAAGATAAGCAGCAAGAAAATGACATCGGTCATCGAAGCCATGCTGAACATCGACAATGTTTTGTGTTGTCTCTTTAGTGCCATAATAGATGGAGTTTACAATTGATTAGAGTTTGGACTGAGCATTTACTGCTGTTGGTTGCTTGACAGGCTCATTGAGCAAGTCCATAAACTCCATGGTGTTGCCCTCCAGGCGATTCATGATTTTATTAACACGCGAAGTAAGGTAATTGTAAGCAAACAGCGCTAAGATGCCCACAACAAGACCTGCTACGGTGGTCATAAGAGCTTCATAGATGCCGCTGGCAAGTATGCTCACGTTGCTGTTTTGACCAGCATCGGCAAGTGAATAGAATGCCTGAACCATACCTGTTACTGTACCAAGAAATCCTATCATTGGAGCGCCAGCTGCTGTGGTTGCAAGCCAGTTGAAGCCTTTCTCCATTTTTGCAATCTCCATGTTTCCCACGTTTTCAATAGCAACAAGCACGTCGTTCATTGGGCGGCCAATTCGTGTTACGCCTTTCTCAATCATGCGTGAGTAGGGGGTGTTGGTGGCTTGGCAAAGTTGCTTGGCTTCTTCAATCTTGCCGGCTTGTATCAAGCTCTTGATATTTTGAAGAAATTTTGAGTCGGCTTTGGTTACTCTACTAGTTGCAAAGAGCCTCTCAAAGAAGATGTAGATGCTCACCAGCAACAACAGTGCCAGAGGTATCATGAGCCATCCGCCCTTGAGCGTGAGGTCCCACACCGAAATTACGTTTTGCATAGTAGTGCTTTGTGCACTTTGAGTTGCCGCTTGGGCTACTATCATGTTGATAAATGTCATGATGATTCTTGTTTTTTATTGTTTTGTGGTTATTAAATTCGTGATTATCAATCGCTCAGGCAGCCTTGGTAGGCGGCGATTGTTTTTTCAAGACCTAGATATAGGGCGTCGCTGATGAGGGCGTGGCCTATCGATACCTCGTCGAGGTAAGGAACGTTGTCCTTGAAATACTTGAGGTTGTGAAGGTTGAGGTCGTGACCGGCATTCAATCCCAAGCCTTGCCTATGAGCCTCAAGGGCTGCCTTGAGATAAGGTTCAACAGCTTTTTCGGGATTATTTGGGAACAATTCGGCGTAAGGACCAGTATAGAGCTCCACGCGGTCGGCACCAACGCTTGCTGCTTCTCTAACCCGTTCCTCAAGCGCGTCTACAAAGATGCTCACCCTGATGCCAGCTGCTTTCAAACGGACGACAACCTCGGTGAGAAATTCTCGATGCTCGGCAACTGCCCAGCCTTGAGATGACGTAAGCACTCCAGGGGCATCGGGAACAAGTGTGGCCTGATGAGGCTTCACTTCTAGCACGATGTCCATATATCGTTCATCAGGAAAACCTTCGATATTAAACTCGGTGTGCAGCGCTGGGCTCAGTTGGTAGACATCGTCACGTGTGATGTGTCGCTCGTCGGGGCGTGGATGCACAGTGATGCCATTGGCCCCAAACTTCTCGCAGTCGAGAGCCACTTGCAACACATTAGGCAGATTTCCTCCCCGCGCATTGCGCAGCGTTGCTACTTTATTTACATTTACACTCAGGTTTACCATAAAAAACTTTGCTTTGTCTATTTATAACGTGTTGTTTTCTCATATTAGTGTCTAAATGTTAGCAAAAATTACTATATTTGTCGACGATTAGACCATTTGTATCTATCGATTAAAGCACAAAAGTAAAAGTAATTGGTGAGAAATAAAAACAAAATAGCACTTTAAAAAGTTTTTTCAACGTTTTTCACACATTATTTTGGGCAACAATAGCAAGAATAAAACTCCTCAGAGCAATGAAAATAGCACTTTTTGGCAATAGTTATCAAGAGAAATATAAAGCTCAATTGGGCGATTTTGTCTTATATTTGAAGCAGGCAGGAGAGCTGATTATTGAAGAGAATTTCAGCAAGTATCTCAGCAAAGTTGGCATTGACACAAACGATGTGCCCACATTTGGGAATGACAGCTTTGAAGGGGCGTCGCTGGCGGTTAGCATTGGAGGTGATGGCACGTTGCTGAGCAAGGCAGCCTTGATGGCAAGAACCAGTACACCTGTAGTAGGAGTAAATACAGGGCATTTGGGATATCTTGCCGCCTGCAGGCTCAATGAGGCAAAGCTCATGATAGAAAATATCAAGGCTGGCAACTGCCGACATGAGGATCGCACCATGCTGCAGCTCGTGAGCATCGATGGCAAACCATGCGATAACATTGTTGCACTTAACGAGATAGCTATACTGCGCCAAGATACCACATCTATGATTACAATTCCCACAACCATCAACGGTACAATGTTGACGACCTATAAGGGTGATGGTCTGGTGATAAGCACACCCACAGGTTCCACTGCCTACAATATGAGTGCTGGTGGCCCAATAATCATGCCATTGACAAGTTGTCTGGCACTCACCCCCATCTCTCCCCATTCGCTCACTATGCGACCCATTGTGGTGGCCGATGACTCTGAGATTGTAGTAACAATCAACACACGTGCAAAATGGATTCAAGTGAGTGTTGATGGTATGGCGATGACGTTGCCCAGCGGCAGTACTGTTAAGATTGCTCAAGCTCCCTATAAACTCTCGGTAATTCAGAAAGTGGACCATAATTTTGCCAACACTCTTCGCGAAAAGTTGCTTTGGGGAGCAGATCAAAGGTAATGCATAATGCTCAAGGTCCACTTAATACTTAACTCTTAATATTTAAAAATGCTCGTACCTCCATTATTGAAACCGTGCGACAAGTTTGCCATCATTTCACCCTCGGGAACTGTGCTTCACGAGAGGATTGATGGTGCAACACGAGCAATTAGGAAATGGGGCTTCATGCCTGTGTTGGGAGAGCATTGCAAAGAAGAATTTAAGGCTTATGGCGTTATAAGCCACAGCGCACCGCTCGATGCACGCAAGAGCGATCTGTTGCAAGCTATACATAACCCCGAGGTGAAAGCTATATTGTGCAGTCGAGGGGGGTATGGGGCGGTTCAACTGCTAGAATATCTTGATATTGACTATATAGCCTCAAATCCCAAGTGGCTGATAGGCTTCAGTGACATCTCGGCTCTTCATGCCGCATGGCACAAGGCGGGAGTGGTGAGCATCCATTCTCCTATGGCGAAGCATCTCACGCTCTACGACAGCAACGACGAAATAAATAGCATAAATTATAGAATACTCACCCGTGGCGAGTTTCCTAGTTATAGTGTGGAGGCCCATCACCACAACAGCTGTGGAAGAGCAACTTCCACTATCACAGGCGGAAATTTAGCTGTACTCATGTCACTTCTAGCTACTCCGTTCAACATAATCAAGCCAGGAAATATTCTTTTCATTGAAGATGTGGGAGAGCAGGTCTATCAAGTCCAGCGTTTGCTCTATCACCTACGGCTTGCTGGTATTTTGTCAAATTTGGCAGGATTGATAGTTGGTCAGTTCACCAAGCATCGTGGCGATGACACAACAGCCATGTTCGATATGATTCACGACATGGTGGCCCCCTATGATTACCCTGTGGCTTTCGATTTCCCCATTGGACATGTTCCACGCAATCTGCCCATAGTTGAAGGAAGCACCGCCACTCTCGATGTGAATGAAAAAGGTGCCTCTTTAAAGTTATCGTTATGAGGCCGTATGCCTTATCGCATCACAGGCCAGGAAAAATCTTTAAGTTTCTTTTTTAATTCTTTCTCGCGACCCATGAGGTAGGTATTTACCAGCGCATGGAACTGTGGCGAGTGGTTCATGTGGGTGAGGTGCGCAAGTTCGTGACACACTATATACTCAATGAGTTCGGCAGGAAGGAAAACAAGGTTTGCCGAGAGTTGAATCACCTTGCCGGGTGTGCAATGACCGAGTTTGCGTAGACCTCGCCCTATCTCGAAACGAATTGGTGAAACCCCTACCCTCTTAGTGATGCTTTCAGCCAGTGGAAGTAACACCTTTGCTGCACGCTCATGGGCAACTACTTTAAGGGCTTTTGAAATCCACTGTTTAGTGCCGTGTTCATCTAAATTGATTCCTTGTGGAACACTTGCAACAACATTACTTTCGCTATAACTAAAAACGATTATATTTGGCAGTTTGTCTTGTTCGCCAAGTGTTATAGTAAAGCCGTAGCATTGAATCACTTGGCCAATGTGATAAGAGAGATATTCTTTGCTTTTAGCTTTGCGTAGCTTTGGCCGCAAATCATTAAGAGCACGCTCGATGTCGGTACACGATGCACCCACTGGCACACTCATGTAGAGGGTGCCTCCTTTCCACCGCATGGTCATGTTGCGCATATTACGGCGCACAGTGAGCATGACCTTGCCAAATTCCTTATCCTCAATGAAATACAAAGGGAAATACTTAAATTACCCGCTCACTTGCACCGTGATGCCTGTTTCGGCTTCTATGTGGCGCGCAATGCGTTTGAGATCATCGACAGGGACTTTCACAAGCTTTTCCTCGGGAGTCTTGCGGTCAATGCTGTAGAGCATTATCTCCTGTGGCTTGATAGCGATATAAGCGTTAATCAGCGCGTCAATTTCGGCATCGGTGGTGTTGTCAATTATCTCGCCATCGTGCTCGCCGCGCACCATCATGGTCTGAACGATGCATTTGCCGCCAAAGGCTTTCAAGTCTTCGATAATGCCTTGTGGCAGCACATTGGGCGATACAGGGCGGTTTATCAAGCGCATGGTGCGTGCCACAGCACTGTCGAGTTTGAGAATGTTGTTGTCCACTTGCTTAAGGGCGGCTTTCACGGTAGGTTTCCCTGCCATGGTGGCATTACTCAGCACCGAGACTTTGGCTTGTGGGAAATACTGGTTGCGCAGGTTTATCACGTCGTGCACAATCTCCTTGAAATTAGGGTGCAGTGTGGGTTCACCGTTGCCCGAGAAGGTTATAACATCAAGCTTCTCGCCAGCCTCTTGCATTGCTTGAAGTTTGTTTTTAAGCTGCTTTTTCAGAGTCTCACGCTTTGCAACTCCAGTAGTGCCTGGTCCTTGGGCATTGTAACCTGCTTCGCAGTACAGACAGTCGAATGAACATATTTTGCCGTCGTTGGGCATAAGGTTCACACCCAGCGAAGTGCCGAGCCTGCGGCTATGAATAGGCCCGAATATTGTGCTTGTGAATAATACTGTTTGCATAGTCTTTTTTGTATATTTATCTTACAACTCGGGTAAACACTGGCTGTTCGCCATTTGCCACTGTAACATAGATTTTCATCTCTCCTGCAGGAGGCATGTCGGGACGATTGTCACGTGGCTGGTCCTTGGCGGTATAAAGATATTCAATGCCGTAGGGAATGGGGCGGGTTGCAACGGAGACTGGCTTGGCATGAATCATGGGATAATCACCCACAGCGGAGTCAAAAATCGATTTCTCGGCATCGCTTGGAGCATGTTCAGGCGAGAACTCCTGCAGTTTGACATAAGAACCCTTAATAAAACCACTGGCCTTGAGGAATTGGTCGACCTCATTGGGCATCGCTTCCATTCGTGCGGCACGCACTCCATAGCCTTCAAGAATCTTGGCATTTGGCTGCTTGGCGGCAAGATCTTTTATACTCGCCTCGAGACCTCCGCTGCCAAAAGTGCAGAATGGCACCACTGTCTTGCCACTCAGGTCTGCTTTTTCAAGAAACGCGGCAATGGGAGGAGCATAAGTGCCAAACCAGATGGGATAGCCCAAGAATATTACATCGTATTTTGAGACATCAACTTTTAATGGCTTGATTTCGGGGATAGTGCCCGCTTCGCGCTCTTTCATACATCTGTCTATCGTGGCTTTGAAATCACCGTCATAGGGATTTACTGCAACCACCTCATCTATATCGGCTCCCAGCTTGGTGGCTATTTCTTCAGCTACGGCTTTTGTGTTAGATGTTTGAGAGTAATATAATACTAGCACCTTTTGGGCGTTTAGGCTGCCAGCACTGGTCATCACCATTGCCGCCGCAGCGCCCATCATCCATTTCTTGGTTTTCATTTCTGTTCTATTTTTGGTTAGTAATTTTTTTGAATAATTTTATGTATTGATGAGCTATCTTGCTGGCGGCAAATTTGCGCTCAACCTCTTCGTGCAAGAATTCGCGCTCGATGCCAGCATTAATAGCCCATTCTATGCCCTGCGCCACGCTGGCTGGGTCTTTGTAGTCGGCTATATAGCCCGATTTCAAGTGGTCCACGATGTCGACCTGGCCACCTTGACCGAATGTCACTGGCACGCATCCGCTCGCTTGCCCCTCGATGAGCGTGCCTGGCAGTGTCTCGTAGAGTGAGGTGGAGAGCACGACATCGGCATGTGCATAAACGTTCGGCACATCGTCAACCAGTCCCAGATGGGTGTATGGCAGTGCAATCTGGCCTAGCAATGTCTCGTCTTTTATAGCACCAAAAAGTACCAGATGCAATCGCTGGGCAAGCTCAGGCATGTGTTTGGCTATATAGCGAGTGGTAGCTATAAGTAAGTCAAAACCCTTTACAGGGTCGTCGAGACGAGCTGCGCCCATCACAATGACTTCTTTGCTGTCGTCTATGCCGTAATCGCTGTTTTGCAATCGTTTGGTCGAGAATTTCTCTATAGGAAAAGCGTTGGCAATGACGCTGATGTCGCAGTCGTGCATCACGCTGCTCTCACGGCACTTGTCGGCGAGCCAATTGCTCACAGCTACAAAGTGGATATTTGCACCACTATATAGTTGTCGTTTACGTTCTTGTGTGGCAGTCGAGAGGTCATGTCCCTTGGAACCTAACAGATGGCAGCTTTCGCAGGTTGTCTTATAACCCCCGCATTCATAGGCATGATGGCACACTCCTGTGCAGTTCCACATGTCGTGCATAGTCCACACAAGGGGTTTGCCGCTCTCAGCTAGCTGTTTCACATTATTAAGTGAAAGAGTTCCCTGATTTATCCAGTTGAGGCACACAACGTCGGCTTGTTTCACCAATGGATGAGTCGTGATGTCAACGCCGTGGCTGGCAGGGTCAATTTGGAATAGTGTGTCCCTTTTCATGCCGTTGCGCAGGAACACCCTTAGACGCTCGACAAGAAAACGCCATTTGTTTCCCCATTTGCAGCCTATAGTGTCCACCATCGAATCGTCGCTTTGCTTATCGATGACAAGCATGCGGGCGTTAACGCCAGCTTCGTTCAAGGCATTAACAAGACGATGCGACACTACTGCCGCGCCACCTTTTATGTCACTCCTGTTAACGACCACTACTTTCATGATTTGGGCTTTTGTTTGCGCAAAAATAGTCAAAATCTTTGACTAAACCAATCCTATTGCTTTAAAAATATTAATCTCCAAACGACTCAAAGCCTATCTCACGGGCTTTCTCGGCGCTCATCAAGTAATAGACTACATCGCCCTCAACACACATATCGCCATTGGAATTGGTGATGGTGGCATGCATGAAGAGCAGATTGCGGCGCTGCTCGGTGATATGGGCTCGCACGGTAAGTTCGGTGTCGGTTGTCGATACAGCTTTTTTGAAACGGATATTAAGTTGTGTGGTGAATCCGTTGGTGTGCATCTTTGTTGTAACCACCCAGCCGCAAGTCTCGTCGATGAGGGTGCTCATAATGCCGCCATGCAAGGTGTCGATCCATCCTTGAAACTGTGGTTGTGGTTTCCAGAAGGTTACAATGTCATCACCATCTTCCCAAAACTCTAGATGAAGGCCTATTGGGTTGTTGGGCGCACATGCAAAGCAATTGTAGCGAGGATGTCCTCGCCACGGATTTCGTATCTTCTTCATGTCAATTGATGTTTACTTGTTGTAAGCATTATTTCCTCCCGAAGTCAGCTGGTATCTCGCCCCATTTCTCGGTTTGCCACTTGTAGATGGGGTTATGGGTGTTGTGGGTCAGAAGCCATTGCTCGGCGCGTTCCACTATGTCGAGCAGACGTGAGTTCTTCTCGGTACGCTCGAGCTTGGTGCCGCACTTGCGTTTGCGCACCCATATTTGGGCTGTGCGACTGTCGCTGTAGATGGCAGTGGTGCTGTCGCCGCGGTTGTAGAGCATTGCCAGCGCATGAACTATGGCGAGGAACTCTCCAATGTTGTTGGTACCCTCGGGAAACGGGCCCTGATGGAATATTTGCGCGCCGGTATACACATCCACACCGCGATACTCCATCGCACCAGGATTCTTGCTGCATGCTGCATCAACAGCCCAGCTGCCGGGTATTATCTCAGGAATAAGCGTATAGTCAATGTCTTCCTTGCGGTGAGGGGCATTGGCGATGGCGCGAAGTACTCCGCGAGCCTCTTCCTCATAGCCGTTGCGCCAAGCCTCGATGGCTTCCTCCTGATTGTCAAAGCTCTTGTAACGAGCTCCGGGATAGCCCTTGGTGCGTAGTTGGCATTCTACCCATGTGTCGCACACACCAGGTTCAGTACCCACCCAAACGACATACCATTTTCTCTTATTACTCGACATAATGCTTTTTTTTTCTGCCACAAAGATAAACAATTTTCTGCTCACAAAAAAATCTCATAACAATTGCAGCCTCTGTATGCCTGCATTTTTGCATACATGAGAAAAAATGTCTACCTTCGTGGCGATGAAACCAGTTTTCTTGATAGGATATATGGGATGCGGGAAGACGACGCTTGGAGAGCCGTTGGCACGGTTTATGGGACGGCGGTTTGTCGATCTTGATGCTTACATCGAAGAAAAGCACTCGATGACGGCGAAAGAGATTTTCAGTACATATGGGGAGGCGCATTTTCGCCAGTTGGAGCGTGAAGCTCTTGAAGAAGTCGCCGCATGCTGTGACGGAGCCATCGTGGCTTGTGGCGGTGGCACACCTCTGCAGGATGTTAACATGGAGCTTATGAACCGTGTGGGCATCACCGTGTGGTTGTGTACGAGTGTAGAGCGCATCACCTCGCGGCTGGTACTCCCCGAGCAGCGCACTAAACGTCCACTTCTAAACGATATGACCGATAGCCAAATAAGGGCTTCGGTAGCTAAAGGGCTTGAAGAGAGAACTCCCTATTACCAAAAGGCACAACTGCGATTCGATTCCACTCTTCTTGAAAGCGTGGAACAGGTGGAATGTACGGCAGTCCGTCTAAGAGAAATGCTGAATAATCTACTTGTCGACTAATCCGTTGTTTCGCAACAAATCAAGAACAACTTCCCCTCCCAATATAATTCCTGCGGCAGCAGGCACCCAGGCGTTGCTGGCTGGCACAGGACGATTGCCATCGTCGCTGTCGGCAAGTGGCTTGAGGGGTTTCTCCATGCTGAAAACGCATTTGAAATGCTCTATACCTTCTTTCCTTAGTTTCTTGCGCATGATACGGGCGAGTGGATCAACATCGGTCTCACTGATGTCGGCGACACGGAATGCACTGGCATCAAGCTTGTTGGCGGCACCCATGCTACAGATGATGGGAACACCAAGGCGTGTGCAGCGACGCACCAGCTCCATCTTGGCACTCACCGTGTCGATGCAGTCTATCACATAGTCATACTGCGACAGGTCGACTTCATCGGCATTTGCCACTACATAAAACATCTTGAATCCCCTTGCTTTACAGGTGGGGTTGATGTCGGCTATGCGCTCTACAGCCACATCAACTTTATAGCGGCCAAGAGTTCTAGTGGTAGCGATAATCTGACGGTTGATATTGGTCGTGTTCACTACATCGTTGTCATAAAGGTCAATAGCCCCTACCCCACTACGAGCAAGAATCTCAACGGCATAGCCGCCCACGCCGCCCACGCCAAATACCGCCACGCGGCATTCGGCGAGCTTATTTATCGCATCCTTCCCCAGCAGCATCTCGGTCCGCTGGAAAAATCCTTCGGTGTTTGATGTCATGTCTCTTCCCATACGATGACCACAAAATTACTCATTTTTTTTGATTAAACCAGAATCGGTCATTAGGATTTATTTCAGAACAGTATTTTTTTAATATTGCTTCTCAATATTCCCTTCCATTACCTTTGTACATTATTAATTTTTTTAAAAATCAAAACACCATGAATCCATTTACACCCATTTTAGACCAGTTCGACTACGCACGCAAACAGGAACTCATCAGTATCGGATATCTCGACCAGAACGGGAACGAATTCCAAGACCCATATTTGAGAGAGGAGGCACACGAAAAGCTGCCTCGATCCATCTTCTCTTTCCGCAACGACGACATCAGAGCTAGGCACATCGAGGATGCACAGCCCATTTGGGAGAACATCTGGTTCGAGAACGAGTGCGCATGTCTTTTCGGAGACCCAAACATCGGCAAGTCAACACTGGCTTTCGGCATTGCAATGAATATCGCAAGAAACGGAAGAAATGTCCTCTACGTCGACTTC
>JAFZAC010000001.1 GCA_017548365.1 Muribaculaceae bacterium
GAAGTCGACGTAGAGGACATTTCTTCCGTTTCTTGCGATATTCATTGCAATGCCGAAAGCCAGTGTTGACTTGCCGATGTTTGGGTCTCCGAAAAGACATGCGCACTCGTTCTCGAACCAGATGTTCTCCCAAATGGGCTGCGCATCCTCGATGTGCCTAGCTCTTATGTCGTCGTTGCGGAAAGAGAAGATGGATCGAGGCAGCTTTTCGTGTGCCTCCTCTCTCAAATATGGGTCTTGGAATTCGTTCCCGTTCTGGTCGAGATATCCGATTCGTATAAGTTCCTGTTTGCGTGCGTAGTCGAACTGGTCTAAAATGGGTGTAAATGGATTCATGGTGTTTTGATTTAAAAAATAATTAATAATGTACAAAGGTAATGGAAGGGAATATTGAGAAGCAATATTAAAAAAATACTCTATTGGTTTTAGGGCATGCGGCGCAATGTACTAACAGCGTCCAGGATTCTTTGGGAGAAATTTTGATTTTTTTTAGAAAACAAAAAAACGAGAGAAATGAGCCGTTTTATGGTTTTTTATGTGTTTATTGGGTGTTTTTGAGAAAGTTATTAACAATTGGGAGTTTTTTTAGGGGCAGAATTGGTGTGGTGGTTTAAATGTTATAATTTTGCATTTCGAAAAAAGAAACGACGTAAATATGAAGCGAAAAAATATATTATGGGGTTTTGCCATTCTAATCGTTGCGATGATATGCTGCTGGGCATGTTCGTCTTGCGGCGATGACAACGGCAAAGACGAGCCCTCCAATCCTCTGCTTGGAGCGTGGGAATATGAGAAGAATCCCGCGGTGATTGCTCAACTGGAGCAAATGATAATCATGAAACTTCAAAATGACGGTGCCCTCGCCCAGGAGAGCGCCCAGATACTTCAAAGGGTGAAGGATATCATTTCGACCAGCGAGTTTGTGGTCCTGCTCAAAGAAGATGGGGAGGCTCGCCTCTATGCTTATGGCGAAAAAGGTCTTGGGGTCTTTGTGTCGGGCACATGGGTGATGACCGACAGCGCCCTCCTGCTTCAAGTGAAGGATTTGACCCTTCCAGTGACCAATATAAACTATGACGGCACAACCCTTAGTTGCACGATAGGCGAGTTGCCGTTGTCGTTCAAGAGATACACAAAAAATAATTAAACACATCATAGCACACCGATTCCAGTCGATGTGCTGTGTTTTTTAAAAGATTTGTTCCATGGAAAAGATAGTAGACAACAGGGCCGATGTGGTAATAAATCACCGAGTGGGCTGCCAGATTGTGTATATTTTAATTTGCCTGTTTATGATTGCGGGTGGAATCTTTTATATGATCAACAACGGTGAAAACATTTGGTATCGTCGATATATTTTTGCGCCATTTTTAGTAGTTATTGGCTTGACTGCTCTTTTGGGTCTGTGCAGCAAATTAATCAAGGAGCGCATCAAGGGCATTCCGGCTCTAATAGTAACACAAAACAGCCTTATCATCTCAAGAAAGAGCAAAGAATATAACGAGATACCGTTCAGCGCCATCTCTAGTTTCAGGCGCCACCGTGTGCGCAGAAGCAGAAACTCACACACAACATATATCGAGATACGCTATAACGATAGTGCCTATGAGGGCAGTTCCCGTTTTGAGATGGTAGACGAAATAGATTGCACAGGATTGAATATGGGCAGCGACAAACTAGAGGCACTTCTTCAGGAAAGACTCAGACGCCATAACGGGCAATAAGCCGAGTGACATATCACAAGTGGGCGGGCGACGTGCGTGGCTTGCCCGCTTTTTTTCGCTAAACCAAAAAAAAGCATTACCTTTGCAAAAAATTAACGAAAGATATAATAATTATAGTTTAATATGGAAGAAAAGAAGAAATATGCACGCACACTGGTTACCACTGCGTTGCCATATGCCAACGGCCCAGTTCACATTGGACATCTGGCTGGAGTATATGTACCTGCCGATATCTATGTACGCTATTTGCGCCTCAAGGGCGAGGACGTGCTCATGATAGGCGGCAGCGACGAGCATGGCGTGCCCATTACCATCAAGGCACAGAAGGAAGGTGTTACACCCCAAGACATTGTTGACCGTTACCACAAGATAATAAAAGATTCGATGGCTGGACTGGGAATCTCGTTTGACGTGTATGGTCGCACCACAAGCGATATGCACCGTCACACTGCCAGCGATTTCTTCAAGAAACTCTATGAAAATGGCGAGTTTATCGAGAAGACGAGTGAGCAGTTCTATGACGAGGAGGCCGACCAATGGCTCGCCGACCGTTATATCACCGGCACTTGCCCACATTGCGGCAACGACGGCGCCTACGGCGACCAGTGCGAGGCTTGCGGCACATCGCTCAACGCCACCGACCTTATCAATCCACGCAGTGCCATCACAGGCAATGTTCCCATTCTTAAGGAAACAAAGCATTGGTATATGCCTCTCGATAAGTGGGAGCCCCGCTTGCGCCAATGGATTCTCGAGGACCATAAGGAGTGGAAGACCAACGTGTATGGCCAGTGCAAGTCCTGGCTTGACGGCGGTCTGCAGCCTCGTGCGGTGACTCGTGACCTCAATTGGGGTATTCCTGTACCCATTGAGGGCGCCGAGGGCAAGGTGCTGTATGTGTGGTTTGACGCGCCAATAGGTTACATCAGCAATACCAAGGAGCTTCGCCCCGATGACTGGGAGAAGTATTGGAAAGCCGAAGACACCCGCATCATCCACTTCATTGGCAAGGACAATATTGTATTTCACTGCCTTATTTTCCCTGCTATGCTTATGGCTGAGGGTACTTATCAACTGCCCGAGAACGTGCCTGCCAACGAGTTCCTCAACCTCGAAGGCGACAAGATTTCTACCAGCCGCAACTGGGCGGTATGGCTCAACGAGTATCTTGAGGACTTCCCCGGCAAGCAGGACGTGCTTCGCTACGTGCTTACCGCAAATGCTCCTGAAGCTAAGGACAACGACTTCACATGGAAGGACTTCCAAGACCGCAATAACAATGAGTTGGTGGCTATTCTCGGCAACTTTGTAAACCGTGCCATTGTGCTGACCAACAAATACTTTGACGGCGTGATTCCCGAGGCTCACGAGCTCACTGACTATGATCGCCAGACCATTGAAGAGTTCAAAGGCGTGAAAGACGAGTTGAGCCAGGCGCTTGAGACTTTCCACTTCCGTGCTGCATTGAGCGAGGCCATGAAGTTGGCTCGCATCGGTAATAAATACCTTGCCGATACCGAGCCCTGGAAGCTTGCCAAGACCGACATGACACGCGTGGAGACGATTATGAATGTGGCGCTGCAAATCACAGCAAACCTCGCTATCGCTTTTGAGCCCTTCTTGCCTTTCAGCGCCGAGAAGTTGCGCAAGATGATCAATATGGCCGATGCCGAATGGGACAAGCTTGGCTCGGTAGACATTCTCAAGGCTGGCGACCGCATCGAGAAGCCAGAGCTTCTGTTTGAGAAGATTGACGACGTTACGATTAAGATTCAGACCGACCGTCTGGAGCGCATTAAGCAGGAGAATGTTCTCAAAAACTTCAAACCTAAAGCGATAGCACCGACTATAGCATTTGATGATTTCCAGAAGCTCGACATCCGCGTGGGCAAGGTGGTTGAGTGCGAGAAGGTGAAGAAGGCCGACAAGCTGCTCAAGCTTACTATTGATGATGGATTGAAGGGCCGCACCATAGTGTCGGGTATAGCAAAATTCTATAACCCTGAAGACCTGGTGGGCAAGGAACTGTGCTTTATCGCCAACTTAGCGCCACGCACCCTCAAGGGCATCGAGTCGCAAGGCATGATTCTGAGTGCCGAGGATGCCGACGGAAGCCTGGTGGTAATAGGCCCTCACGGTGAAGTTCGCCCCGGTGTTCAAGTAGGATAAAAGAATATATCAATAAACAAGAAATTCTAGATTTTATAGTTCTTCTATAATCTCTAGAATTTCTATATAATGTGAAGAGTCGAACATGGTATCCCCCACACTTGAGTTGCAGAAACAGCGGGCTTTGCTAGTTATGGAGCGGGACGCTGAGCGCAATGAATTCCAGCGTCAGACAGAGACGATTGGCATAGGGCGCAAGGTGAAGCGCGGTGACTGCTGGTGGCCTCTGAAGGTGGGGCGCAGCTACTATAACTCGCTCAACCAACTGGTTGTTGAGGTTAGCCGCAGTGAGGATACCGATATTGAGCACAACTTTGAATATGGCCGTCAGGTGATGTTTTTCCGCATTGATGCGGGCGACAATATCTCCTATTTTAAGTTTGCCGGCACAGTGAGCTATGCTCAAGAAGACCGTATGGTGATAGTGGTGCCCGACGGCAATGCCGTTGCCGAGCTGCAAGGGCACGAGAGGGTAGGGGTGCAGCTATCGTTTGACGAATACACCTATCAACTCATGCTTCGAGCCCTCGACCGAGTTATGAAGGCTAAAGGCAACCGTCTCTCCGAGCTGCGCGATTTATTCTATAACCGCAGTAAAACCCAGAAATTCTCCTTTGCTCCAATCCCATTTCCATGGCTCAATCCCACCCAGGAGCATGCTGTCAACGAGGTGCTTCTTGCCAAAGATGTCGCTATTGTTCACGGCCCTCCCGGAACAGGCAAGACTACGACGCTTGTAGAGGCTATTTACGAGACACTTAGACGTGAGAACCAGGTGCTGGTTTGTGCACAAAGCAATATGGCGGTAGACTGGATTAGCGAACTGTTGATGGACCGCGGTGTTGAGGTGCTGCGTGTTGGAAATCCTACTAAAGTGAACGATAAGATGTTGAGCTTCACCTACGAGCGACGTTTTGAGGCACATCCCGACTATCCTCAATTGTGGGCAATACGCAAAGCTATCCGCGAATTGCGGAGCGCCAAGCGGCGAGGCAGCGATAGTTATCATCAAAAACTCGACCGCCTCAAGAGCCGAGAGACTGAGCTGGAGCTTCGCATCAATAACGATTTATTCAACAGCGCTCGTGTCATTTCGTGCACTCTTGCTGGCAGCGCCAGCCGTGTGTTGCAAGGAATGAAGTTTGCTACCCTCTTCATTGATGAGGCCGCTCAGGCCCTTGAAGCGGCTTGCTGGATTGCCATCGCCAAAGCAAATCGAGTAATTTTCGCTGGCGACCATTGTCAATTGCCTCCCACCGTCAAGTGCCTTGAGGCGATAAAAGGCGGCCTTGCACGCACGCTCATGGAGCGCATTGTGCAGAGTAATCCACAGGTGGTGACGCTGCTCAAAGTGCAGTACCGAATGAACGACGATATTATGCGTTTCTCAAGTGACTGGTTCTATCATGGCGAGCTTGAGAGCGCTCCCGAGGTTAAATACCGCAGTGTCCTCGACTATGACATACCCATGACGTGGATTGACACTGCGGCACTCGATATAGACTGCAAAGAGGAGTTGGTGGGGGAGACCTACGGGCGCATAAATCGTGCTGAGGCGCAGCTTACCATTGACACCCTGCGTCGGTATTTCGAGCGGCTAGGACGACAACGAGTGATTGACGAACGCCTTGATGTGGGGATAATTTCGCCTTATCGCGCTCAGGTGCAGCTGTTACGGCGCATGTTGCGCAAGAGAGCCTATTTCAAACCGCTAAAGCATCTTATCAGCGTCAATACGGTTGATGGTTTCCAGGGCCAGGAGCGCGATATCATAGTCATCAGTCTGGTGCGAAGCAATGAAGCAGGGCAGATAGGCTTCCTGCGCGATTTGCGCCGAATGAACGTCGCCATTACCCGCGCCCGCATGAAACTCTTCATTCTGGGCGACAGCACCACCATGACTAGGCATCCTTTCTATCACAAGCTTTACAGCTATATTAAAGATTTGGAAAAGAGTTAGAACAGCTTTTTTAAGAGCATTATCTTGCTATGTCAAGGAAAATGTATACTTTTATGCTCTCAAAAGAAATGTCACTTGACGCATTGACGTTATAGGAATAATGAACAAACTTATCAAGATATTGAAAGAGTGGACTTTGCCGGTATCGATGTCAACTGGCATACTGGTCTATTTCATATTTTATTTCACTCCTGCACTTGATGAGGCGTCGAAAGTATTCAATAGCTTCTTCGACTTCATCTTGCCGTGGATTTTGTTTGTGATATTGTTTGTGACCTTCTGCCGCGCCGATTTTCACCGTATGCGTCCATGCTGGTGGCATTTCGTCATACTTGCTCTGCAGTTGGCTCTTGTTATAGTGAGCACGGTGCTAATCATGCACTACGATGCCAAGGGCAATGACTTGATATTGATGGAGTGCATAATATGCTGTGTAATATGCCCTTGTGCAACGGCAGCTCCAGTTGTGACCGCCAAACTCAACGGCGACCTAGAGAAGATGACCACTTTCATGCTGCTTAGCAACTTTGTGGCGGCAGTGTCGATTCCTGTGGTTTTTCCGCTTGTTGACGAGAGCATAGACATGCCTTTCTGGAATGCTTTCCTTGCATTGCTTGAGCGCGTGTGCTCGGTGCTTGTAGCTCCAATGGCACTTGCCTATGTGGTGAAGCACTTTGCTCCGCGATTGCATCGCCTCATTATCAGCAACAAGGATTTGTCGTTCTACCTATGGGGAGTGCTGCTGCTGGTGATTTCGGGTGCCACCATGCGCAACATTATGAACTCTGGCACAACCGTTTGGTTTATTGTGATAGTGGCGCTTACAAGTCTAGGCATCACTTTTGTGCAGTTTGCCATTGGTCGCTATGTGGGACGCTTTTTCCATGCCACCACCGAGATGGGGCAGGCTATGGGCCAAAAGAACACTGCCTTCGCCATTTGGGTGTCGAGCGCATGGCTGAATCCTCTTGCGGCAGTGGGACCTGGTTTCTATATCCTGTGGCAGAACGCCTTTAATAGTTTGGAGATATGGCACCATGAAAAAAGCGCTTCGCGCGAGGATAGGGAATTGAGGATGGTGGATCGGGAATCGAATATGAAAAATTGATAACTAAAATGAAAGTTACATTCCAATACAAAGCGGGAAATGAACACGGAAGCGATGACTATCGCTTCTCACAGGAGGATAAGGCTCAAGAGAAATTCGAGAGCATGAAAGAGTTGATAAAAGTTCAGTTCATTGATTGCCCTGATGCGGAAGTAGTCGATGAGTCTGACTTTTTCGGAATCATCGACCATTCTACTGGCGACTGGGCCAGAGTGATAATTAGCGAATAATCATAAAGGCGACGGATTGTGATGTCCGTCGCCTTTTTACGTTAAATAGTAAGTATAAATCAATGAGCGTCGAGCCAGTTGCTGGCGGCACCGTGGCTAGCAGTAAGTCGTACTCCGCCGTGGTAGGCATTTTCCATCTCGGTGACTACTATTTGTGTCACTTTTTCAAGTTCACTTGGAATGACATCGAAGTTCAACTCGTCGTGTACTTGCAAAATCATTTTTGACTTGATTCCTTCCTCTTCAAAGCGGCGGTGGATGGCAATCATGGCAATCTTGATAACATCGGCGGCAGTGCCCTGGATGGGCGCGTTGACGGCATTACGCTCACTGAAACTGCGCACCACAGCGTTGCGCGAGTTGATGTCGGGGAGCATGCGTCGGCGGCCAAAGAGTGTTGTGACATAGCCCTGCTCGCGTGCTTGAGCCACGCTTCGCTCAATGTACTGTTTCACCTGTGGGAAGGTTTCGAAATAGCCGTCGATAAGCATCTTAGCCTCACTGCGAGGTATGTTCAAGCGCTGACTTAAGCCGAAAGCCGAGATGCCGTAAAGAATGCCAAAGTTGGCGGTCTTAGCCTTGCGACGCTGGTCGCCAGTCACCTTATCGAGTGGCTCATGGTAAATCTTGGATGCAGTGATGGCGTGAATGTCATCTTCGTTGGCAAAGGCGCTAAGCATAGTCTCGTCATGGCTCAAATCGGCAACCAGGCGCAACTCAATCTGCGAGTAGTCGGCACTGAAGAATACGTTGCCATCGCTAGGGATAAAGGCACGTCGTATTTCCTTGCCATCGTCACTGCGCACGGGGATGTTCTGCAAGTTGGGATTGGTTGATGATAGGCGGCCAGTAGCGGTCACAGTCTGATTGTAGGTTGTGTGTATGCGTCCTGTGCGAGGGTTCACAAGCGCCGGCAATGCGTTGACATAGGTCGAAAGGAGTTTGCGCAGCCCTCTGAGTTCCAGAATCTTGTCGACTAGTGGATGGCGGTCGCGCACTTTCAACAACACTTCCTCGGTAGTGGAATATTGTCCAGTTTTGGTCTTCTTAGCTTTGGCATCTATTTTCAGATGACCGAAAAGTACCTCGCCCACCTGTGCTGGTGATGCAGTGTTGAATTCCATTCCAGCCAGTTCGTGGCACTTGCGGTCCAGAGCGTCAACTTGTTCAGTAAGTTTCACCGAATATTCGGCGAGTGCTTTCTCATCGATGCGCGCTCCTGCAATCTCCATGCTTGCTAGCACCCTTACTAACGGCATTTCGATTGTGGTGAGCAGGTGAGTCATTTTGTCCTGTTCCAGCCGTTTGTCAAGTTCAGGCTTGAGTGTGAGTGCCAAGTCGGCCATTTCGCACGCCCAGTCGCATAGTTTCTCGGGCTTGACTTGCGATAGCAGTTTCTGTTTCTTGCCTTTAGAACCAATGAGCGATTCAGTTTTAATGGCCTTATATCCAAGCAACTCTTCGGCAATTATCGCAGTGCTGTGGCCTCGCTCTGGTTGCAGCAGGTAGTGGGCGACTGCAGTGTCGTAATAATCGCCATGGAAGTTTATTCCCAACTTACTGAGAATTACGATATCTCGCTTGATGTCATTGCTTACCAGCTGCACTTTGCCATCAAAAAGTGGAGCTATCGATGCCATCATCCATCCCATGTCGTCGAGAGGCATAAAGGCCGCTTTATAGCGCTCGTCGCATACAGCAACACCCACCAAATGGGCGCGCATAGCTTCATCACCGTCGGCAACGAGACAAATGCCCACCGGTTTGCCGGCTTTCAAAAGTTTATCCACCAACTGTGCTGCTTCAGAATCATCGGCTACAATTCGATAATCGTGATCGTGTGAATTGATATTTGCCATTTCTGCACTTTCCAATTCAGCCGATGGCAGTTCTCCTGGCGAAAGTGTATCGAAAAGTGTGCCCTGCTGCGAATTCTTCTTGGGATGGTTGAGGATTTCAAGATCGGCTCGTGACACGTCTTTAAGCGCGGTGCTTGGGGCCGGAGCGTTCTTAACACCCACGTTGGCCTCGCCATGCTCAATGATGCGCACTGCCAGCGTGCGGAACTCCAGCTCTTTGAACACTTGATTCAGTGCTTTCATGTTGGCTGGCTTGCGGCGCAGCAGTTCCTCGCTCCATTCTATTGGCACATCGGTCTTGATGGTTGCCAGGAACTTCGAGAATTTGATTTTTTCAACGTTCTCGGTCACTTTGCGTTTAAGTGCTCCCTTGAGCTGGTCGGTGTTGGCAAGCAGATTTTCCACGCTTCCAAACTCGTGAATGAGCTTCTTGGCGGTAATCTCTCCCACACCTGGGCAACCAGGTATGTTGTCGACCGAGTCGCCCATGAGAGCCAGCAAGTCGATTACTTGCAACGGAGAGGTGAAGCCATATTTTGCATTTATCTCCTCGACGCCCTGAATCTCCACTTCGATGCCCTTGCGGCCAGGATGGTAGATTTTCACGTCATCGGTAACCAGCTGGCCGAAGTCCTTATCGGGAGTCATCATGTAGGTTTCCATGCCGTGGTCATGCGCCAGATGGGCGAGGGTTCCTATCATGTCGTCGGCCTCAAAGCCTGGGACCTCTATAACGGGGATGTTATAGGCCTCAATGATGCGCTTGATATAGGGCACTGCGAGCTTTATGTCCTCGGGGGTCTCGTCGCGATTGGCCTTATATTCCTTATAGGCTTCGTGGCGGAATGTTCCCCCTGGAGGGTCGAAGCACACAGCGATGTGAGTGGGCTGCTCCTTTTTTAACACATCTTGCAAAGTGTTGACAAACCCGAATATTGCCGACGTGTTTAGCCCTCCCGAGGTATAACGCGGGTTGCGAATGAGCGCATAGTAGGCCCTGAAAATGAGCGCATAGGCATCGAGAAGAAAAAGCTTCATACAATCAAAGGAATTAAAGGAGTTAAACGAAATAAAGGAGTAAAAACCGATTCACGACCCTCGATTTTCGGTTCCCGCGCCAAGGGCGCTAGAACACTTTCTTGTCCTCGCCTGTGAAGGATTGGAACAGAGCGTTGGCAAGGCTTGAGGCGCCAATGCGGAAGTAGCGGTTGTCGAGCCATTTCTCACCCAGTACCTCTTTCACGATGGTGTAGTACTTAACGGCGTCCTCGGTAGTGCGTATGCCGCCGGCAGCCTTGAAGCCAACCATCTCGCCATGCTTCTCGTAGTATTCCTTGATGCATTGGCACATCACATAGGCAGCTTCGAGCGAAGCGCCGGGGTATATTTTGCCAGTCGAGGTCTTGATGAAGTCGGCGCCCGAGTACATAGCGAGAATTGATGCCTTCTTGATGTTGGCGGCAGTCTCCAAGCAACCTGTCTCGAGAATCACCTTCAGCATACGGCCGTGGCAAGCATGCTTGATTTCGCTGATTTCGTCGCACAGCTCTTCGTAGGCCTCGTCAAGGAAGTAGCCCATGTTGATCACGATGTCAACCTCGTCGGCACCGTCGGCTACGGCAAGAGCTGTCTCAGCAATTTTTGTTTCAAGATGAGCCTGCGAAGCGGGGAAGCTGGCGCTGCACACTACCACATCTACGTCACTAACCTCGAGGTTGGCGCGTACCACCTGGGCGAAGTTGCTGTAAACGCAAATGCCGGCCACGTTCTTATAGTCGGGGTAGTTGCGCCAGTACTCATTTACCTTTTGTGTGAATGCTGCTACGCTACGCTCGCTGTCGGTAGTGCTCAGAGTGGTCAGGTCTACGGTATTGAGCAGGAACTCCTGTACCTCAGGAGTGTTGTTCTCGGCGGCGTGCTCCTCGATGATTTTTGCCACTTCGGCTTTCACCTTAGCGTCGTCTTCAATTACATTGCTGCCATTGATAGCAGCCAAATACTTGTTCTGGTTAACTTGTTCTGACATAAGTATAATTTTTAGTTCTTATTTTTTAGTTTAATATTGTCGAGGTGGCGGTGGTTGTCGCGGGCGGTCTTCTTGGCGAAGTTGCGCTCAAGTGCCTTGTCGAGGTCTACACCTGTCTGGTTTGCGAGGCACATCACCACCCAGAGCACGTCGGCTAGCTCGTCGCCAAGGTCCTTGTCTTCATCGCTGGGCTTGCTTGACTGCTCACCATAGCGACGAGCTATGATACGTGCTACTTCGCCCACTTCCTCGCTGAGTATCGCCATGTTGGTCAACTCATTGAAGTAGCGCACTCCGTAGGTCTTTATCCACTGATCAACGCGCTCTTGCGCCTCCTGTATAGTCATCAGTTATCTATTTCAATATTTTTGTTGTCGACTTGGTGCCATCGCTATAGGTAGTCTCCTTGATGGCGATGCCAGTAGGATTGGTAATCTCCTGTCCTGCCATGTTGTAATAACGTTCGGCCACAACGGTCTTTCCTGTCTGCACGCCATTGACACCAGAGGGAATCACCTCGAGATAGACAATGTCGGAAGAATTGCGAACACCGTCAACAGTGTAATGCGTCTGTATGCCTATGCGCCATGTGAGCAGTGGGTTGTCACCACTATTGGTGCGATAGAAGTAAACACGGCGCAAATAGAAGTCTTCACCACTGAAACCGTAAGGAATCTCGGTCATGTCCTGGTCGAAGCCATTGGCTGCGCCATAGGTTGCTACATCAAATGTGAACAACTGGTCTTCATCGGTATATATGCTGTAAGTTACCTTGTCGGCGTGTAGCTCATTACCATCAACATCTTGCAGATTGATGTTAAAGTCAAAGCGTGTGTAGCCACTCTCGTCGCCGCAGTCGAAGAAGTCCAGAGCCTCGGGATTGGCGGGAACTGCAGGAACAGCATCAGAAAGTGGAGTAAAGGTTGTTCCCCACTCAAGGGTGGCAATCGACTCGTCGTCGCTCCAAATGCCTGCCAGTCCGTGTGCCAGAAGGTTGTTGGGGTAGTCGGCCGAAGCATCGCCTTCAGAGCCAACTAATGTGATGGTGCCACTCTCGGCATCTACAGCATAGGTCACTGCTTCAACACCCTCTTCGGGTTCAAACATGAGCCAATAAAAATCATCGCCCAAGTCTATCAATGTGGTCTCTCCCCATGCCAGAATCAGACCATAGTTATATTCTTCGTTGTAGGCCACATATTGCCCTAGGGGCACTGTGATAGTGGAGCCGTCGTCGGACAACTCGCCTTGTACCCAAACTCCTGTGCCTTCGCCATAAGCTAGAGGGTCAAGGAGATAGACGGTATTGCCGTCGTCGGCATAGGTGATTTTCATCTGTCCTGTCTGTTGTGTGGCGTCATATCCATAAAGACTTACAGTCAAGTACTCACCCGAGCGAGTGTAGGACACAACAGTTCCTTCGGGTTGCTCGGTGATAATCTCCACTTTGGCATTGCCAGAGGGTTTGCCCATGGTGTGGACTTTTTGTGCCCCTGCACAAATTGCCATAGACACTAAAATCGTCAGTAGTAATAGTTTCTTCATAATATTTCTAATACCGCAGCACTTTGGTTTAACAATGGGAAGGATGGAATAGAAGTTGGTGTTCAACAAGACGTTGCCCAGAATATTGCCACGTTTGATTTTCACTTATCTCAGTGCTGCAATTCAAGAAAAGAAAATCATTAATGACATTGCAAATATAAATATAAAAAATGAGAAAAACACGCCATTTGGAGTAATTCTTCAAAAAAGAATTTTTCGATGCCCGCTTCTCTCAAAATTTCAGCAAACTATGACTGCGCCTATAATAATTCTCAGTACAAGAAAAGCGGTTGATTTGTATTGTGCAAACCAACCACTTTTGTCTCATAAAGAAGAATAGCACGCTATTTCTGCGAAACTCGCACCGCACGAACGCTTTCACCGCTACTGCGTAAGCTTTCGGGACACCATAAATTATTAGCATAAGATGCAATCAAGTAGTAAGCGTTTTTCGAATTCACATAAAGCGAGCGTGACCAATAGGAGCCAAAAGAACCTACATTGCCGAACTCGCTATCCCAGCGGTAGCCCGCGGCAGGAAAAAATATCGACGCGCCATTGATTTTGCTGGTCACCAAGCGACCCCAGACGCCATTTCTTTTAGTCCACACATCGGTGCAGTTAACAATCAACTCATTAATCTGCTCCTTTGACGGTATGCGCCACTCTGGTCCCCAATTGGCGGTAGCGGCATCGTCCTCGGGGTCAAGTTCGGTCTTGTTGTCGACAAAGCCGTTGTCACCATAAGAGATATTGATGCAGTACTTGGTCAGTTTGGAATCGCTGCCGTTACACCATTTGTAGGTGCTCCAGTTATAAACATCCTTGGTGGTGGTCTCGCCCCAGGCGAAGTAGTCGCCATATTCCTCAGGGCTGTTAGCACCAATGTTCATCGTTGCCCACAGCGTGCCACTTGGCAGGCCCAGGTCAACATATTCATGAATGGGCAGGCCCAGCAGGATATTATAGACTGATGTGACATCACCCACCGTGATCACTCCATCGCCATCCTGGTCCCAGTTGACCAAGTTGCTGGTATCGCCATTGAGAAGGAAGTTGTATAGTATGGTTACATCGGCCGATGTGACCGTACCGTCACCGTTTACATCGCCATTTTGAGCGAAAGCCACTTGCGAGACAAGTAAGGCGAAAAATAGGGCAAATACTTTTTTCATAATTAAGAAAATTTTATGGTTGATAGATGCTGCAAAACCAACAAAGATTATTTTTATTTGGCTTTATTGTTTTTGTGTGATTAAAATTTGCAACAATTTGTCGATAATTGTCTGAAAAAACTAAGGCAGCAGTTATTCCCGCAGCTTGGAGTCGATGATGATGGTCACGGGGCCATCGTTGATGAGCGACACCTGCATGTTGGCGCCAAACACGCCGCGCTTCACATCCTTGCCCATCAGTTGCTCCACCTCCTTGCAGTAGAGTTCGTAAAGGGGCACCGCCAGCTCGTGACCAGCCGCATGGATATAGCTCGGGCGATTGCCTTTCTTGGTACTTGCATTGAGCGTGAACTGACTCACCGCCAGTACTTCGCCGCCAGCGTCGAGGATATTGCGGTTCATCACCCCGTTCTCATCGTCAAAGACGCGTAGGTTAACGGTCTTCATCGCCAGCCATTTGGCATCGTCTTCGGTATCACCTTCTCTAACGCCCACCAGCACCATATATCCGCCATTTATTGCGCTATGCACCTCGCCATCGATTGCCACCGATGCCTCAAGCACTCGTTGTATTACTATTCGCATAATATTTCGTGTGTTTAAAGAATTATAGCCTACAAATATACAAAAAAATCGTTTTTTTTGCCAAATGATTTGGCAATTAAAAAATTTACACTACCTTTGCACCGCTTTTCGAGCCCAGATGGCGGAATCGGTAGACGCGCTGGTCTCAAACACCAGTGGGGTAACACCCGTGCCGGTTCGACCCCGGCTCTGGGTACTGGCTTAAAAGCAAAACGCTTGCAAATCAATTGGTTTGCAAGCGTTTTTTTATTATACATTTTTTTGTCAAGTACCTAGAGCCGAGGCCGAACTAACATCAGACAATGCTTTTTTACTTGCTCAGTATGTAGGTCGTCATGGGTTCAAGTGTGGCATTGAGCATGCTTTTCTTTATTTATTGAGTTTTTCTGTGAAAAACTTCTTTTGAGAGAAACTTTCGACAAGTTGCATAATTTGAAAAAATGTTTCAAAAATGTAGCGCATTTTTAAGAAAATGTGTAACTTTGTGCCAAAACTCGGGTGGAAAATGTGTAACTTTGTGCCAAAACTCGGGTGGAAAATGTGTAACTTTGCGCCAAAACTCGGGTGGAAAATGTGTGAAATACACATTAAACACATAAAAAAGAAATTGTTATGTATAAACGAAAAATAGAAAGCATGCTCCAATCTTGGATGGATGGCATTCACAAACCTCTTGTTGTGAAAGGAGTGCGTCAGTGTGGTAAAACCAGCAGTGTGATGGATTTTGCCAAGAAACATTTTAAAAATGTGGTGTATTTGGATTTTCATGAGCATCCCGAATATAAGAAATTTTTCACTCCCAATCTGGATGTTGACTCCATTGTGATGCGCATAACTGCCACTATGCCCAACGTTGAAATTGAGGCGGGAAATACATGTTTCGTCTTTGATGAGATACAAGATTGTCCAAAGGCACGAGGCTCATTGAAATACTTCCACATGGATGGTCGGTATGAAGTGATGTGCACAGGTTCATTGCTTGGCGTAAATGGCTACAAGACCCCTACCGAAAAAGCTGAAGAAGATGAAGCTTCTATACCTGTTGGCTTTGAGGATATTATCAATATGTATCCAATGGACTTTGAGGAATGGCTTTGGGCAAATGGTATTAAGGAGATTCACATTGAGCACTTGAAAAAATGCCTGTACAATGAGACTCCTATTGAGGATGCGCTTCACGACCGGTTTCGTGATTTGCTTTATCAGTATATTGTTGTGGGTGGCATGCCCGAGGTTGTAAACACCTTTATCGAAACGAAACAAATAGGGAAAACACTCGCGGTGCAGAGACGCATTGTTGATGATTACAAATCAGATATGGTAAAATATGCCTTACCTACCGATAAGTCTCGAATACGTGAATGTTTTGAGTCAATTCCCATGCAACTGGCACGTGAGTATAAGAAATTCAACTACACAGTAGTCCGTCCAGGCAGTAGAGGTAGAGATTATGCTGGGAGTCTTCAATGGATTGAAGATGCTGGCATCATTCGCCGCTGTTATAACACAAAAATAACAGAACTGCCTCTTGATGGCAACAGAATACAAAGTGAGTTTAAGGTATATATGGCCGACATTGGTTTGCTTATATCGATGCTTGAAGACGGCACTCAGTCGAGTATTTTGGAAGGAGATTTGTTTACCTATAAAGGTGCCATCATTGAAAACCTTGTGGCAGACGTATTTGGCAAGATGGGACGTAAATTATATTACTTTCATAAAGACGGAGGAGTGGAAATTGATTTTCTCATACGCTATAAGGGGCTATGCACCCCAGTGGAATGTAAAGCCTCTACAGGAAATGCAAAATCTTTACGAACAATTTTGAAACATCCTGAGAAATATCATGTCACAAGTGCCATAAAACTCGGTGATTATAATATAGGGAGAAAAGAAGGAGTGCTCACTTTGCCACTCTATTTGGCGTTTCTCTTGATAGAAGTATAATTAACTGACCATTCAAAAAAAAAGGATGCAACTTTCTGCATCCCTAAATATTTTTATCCATAGTGGTAACTTATTTGCTCAGTATGTAGGCAGTCATAGGTTCAAGGGTGGCATTGAGTATGCCTTTCTTTACTTGGAGAACTTTTTTGGTGACAGCGTCACGATATTTGCCATTTTCAACAGTTACAGGGATAGCTACTGTGGCTGCCTGTTCGTCGAGGTTGATTATTACGGCAGCTTTCTTGCCTCGTTCTACAATAATCTGCTTGCCATTGTCGCTAATGATAATATTCTCGGGCTCGGCAGCATAGGTGTGGCGGAACTCGTTGATGGCACGCACTGCGGGGTGCTTGAACTCGTCGTTGCCAACTTTGCCTATCTCGTTGTCGCCCCAGTAGTTCTCGCGAGTGCTTCCGTGCGGGCGCGAATAGAATAGGGGAGTGCCATACTGGCGTGCAGTAAGGAATATCCATCCAAGGCGCACGAGTTCATCGCTCATGCTTGCCGATTCATGGGCATTGCAATATGTGTCGTGCGATTCCACCCAAGTCACCAGATGGGCGGGGTCCACACTATGATGCCAGTTGAGCAGGTCTCCAGCCTTGGCGTCGTGCTTGTTGAGAGCGTTGCGCAGCACCCAGCCATAATTGCTTGCAGTGAGGTCCATATACTCGGCATAGCCTTGCTCGGGAACGTTTCGATCTTGCAGCACCTCGCCGTAAATGAAAAGCTCGTCGCGTGGGATTGAAAGCCACAATCCTTTCACGTCCTTGCGCCCCATAGCTACATCCCAAAAGTCATTCTCTGGCGATTTAGGGTCGCGAGGCTCGTCGGGCAGTCCTATGTGTTTTGCAGTATCATATCTGAAGCCTCTTGCGCCACATGCAAGTACGTCGTTTACATATTGCATGTAATAATATTGGAAATCGGGGTTCTCGGTATTCACGTCGGGCAGCTTTCCCATCTCGCCGGTAGTACACTGGTATCGGTCACTATAGTCTGCAATGGGCCATAGTCCGTTGGCATGAAACAGATTCTCTCGTCCGTTCACTGCGCTGTCAAGACGCGCATTGATGTGAGAGCGATCAATAACAGTGTGATTAGGAAGAACGTCGACAATCACTCGCAAGCCTAGTTTGTTGGCCTTTTCACACATATTTTTGAACTCGTCGCGAGTACCCAGCTGGTAGTTGCCAATAGTCCAGTCGGTAGGTTGGTAGTGATAGTACCACTTACCATTTCCAAAGAGTTGTCGGCCTCCGTTGTCGCCCACATAGCATTCATTTATGGGAGATGTTTGCACGATGGTAAATCCAGCGTCTTTAATCTCTTGCAGGTGTTGGGAGATGGTATTGAACGACCATGACCAAGCATGGAGTATAATCTCGTTATTGCCCATGGCATTAGAATTCTGTGCAGCTGCATCAGGAGCCCACGAGAGGCACATGAGCATGGTTGCAAGGGCAAGGTGTTTAATTTTTGTTGACATAGGTGTATTGTATAATGAATAGGTGAATGATTACTACATATAGGAAGTGTAGATGCTGTCGGTTGGGGGCACATGGTAACGGGTGCCGGTTGACTTGTGAATCTGGCGGCGGGCTTTGGGGCTCATGCCTGGGCGAGCGAGACGTGGTCGGAAGCCGCTAGAGTTGCGTTTGTACACTCCGTTCTCGTCTTCTTCACGCACCACTCCGTCGTTGTATTTCACAATCATGTGATAAGCCATCTGCCGCCATCGTGCCACCATTTGTTCGCCCATCTGGTCGCCGTAGTCGCTCAGTAGCTTGATGGCACCGTCACGGTCATAGCGCAAGAGTTCGAGCGCTTGTTTCTCGATTAATGGCTGTTTGTCAAAATAGCTTGCCTGTAACGAGTCGCGTACTTGCTGCAACTCGGGGTAGAGCAGGCTCCAGCGCGGATAAACCATATTGCTCACCCAGTTGCACACCCAGTAGGCGCTTTCCTCGCTGAAGTGGAAGGCATCGGCTTCGGGCACGTTGTAGCAGTGCGGCACACGGCTGGCACAGCAGTATACTGGTGTATAGGCCACCATTCCGCTGTCGTCGTTGCCCCACCAGATGACTCCGCCCACCTCTCGTGGCATGAAGCTGCGCAGCTGGGTCACAAAGGTAAATGCGGTGTGTGCTGTCGACACGGCACGCTCGTTGAACATAGTAGTGCCATCATCATCGTAGCGCAAAGGCTGTGGACGGAAGGGGCTGTCGTAGATTCCTGCCCCTGGATCGTCTTCATCATTGAATGAGAATGGTGTATCTTCAAGATGGTCGCGCAGGCATTCTATCACGGTATTCACGTTCAGTGGTTTATCGGGGATAATCCACATGGGAAGCGGCTCTACCTCGCTCATGGGTTTTATGCCCTCAACATAAGGAATATACTTATCCATTCCGGTGGTCAAGCGTCGGTAGATAGACCACACTCTAGTGTCGCCAAGACGACGGCCGCCGAATGTGGGTGGGTTGTAAGCATCGCAGAAACTGAACTCACTGTCTTTTCCCTTGAAATATCCTTTCTTTCGAGCAAAACTAATGCAGTTTTTCGAAATCTTCACGTTGGCGGTATCGGTAAGGTCCACCCGGCGTATGCGGCTCTGATTGGCATGTGCCATCACAGCGTTGTCGGGCACGCGCACAGCTATCCAAACCACGCCTTTGCTGCCAGGCCCGCACCCAATCATCTCGAGTACCCATGCTTCATTTGGGTCACACACTGTGAACGACTCGCCTGAACTCTCGAAGCCATATTTCTCCACCAGGCTCGTCATCACGTCGATGGCCTCACGAGCGGTTCGTGCCCGTTGCAGGCCCAGGTCCATGAGCGACCCGTAGTCGATGATTCCAGAGGGGTCAATTAGTTCTTCGCGACCATCAAAGGTGCTCTCGCCAATTGATACCTGCCACTCGTTGATATTGCCGTTAACCAGGTAGGTTACTGGTGCTTCGGGAATCTGACCGTGGTAAACACGCGTATCTCGGTCATAAATTTTGCGCATGGTGCCTGCTGGGTGTGTACCCGCTTCGAAGCGGTACATCTTGTGCATAGCTCCCCATGAGTCGATGTTGTAGGTGCACATCACCGAGCCGTCGACACTTGCCTTCTTGCCCACGAGAATGCTCGTGCAGGCCCATACATTGACGATGGAAAACGCTAGAAGCAGGATAAGAATTATACGTTTCATGGTGGTTGATATTTTTATTAGTTTACAAAGGTAGAAATAATAAGGGTAAATTGGTAAAAAATGACTAAAAAAATCAAGGGTCGCGCGATAAATCGTGCGGCCCTTGATGGTTATTGGGAAAAGGTTATTTGATAAACCTTTAAGTTCAAAGATTATTCATCCTCTACGAAGCCGGTGTAGCGGAAACCGCTAACTTTGTACTTGTCGGCTGTACCCTCCATGGCGGGGAATGGGTCGTCTTTGAAGCTTACATAGAACTCGATGTAGTCGGCAGGCATACCGCTTGGAGTGGTGGTGCCGTTCTTAACAATCTTACCGTCGGTGATTGTAACTGCATAGCCGGCATCAAAACCATATTGAGCCAGATAACCACTAGATCCAAAGAGATTTTCAGCATCGGTAGAGCTGTTGAATGTCATGTTGTTTGGGTTGACATCAATTCTCACCTGATAGGGGTAGATGTAGGCATTGGCATCAACGAGCCACATTTCGTTGGCTACATTGGCAGCAGTGTTGCTGGTAGTGATGTTGTAATTACCATCACCGAACCAGTCATCATCTATCTCTTCACCAGTCGCAGGGTCAAGGGCCGACACGTGCACATGCCACTCGCCAGCCATCTCTACTGTCGCGGTATTCTCAACTTCGTCTTTTTCGCATGATGTGAATGCAATGAGCATTGCCATCAGCGCAAATATTGAATATAATGACTTTTTCATATTCTTTTTCTCCTTTCGTTAAATTATTCTTCAGGAATAGGAAGACCGTCAATATAATTGTCGGCAGTGATAGGAGTCATGATAACTCCACCGCCACAATAGTAGTTCAGGCGATAGGTAAAGATACCTGTCTCTGAATCATAATTACCGTCATACATCACTTCAGGATCTTCTCCATCATAGAAGTACCAGTCGCCTTCTTCGAGCATTTCAACACAGGGCTCATCAAGCACTAATAATGCCTCGGCTTCGAAGTCATAAGTATTTCTATATTGTGGATAAATACCATAAGCGTAGTATCCTGCTAAACAGTCACTGAGAAGGTAAAGATCGTCACCAAGAGCCTGAATGGATTCAGGGCTGTTGTAGTAGTGACGGGCTTTGTTGGTCTTATGCCAGCACTCTGCCCAGTAGATGTTGTCGAAGTGGCCAGGATTGTTAACCCACACCTCACGTTTCTCGGTAGCAGAGTTGCCATCGGAATCGGTCACCTTGTAAGTCACATAGTAGAAACCAGGAGCGCTGGTGTCAATATTGTTCGACACTTCCACCTTGTCGGTAAGGTCTTCGGTGCCCAGTGCAGCGCTGTAGCCTGGCTCAGTATAGGTATCCCCCACTGTCAAGAGTACCCTGCCGCCATCAAGAGAGATAACGGGGTAGTAGAGGACATCAGTCACACCTTCGGTAGTCTTATCGCATGAAGTGAGCGAGAAGGCAACCAAAGCACTGAATGCTAAATATTTTAATATCTTCATAATAAAAATCTTTTTAAGAATTAATCTTACTTTTATCATTTAGCCCAGAAAACAGGAGCGTTATCACCTGGATAGGTGGGAGTGTTCTGGTTGCGGTTAGCCGAAGACTCAGCATATGGGAACCTCTGGAGGATACTAGTCAAAGCTGGGTTGGCGTTGATTGGGTGATAGAGTGTACCAGGTGCTACAACATCGGGGTTGTAAGCGTCGGTAGCTGGGTTGTAAACCTGCTCACCCTTTACATTGCTCATTTCTGGATAGCCCAGACGGCGCAACTCACACCAAGCCTCGAAACTGTTGTAACCAGAGAGGTCAACCCATTTCTGGATACCAATGGCTTTCTTGTAGTTGTTCACATCAAGTGGATACTGTGCCACAACATCTTCGTAGCCAGCAGCACCTGCCTTAGCGAACGAAGCCTTGATAGCGTCGGCATAGTATTTCTGAGCCTGAGCGTTATTCTTGTTCTTAGCATAGTACTCAGCAATGAGGAAGTTGATTTCCGAAACGCTAATCAGCACAACGGGATCGTTGAAGTGAGCGTTTGGACGGCACCAGTAAGCTGTCTTGTAGTTAGCAGTAGTCGAGAAGTTGGTACCGCTCACACCACCAGCGTAGGCATTGCTGCCGTTTGGCGAGAAGTAAGCTGCCAGACGACCATCTTTGAAGTCAGCGCTGGTAATACTCATAGTGTTGAGCAGAGCAACATTCAGGATGATGTTGATCTGAGAAGCACCATAGCTGGCAAAAGCGTCTTCCATGAAGAATGGGTTAGCTTGTCCTGCCTCGTTCTTCCAGCAGCCTGCAAACTGTACGTCCTTGGTTGGGAAGTTGTTCTCGTTGATAAGAGCTGCGATTTTGCTGTTCACGTCCTTTACACCGCTTTCACGAGTGAGGATGCGGAGCTTAAGAGCGTTGGCAAACTTGATCCAGTCTTTAGCTGTGCTGCCTGGGAAGAGGATGCTGGTAGCAACTTGGTCGCTGCCGCTGGCCTTTTCAAGAGCGTTGTCGATTTCGGCAAGAATGCCATCATAAATAACCTGTCCGTCATCATAATGAGGAGTGAGGTTGTTAAGGTCTAATGCCTCGGTGTAGGGAACCTCGCCGTAGCAGTCAACCAATGCTTGATAGGCAAAAGCACGCAACACAGTAGCTGCAAGGTAGTTGCCCCATTCGCCATTAGCCTCAGCATATTGAAGAATGTACTTGAGGTTGTTCATAGCGCGTGTGCAAAGCTGACGGTACATAGAGTTAGAACGTACGGCACTCTGATTGAACTGGCTATAGTCAAGGTAGTTACTTGTACCAAACTCCTGAGAGTAGTGCTGTGCGAAATATCCACCCACGGTGCGCAGATAGTCGCCATAGCTGTGGGCGATGTTCATCTCGGCAGCTGGCAGCATCATGTCGGGAGTCATATTCTCCTCGGTAGGAGAGTTAGGATCTTGGTTGATGTCAAGGTAGTCGTCGCATGAAGTGGCAACTAATCCCAGCACCAAGAGACTTGCTAAAAATATCTTTTTCATAATCTTATTCTCCATTAAAAATTAGTACTTAATGCTAAGATTTATACCAAATGTGCGGCAGCTTGGGTTGCTGTAGAGCTCACCAAATCCACCAGCCAAGTCGGTACCGGTAGTGGTTGACTCTGGGTCAACGTCATAGTTGTCGCGGGCTGTCCAGGTGAACAGGTTGTTACCAAACAGTGTGATAGCCACATTGCTGAGTTTAGCGGCGTTAACCCACTTCTTGGGAAGTTCCCAAGTGAGGCTTAAGTTACGCAACTTAGCGAATGTGCGGTCAACGAGATAGTACTCACCACCCTGGCCAGCACCATACTTGTTCCAGTAGTCTTGCAGACCTTGATCACTCATAATAATAGGAGTGGTGTTCTCTACATAGCCACCATCGCCATCGCTAACAACTGAGTTAGGAATGATGAATGGGCGACGCATGTTATAGTCGGTAACGTAAGCATTACCAGTGAACTGCATCAAGTTCTTGGTACGTGAGAACATTGTACCACCGTAGCGAACATCGAGTTGTGCACTCAGAGTAACGCCATAGGCGCTGATTGAGGTGTTCACACCACCAGTCCACTTGTGGTTCATGTCACGGCCAGTGTCAAGGGTCTCACTGCTGAGAACGGGTTGTCCATAAGCATTAACAACTGGGTGAACAACACCAGCAGCGTCGGTATAGGTCTCGGGCAAGAAGGTGTAGTAAGAACCCATTGGCTTGCCTTCCTCGGCATACATGTAAACGGCGTCGTCGCCAGCCGAGAAGCTGTAGATAGTAACCTTGCCACCCTCAAGACTCTCGGGCATTGAGAGAACCTTGTTCTTGTTTACAGCAAAGTTGAAGCCCAAATCCCAACGGAAGTTGTTGGTGAGAATTGGAGTGGTGTTAACGAGTAACTCGATACCACGGTTGCGAACCTCACCAAAGTTGGTAACCACATTGTTGTAACCAGTAGATGGGTCAACAGGGAGGGTGAAGATTTGGTCTTTAGTAATTCTATTATAATATGTGAAGTCGATACCCAGGCGAGAGTTGAAGAACTGGAGCTGGAGACCAGCCTCAAACTCGGTGGTCATCTCAGGCTTCAAGTTCTTAGAACCTGCAGTGGCAGCAGCTTGGAAGGCGTTGAGACCAGCAAATGGGAACTCAATGTCGGTACCGCTATAGTAACCGCTGGCGAATGCCTGAACAAATCTAGGATCAACCAAATAAGGATCGGCATCATTACCAGTCTTACCATAAGCGAGGCGAGCCTTACCATAAGTAAGGATGTCGTTGCGTGGAATCAGGCGAGTGAAAATCCAGCTCAAAGTAGCGCCAGGATAGAAGTAGCTGTTGGCGCCGATTGGCAGAGTAGAAGACCACTCGTTACGTCCTGTGAGGTTCAAGAAGATCATGTCATCCCAACCTAGAGTAACATCTCCGAAGAGAGCCACTTGGCGACGCTTCCATTGAGTTTCGGTAAGAGTAGAGCGGGTAGCACCGTTGCTCAAATCCCAGAAACCAGTCTCGAAGGTGAGACCGTCGGTCTGACCTACCATACCAGTAGAATAACGCTCGTTAAGGTTCACACCAGCGATAGCGGCGAGGCTCAAGCGCTCGTTCATGAAGTTGCGGGTGTAGTCGGCGAGGAAGTCATGGTTGAGCTCATAGCGACGACCATAGGCGGTGTAAACCCAGCCATCCTGGTTCATGTTGCTTGGAGCATAACCATAGTCCTCGTTGATGAGAGCGTCATCAAGAGCAATCTGAGGATAACCGATCTTGCGGTCATAGTCGGTATAGTCGAAACCAAAGCGATAGGTCAAGGTCAAGTCCTTGATGGGGTTGATGTCGGCCTGAATCTTGCCGCGCATCTGCTTGGAATCTACGTGGTTGTAGTTGTTCTCGATAGCCCAATATGGGTTGGTGATTCCGTAAGGAGTGAAGTAAGCCTCTGGAGTGTGGAATGGGCTGCTCAGGTCCTTAAGGTCAACAACACTGATATCGCGTGGGAACTCGAGAATACCATCGATTACTGAAGTACCCTGGAAGCTACCAACGAGGTCGGTTTGTGACTTGGCATAGCTGATGGCAGAAGTGAGCTTCAGCCACTCGGTAGCCTCAAAGCCTCCACGGAAGTCGAGAGTGTGACGTTTGTAAACGTCTTTCTTTCCAGGAAGGATACCATCGTCACCAGCGTAGTTATAAGAAAGGTAGTAGTTAACCTTGTTGTCATTAGAAACGCCACTGAAAGCGATGCTGTGGTTGTGTGACCAACCCAGATCGAAGAAGTCCTTCACGTTGTTCTCCTTAGCATCGTACTTGTGAACGAGCTGACTGTGGTTCCAGATGGGACCATAGACTTGAGTAGAGCCATCCAAACGTGGACCCCATGAACCGTTCTCGATGTAGGTCTGAGTACCGTTCCAACCTTGTCCCCAATTGTTTTGCATCTTGGGAAGCAGGGCAACTTGGCGAGCTTGAACGCTACCATTATATTCAATGGTGAAGTTCTTGCCCTCGCCCTTCTTACCTTGCTTGGTGGTAACGATGATCACACCATTGGCAGCGCGGCTACCATAAAGAGCGGTAGCGGCAGCACCCTTAAGCACGGTCAAGCTCTCGATGTCATTAGGTGAGATACTCGAGATACCACCAGCGGTCTGAGCGTGACCCTGACCAGTAAGAGTTGTGCTCTGCAAGGGCACACCGTCAACAACATAGAGAGGTTGGTTACTACCATTAATAGAGCTGAAACCACGGATGATAACCGAGTTGGCAGCACCTGGGTCACTTGAAGTAGCCTGAACTTGCAGACCGGCAACCTTACCGTTCAGTGAGTTCATGGCATCGGTGGTGCGAGCACCAGAGATGTCATCGGCTTTCAACTGTTGAGCGGCGTAACCCAGAGATTTCTGCTTACGGGTAATACCCATGGCAGTTACCACAACCTCTTCAAGAGTGTTGTCCTCTTCTACAAGGGCTACTGTTACTTGACTTGCAACTGCAACGACTTGTGTGGTATATCCCACATAGCTGATTTTCAGCTGTTTTACATTGTCGTTGACAGTTACTGTAAATTCGCCGTTAATGTCGGTTGCAGTACCTTCGTTAGAGCCCACCGCTTGAACACTAGCGCCAATTAGCGGCTCATTGTCTGTAGCACTGACGACCTTACCTCTAACGGTCTTGTTAGCCGAAGCACCTAATGCGATGATGCACACGGCTAAGAGAGTTGAAAAAAGTCTCTTCATACAGTAAACAATTAATGATTAAACTTCAAATTTTATACTCGAAAATATAAATTCTTATTTTTGTTAAAAGGTTGTATTTAAGCACTTTATAATCGTTGCTCGGTTTTGGTGTCGGTGTGTCTAGTTGTTGTGGAGAGGCTTGTTTTGCTAGTCGTTTTACTTGTTAAAATGGCCGAACCCAAATGAGAACAACGATTGCAAAGTTATACATTATTACTAACTGCGACAAAATAATTCTAAACTTTAACTTTTGTGAGTTCGTTTGATTTTTAATTTCCTCTTTTTGGTTTTTTATGGCTTAATTTAGTTTTGTTAACATTTGAGCGGATGAATTTTGAATTGTGACCGTTTTTTTAGTTGGCATTGATTAAAGAATTGTTTATAATAATTTGTAAAACAGATTGTTGTGGTGTTTGGGCAAGGTGAGATGTTTTAGTGGGTAGTATTTAATGTTCCCCTTATATTTGATAGTGGAGTATGAAAAGCGAAATGTTAATTTTGCCGAGAATTAACATTTCGCTTTTTAACAATTTTACAAGGTGTTGTTAATAGGCATCTATACACCAATACTATATTTAGTGGTCATCGCTGGCGATTGTAACTGACCAAGGTTGCTCAAACATGTCTACACTGAAGAAATCTCCAGCTATAACAATGAGCTAAATATCATTATTGATAGATTATTATATAAAACTATAAATAAAGACCTAATTTCCTAGCAGATAATTATAAAGCATTGTGATGTCTACTGCCGAAACAACACCATCTCCGTCAAGGTCACTATAGCCCATGTACTGCAAGTCGCCGTTTAGTAAATAGTTATAAATAATTGATATGTCGGTCGCAGTCACGGTACCATCCTCATCAATGTCATAAATGCTGGGGGTACGAGTAGAAGTAGACGTACCTGCTTTTACCAATTCGCCATTACTATAATAGAAGATGGAGAAATGGTAGCCTGTACCATGCTCAAGACCAGTGAATTCGAAGTTCAAAGTTGATGAGCCGCCACTGTTAAGGTATAGTGTTTTAGTGATAGAGTTGTCGGCATAGCCTGTGTTTCCTGAGTTAGGACGGTGTTTCCACATTTTTGCCAAGATATAGTCATTATAGGTATCAGAACCAGTATTCTTGAGAACGCTCTTGACAGTAATGGTATTGCGCGACACGGTGGAAGTGTTGGTGGCAGTGAAAGATGCTGCTGTGGCGGCACCCACAGTCACGTTGGTTGTGTAAAGCACTTTGGTACCTTCCTTGTCGGCGGTAAACTTGAAACTGTTGCTGCCTACCTGCGATGGTGTGTAGTACATGGTCACGATACCACTTTGTCCTATACCCACATCGGTAGTAGTGGCGCTTACAAGAGCGTCGTTTACCCACATGTAAATGTAGTTGTAATCTGTTTGCCCTTGATTAAATACACCTAAGTTAAGCTCTAGAGGACTGCCCACTTTCTTCACTGAGCCTGTGGTTAACGAGTTGATCTTCAGGTTCTGAAGCTTAAGCTGGTCCATTACCTCAAGAGTAAGAGTTGTTGAAGTGATGGTGGCCTTAACATAGTTCACATTGCTGCCGCGAGCTACGAGCCAGGTTGATTGACCGCTTAGGCGGCAAATGGGCTTCAGGTAATAGGTGCCCGACGATATGCCATTGCCGAGTGATAGGCTTCCTGTGGGATAGGTGTAATATCCTGCCTGAAGGTTCTTGTTGGTGAGCACGGTGTGTGTGCTCTTGACGTTACCGTTGCCGTCAAATAGCGCCCATCCTAGGTCGTAAGTGTAAGCCTGGCTGGAGTTATTCCAGTAATTAGTGATAAGTTTCACGTTGGCAAACGATGCCGACGATCCCGACCTACTGTAGCTGGTATTAGGAACTTGAATGGCAGCAATGTTATCTTCAGCGCTGCTATATAGTGCGACATTGTTGTAGTCGGTGCTGTTTTGAGATGATGTGCTTGGTTTAAGTCCTATAATGGCCTGGAGGTTGATGGTGTAGCCTTCCTCACCGCTGGCGGCGCCAATTCCTCCACTGTTGCCGTCGCTCATTGCATTGAGAGCAAAAAAACCATTGTTGTCACCGCGCCATCCCCAGTTTATGTGGTAGTGACCATCACCATCATAGCCGTCACAAATGAATGCGTGGCCGCTACTGAGCTTGCGAGCACTGATGTAAACAGGACGCCCTGCGGCAATTTCGGTGTAGATGGCATTTTCCCATGCAGTGGCATTCATATCCTCGCGCTTGATTTGCGTGCTAAGTTTGTCATAGCCAAAGTAGTAGGTAAAAGCGTTGCGTTGGCTGGTGGCACTCGATGATTTCTTGCCATAATTCATCTGCACTGCCTGGCCGCAGTATTTCACCAGCTTCTGTACTTCTGTGGCGCTGGCACTGGTGCTTGCAGCATTATTATACCAAGGGTTCATTATCGACCAATTGAAGGTGGTGGCAGGAAGTGCTGGGCGTTCGTTTACAAAACCATTATTCGACGACGTGTAGGCTGGAATAGCATCGCTTCCATAGCTCGACTTGTAATAATACATGATTTGCGCCATGGCGATGGCAACGCAGCCAGCTGGGCTGTATTTGGTCTCGGATGATTCGGTAAAGCTCGGGCATTGCTGATTGAAAGGCAAGCTTTGACTCCATTTTGTCACTCCGAGTAGTGGCGCTATTTTCGATTTGGGTGCATCACCAATAACGCTGCCCATATCAGACTCTGGTTCCACAACATTACAGCCATTATCTAGCGCCTCAATCTGCTCCACGTAGCTGTTAAGCCAGTCTTGAACGCATTCGGGCACTTCGCTTTCATAGAAGTAATCCTCATCGCCATAGGCAAGAATGGTGCGGGCGCGGTCGTCGCCAGCAACTATTACCCACCCAGGCTGCTCTGGGTTGTTGAAAACGTAAAATGGTGTGACATTGCCTCTTTTTGCCTTGGCTTTCATTGTTGCCGGTTTTTCGGGCATGGTAACACCAAAGAACTCACCAGCAATGGAACGGGCTTTGTTTTCACTAATTATTGTAGCATTCAATGCATTGAATGCTGTTAAGGCTATGAGTAGCAATGCAGCAATGCGTTTGTTTAAAAAAATCATAGGTTATAGTCTTGTTAATGGGTATAAAATTATTCTTCCTTTTCAGGCTCGCTTGGGGTTTGTGGTTTTGGAGGCAAAGGAATGTCTTTTATATTGTCGACATATTCATTGATGGTCACCGTGTCGATTGCCGTGACTATATATTTTGTCTCACCACGCCAGGGCACCCGGTGTTTATATTCCTTGTAGTGAACCTGCACGGCAAGAGGAGTTTGCTTGAGCTCACTTAGTTTTTTCACTATTGAATCGTCCGAAACCGAGAAATTGAATTCGGTTTTTAGTACGTTGCCTGGAGCTACGACATCATAGCACAGCATTTTAGCCTCATAGGTGTTGAAAATGCTTCCACGCAGTGCAACGTCAACAATTCGCCCTTTCATGTCCTTCTCTTGATAAACATGGTAGAATTGGTCGCGGATGATGAAGATGAGCAGCAAGAGCACTATCAGCGTACCTAAGGCCAAAAAGATACGCTTCTTGTTGCTGCGCTTCTCAATGGTTGTCTCGATGAGCTCGCGCTCTTCACGTTCTTCTTCGGTCTCCTCGTGTCTTTCTTTCTCCTTGGAAGGTGCGCCTTTCTCAAAATAATCGTCGAAGTTGTCGTCAATGAGTTTCATTATCGTTTGTTGTTTATGGTTTAACGTTTATTGAAGTTGTTAGTGAAATTATAGGCTCATACTGTCGCTAGAGCTTTGTGTGTGAATTTTAGTTTTTCCTTGTGCAATACGCTTTTTATCTATAGCCATGCTTATGAAGGCATAGATGCCCAGCACTATGAGCAGGCATGTCTGAACTCCCCACACCAACCATGCGAAGGCTGAGGCCTGAGGGTCGTAAGGGGTGGAAGGAGGAAATGCACCCACACCATAGAGCGTCAGGCCAAAGATGATGGCAAACTGCCAGGGGCCGAGTCCGCCATTGCTTGGTACTGCCATACCAATGCTGCTTAAGACAAAGAGAACTAGTATAGCCACTATACCCAAGTCTTTAGTGCAGTTAAAGGCAAATGATGCTAAATACAACTGCATAAAGTAGCACCCCCAAATGAGGATGGTGTAGAGTAGGAACATCCACTTGCCGTCCATCTTGCCTATCGCAGCAAAGCCGTCCCACAGGTTCTTTAGCATCAAGCGCAGCTTGGAGATGATTTTATTCTCGCTCTTGCTGCGGAATATCCATATCAACGCGAGCACTCCCAGGACTCCAAGTCCAACCAGCAACCAGAATACCCATGAGGTGAACATGGAGCCACTGCCGTCGCCGCGTTGGTCAAAGAACTTGATAAAGGCATCTTGAGCGATGAAGAAGGTGAACACCGTGAGCAGCCCTACGGTAACAGTATCGCTCAAGCGGTCACCCACCATCGAGCCTAGCACTTGAGTGAACGAAGCTTTCTCGCGGTTGGCTATATAACCAGAGCGCCACACCTCGCCCAAACGGGGAAATAGCAAATTAACGAAATATGTTCCAAAAATGCTGTTGACCAATGCACTAAGCGATGGTTTAACGCCAATGGCATTAAGCTGTAGTCGCCAGCGCAATGCCCTGAAGATGTGGCTGAAGATGCTCACCACAATCACAGGCAGGAACCACCAGTAGTTCACATCGTTGCTTAAACTCTGCTTTATAGCGCTCCAGTCAACATTCTTCGACAGGAACCACGCTAGCCCCACGCTGATTGCGATGGGGATGCCATATTTCAATAATGCTGAAATAACCTTTTTCACAGCCTTGATTGCTTTTGTTTTTGTTTATTGAATATTGTAAATTGCAAAATTAAGCATTTATTTTGTTCTTCACAATTTATATGTATTTTTTTGTCACAAAATCAAATCAAAAAAAGCCAGTTTTATAAGTCAAACGAATAAAAAAACAACAATTTGGCTCAAAGAATGGGCACTTATTCAGCCAAATTGTTGTAAATAATATAGTAGTAGACTAGTCTGTTGTGTTATTCTGCTTTTATGCCGCTGGTGGCCTTGTATTCGTAATCAAACGGAGCGCCCTTGATATGAACTCTTAAATTCTCTTTAGTGGCCCAGAATTCATATTCTTGTGAATCCATACCATAGGTATAAGTGCCTTCAATAGAATTCTCTTTCTCGGTAATAGAAACTATTGTGAAATCCAGCTCTCCGCTAGAGTGCCACTTCCCGTCAGAAGTTTGTGAGTAATGTTTTATTTTACCTTTCTTAGTAAATTCTATTGCGGCTCCTACCTCGTCGGTTGCAAAGGGCAACGGCATGATGCCATAGTTGGTCTGCTCCCACTGCTTGTAAAGAGTGAGTGCATCAACATTGGGCTCATCATCATCTTTGTCGTCACTACAAGATGTAAGCACTAAAGCTGAACTTGCGGCAAGTACAGCCACAAACACATACAAAGCATTTTTGAAATTTTTCATAACATTGTTGTTTATTAGTTTGTAATTGATGCAAAAATTCATCAAATAATTGATATTGCAAAGAATATGTCGAATTATCTTTTCGCTTCAAGGTGAACAAACTACTACCTTAACAATTTGATTAGTTCGCAAATTTATTGGTGGTTTTTTACAATATTTATTGAGTTTTTCTTAACTTTGCAAATCAAATAGATATTATTCATTATGCAGCAGGTAAGAGCAAAGAAATCACTAGGGCAGCATTTCCTTATCGACCTCGATGTGGCACAGCGCATTGCAGCCACTATCGAGGATTACAAGCAGTTGCCAGTGCTTGAAGTGGGACCCGGAATGGGGGTGCTCACGCAATTCCTGTTGCAGAATGGACACGATCTCAAGGTTGTGGAACTAGACGGAGAGAGCGTTGACTATCTCAAAGTCAACTTTCCCGCCCTCGATGGCCGCATCATTGAGCACGACTTCTTGAAGCTCAACCTTACCGAGGCGTGCGGCACTGGCGAGATGGTGGTGATAGGCAATTATCCTTATAACATATCGTCACAAATACTTTTTCATGTGCTCGACTATAAGGACCAGGTGAAATGCTGCAGCGGCATGTTCCAGCGCGAGGTTGCACAGCGCATAGCAGCAGGGCCAGGCAGCAAGACTTATGGCATCGTGAGTGTGCTGTTGCAGGCGTGGTATGACATTGAGTACCTCTTTACTGTCGACGAGAACGTGTTTGACCCACCGCCCAAGGTCAAGAGTGGTGTCATCAGGCTTGTGCGCAACAATGTAGAGCATCTTGACTGCGACGAGCGACTCTTCAAAAGCGTGGTAAAGACTTCATTCGGCCAGCGTCGCAAAACATTACGAAACTCACTGAGAGGTATGATACCACCCGAGTCAATGGCCAGGCTCGACGAGCAATATGGAGCATTGTTCAAACAACGACCTGAGCAACTGAGTGTGGCAGAGTTTGTGGAGTTGACCAACATCATTAAAAATCTTCAAAATAAATAAGCAGGGCTATGAAAGAATTCAATATCGACAATATCGACCAGCTCAAAGAACTGATCGAGGCAAAGGATGAGGTGCAGCTTAAAGAATACATTAAGGACTTGCACCCTGCCGACATAGCTGAGCTCATCAACGAGCTTGACGGTACCGACGAGGCGCTGTTTGTGCTCCATTTGCTTGACGACGAGACGATGGCCGATGTGCTTGTGGAACTTGATGAGGACGAGCGCGCCGACCTGCTTGAAAAATTGCCAAACGAGACCATCGCCAAGACTCTTGAGCAGATGGACGCCAACGATGCCGTTGATCTTATTCAGGAGCTTGACGAGGATGATCAGGAGGACGTTATCAAGCACATTGACGACGTGGAGCAGGCAGGCGACATCGTCGATCTGATGCAGTATGACGAAGACACCGCCGGTGGATTGATGTCGACCGAGATGATTGTTGTCAATGAGAATCTCTCGATGCCCGACTGCATTAAGGCAATGCGTGAGCAGGCCGAGGATATGGATGAAATTTACAACATTTATGTTGTTGACGATGATAACCGTCTCAAGGGTGTCTTCCCTCTAAAAAAGACTATTACCAATCCGTCGGCCAACAAGATAAAATATGTGATGGAGCCTAATCCCATATCGGTGAAAACCGATACTCCAATCGAAGATGTGGCTCTCGACTTTGAGAAATATGACCTCGTAGCAATGCCGGTGGTTGATTCCATTGGAAGACTTGTGGGAAGAATCACAGTCGACGACATTATGGACGAGGTGCGTGAACAGAGTGAGCGCGACTATCAGTTGGCAACCGGTCTTGTGTCGGAAGTGGAGACTGGCGATAGCGTGTGGACGCAGTTCCGAGCACGATTCCCATGGCTTTTGATTGGTATCGTTGGCGGTATTGCCAATGCCCTTATCCTTGATGGAGATGACGAGGGGCAGTGGCAGACAATTCTGCCAGGACTGGCGGTATTCATTCCGTTGATTGGTGGTACAGGTGGTAATGTGGGCACTCAGTCGAGCGCTATTGTCGTTCAAGGTCTTGCCAACGGAAGCCTTGAGCTAAAGCAAGCTGGCAAACACTTGCTCAAGGAATTCTTTGTGGCGCTGCTTAATGCGGTACTCATAGCTGGGCTGGTATTCCTATACAACCTTATTTGGCCTGCTGATGACGATCCCGGCAAGGCAAACATTACTTCGATGGCAGTAACCATCTCCCTCTTTGCTGTTGTGCTCTTTGCTTCGGTATTTGGCACTATGGTGCCTATTGTCCTTGAGAAGCTAAAGATTGATCCTGCCATAGCCACCGGACCTTTCGTCACGGTGACCAACGACATCGTGGGAATGCTCATTTACATGCTCATAAGCTCCGAGCTTATAGCCTTAATGATTTAGTGGCATGTAAGCTATATGTCCCTATTGGGTCAGTATTAATCTAAGAACCCTTATGGGGCGGTTTGAGCCTTGATATTGGGTGGGATCGATGCAGGTCTCACCTGTTTCTTTGAATCCGCATTTCTCCATTACGCGCCCCGAGGCGGGATTGTCGATAAAATGACCGCTGATGAGCGATGGAATGTCGGTATTTTGACGTATGTGGTCAATCATCAGTCTTAGAGCCTCGGTACAGATGCCTTGATTCCAATAGGGTTTTGCCACCCAGTAGCCCATGAGGGGTTCGCCGTCGCGGGCTGGAAGTTTGCAGTCGCACGATGGTCCATATCCTATTGCACCAATTGGCTCTCCACTCTCTCCACTTCCCTCTCCACTACCTTTTAGCACTATCGCCCAAGTTGTGTCGTTATTGAACAGAGTGCGGATAATCTCCAGGCTTTCCTCCACACTCTTGTGCGGCGGCCATCCGGCTCGTGGTCCCACCTCTGCGTCACTGGCCCATCTGAATAGTGTCTCGGCATCACTGTCGCGCCATGGGCGTAGTAGAATTCTCTCAGTTTCCATTATCATTTTAAGAAATAGCGTGGAACTTGTCGTTTGTATGTTTTGTATTCATCACCAAAATCCTTCTCGAGACGTTTTTCTTCGGAACGAACCTGAATAGTGAGAAAAAAAACTTCTACAATAAAGACCAATATTGGCCACCAACTCAGCAGCCAGAGCAATACGCCCATGTCATAGATATAGATTCCCAGTAGCATGGGGTTTCGTGAGAAATGATAGGGCCCATCGGTCATTAAGTGCTTGGTGCGCGGCGCTACCTCATGGTTATAGGCGTCGAACGGGTTGCCTTCGCCCACCTTCTTCATGTGCACTATTGCCCAGATGCTCAGAGCCAGCCCAACTATCATTATAATAGCAGATATTATTGCTATAATCGGTGTCGGCGCCCATGGGAAAGACCGTCCCGACACCCACCACATTAAAGCGGGGATTCCAGCTACAAATACCAGAAATCCTAATAAATATCCAAATGCGTTTTTTATCTTTTCCATCTTTTTAGCATTGGGAAGAAACCTCGCATCATGTTGATATATTCCTCGCGCGTCATGGGCTGAGGCATGTTTTTGTTCACCTCGTCAATAAACTGCGCGCAATGCTCAATCATTTCATCCATGGTACATTCTTGCAGGAACTTGCCGTCGGCATAGCAGTATTTGCAGTAGTCAAAGTTGATGCTGCCATCGGTATTGGTGCCGCAGTCCTCGTTTTTGGTAAGCGGCATGCCGCAGCTTTGGCAGAATTGGGGCAACTGACCAGGTTGCAAAGTCTTTTCTTTCTTGGGAAAAGTTGCTTCGTAAGCTTCAAAAGCCTCTGGATTGGTATCGGCGACAAAATAACCCTTTGGAGGGCAATAGGTCGCCTCATTTATGCCATTGCTTTTCAGCCATCCTGGGGTTAGCTCTTGGGCAAGAAAATAGGGTACTTCGGCTTCACGTGGCTCGGCGTGATAATGGATGCCGAGTTTACTGGCGAGGTCAAAGCCTGCATGTTTGTAAAACTCGATGTTTCCCTCCATACACAGGAAGCCAATGCCCATCTCGCAAGCCTTTTCAAGCGCATAATTCAGCAACTTGAGTCCATATCCTTTGCGCTTATACTCGGGGTGTATGCTGATGGGCCCAAAAGTCCATGACGGGCAACGAGTGCCGTCGTCAAGCACAAGTTCGGCCCTCGAGAACATTATGTGACCAATTATCTTGTCATTCTCCTCCATCACGAAGTCGAGTTCGGGAATAAAGTCGGGATTGCTCCTGAACTGGTTGAGCACAAAATGCTCAGTACATCCAGGACGATAAACGTTCCAAAACGCCTCCCGCGTCAACTCCTCCACCTCACGATAATCACCGGGTTGTTCTAATCTTATCTTCATTAGGTGTGTTATTTAAATTTTCACCACAAAGTTACAAAAAAATAGGAAAAGTTAGTGATCATTTGTATCTTTGCCTAATTAAAAAACGAAATATGGCAAAAGAGTTTGTTTTCGATGCTGAGATTAAGCCTGTAGAGGGGATGGATGCTGCGTATATTGAGTTTCCATTCGATGTCAGGCAAGAGTTCGGCAAAGGGCGGGTTAAGGTTCATGTGACGTTTGATGGCGAACCGTATGACGGTTTGCTCTGCCGAATGGGCACACCTTGCCATATTGTGGGTCTCCGCAAAGATATAAGGGCAAAAATCGGAAAACAGCCAGGAGATATTGTACGGGTTGTTCTGAAGGAAAGATAATAACGATTATATCTTCTCTAAATTGATGTAGAAAGAAGACAGCAGAAACCTATTGATTAATTCTAGATGGAACAAAGATTCAACAATAACAGTTTAGATCTTGAGATGCTGCGGGAGTTCTGTGAGCGGGAGGGCGAGGCGGTCACATACCGTAAGGGCGAGCAGATAGAGCGCGAGGGTGACCTGGCACGGTGGTTTGCATTTGTCACAGAGGGATGTTTCAAGTATGTGAACTATGGCATCAGTGACGATAAGGCACACATCACATGGTTCTCGTTTGAAGGAGAGTTTGTGGTTGACTACCCGACATTCCTCTATGGCCGTCCCTCGCAAACTACTATTGAGGCGATGATACCTAGCCGTGTGTTCAGGGTCACAGCCCAACAACTGGAGCACTTCTTCGACCAGAGCAAGGAGACTATGAAACTGCGTGCTGTCATCGCTGAACACATCCTCAGCCAATTTCGTTTACGCTATATCGACCTCCACTGCTCTACACCACGTGAACGTTACGACCTGCTGATGCAGCGCTGTCCCGGCATCGTTGATCTGCTCGACTTGCAGGACATCGCCTCGTTTCTGAACGTCCATCCCAACACCATCAGCAAGATTCGCCGCGACATCACGTTCGAAGGCAGAAAACAGTAAAAAAACAGCAAAAACTCTCAACCTAAGTTGAGACTTTCACCCTCGGCACCCGATTTTTGGGCTTGCCGAGGGTTTGTTTGTGTGCCTTTTAGTAACTTCGCAGCACAAAACGTATAAAAAACAAAGAATTATGAACAAGCAAACCATCATCACCGCACTACTTGCCCTCGTCGCTTTGACGGGGCAGGCGCAAGTAAAATGCCACGTCGAAGGTACATTGGAGACCGACGCATGGGGCGACGAAATCATCATTTGCGAGGCAGGGACTGACCTGCGCGTGGTGGACGAGCCGCGCTTTCATGTGAAAGCCAAGGACGGACACTTTACCTACGACATCGAGACCGACTTTCCAAGGCTCTATGATGTGTTCTTCCTGAAACAATACGAAACGGGCAGATGGTTCGTGGGCAAGTTCCTTGCCGAGAATTGCAATGTGAACGTCACGATGTTTGCTGACAAGAAGCCACGCTTCACGACCAATGGTGACGAAGGCCGTAAACACGCCGCGAAGGACAGCATTGAGGATGTGCGTTTCTGGAACCCTGTTCACGAAATCGATGACCAGTTGGAAAACCCTGACCGCAGGGCAGAGTTCTTTAAGGCGGACTTCATTTCGGCCATTAATGAGGCGAAGACGTGGAATGTGGACAATCTGCCACAGGCATACGTCGATTCCGTCCGTCAAATCATAAACCACTATATGCAGAACAGGAACGAAATGTACACGACGAAGGGCTGGCAACTGAAGCAACAGCGCGACAGCATCACCGATGGACTTAGGCCGTTCCGCCTCGCCTATGCCAAAGAGCACCCCATGCTTTGGACGCTCTACGATGTGCTTGACGCCATTCAAACCCTCAAACATGCAGACGACAATGTGAACTTCGACCCATCGGAGTGGGAGTCTTACCTGACGCTCTATCACGACAAGTTCATCAATTTATATCCCAGTCACCCCATTCACGACCAGATAGCCACCGCCGAGACAGCCTACCGCCTACAGCCGGGCAAGCCCTACATCGACTACACAGTGCGCAACACCGACGGTCAGCTCGTCCCCATCTCTTCGTTCATCCGAGGTAAGGTGGCACTTATCGACCTCTGGGCTTCGTGGTGCGGCTCCTGCCGTCGTCACAGCAAAGCCATGATTCCCGTCTATGAGAAATACAAGGACAAGGGCTTCACCGTCATTGCCATTGCCCGTGAGCGTAACCGCCAAGCGATGGAAAATGCTGCGAAAAAGGACGGCTATCCTTGGCAGAGCCTATTGGAACTGAACGACGAAAACGGTGTATGGCGCAAGAACGGAGCCGGCAATGCCGGTGGCGCCATGTACCTCATCGACCGCGACGGCACCATCCTCTCCACCTCCACCGATGCTGAGGAATTGGAGCCGCTCATTAAGAAAGCACTAAACATCGAATGAGACATGAACAAGAAATCCATCATCACAGCACTGCTCGCCCTTGTCGCAATGACGGGCTGGGCACAAGAGATTAAAATGAATGAGTCATCAATCAGCGATTATTTGCCATTACTAAAGGCGAAGGGCTTCATCGCCTACAGCTTTGACACTAAGGACTTCAAGGATGCAATGGTTGAGCCAATCATCATGGAATATGTGAAAGGTAAAGAGCCGAGGATGATCTTCAGCGTTACTATGAGTTTAGATGAGAAACTCATCATTGGCTTCGTACCTTCGGACAATGACTCAACAGCCACCTATGCTTTCCGTTTTTCTGAGAACAGAGGCTTTAACAGTCGTCTCCCGCTGATGCCGATATGTAATCCCGATCATCCTGCCGACAAGTGGTACATGTACGAATCACGTCCCTTCGAACTTGTTGCGCCATTCGAGAAGGGGAAGTTTATCCCGCTCGTCCTCTATGGCTCTTATTGGTACGAACCCGAAAATGGCGGATGCCGTTTTTGCGGTGACAATGAAATCAAGCCCGACCTCTCATCGGACATCGTGAAATATATTCCGCACTACTACGTCCTTGGCATAAAGATAAAATAGAACAATGAAGAAGAAACTTATAATCACCGCGCTGTTCGCCCTCGTTGCAATGGCTGGGCAGGGGCAAGAAAGAGTTGACACGGTAATCCCCAAGTTCTTAATCAACGGCTATTTCTTCCGTGAAATGCCGAAACTGCCTGATGCCACGCCAAGCATGACACGACTCAAGGACAAGGAAGGGAACAGTGTAGTAGCCATCGGGCTGAATGTCGACTTACCTCAGTCTGTTATTAAGCAGGCCATCCCACGTGAGCAGGTTCACAACGCCGACCAGTTTCTTAATGGTGTTAACATGATTGCAACGATGCAAGAGCTGACACAGGCAAATGTAAAATCCGACGGTACATTCTACTCGCCCAAGACTGGCGAGCCGTTCCCACAGTTTAGCGAGAAAGATATGGATGGGCACACATGGACAAATGATAGTGTTCGAGGCCACGTGATGGTTCTCAACCTATGGTACTCAGGCTGCGGCCCCTGCCGTGCCGAAATGCCCGAACTCTCCACATGGAAGGAGCAGTTGCCCAACGTGATGTTCTTCTCAGCAACTTACCATGATGCCGAGATAGTCAAGAAAATTACCGATAAACATCATTTCACATGGACGCACCTCGTTGAAGCTAAGGATATGATGTCGTGGATTGGTACCGAAGGTTTTCCCTTCACCGTCGTTGTCGATAAGCAGGGTGTCGTCCGCCACGCCGTCTATGGCACGAGCGAGGACAAACGTGCAGAACTACTAGCTATAATTATGGAAGCAGATAAAGAATGAGATATTAAGTTTAGTCTTTTGCGCATAGAAGCAGTCAATGTACTCATGCATACTTACAGGCGGCACGTGTCATCGAGACATTTGCCGCCTTACTTTATTGTATTATTAGAGTATATTATGAAGTTAGTTTACATTCTTGCTTTCTGTGCATCGCCAGCGCCTGAGCCGCGGTATTTGCTTTGTGCCTTGTTGAATTTCCAGGTAAGGCCGACTGTGAAGGTGCGACGGACGGGATTGAATGCGGTGGTCTCACGAGGGCCATAGACTGTTGCTCCCGTTCTGTTGGTGTTGAAAATATCGTCGCAACGCGCGTCAATGGTCAGCGTTCCGAGTTTGTGCAGATTGAAGTCGCGCTGTATGCCCAATGTCACGCCGAATGGTGCGTGGGTGACGCGGAAGTTATCGTGGTCGCCTTTAGACAGCAAGTGCATCGAGGCGTTCAGTCTCCAATCATGAGGCAATTCAATGTCGTTGTTCCAAAAAAAGTCAACTATGGGATGATTCAGTGTGATAATAGAGCCATCGGCACATGGAGTCTTATAGTTCTGGAATTCTATCATGAGGTTCCACATGGGGTGCCAACATCCTATCACTGGTCGCAGCGAGGGGTTGATGACAAGGCGGTTGAAATTTTCCTTGGTGTTGATGGGGAGTAACAGGCTCACCAGTGGATCTTCGGCTCCAGGATAAGGCTCGGTCGATAATGTTTCGGTGTCCTTGATGCGGGCATAGATGACACTGAGATTCATCCACTTGTAGGCAGCGTTGAGCACTAGGTTGTGGGTGTAGGTGGGTTTGAGATAGGGGTTGCCACTCTGGTAGGTGTAGCGGTTGATATAAATGGTCGAACTGGTGAGGTTACTATAGTTTGGGCGCTCGATGTCGCGACGGTAGGATAACGACAGCTGCACTGGACCAACAGGTGCCGAAACCACTGCTGTGGGAAACCAGTCACCGTAGTTGCGGCACACCTCGTCCTCGCGCACGCCAAAGTTGTAATAGTCGTTGTTCAGATGCTCATAGCGCAGTCCTACTTGAGCAAACACTCTTCCAAAAACTCTGCCATACTCAACAAATGCAGCTGTCGAAGACTCGTTGATTTCGGTGTCGGTCGCCTTCACTGGCACGGCATCGGTAGCAGTGAGAGAATAGGCATCGGTGCGGTGGTTGTAGGAATACTCTCCACCGAGCGACAGATTTCCGTTCCACACGGGATAGGAGAAAATGAGCTTCGTTGCCCAGAAGTTGTTGCTGCTTTTGGTGTTATTCTCTACGAAACGATGAGTTGCGGTGCCGTCGGGAGCTGTTGTGGTCTCGTCGGTGCTTCCCGGTGTCTCGGTTTTGTCGAAGAGTCCGTCAACGTTGAAATCAATTCCAAGGCCGCCAACTTTACCATTATAATAGGCGTTGAAGATGTGTTTTTTGAAACCCTCATTGTTCCAAATCTTGCTCTCGGAATGCTCAATGAAGCTGCCGTTCTCGTAGCTGTCGGTCAACATCGTGCCACCCCAGTCCATGCCAGGCCGGCGGTCATATTTGTAAAAGGCACCAAAGCTATGATTCTCGTTCACCATGTAGTTAATCTGCAGCTGAGGTGACCAACCCTTTATCACGTACTTTGAATCTTGCGACATGAAGCTCTCGTAGCGGTCGGGACCCACAAAGTAGGTGATAGTGTTTTCTTGTAACGACTTGCTGTGGCCAATTCGACCTGCCCAGAACGATGCGGTGAGGTCGAGGCCGCCAATGCGGTAGTTCATGTCGAGGTTGTTGGTCAGTGTGTAGCCATACTGATACCTACCCTCCAAATTATCTTGGAAGCTGAAGCCCTCGCCTTGCGCCTTCTTGAGTTGGATGCGCACTACGGCCTTGGTCGAGGCGGCATAGCGTGCGCCAGGGTTCTGGATTACATCAACGTGTTGGATTTGGTCTGAACGCAGGCGTGACAGTTCGCTCATGTCCTGGACCTTGCGGCCGTTGATATACACTTCGGCATCGCCACGTCCCAGCACCTTTACGGCCCCGTCACGCTCAGCTTGGAGTGATGGAACTCTGGAAAGAGCGTCGCTCACTGTACCTGCCTTCTCCAGGATAGTGCCCTCGATGGTGGTGCGCATGGCTTCACCTTTCACTCGGGTCTTGGGCAGGTTGCTCACGACTACCACTTCGCCCAGCAGTGTGGACTCCGGGTGCAAGGAGATAATTCCCAGATCGACGGTACTTGAGTTGATATATATTGTTTGGTAACCTATATAAGATACCTTTACAAGTCCACCGTTTTGTAAAGCGGTGAGGTGGAACATACCCTGTTCGTCGGTGATACCGCCCTGCACATAGGCCGAGTCGGGCATTGACATCATCACAACGTTAACATACGGCATTGGTTCGCCGTTTTCGTCAATCACTTTTCCGATTACGTCGGGCGCTTTTGACCCGGAGGCTCCAGCAGTCAAAGCCATCATCATGACAGCCATCACAACTGTAATTTTTTTAATATACGCTTTCATTTTCTTTTTATTTTATTGTTTGATTTGTTTGCTTTGTCCATGTCTTTGACGCAATGACGAGAAAAAATGTTTCAGCGATTTAGCTGTTTTATTAATATTTTTAATAATTTTAACAAACGTGTTGTTTTAATAAATCATGGACAGTGGCTCATTGCCGCCTGCATGATTTTGACGCAAAATTACACCCAAAATTACAGTTATAACATGCTTTTGGGATATTCTGCAGTGTTTTGTGACGAATGGTAGAGAAAAATTAAAAAAATGCCTGGGACCGTTAATGGCACCAAGCATTTTTATTGTGCTTTAATTCAGTTGTGCTCTATTTTACCAAGATTTCATCATCTTTCAAAAAAGTTGTATCTTTGCGAAAATGTTTATTAAGATTTGATTTATGATAAAGGATTTCAATTTTTACGCGCCCACTAGGGTAGTTTTTGGTCGTGAGTCGGAGAAGAAAATAGGTGAACTGGTAGCATCCTGTGGCGCCAAGAAGGTGTTAATCCACTTTGGTGGCGGTTCGGCGCAACGTTCGGGCTTGCTCGATGTTGTTCGAGAGCAACTGAGAGCTGTTGGCATAGCATTCTGCGAGTTGGGCGGTGTGGTGCCCAATCCGTTGCTGTCAAAAGTTCGCGAGGGCATTGAGCTGTGCCGTCGCGAGGGTGTGGACTTCATCCTTGCCGTGGGTGGCGGCAGTGTGATAGACTCGTCAAAGGCGATAGGCTATGGCGTGCCTTACGATGGCGACGTGTGGGACTTCTGGGCTGGAAAAGCAGCACCTGCACAATGTTTGCCCATTGGCGTGGTGCTGACCATCCCTGCTGCCGGAAGCGAGATGTCGTCAAGCTGCGTTATCACCGCCGACGAAGGACTGCTCAAACGTGGCATCAACAGCGACCTGTGTCGATGCCGATTTGCTGTGATGAATCCCGAGCGCACTTTCACCTTGCCTCCCTACCAAACGGCAGCTGGAGCGACTGATATCATGATGCATACTATGGAACGCTACTTCTCGAAGTATGAAGATATGACACTCACCGACGCTATCAGTGAGGCGTTATTGCGCACTGTCAAGGATTCGGCCCTGGTTGTTATGCGCAATCCCGAGGACTATCGTCACCGTGCGCAAATCATGTGGGCAGGTTCTTTGGCGCATAACGACTTGACCGAGTGTGGCACAGAGAAAGACTTTGCCACCCATCGCCTCGAGCATGAGCTCAGCGCACTCTTCGGTGTTACCCATGGTGCTGGCTTGGCTGCCATTTGGCCATCATGGGCACGTTATGTCAAGGATAAGCATTTGAGCAGGTTTGTGCAGTTTGCCGTCAATGTGATGGGAGTTCCCAACGACTTCTCACATCCTGACGATACTGCCGAGCGCGGCATTTGTGCCGTAGAGGAGTTTTATCGCCAGATTGGTATGCCCACCAGTATCCATGAGTTGCTGGGACGAGAAATAACCGACGAGGAGATTGACACAATGGTTGAAAAGTGCTCGCGCGGCGGCACCATAACCTTGGGAGCAATGGAAGTGCTCGACGCCCAAGCCATGCGCGACATCTACCTCCTAGCCCGCTAGCCACGCGCCCGTCCCGTCTTTGTTACGTTGTTAACGCAACAAAGCTTGAAAATTCACTTCAATCGCTTGCGGTACTCGCTGGGCGAGCAGCCAAAGATTCGCCTGACGTAGCGGCTCAAGTAAGATGGCGACGAGAAATTCAGTTCGTATGCTATGTCGATGAGCGGTTTTGAACGGTCATTCAGTTGGTGAGCAATCTCTTGTGTGATATAATACTCTATCCAACTGCTAGCATTGTAGCCACTGACGGCGACACAGGCTTCGCTCAGGTATTTGGGGGTGATAAAGAGGCGTGAGGCATAGTACTCGACGCTTCTTTCCTTTTTGTAAAGGCCATCTTGCAGCAAAGTGACAAACCGTTGGAGGATGCGCGATGCCTGGCTTACACCCTCGATGTTCTGGTGCGTCATTCGAGCGTGGATGTCGTAGAAGTCGAGAATCATCGTCTCCACTGCGCGGCGCATCACGGCGGCAAAGAAATTGTGGTAGGGCTGCTCCAACCGGCGGCGGATTTCCTCGAAGTTAAGCAGACAACGGTCAAGGTCAGCTTTTTGCATCGGCATCACCGGGTTCTGAGATGTCGAAAGCGCGCCAATCACGTTATAGCTGCTCTGTGGGGTGTTGGCGTACAGATAAGTCCACGAGATTAGCAAGGCTTTGATGCTGAAATCTTTGGAACAGTGGATGATGGTAATTGGCTTTCCTGATGACTTAATGATGGCGTCACCGCCTATCACGTTGAAGATGGTCTCACCTTCGGCAAACCTCGCTGCACCTTTCAGGCACAGAATGTGAAGGCAGTAGTCGGCATATTTCTCACTGCAACACTCGGCAAAATCGTCGGTGAAAACGAAGTCCTTTTGGCTTATCTCTTGTTTTTGCATGAGGCAAAATTAGGGCATTATTTCGTATTGGACAAGTAAAAACCGAAAAAAGTGAAAGTTTTACCTCATTTTGGGTTGTTTTCATTTCTAAATTTCGCCATAATTTTGCAGTGTGATTTCAAAAACAAAAATTATAATTCAATGGAATTTACAGTAGTTGACCCCAGACTGACTTCGC
>JAFZAC010000039.1 GCA_017548365.1 Muribaculaceae bacterium
CTGCTCGCCCCCTTGTCGCTAGGCGCTCCCCTCGGTGTTTTTCATAATATTAGCTCTGCTTACAGATTGTAAGCACCACCCATTTTGACCATTAGAAGTCTTTGATGGAAATTTTACCACTCATTTTGACCAATAGACCAAGAATTGCAAACAATAGGAATAATTATATGACCACAAAAGATTTAAACGCATTAGGCTTTGAAACATTATTATTTTTTTATAAAAAAATAAATTTTTTATTCAAAAACTTTTGGAAAATCAAAAAAGATTTATTTATTTTGCATTATATTCCATGAAAGAACATTTAGAGCTTTTTTATGGTTAATCAATCAAAACCTGAAACGACGTGACTAATAAATAATTAATTATTTTTTAACTTTAAAATCATTTTAAAATGAAGAAAGTATTTACACTTTTTGCAGCTGCATTGATTGGCCTCGCTGCTTATGCACAGTGCCCCTCTAGACTCTATTTTGAGCCAGCTGAGGCTGAACAGAACGCTGAGAATGTAATGTTTTACCTGAAACTCGTCAACAGCACCGACTACCTCAATGGTTTCAACATGGAGGTTCAAAAACCCGAAGGTGCTGAGTGGCTCGAGGATGAGGAAGACGGAGAATGGGTAGGTTTCACTGGCTATGGCCACGTAATCCTTGCCAACTGGGAGCCTAGCAACCCCAACTGGCGTGAGACTAAGCTTTTCCAGAAAGCTGACCTCAAGTGCTCTATTAAGGAGGGCAACCTCGTTATCATCGAGATTCTCTCGACTCTCGACTGCCGTTTCTTCCCACAGTTGACCGAAGAGGATGACAACACTATCGCACGCTTCTCTATTAACTTCAGTGGCTGCGAGGATGGTAACTTAGCAATCCAATCAGACAACAGCCCAAGTGGATGCACATTCTCTTACACCGGTGACCCAACTGGCACTTACAATGGCGCTATTCAGCCCGATGAGCCAATCGTTCTTGATCTTACCAAGGCTGATGGCATTATTAAAGTGAAAGAAGATACTCCTCAACCAGTTGAGTATGATGCATTCTATGTAACAGGTACCTTCAACGAATGGAGCCAGGATGTTGCAAACATGGTTGAACTCGTTGGTAACGATGAGGGAACAGTTTACACTGGCGAAGTTGAGCTTGCTGATGGCGCTGAATTCAAGGTAGTTGCTCCTACTGAGGATGGCTTGAAATGGTTTGGTGGCGTTGACGAGAACCAAGTTGGCTACTTCGAGATCAACGATGGTCTTCTCAACCAACCAATTGAGCTCGTTGACGGCTCTAACTTCAAGGTTGTTGGTGATGGCCAATACACTATCAACGTACAACAGCCAAGCAGAGGTCTCGCAGAGCCTCTCGTAATGACCGTTTCTAAGGAAGCTACTGGTATCAGCACAATCTCTACCGACAAGGGTGACAATCGTATCTATGACATTCAGGGCCGCGAGCTCAAGAGTGTTCCCGAGCACGGAATCTACATCCAGAACGGCAAGAAGTATGTTAAGTAATTAACAGCTGCTGCAAAAAACTAAAACCACCCATCTTTGGGTGGTTTTTTTATTGTCTCAATGAAAGGAGTTATTACTGAAACAAATACATCGAACTCATGTTAATAAAGGTTTTTCTTTCCATGTGTGGTAGGCGCCTTGACCATGGAGGGCGGTAATATATTCCTTATAACTGATGTATCGCGCTCCCAAACTCTCGAGGTGTGGAGTATATATTTGACAATCGATTAGCGATCCTCCATGTTCCTTCATGCGTCGAGCTAAGGCAATGAGTGCGAGTTTGCTTGTGTTTGGCTCAAACGAGAACATGCTCTCTCCCACAAATCCGCTGCCACTCTTAACGCCGTAGAGCCCTCCTACAAGAATGTCGCCTCGCCACACCTCCACGCTTTGCGCTCGTCCAAGCTCATGCAGCCTTGTGTAGGCTTCAATTATCTCGTCACCAAGCCAAGCACCCTCCTCGTGGAGGCGTCCGTCGACTGTGCTACATCCTCTAATCACTTGATCAAAAGCTGTGTTGAACGTCACATGGTAGATTTGCTTTTTCATCAAGGTACGCATCGAGTGACTGACGTGCAACTCATCAGGAAAAATGACGAATCGCTCCCGAGGACAGAACCACTGTATGTCTTTGTACCGAAAGGCATACCACGGAAAGTAACCATTATCGTAGGCGAGCAGCAACCGGTCGACCGAAAGGTCACCGCCCACCGCCACCATATCACCAGCCGTGTCAAGCAAAGGTAACTCGGGATGAGGAAAAGCTAATATGTCGTCATCAAGCTCAAAAATCATACTTAGTGTAGAGGGAAGAGGTGAGAGGGGAGAAAAAAGTCGCTTTGCGCCTAAAGAAGCATCGATGTTTTTCTTTAAAGAATTATCTTTCCGTCATGAAGTGACACCCTCGCTGTGCCGCCGCGTTTTAGCTTGCCAAAGAGGATTTGACGCACGAGTTTGGTCTTGAGCTCACGATGTAAGACGCGGTCGAGCTCACGAGCACCATATTCGGCGGTAAATCCCTCCTTGAGCAAGAAGGCACGTGCATCATTCTCGACTACAAGAGTCACTTTCTTAGCGTTGAGTTTCTCTTGCAGCTCACGCAAACGCTTGTCGAGAATCATGCTTGCCATTGTCTCGTCCATGTCATTGAAGACGATAGTACCACTCAGGCGGTTGATGAACTCGGGCTTGAAGGTCTTCTTCACTTGCTTGAGCATATCGCCACCGCGACTGCCACGGCTGTCAAAGCCCACACTCTGTCCAGCATGCTGAGCACCGGCATTGCTCGTCATAATGAGAACAACATTACGGAAGTCAGCATGACGGCCTTTGTTGTCGGTGAGTCGTGCATAGTCCATCACCTGCAGCAGTATGTTATAGATGTCCTCGTGAGCCTTTTCAATCTCATCGAGCAGCAGCACGCAATTTGGAGTCTTGCGAATGGCATCGGTGAGGAGACCACCGTCCTCATAGCCCACATATCCTGCTGGCGAACCGATGAGCTTGGCAACGGTGTGTTTCTCGGTGTACTCGCTCATGTCGAATCTAACCAGGTCTACACCAAGCTCTTGTGCGAGCACTCTAGCGACCTCGGTCTTACCCACTCCTGTTGGTCCCACAAACAGCAGCGACGCCAGTGGCTTGCCGTCGTCGATGAGTCCAGCTTTAGACATCTGAACAGCTTGCACCACCTCGGTCACAGCCTGATCTTGGCCATAGATGCGAGCTTTGATGCGCTTCTCTAGAGACTTGAGTTGAGCGTTGTTGTCTTCCTTCAAGGCTGTGGCGTTTATCTTCATCACTTTCTTGAGAACGTCATCGATAAGCGCCTTATCCACCATTTGTCGTTTCTTGTTGGTTGGATGAATGTGACGGTAAGCGCCAGCCTCATCGATTAGGTCAATAGCCTTATCGGGCAGAAAACGTCCCATGATGTGCTTGTCGCTCGCCCTCACGGCATAATCAATTGCAGCAGGCACATACTTCACCTTGTGGAAACTTTCATATCTTTCTTTCAAACCATTGATTATCTCGATAGTCTCATCGACAGTGGGCTCAAGGATGTCGATTTGCTGGAATCGTCGTACAATTCCCTTGTTACGCGAGAGCTGTCGATTAAACTCCTCATAGGTAGTCGATCCAATGAAGCGGAGTTTGCCGCCTTCGAGATAAGGCTTGAGCATGTTTGACGCGTCCATAGCACTCTCTCCTGTCGCTCCAGTTCCCACTATGCTGTGTATCTCGTCGATGTAAACGATGGCGTTATCAAGACGTGAGAGATAGTCCATTGTCTGTTTAACTCGTTTCTCAAAGTCACCGCGATATTGGGTACCAGCGACCATCGCTGCCATGTCAATTTGATAAATCTTGGCACCACGGAGCATGTCGGGCACGTTTCCGTCCTCAATACGTTGCGCCAGACCGTAGATGAGTGCCGTCTTGCCGACTCCTGGTTCCCCCACATGAAGCGGGTTGTTCTTGTCTTTTCGGCACAAAACGTGTATGGTGCGTTCGAGCTCAGTCTCACGACCTATGAGCGGATTGTGTTCTTTGAGATGATCGTTGATGCAAGTGACAAAAGGAAAAGTCTCCTCCACATCACGCTCTCGCTCATCCTCGCCCATAGAGTCCCTGTAATAATTGGAGTAAAGCATTTCATCTTCGGGGTGGTCATATCCCCAATCTCTCGCGAGAAAGACATCCTTCTTGTTCCCTTTCTCTTCTATCAGCAAGCCACCAGAGCCACTCATATCGGCTCCCTTGATGGGGAATTCCTTGGCATACCTCTCCACCTGCCATATGATGGTAGTAAGGAATTCGCTGTCTTTCTCGGCATAATAGTTGAGTATGTTCCCTGCCAGCGAATCTTGAAGGTTCATCGCTGCCTGGATGATGTGAGTGACTTCCAACTCTGGAGCCGACGAAGCGTGCATTATGTCAATAGCACCCATAATCATCTCCTGGAACTGCAATGACGGGTCGATAGAGTGCATCTTGTCATCGGGAATCTTGTCTAAATGCTTGATATAATCGTCAAGTGTCCCAACTATCTTCTTCACGCTAATGCCAAGCGACTCCAAAGCCTCGCGCACGGGGTTGAGCACCATGATTGCACAGATCAAATGCTCGGGAGTAAAGTAAGGATTGCGGTAGGCAACAGCTTTGTCAATTGCTGTGCGCATCGCAACTTGAAGATGGAAACTATTTATTATTTCTTTTGCCATTATAAAGTCTTGATGTAAAGATATTATCGTTATGGGACAAATTGTCCATTAAAATCACTCAGGCTCATAGGTGATGCGAAGCGGAAAACCTGCTTCTCTCGCCATGGCAGTGGCTTTGTTGGTCATCGACACCGCCATATCATAGCTGTAGATGCCCACAACCATCTTGCCTTGCTCGTGCACCCCGAGCATAATGGCATTAGCCTCGCTCTGAGATTTGAAGAACACCTCTATGAGAACTTTCACCACAAATTCCATAGTGGTGAAATCATCATTGTGGAATATCACCTTGTAATGTTTAGGATAATGGGTAAACACCCTTTCCCGCTCCTTTATCGAGCCTTGCTGTTTTGCCATTTCAAATCTTTCTTCTGTGTTTCAATAATGCAAAGTTAACAATAATCGTGCAATTTATGTGCCAAAAAGCAGAGTATTATCAAATTATTTCTTACCTTTGCAGCGCAAAAGGTGGAGCATTCTCATCAAGAGTCATAGCAACCACAAAATGCAGCGGCTCTGATAGTTCAACGGATAGAACGTGGGTTTCCTAAACCTAAAATCTGGGTTCGATTCCCAGTCGGAGTACATGTTTAATCAAGAAGCCCTATTGGCCACTGAGCTTTAGGGCTTCAACACTATAGTCAAATCCCTATAAATTCAACGACAACAAACATTTTAACGAGATGAAAAGGTTTTTATTGATGGCACTGGCCATGGTAGCTATGAGCGTTGCGGCACAAAATGCCACCAGTGTACCCTTCACAGTGAGATATATAGACGAGAACAGACTGTTTCAACAGTATGTAGTAGCTCAGCAGTACCTTCAACTTCAGTCAAAGCTCAGAAACGACTATCAACAAGCCGAGAAGAAAAAACGCGACCAGATAGAGACATTCTATAATCAGGTTCAGAACAAGTACAAAAACGGACAGTACAAGACGCAGAAGGCATTTGAGGCCGACCAGAAAAAACTGGAGCAGATGCAGACAGATGCTCAGAAGGAGATGGATAACATGAAGAATCGCATGGAGCAGCAACTCAATCAAGAGCAAAGGAAGCTTGCCAATGAGATTGACCTGTTTCTTGCCGACTATGCGATTAGAAACGGCTATGACGCCATCCTCCGTAAGGAGTCGGCAATGTTCATCAATCCCAAGTGGGATGTTACCAACGAGGTTGCCGAGGGGCTCAACGCCCGCTATAACGCTCTCCACGCTCCCACTGAGTATGCCAAGCCTGAGGTAGACGGAGATACCACCCCTACTCAACAGAACTAAATACACATTAATATAATATATGATTATGAAAAAGTTTTTTTTACTGCTTGCAGCGATTATAATGACTGCAAGTGTTGTTTTAGCCGACGACAATATCGTTGAAATCCCTTTCAAGAAAGTTCCTGACCTTGGCCAGAGAACTGTTACAAGTTACTTCCCCAATAACACTGTTGTCAAATGTGTAAAGGACAAGAGCAAGGACATGAAGAACCACACTTGCGTGTTGCTTGACAATGGCGCAACATTAGAATTTGACAAAGACGGTCATTGGATGATTGTTGACTGCCGCGACAGCGACAACACTATACCTATGCGCATGATTAACGGCAAGATTCAAATGTTCCTGAGCAAAAACTATCCCGATATAGACGTTGTTTTCATGGGTCGTGAAATTAAGAACGGCGATATCACATTGCTGCTCAAAGACGGCACGGAACTGCATTTCACTAACGAGAACGAGATTATTCGGTGAAACGTTCAACGTTAAACGAAGTCAAGCGAAGCGATTTTGAAATCATGGCTCCAGTGGGGTCGTGGGAGTCGCTTGTTGCTGCACATCAAGGCGGTGCCGATGCCATTTACTTTGGCATCGAGAACCTAAATATGCGCTCTAAATCGAGCGTGAACTTCTCAATCGAGGATTTGCACGCTATAGCACAATGGTGTAACGAACGTGACATAAAGACCTATCTCACAGTCAACACCATCATCTATGATGAGGATATTGACTATATGCACAAAATAGTGGACGCCGCACGTGAAGCCAAGCTCACTGCAATTATCGCTAGCGATATGGCCACAATCCTATATGCTCGCAGTATAGGGGTTGAGGTCCATATCTCTACACAGGTGAACGTGAGCAATCATGAGGCAGTGAAGTATTATGCCCAGTTTGCTGACGTGATGGTTCTGGCTCGTGAGCTTAATCTGGATCAAGTTGCCGCCATTCACAAAAATATCACCGAGGAGGGCATCACCGGTCCCCACGGCAATCCCGTGAGACTCGAAATGTTTTGCCACGGCGCCCTGTGCATGGCAGTGAGCGGAAAGTGCTATATGAGTCTGCACGAAGCCAACTCGAGCGCCAATCGCGGTGCGTGCCGGCAAATTTGCCGTCGCAGCTATGTTGTCACCGATCGTGACACTGGCGATGAACTCTCGATAGAGAACAAATACATCATGTCGCCAAAGGACTTGAAGACCATCCACTTCTTAAACAAAATGCTTGAAGCTGGCGTAAGAGTACTCAAGATTGAAGGCAGGGCCCGCGGTCCAGAATATGTGCGCACTGTAGTGAGCTGCTACAACGAAGCCCTTAACGCCATTATCGACGGCACCTACAACGAGGAAAAAATCGTGCAATGGAACGAGCGGTTGGCACGTGTTTTCAACCGCGGTTTTTGGGACGGCTACTACTTGGGGCAACGATTGGGTGAATGGACATCTAAATATGGGTCCAGCGCCACTCATGTCAAGGTTTATGCAGCCAAGGGAATACGCTATTTCTCGAAGATTGGTGTCGCTGAGTTCCAAATGGAGGCTGGAGAGCTTCACATGGGCGATGAGATTATCATCACCGGCCCCACAACAGGAGCGCTGCCAATGACGATAGAGGAAATCAGAGTTGACCTCAAGCCAGTAGAAAAGACAGTGAAAGGCGAACGTTTTTCCATCAAAACAGACGTGAAGATTAGGCCCAGCGACAAGCTGTTTCTGTGGAAGCCTGTCGAGAAATAAACACTATAAGCTATAATAAGTTATTGGACCAATGGAACTGAGCCCCATTGGTCCAATAATTTTGTGCTTGACAATACGTCGTTTACTCGGCTTCTTTAACGAGGAATATCTCGGTTGGGAAGTGGTCGCTGTAACCGTTGAGGAACACGCCAGAGCTATAAGTACGCAGTGGATAGCCCTTGCGGTCACCTTCCTGAGTCTTGAGGAAGTCTCGATTCAGAGCCTCACAACGCAAATAGGTGAGCTGCGGCTTGTCCTTACTGTTGCGGTACTTGGTGAAGTAGCCGTTACACATGATTTGATCAAAAAGGTTCCATTGTCCCTTGTAAGCCAATGTTCCCACACCCTTGGCAAGCACATTCCAGAATGGATTGAACATCTCTCCAGGAGCGTTAACGTCCTCAATATTACGCTTGCCGCCAACCGACTCGGCACAAGCCTTGTCCATTGGGTCGTCGTTAAGGTCACCCATGAAGATAATGCCAATGTTCTCACCATGCACGTTGACTAGCGAGTCGATTGTGCGACGGCACATGTAGCCAGCAGCCTCACGCTTGGGACTTGAAGCTTCCTGTCCGCCCAATCGAGATGGCCAGTGGTTTACCATGACTGCAACAGTATCGCCAGCGAGCAAACCAACGACACAAATTTGGTCGCGGGTGCGGAAGTTTTCGTTCCACTCATACTCGGCTTTGCGAGCTGGATCGGCAGCTGCAGCGGCACGAGCAAAGTCTTCCTCACTGAGTCGCTGGTTAGTCACGTTTAGTACCCTAAAGAAACGTGGGTTGTAAAGCACACCAACATCTACGCCACGGCGGTCGGGACTGTCATGATAAGGAGCTATCTGCAAACGCCAATCACGAATTTGAGGATCACGAACGATGTCTTTCAAGACAGTCTCGTTCTCAATCTCACTTACACCTATTATAGCAGGACCATAGGGGGTAGCATCGGTCTTCATCTGGGCAAAGGCATAAGCCATATTGTGGATTTTCATCCAATACTTGCGTCCGTCCCACTGGCGAGCACCGTTGGGAGAGAATTCCTGATCATAGGTGCCGTTGCTGTTAATGGTGTCGAAGAGGTTCTCAAGATTGTAGAACATTACGCCATACATCTTGTAACGCTTCTCCTTCTGCACATCGTTTTGTGCATTAATCGCTGGTACTAAAACCATTGCCACCAATGCGGCGAGAAGTAATTTTTTCATGATTTAATAGTATTTTGAGAGTTATTATTTTTACAGTTTTCAAACAATTTCCAAAAATACTACTTTTTCTTGAAATTTCACTGCATTTAGACTAAAAAAATAAAAAAGAAGTGGCTGAAACTTTTAAAAATGAATTCAGCCACTTTATTTCAATGATTTAGTGCAAGCTAATTAGAACTAAAGTCCCAATAGGTCGCCGTCGCTTCGACAGTAGCTTCTATGTCGTCGGGCAAGTTACAGAAGAAGTCTATGCCCGTCCTCCGCTCCAGTTCATCGATAGAGATGCGGTTAGTAATTACAGTAGCGGCACTAGGATTATTGGCATTCAGATGCTCGGTCCATAGGGCAAAGGCCTTATAATCGCCAGTTGATTTTTCATAATACAAGAACGCCATGTAGAAATACTTGGGCACTAACAATGTGTGTCCGTCAGCATCGGTTGTTGTAGTGATGATGCCTGTGCTAGAGGTGTTATTAAGTGTGACGTTATCAATTGTCGCAGCTTTCACAACATAGAGAGTATCTGTATTGTTGGTAGGCTGCCATTTAGTCCTCACGTAACCCTCAAGTGTTGACCACACGCCACCATTATGATTCTGATACTGCGGCTGCATATTGGTCATAAAGAACGTCTGCTTGTTCTGGTCTTTTGATGCGAGTCGGTCGGCACTTGGGCACAGGTGACCACGCGAGTAGGTGCCGCTTTGGGTGTAAGTGCTTGCTGGTGATGTTGTCACTGCTGGGTCGGCCTTGAAGTCATCTGTTCGGGTCACATTGTTTGCATTATTCTTCGAGCACATGGTGTAACATGACCATCGGTTGGCAATTTTATTATTGTCCCATTCAACCGAATAGTTAATTCCATAGGTGCTTACTGATTTCACCACACGCTGGTTACCACTTGTTGTATTGATATGCGGATACTCAAGTCGCCAAGCGTATTCATCGGTACTCTGGTTAGTGAATGTCGGGTCGGCTTTCGACTGAGGAATGCCACTACCAGCTATGTTCCAGTTTGCATTAACGTTGTTATTGCCACCAGTACTAATTATGTAAGAAGCTGTTGCCACTGTACTCGACACTCCTTCTTTCACGGCTATAGCCTTGATTGTCAAGTTGGCACTCACTGCTATCTGTTCATTGTAAACTGTGGAATTAGTTGTTGGTATGCTACCATCTTTGGTATAATAGATTGTTGCTCCACTTGTAGTGGTGCTAATGGTAACACTCTGAGCCGATGTGTAAGTTCCTCCACCTGGAGAGAATGTGGGTGCTGCAACAAGACTTGCAACACTACCATCATCCTCAACATAAAGCTGGACGGGCTGTTGAGTGTTTTTGTAGCAAGAGAAACGTTCCTGGCCTGATGTTTTATTATATCGAATATAATATTCATCATGATTAACATTATTGATAACAGCATTGCCGTCTTCATCAATCGTAATCGTCCAAGTATTGTTAGTATCACCTGTAGATAGCGTATTAGCCGTACCTGTATGGTTCAACAATGCGCCATCCATAGATAGAGTCCAAGCACCAGCGCTACCACCAAGTGTCAAGACTTTAACACCAGTTCCTTCGGTCAGCTGAACAACTCCATCAGTATAAGCGAAATTACCACTTTCCGTTATTGGAATACCATATTTTGTTCCCGAGGAAGTTATTCCACCCATAGCAAGAGGACCACTCTCATATACTATGATATACCTCTTTCCTGCCACGAGTTGGCTGGTATTGGTAACGCGAACGAATATGTCGCTGGTGACTATCGGAGTGGTGTCGTAGACAACGCTCGTAATTTGTGAATAAAGGTAGTCAACGCTATGCGAAGCTCCTGTGAGATAAATCTTCATACCAATGGCTCCCGATTCACCGAACTGCCCGCCCACATATCGCACACTATCCATATTGGAAGCGTTATAGGTCACAGTGGTTCCGTTTTTCAACGTGATTGTCATGGTCACTGGATCGGTGTCGGCTGCCAGTGCACTCATCATTGTCATCAAGCCCAAGAGGGCAACTAATAATGTCTTTTTCATTGTCGTGTCCTCCTAAAGCTTAACGTTTAACAATCTTTTTACCATTCACAATATACACACCCGGCGGCAGTTCACAGAGCGGCCGCGTGAGCCGCATTCCAAGTAAGTTGTAGATGACAGTCTCTTTTTGAGCGTTATTATCGAACCTGATGTCAACAACTCCTGTAATCACCTCACTGCTAGGCAGTGCGAGTTTCACACCAGCACCATTAGGCACGGTGATATATCCCTCGGTACCACCCACTGAGGTGTCATCGACAAGCGAAGTCCAGCTCAAAGTGCTGCTGTCAAGAATTACCACGGTTGACTCATTCTGTGGCAAGGTTGTTGGCGAATAGGTGCCTACCAGCGAGTAATCGCCAGCATAGACAGGTTGCTCATTTGCCATCAGATTGATGCCAGGCGCATTTTGCTGTGCGGCAAGAGTTTTGGTTACAGATCCAGCTGTTCCAGCTTTCAATGTTACATCATTAAGCGTCATACCATGCTGCAAAGCGTAAGGCCTTACAAGATAGGGCGTGCCAGGCTGAAGGGTACCATAATAGTCCTCAAACTGCATCACGCCACTATAAATAGGATAAGTTTGTCCACTCATCTCGTAACTGCCCACCTCTCCAAGTGTCACGCTAGAGTATTGAAGCACATCACCCTCAAAGTCCTCAAGTTCGAAAGGCACGGTGAGCACGCTCCAGTCTTGCGGGATAAGGTTGCGTTTCAGTCTCACCTGGACATTGGCAATATCGGTTGGTGGAGCAACAAAACCTTCTTGAGCATCAACCACATAGGTAATGGGCCAGTTCTCGTTCTGATAGATGGGTCGCAGCTGCTGGGCATTGTTACTGGAAGCTGCAATACCAGTGATATCCACTATAGCACCCTCATAGGGAAGCTGATAATTGTCGGTGTTGTATTTATTGTAGATAGAGAATGAGCAGCTGCCCGCTGTGGCAGTGGCAGTGCTGCCGCTGGCCGCCGTCACCTTCAAGTCGCTGATAGTCACCCAATCGGCATAATGGTCATCATAGTTATCTGCATCTATCTCCACTGGCTCGGCATCATGCTCGGTAACAGGATCGGCAATCACGAGGTAGCAGCTGTTGGTCGCCGACGAAGCAGTAAATTCGGGCAAACCGTTGTAGTCAGTGTAGGTACCGATAATCCATCCTGCTATGTGCTGGTTATACTCCAGAGGCGGATTAGTAGTCACATTATAGATACATATCGCACCAGTGTTATCGCGCACGAATGCGTCATTGCCTTTGACAAACAGCGTACGGGCGTTGTTGGCATCGGGCAAGTAAAGTCTCGCTGTAGTGCCACTTGTCAAGTTCTTAAAAGCATTAATGCCAGTTACGGTCTGACCAAGAGTATAAGTCTTGCTCACAACCGAGCTCGTTTGATTACCCACATATGAGATGGCCTTGACTGTGGTAGTGCCACTGATATTGATTGTTTTGGCAGAAGTAATTTCAGTGCCATTAGTAAGCGATGGAGTGCTGCCGTTGATAGTATATCGCACGGTGTTGCCACTGGCAGGAGTGATTGTCACCTGCGCACTCGCATCCTCATTCATCACCGGCCAAAAAGTAAACTCATCAGTGAGAGTGGGTTCTTGAACAGTGGCAGGAGTACCCGCTTCAGAATAAGTTACTGAGATGGCTGTTACTTTTACTTGTCCATTTGTAGCTGTACCACTATTTCCTACAGAAAACTCAACAGAATTTCCACTTAACGATATCGCTGTACCAGAATTCACTCTTGAACCACCATTTAAGAGACATCCTGAATAGCTTACATTAAATGTAAATGTAACAGACTTAAGCGTATAGCCATCTTTGGAAGTTATAATAGCATTTCCACTTTTGGCTTGATATAAACGCCAATCAATATTAGGAGATGTACCCCAAAATGAGCCACAATTAGGAGTTCCTGTTGTTGAAATTGTAATGTTGTCATCTAGTTCAAATGATGTATAACATGTAACGTCGCTACCAGCTGAAACTGCATAACCATTAGCACTTACAATCTCATTCATTGTTTTTGAGATTGTAACATCTGCTGCCCACCCGACACTTGTGGCGAGGGTTGCGGCCAGAAATAGAATTAATAGTTTTTTCATATTATATGTTTATTTTTAGTTTTATTCAAAAAAATCATGCAAAGTTAATGAAAAACATTGATGATAGCCCAAATTAAAAGTCATTTTTCAACAAATCATATTAAAATAATCCATGAATAGCACCTAAAGCATTGACTTGCAAGAAAAATTTGTTTTTTTAGACAAAAATGTGTAACTTGCACAAATTTTTAAAGAATACCAGTCAGACATTATTAACAAAAACTTTATAACTATGGTAAAACGAATTTATTTACTCTCAATGATGGCTTTCTTGGCTCTGGTTGCTACAGCAGGAACTGTCACCAAGACAGCCGTCTTCGACTTCAGCTCGCCCGAGGCACTCGCACAACTGGGACTGCCCACGCCCACAAGCAGCAATCCAACATATCTGCAGAATAATATCACAGTGGGCGATATAACCCTTATCCCTGGGAACAGTTCGCCACGGTCAACTTTCTATCAAAACCAATACACCTTTTACACCACCAGTGGCAACACCTTCTCATTCCAAGCTGGCAGTGGAGCAACTATCAAACGAGTGGACTTTAATGGTTTTTATGCTCAGCAGCGCTTCACAGCATCGCCCGCCGGTTTCGACTCTGACAACACCTACTGGAGTGGCTCAACCAATCAAGTTGCCTTCACGGGCACAGGTGGCAATAGTCTTTACTCTATGACAGTGACCTATGAAATTGAGGAACCAGATCACAATCCACTCGATGTAGACTGCGACGGCAATGTCACTGCTGGCGACATCACCGCTTTATATAATTATTTATTAAACGGCGACATTAGTAATGCTAACACTGCCGACGTTGACGGCGACGGAAACGTCACTGCTGGCGATATTACCATGATATACAACTATCTTCTGAATGGAGAGATGCCTTCAACCGTTGATGCGCCAACCTTCAGCCACCCATCGGGAACTGTTTTCCAAGGCGATCATGACATCATCATCACTGGTCCACAAGGCAGCAAGATTTACTTCACAATAGATGGCACTACTCCTACAACCACAAACTACTGGGACAACGGACTGTCGCCATTCACCCTGTCGTTAGGAGTGGGAACCATCACCATTAAGGCGATAGCTGTTCTCAACGGTGAGAGCAGCGCAGTGGCTACAGCCACCTACACAGTGGAACAAGTTGTCGACAACAATGCTAATGCCAACTGGAAAGAGACCGCCTACAATATCCCTGAGTCGGGTCCCACACCCACTAGTTCGAGTGCAACATACAACCAGGCATGGCGTCTTGAATATCCGCACATCAGCACCAGCTCCAACTATATGGTTGTGGTTAAGGCAACTAACGAATATGGCATCTCGCTCTCGCTTGAACTTGACAAGAGCCAACGAGCCAATCGCTGGACCTGCTTTACAATGCATGCAGGCACGCCAAACAACAATGTGGGACGAACTCCCTCATTCTCGGTTGACGATAATGTGCCAACCGCTTACCAGGTTAACACATCCGAGTACACCTCAGGCAAATATACCACCTCGGTTGTCAATCTTGACGGCAACAACATGACGATGTTTGCCCGCGGTCACATCTGTGCTAGTGAGGATCGTCAGTCGAGCAGTGAACAAAACAGCCACACTTTTGTTACCAGCAACATCCATCCACAATATCAGGCTCACAACGCCGGCTTGTGGCAACGCATGGAAGGTAAGGTGCAGAATTGGGGCTACAGCAACAGTTTCCGCGACACGCTCTATGTGTGCAAGGGTGCCACTATCGGCAACGTTACGCTCAATGGCTCCACAACATCTGGTCTCATTCCTAAATCAGAAGTGCAAAGCCTATATGGAGTGAACATCACTGGAACTCTACCTATTCCACGCTACTGGTTTATGGCAGTATTGCGTCTTAAGAACGGAGAATACCAAGCCATGGCCTACTGGACTGAGCAAATCAACAGTTCTTGCAGCTCAACAACCCTACAAAGCTGCATGATAACCATCGACGAGTTGGAGAGGAGGACAGGTATTGACTTCTTCTGTAACTTGCCTGACGACATAGAAGAAGAAGTGGAATCGACGCTTAATACCAGCATATGGCAATAGCAGTCTAAAAACAACAAAAAAACAAAGTGCGAAGTGCTATGGTGCTTCGCACTTTTTTCATGCGAATCAACCAAGTATATTACAAAAAAACAATTTTAAATATGGAATATTATAAACAAAGTTTTCCAAAATTATTTTTATTTTACTTATTTTCAATACTTTATTATTTTACAAACAACAAAAAGTTTTCCAAAATGAAAATTTGTTGATAATTTTTTTGGGAAATATTTTGCCATTTCTATAACCTTTTGTAGCTTTGCAGAGCAAATAAAAGGACACACAATAAAAGCCCGAGGAATTGGGCTTTTTACACGCACCAAACTTTTGCAAACTATATTTACACCTAATTTATTATTTACATACCTCTTATTACCTTTCTAATAGAAAATGATACAGACAGTAGTAAAACGTGACGGAAGAGTTGTTGGATACAACGAAGAAAAGATTAAAGCTGCAATTCGTAAAGCAATGCTCGCCACCGATGCCGGTGACGACGAGGCGTTAATTCAGCGCATCGCAGACCACATAGGCGCTCGCGGCAAGAGCCAGATGAGCGTGGAAGGCATCCAGGACATGGTGGAGATTGAGCTCATGAAGAGTCCCCGCAAGGAAGTGGCAAAGAGCTATATCAACTATAGACACAAACGAAGCATAGCCCGCAAGGCAAAAACCCGTGACATGTTCTTGGAAATCATCAACACTAAGAATAACGATATCACCCGCGAGAATGCCAATATGAACGCCGACTCTCCCGCTGGCATGATGATGAAGTTTGCCAGCGAGACCACTAAACCATTTGTCGACGACTATCTCCTTAGCGAAGAGGCTCGCGAGGCCGTTCGCAACAACTATCTCCATATCCACGACAAAGACTACTACCCTACCAAGAGTTTGACCTGCGTTCAGCATCCACTTGACAAGATATTGAACAATGGTTTCTGGGCCGGTCATGGCGAGTCGCGTCCTGCCAAGCGCATCGAGACCGCTAGCGTCATAGCCTGCATATCGATGGAAACAGCTCAGAACGAGATGCATGGCGGTCAAGCGATTCCTGCCTTCGACTTCTATTTGGCGCCATTTGTTCGCCGCACTTTCATTGAAGAAGTGAAGATTCTCGAAGACATTAACGGCGAGGACTACAAAGACATGTATGAAGCCAAATTTGAAGACTACATCATTCGTCCGCTTGATGACCTAAAAGGACGTGAGCGCGTGCTTCAACATGCCATCAACCGCACTGCCGGTCGCGTTCATCAAGCTATGGAAGCGTTTATCCACAACATGAACACAATCCACAGCCGCGGTGGCAACCAAGTGGTTTTCAGCTCCATCAACTATGGTACCGACACCAGCGCCGAAGGTCGATGCATCATCCGTGAGTTGCTTCACTCCACATGGGAAGGCGTGGGCAACGGCTCTACCGCCATCTTCCCCATCCAAATATGGAAAAAGAAAAGTGGTGTGAGCTACCTGCCCGAGGATCCCAATTATGATCTTTACAAGCTTGCCTGCAAAGTTACCGCGCGCCGCTTTTTCCCCAACTTTGTGAACCTTGATGCCCCTTATAATTTCCACGAGAAATGGGACATCAACGACCCCGAGCGCTACAAATATGAGGTTGCCACAATGGGCTGCCGCACCCGCGTGTTTGAGAACCGATTTGGCGACAAGACCAGCATAGGCCGTGGCAACATCTCGTTTTCAACAATAAACATCGTACGCCTTGCCATCGAGTGCATGAAGATTGAGGACAAGCAGGAACGCATTGATGCATTCTTTAAAAAGCTTGACAATGTCCTCGACATCACCGCCCGTCAGCTTGACGACCGCTTCCAGTTCCAACGTACGGCACTTGCCAAGCAGTTCCCACTGCTCATGTCGCAGCTATGGGTAGGATGTGATGGTCTAAAGCCAAATGAGACTATTGAGAATGTTATCAATCAGGGCACACTGGGTATTGGATTCATTGGCTTAGCCGAGTGTCTTATCGCCCTCACTGGCAAGCATCATGGCGAGAGCCAAGAGAGTCAGGAACTTGGTCTTAAGATTATCTCTCACATGCGTGACCGTGTGAATGAGTTCTGCTTGGAATTCAAGCACAACTACAGCGTACTTGCCACACCTGCCGAGGGATTGAGCGGTAAGTTCACCCGCCGTGACCGCAAGGACTTTGGTGAGATTCCAGGTGTAACCGACAAGATTTATTACACCAACAGCAACCATGTGCCTGTTTACTACAAGTGCAGCCCCAAGCACAAAGCCGAGGTTGAGGCGCCTTACCACGAGATTACTCGCGGTGGTCACATCTTCTATGTAGAGATTGATGGTGACGCCACCCACAACCCCCAGGCAATTATGGACATCGTAGATTTGATGCACAAGTACAACATTGGTTACGGATCAGTTAACCATAACCGCAACCGCTGCATGGACTGTGGATATGAGGATGCCACCGATGACCTTCATGAATGCCCTGAGTGCCACAGCACAAACATCGATAAACTGCAGCGCATCACAGGCTACCTTGTGGGCACCACCGACCGCTGGAACAGTGGCAAGCTTGCCGAGCTGCGTGACCGCGTGGTGCATAAATAATGTATAATTCACAATGCAAAATGCATAATTGGAGATTCCAGCATTTATCATGACTGAAAAACTGAGAGTATTGCATGTTGTAGAGGGGACAAGCGTGGATGGACCAGGCTTGCGCACCTCCATATATCTTGCCGGATGCCGCCACCACTGCCCAGGATGCCATAACCCTGAGTCGTGGAATATGGGCGGTGGCGAGGAACGTACCCTTGACGAGCTGATGGAGGTGATAGCCTACAATGAGGCTCCCGTAACATTCTCAGGGGGTGACCCTTTGGCCCAAGCTGAACCTTTAGCACACTTAGTAAAACGAATCAAACAGGAATTAGGATATAACGTATGGTGCTATACTGGCTACACTTGGGAACAGGTGAAACAGCAACCAAAACTCATGGAAGCCGTGAAACAGCTCGACGTGCTTGTCGACAGCCCATTCGTCATGGACGAAAGAAACACCAAGCTACGCTTTCGCGGCAGCAACAACCAACGCCTAGTTGATGTACAAGCGACAATCGCTAAAGGCGAGATGACTCTGTGGAACGACTAGTCAGAAGTTGTCACAGAGCATAAAAATTCCCTCTGTCATTAAGGCAGAGGGAATTTTTGTATAAAGTTATAATCTAAATTGCTAGATTAGTTTGGTTCCCACATGATGTTCCAAACTGCGAAGCGATCTTTGTTGCTAGCAGAGTTTGTCGGGCTTAATGATATAATATCCATGTAGCAATCGCCAGAAATGTTAACATCAAAGGTTGCAGTGTAAGCAGTCTTCTGAGTAGCACTTGGCTCGTTAACCGTAAATGTCTTAATTGGGTTCTGAGCAGGATTTGTCCTTGGGTCTAGTGTGTAGAAACTTACAAGGAATTTCACACCATTAGACTCGCTAAGTACATAGCCATAGTTCATAGTGAGCGTTTTGAGACCACCCTTAAACAATGGTGAGGTAAGAATACCCCTGTTATTAATGTGACCATTAAGGTGCACTGCATAAGCCCAATTGTCGCTGCCATCGGCTTTCTTGCCAATCATAGCGAATACCGGAGGAGCATCACTGGAACCACCCTTGAGCAATGCAGCGTTGGTTGCTGTCCAGCCCTTATTAGAGGTGAGAGTAGTCCACCCTTGCTGTGCAGTAGTCTGGCCTTCGTTCATCGTCTCGAAGTCATCGATGGTCTGCAGCAGAGCCTTTCCACCAAACTTGAAGTTATCGATTTGCCAAGTTGTGTAATTTGCTTGTTGCTCAGACTTATAGCAGAATCCAACGCAGTAAGTACCATTGAACTGGCTAAGGTCGATAGTTCCTGAGCTAACAAAGTCGGACTGTCCGCCAATGTCGGCTGTTGCCAATACTGGATCAAGCTTAATTAGCTCGGCAGTAGTTGGGTCATTGGTAGACATGAGGTAAACCTCAATTTGGTCGGTGCCACGATAATAACGAACCTTGCTCAAGAAGCTAATCTCTTTTCTACCAGCTTTTGCTATGTCAAGAGCAGGAGTGATGAGCCAAGCCTCAAATGGTGGCTGGGTACCTTTATAACCAGTAACTGCAACGTATTTATTGTTGTCAAATTCATCCATGTACCAATCCTTGTCGCCCTTGGTTTTCACAAGACGCCATCCATCTGGAATGCTTCCTCCTTCGAAGTCCTCAGTGAGCTCGGTAACGCCACCAGTCATCATAGACAACTTGTACTCGTCGATAGAGCCGCTATTATCGGTAATACCTGCCATACCCATGAACGTAGCAAGAGTTCCCTTAACCCAGATTTGAGTTCCGTGAAGTTCGGGGTAGTCTCTCAAATTAGCGTCACGACGGAAACTCGAACCTTGTGGCAGAGAAACCGCGATACACTGCTTGTAATCGCGAATACCTGGACTTGGGGCAATCACGAGGGTGTTGTCGAGAGTGAACATCGAATCGGGAGTCCACTCAATGTCATTGTATCTTGACACCTCGTTAACACCAGGAGCAATAACACCTACAATGTAACCGGTTACCCAACCTTTCTTGCCTTGATTCTGAAGCTCAATAGCCTCAGGCACAGTCCATGGGTCAGTAATATAACCCTTAGTGTCGTTGTCGAAGCCAATGCAGTCTTGAGCGTCGCGCAGATATAGTCCCCACTTGTCACTACCAGTCATATAGAGAATACCTTGCACGTCGCCCTTGCCCACTGGCAGTGGGTCGCCACGGAAGTTGGCATAGTTACTGTTGTTCACACCCAACACGTTGCCATCATCGTCCTTGATGTTACGCGTAGTAGAAGAGCCACTCTCGCTGAAAGTCAACTCACCATCGGCACCTTCCCACTCCACGTCGCGGATAATAACGAATTGTCCTTGATACTTGAGCTGAGTCTCGGCGTCGCTGTGCCCTACCACATCACCGATATTCACCTCTACAGGCGATATTTTATCAACGTTAGGCAGGCCTTCGAGCTCGGTGTGCTCTTTGAACAGGTCGAGTGACATACGTCCAGCTTCCCACACGCTTTGTGCGGCATACCACTCGGGCTTACCAATGAGGTACTCACCGTTGTACTTACCAATCCAGAAGTCCTTCATGCTGATAACGATTTCCTGACCTACACGGTAGGTGTTACAGATACTGTTAGCATCAATAGAGATACCAAGACCTCCAGTTTCGTCCTGGATGTAGAGGTGCTTATAGATGTTGCCCTCCTCATCGCTACTGGTCACCCATCCGTGGATGTAAGTGTCCTCCTTGCAGGTGTCGATAAAGTTACGTCCATCCTGCCAGTATTTAGCCTTAAATTCGGCTATTGTCATGTTTGCCTGATGCTCGGCGTGTGGTACCACCATGGGTGGAGTGTCGAAGTCTTCGTTACAACTCACCGCCACAATCATGAGCAACAATGCATTGAAGAATAAATTTAAACGTTTCATAATGTATATTTTGTTTTTAATTAATTCTTTGATAGTTATGTGTGATTAGAATCTCACTCCCACGTTCAAGTACATGCGGAAACCTTGTGCGTAGTAGTACTTGTTGGGGAACTTGGCAGTGGTATAGTTCTTGTAGTCGAATCGACCCTGCTGATAACCACCTGTCTGAATGTTTGTATTGTTGAGCAGGTTGTTAAGGCTCAAGTTGAGGTTGAGAGAAGCAGAGCGGTTAAGGTAAATCACCTTACCAATGCTCATATTGAAAATCAATGCCTCATTAAGCTTCTCCTGCTTGCCAATGTCCTGCATCATTTGGATGAGTTCCTGCTCGCTGCTCGCCACAGTGTAGAGCTCGGGGAGCACCTCATGACGAATTGGCGAGAGGTCAACATAAGAATGGTTCATCCACACACCGTTGAGTTCGAAGAACCACATATTAGGAGCGCTCCAATTGATACCCAGGCTATAAGCCTCTTGTGGAGTGCCACTCACGTAGAAATTCTTAAGGTAAACGGTTTGTGTAACATCTTCAACCGAACCATTCTCGAAGCTTCTTGTTCCCAGAGGTCGGTTCTTGTATTGATAGCGTGCAATAGTAGCAGCTGCATTAAGAGTGAGCGAAGGAGTGATTTTGTAGGCAGCTCCGAGCTCAACACCCTTGTGCTCTTTTTGTACGCCAGTAAGTGAGTAGTTCACGAATGTGCTGTTGTAATCATCATAGAAAGAGGTTCTCTCGGTCATATCCCAGAATTCAGTCCAGAAACCGGTAATCGAACCCATGAAGCGACGATAGTTCCACACATAGCCAATATCACCCGAAAGAACCCTGGCACTCTTGAGATCGGTAATAACATCGTCCTTAATGCGTGGAGAGATGTAGGCGTTGTAGTATTCAGGCGCGCGTGTGCCGTAGTAGGCGTGCGCTTGAATGTTGTTACGACCGTCAATCTTATATATGATACCAGCTTTCACAGCATAGTTGATGAAACTGTGGCTCTCGCCCTTACCCAGTGAATTCTCAGGGGCACGTCCGTTGCGCATCTTACCGTCGCGCTGGAAGGTGGTAGCACTCACTTGTGCACCATAGTTGATGTCAAATTGGTTTAGGTTTACCACATTCTGCAACCACAGGCGACCAGTGATGGAGTTGATATCATAGTCATAACCGAAGCGGTCGCCCTCAAGGATGCGACGATTGGGATTGTCCATATCGTTCTGCAGCATATCGGCATCACCAGGGAAGTCACGCTCAGCATACTGGTCCACGTCGAGCCAGTAGCGTCCTCCGAGCAAGTCTTTCATTGTCTTGTAGTAAGATGAGCGGCTATAGTTGGCACTCACACCACCTTGAAGAGTAAGAACATTGTTCAGACGCATATTAAGGTTACTGCTAAGCATCCAGTTGAACTGGTTGCTGTGACGTTTCTCAAGTATATAACTTGAACCCTTGTCTTCGCCGCCTTGCTCAAATTCATAGTTATTGAGATAGTTCACCTGATAGAGGTCAGTCCAGTTGAGCTGTCGCTTCTCCTCCATATTGAGCCACTCCCACTCAAAGAGGTCGGCGGTCTCAGGACTGGTGGTGCGATAATAAGAAGGCAGGTAGCGGTAGTAATCGGGACGTGGGTCACGAGCATTATACCAGTTGAGTGCGCTTGAAGCGTAGAACGACTTATGGAACGCCAAACCGGTAATAAGTGATGTTCCTGTCTTAGGAGTCCAAATCCAGCTTAAGATAGCTGTTGGGTCAAAGGAATCAACAACCTTAGCGTTACGTTTTTTGCCTTCTTGCCAACCCCAGTTCACATTGTAGAGGTTATTGCCTGCGAGATTATAAGCCTCATCGAATGTAGCTGCATTGCTGGCACGCTTAGTGGGTGCGCCAAACAATGTGAGCGACACTGAGTGCTCTGAGTTAAGGACCTTCTGCAACGAGAGGAAAGCTCCCCAGCTGTTATAGAAAGAGCCTGGGATGATGCCCTCGCCGGCATAGCGTGCGATAGCGCTCAGAGTCATCGCCCAACCATGCTGGTTAAGGCCTGTGCTATAGGTAATCATACCACGCCAGCGGTAGTTGCTATTAGTGTAAGCAATGCTACCACGGAAACCAGGAGCATAGTCCTTGGCGTTAGTAAAGATGTTGGTTGCGCCACCAATGTCGCCAAAGCCAAAGCTCACAGGCTCGGTGGCATATCCCACGCTGCGGCTCTTAAAGGCCTGGTTCATACCGCCAATCATCGAGTAATTGAACCTGCCACGCGCAGCATCATTGAAATTGATGCCGTTGATGTAGGTTTGGCTGTACTCATTGTTATAACCACGAATGCGGAATCGCATCGTGCTGAAGTTGTAGTTGGTAGCCTTGTAGTAGGGGTTGTCGGTGGCTCCTGTGAGCGCCCCCACTTGTTGTGCATTACCCTCCTCATCCTCGAGCATCGACTCGGTGAGAACGATATCGGCATTCTCCTCATTCTCATCGGCAACAGCTGACTCGGTTGGTTCAATATATATTAAACCAAGGTCGTCCATGCCATTGAGCAGTTCCACATCTCTGACCAGGTCGCGATATCCATAGCATAAGATCAGCAACCTGTCCTTTCCTGACTTGGCATCGGTGATGACAAAGTCTCCGCTAGGCCCTGTGATGGCACTGGCACCCGACTCATCGAGCACTACAGTGGCCCCCACAACCGGCGCATGGGTCCTTGAATCGACCACGATGCCCCGCAGCCCTGGCTGAGCCGCAACAGTGAGGCTCAAAAAGAGCGTTAGAAGCAATGATAGTTTTAGTCTCATAGATATTATTTGATTAATTATGTTAGTTTTCGCGTTTAACCAAGTTAACCTAAAAAACGTTAACTGTAGATATTACTTACTTATTTTATATATATAGAGTTTTCAAAGTTACAACATTTTTTTTAATTTTAATATAAAAACATGTCAGTTTTTTTCAAAAAAGCCCTTATCCATAATAAAAATAAATGTGTTTGTATATTTATTATCAAATAAAAAACGCACTAATATTGTTGTTTTCAATATTTTTACTAAATTTGCAGTCAATACGGTATAATTTTGAAAGATTTTTTATAATTCATAACATTAAAAACTAGAAAACTATGTTCAAAAAAACTATTTATACAGCAATTCTTGCAATGACTTTAAGCCTCTCTGGCTGTGGAACACAAGGACTTTTGGGAAATGTGCTTGGTGGCAACAACGGCACATCTTCAGAAGGAGGTTTGGGAGATTTGATTGGAGGAGTTCTCGGTAGCGTTGTTAACTCCAACACTGCAGGCGGACTTCTCGATATGGTGATTGGACACATCAAGCTAAACCAGTCCGACCTGGTCGGCACATGGGTTTATAATGGCCCTGGATGTGCATTCACAAGCGAGAACTTACTCGCCAAGGCTGGCGGCTCGGTAGCAGCAACTAAGGTGAAGGAAAGTTTGAATAGCATTTACAACTCTCTTGGCATTGCCAACAACAACACTTATTTCATTTTTGATCAAAATGGACAATTTGAAGCTAGGCTCAGAGGTATTCCTATGACCGGAACCTATACCTTCGACTCAAACGATAGCAAAATCAACTTAAAGACTATGCTCTTCACCATCCCAGCCTATGTGACTAGAACCACAAATGGACTGTCGATCACAATGGAATCGAAAAAGCTTTTGAATGTGCTGCAGACCATCACTTCGCTCACTGGAAACAGCACGCTCAACACTATTGGTGAACTTAGCAAGAACTTCGATGGCGTGCGCATGGGATTTGACATAGTAAGGTATCAATAATTTTATTAATACATTATTAAATAGAATATAAACCATTTAAAACAAAAAACATCATGCTTAAAAAATCTTTTTTCTCAATTGCCGTTTCGGCAATGCTGATGCTCAGCAGTTGTACTAGTTCTACTGGGCTTCTCGGAAGCATACTAGGTGGAGGCCTAGGAGGTAACACAAATACTACCAGCAATGTGCTTGGCAGCGTGCTCGGCAGCGTGCTCGGAGGTATGACCAGCTCTGGCGGAGGTCTACTTGGAGGCATTTTAGGAAGCGCTCTCACCGACAACTCAGTTACCGATTTGGTTCTTGGTGGCACACGAGTTAATCAGTCGGATCTTGTTGGCACATGGATATATGCACAGCCAGGTTGCGCATTTACCAGTCAGAATCTTCTTGCCAAGGCAGGAGGTACAGCAGCAGCTACACAAATAAAGCAGAAACTCAGTTCTGCTTATAGCTCACTTGGATTTGCAAACAACAACACAGGTTTTGCTTTTGACCAAAACGGCAACTTTGAAGCTGTGCTAAAAGGCCTTCCTCTGAATGGAACTTACACATTAGATCCTAGTTCTGGCAAGCTCAACTTGAAGACTTCGGTAGGCACCATCTCATCTTATGTGGCTCGCACTTCAAATGGTTTGTCAATCACTATGGAATCGAAGATGCTCACCAGTGTGCTTCAAGCTCTAGGCAATTTGTCTAGCAACAGCTCTATCACATCTATCGCCAACTTGGGCAACCAATACAACGGCGTGCGCATGGGCTTTGAAGTTGTGAAGTATCAACAAAAATAATCTGATTAATTCTTAACAACAAACAATAAACGAGCAGGCTTATTGGCCTACTCGTTTTCTTTTTTATCGCGTCAATCGACTTGACCGCCACTGTGATTAGTTTATTCTTCCCAATTCACGCCCATTTCCTTTAGAGTGATTCGAGCGTCGAGATCACCTTGTACGGCAGCTTTCTTAAGCCAAGAAACACCTTCTTTTTCATCCTTCTTGACACCCTCACCTTCAAGATAGGAGATTCCCAAATTGTACTGGGCCTGAGCGTCGCCTTGTTCGGCTGCCTTGCGGTACCACTCAACCGCTTTCTTGTGGTCGGTACTCAATCCCAACCCCTGGTCATAACATGTTCCCATCCAGAACTGAGCAGGAGCATAACCTTGCTCAGCAGCTTTTTTGAACCATTTAACAGCCTTCTTGTAATCTTGCTGTACACCATCGCCATTAAGATAGCAAACGCCAGCACTCACCTGTCCGTAGGGGTCGCCTTTACTGGCCGCTAGCTCATAGAAATGAGCTGCCTTGCGCTCATTTTTAGGCACACCAATTCCTTCATCATAGAACACCGCAATGTTGTAAAGAGCTATAGCACTACCCTGTTCGGCAGCTTTTCCATACCAGAACAGAGACTGTGAAGGGATTTTTGGTGCTCCATCACCCTCTTTGTAACAATATCCCATAACGAGCTGAGCATCAACGTCTCCCATGACTGCAGCCTTATAATATTCTCTTGCCTCGCCAGTGATTTCTTCGGGCACGACAATTTCTTGCGCCACTGCAGTGCAGGCCATCGACATTAATATTGCAATAACAAGTATTGCCTTCTTAAAAATTATTCGTTTCATAGTTTATCAAAGTTTTACAAGCCTCATAGAGGATGTCAGGTTAAACAATTTATAAACTTTTGGCGAGCAAAATTAGAAAAAAAACTCCAAATGACCAAATCGTTAATCTTAAAACGAGAAAACAAGAGGATGAGGTTGGACAGTTTTTAGAAAAAAATCTTGAACGCCACGGTTGGATAAATTAGGCTGCGCCTCGTCAAAAACCATGCAAGCATGACTTTGAGCTCGGCTTGCACTAATTTTGTGGCGCAATACACTAACAATGCCCAGGACTCCTTTGGGACAATTTCTAGAAAAAAATCTTGAACGCCACAGTTACGGTGCAATACAACACCCAGGATCCTTTGGGACAGTTTTTAGAAAAAACTCGTGGATCGTAATCGGAAATCGTGATCGGGCGTGGGACAGTTTTTGAAAAAAAATCTCATTGTGGGGAATTTTGTTAATTAAAGTGTTAAAATTGGCATAGATTTTGCTATTGTGCTTTAAACTTGCATATCTTTGCTCACTCTAAGTTACAAACAAAAAATTTCTATATATACTTTTAAAATTTTGTTTCACTTTTTTAAAAAAATGTTTTAGGTACTATGGAATTTTTTATAATCATGAATGACCAGCAACAGGGTCCGTTCACCCTCGAGCAGATGTCCAACTTGAATATCATGGCCGACACTCCGGTGTGGCATGAAGGGCTATCGGACTGGACTACAGCCGAGAATGTGAAAGAGTTGAGTCACCTTGTTGCTTATGCTCCCCGAGTGGGCGACAATGCATCGGCCCCTCCCAACACTGCAACGATATCGCAGCCCCCTACATGGACACCTCGTCCCCCCGCTGGGCCTGCTCCTGAATATAGTACGTCGGTAAACTATGACACTCCCGCACTGAACAAGCCTCGCAAGAGCCGCACTTCATTGTGGGTGACACTTGCCATAGTTGCGCTACTGGCAATAATCTTAGCAGCAACCAACCCTAACAAGGAAGACCACTGCCGCGCTGTCACAAAGGTTTCTCACACTTGGGCCAACGAGACTATTGAAGACCTTGGCGGCACAGGCATCATAGGCGGAATTGTCAAGCTTGGATCTACTCAAATCATTCGTTCGATTGTCGACAATGTAGTAGATGTAGAAAACTATGGGGTGTTCTCATTAGGCTATATTGACACTGGAGCCGACAAAACAAGAGTATCGCTTGGCATCCTTGGTCACGTTTTTACCTTTGACAAGAACATTATTGACCAAAAGCTGAAAGAAGCTATGGGCAACGATTTCAAAGAAAAGTTCAGAAATCTTATCAACATTGATGACTTGTTCTCGTCGGACGACAATGAAAATGACCTTGTGACACCATACAACCCCGAAGATTCGGACGAAGTTGTTTCGCCCGAAGACCGTGCCGAGTCTATATTTGACTTACCACCAGAAGTCGACACTTTGATGAAGAAAGGTGCCAGGAAGTTGGCTAAAGAGGGCATCAGGCAAGCCGAAAAAGCTATTGACGAGTTGTTAAAGTAACAGCAAAACACAAGAATTAAATATTCTTGAGCAACAAGAGGGCAAGTCAATTGTGACATTGCCCTCTTGTTTTTTATAATCGGTATTATAGCTCATCGTGAGCGAAAGCTATCATTAGTTTAGCCATGTAACGCCTCCACTCCAGGTTGAAGATGCTGCTCCCGTGCTCCATGCCCCTTGGGTCGACCTCTCCATAAAAACTCATGAGCACGAAATGTGCCAGCAATGCCACCACTGTGTCATGCAATGCCGCATCAAATCCTAATCGCGGCTCATTGTTGAAGGCGAAAGTCATGATTATATTTCTCGAGTCGACATTGGGGTTGTAATTGTCAAAATCCAGGTATCCTAATACCCTGTCTCTCAAGAGGGCATATCCTTCCTTGAGTTTCAGCATAATCATGCGGTTGTTGTCGGGAGTAATAATGCGCACCTTGTCGTTATGTGCCGCATACCATGCACTTTGTGCATAGACGTAATTGAGTATTTCGTCAAAATCGATATATATAGTTACTTTGTGTTTTTTCATGATATCAATATTTTTTAAGGAGTAAAAGGAATCAAAAACTCTACACCTCTCAAGCAACGCGGCCATAAGGGCGGCGTATGTTCATAGCGCTTAGTGTCCTCTTAATGATGACCCAAGCGTGCTGTTTCGTGAGGAAGAACCGTGAAGCCTTACACTGCTCCAGTACGATGGGGATTGCTTGGGCTATTGACATCTTGCCTTGAGAGACAATGCTTTTCACTTTGTGTGTGATGTCAAGCCACATGAGCTTGTTAACCTCGGAATGGAAATGCACAGGCTCATGACGGAGCAGTTTGGGTATAACAACATAGGCACGGTCAAAACCCACATTGTAGGGTGGCGCGCCATTATTAATGGCAAGTTCCAGCGCCACCTGCCTAGAGTTTGACACATTCTTTTTGTTAAGACTGTCGTAGATTTCGCAGTAGAGCATTGTCAGCATCCTGTCGCGCTCATCGCGTCGCTGAGCGCTTTCGCACTTGTTTAAATAATTCATGGTTGTTGTATTTTAGATAAAGGTTAGTAATATTTTATATTCACGATGCAAAGATAAGGCACAAAATGGTAAAATGCAAATATTTTAAGGTAATTTTACAATTCAGTCGCTCAAAAAATAAAAACTCTATTCCACAGCTTATCGACACCAACAGGTACAATTTAATGAAAACCAGGACATTTTTCATAAAAAAACATTGATTTCTTTTGTTTATTAAAATAATGTGTAATTTTGCGACAATTCAAGTAATCTCGCAGAGGCGGGCTCTTGCTTGATGATATATTTGAGAGCGTTTTGTTTTATCCTTACTTAGAAATTCGCCAAAGTTTTAACTCGAAGAATAAAACAGTAACGCCTTCGTCAGCCTATATCTACCCTGTTGAAGGATTGATATATTGGCAAGGCGTGGGATGGACTGTTTATTTCGAGTAGGGCGTTTGGCGATGCCTCTAAGTAGATAAACAAAAATATCTCCACGCTTTTTCTTTGTTATAACAATAATAATTACTAACTTAGTGGCGTTGAAACGATTTGCCACATAAAAACAAAAATGATATGAAAAAGTTTCTTTTAGTATTTGCTTTTATGGCGCTGGCGTTTAGTTTTAGTGCCGATGCACAATCTATACAGGAGTTGCGTGACTCGATGGCAATGGGAAACCTCAATAGTCAGGTGGATCTAGCAATTCACTATATCTATGGCGACAGCGTGGCGCAGGACTATGACGAAGCCTTGAGGCTCATCAGGGATGCCGCTCTCAAGGGCAATCGCTATGGCGAGTTGGTGCTTGGCATGTGTTATGAGGATGGCACAGGTGTTGTCAAAGACAAAAAAGAGGCATTCAAGTGGTACTTGAGCTCGGCACAGAAAGGCAACACAATAGCAAAATATATGGTAGCAGGAAGCTATGATGATGGCGAAGGTGTGGAAGCAAATCCAAAAGAGGCTTTCATGTGGTATAAGGATGCTGCCGACAATGGCCACATGAAGTCACAGGTTGCCACGGCAGTTCAATATGAGCACGGCAATGGAGTTGAGCAAGATTGGAAAGAATCGTTCCGATACATGAAAATGGCTGTAGATAATGAAGATGCCACCGATGGGGCACGATACTTACTGGCAAAGTACTATTTCAACGGTTGGGGCACAGAGGTCAACAAAGCCGAATCTCGCCGTCTGCTTGAGAGTATTAAGGATAAGAATTGGTTGCCTGAAGCAAAGCGTGCTTTAAACAATATGGCCGAAGGCAACACAATGAGGATGTATGCGTTCCAATTCCGCTATATTCCCGATATTTTATGGACCTATGAGAAAGGAGAGGTTGTAAAAACATGGTTGACCAATGTCACCGAATGGCAAATAAACTTGGGCGGGCGATACATCTCTGAATACGAATGGGATTGGAAAGATATCTCATCAAGCATTCAGCACCCGAACGACTCTACAGAAATAATTGTCTATCGCTTTCCAGAACCTGAGAAGACGCCATTGTGCCTCTACTCGGCTGCGGTGATAAACACAAGGTCGGGAGAGTGTGCCTATTACACCCTAGAGAAAACAATGAGCTTCAGTAACCCTGAAGACATTGGTGCCAAGAGCTGGGTGTTTGGCGGCATGAGCCGTGACAACGCAAGCCATGTGAGCTACGACTTTTTGGCGGGTGATATCACTGAACAGCAGTTTGTCGATTTTATCCTTGCCTTCTTGAGTAAATCAACTAACCATTCTAAAATAGGAGAAACCGTTTATCCAACCGATGAGTGATATTAGGCACTTTTCTTAATATTTCCATTAAATTTGCGACATTGAAGAAAGCACATTGTTCAACTACTTAAACAGGAAAAATTGAAAAAGAAAATACCTCATATTTTGGCTCTATTTATGCTTACAGTTTTCGTAAGCAGTTGTTTTTCAGATTATAGCAAACAGGAAATAGCTGGCAGAACTTTTTATGCCGATGATGGCGCTGTCATAAGATTAAACGCTGATGGCTCATGCCAAGTGGACAATTTAAACTGGTCACATGTTTGGTGTGAAGACGGTGCAAGTGATAAACATTTTTCCCATCTTGCAGATAGTCTTCATTCTCAAAAAACACATGTTGGAACATGGGATATCGATAAATATGATAAATATAAGATTTGTATGTCTATGAACACATTTGTCTTTTCTCTTACTTTATCGAGTGGTTTTAATATGTTACCCACGCCAGCAGATGAAGTTAAGCTAATAATTTTCATTGGAGATCCTGATGATTGGAATACCTATGAGTTTAAACAAAGATAATGAAACTAAAACAGAGACATAAGAATTCTTTTTTGTGGCTTTCCATAATTGTCACAATTCTTGTCTTACTAATTATTGCATTTGCTTGGATTTTTGATGTTAGGACTATTAACGTGCCTGAAGACGCTGTTTTTAAAGGAACATCCAAAGAAGCTTTTTGGATACAAAAAGTATCATGTAACGATAGGATTATGAGGATTAGAATTTTTAATGATTATGATGACAAATTGATTTTCGATGCAGATTTTTCTACACCAATGCCATGCGATAATATTATTGATAGTATCAGATATTATGATAAGTTTTCTCACAAATTAGTATTATTTAATGGAAATGAATTGGGGGCGCATCATGTATATTTTAAAGAATAATATATTGGATGGTTGTGGAGTAAAACCATACAACTTAAACAAGAAAAAATGAAAAAGACGGTTTTATATATCCTTTACCTATTCATTGCGCTCAATGGATATGGCGAAGTGCAAACGAAATATTGTTTGTATGACTCCTTTGATGAGAGCAAAACTAATAGTATGACACTTATCCCTGATGGTTCACTGGTGAGTTCATATACAATCAATAATAACAATATCGAATTCGGTATTGGAGTTCGTAACGGTAAAATCATATTCATAGGAACTAATGACAATAAATTCTCTGTAAATGGCTTAAAGATTGGTGACGTGTTACCTGATGAATACTTCTTCAGAGAAATGAGAAAAATACCTGGCTGGGGCTATTATGTGGAAATTGGCTCAGGGTGGTATGCTGGCTTTGATTTTCATGAAAAGCCTGATGAGAAATCTCCAATTCTATTTTTCTTCCAATATGATTTCTACCCTAAAAAGCTTTATGAGTTAGGTGGCATAGCTCCTGTGGAAATTAAAGGTGAGCATGGTTTTAAAGCCTTTAAGGAAAAGTTTGGTGTAGCGATTGAGATTTTGGGCTGTGTTCAAAAGTACCAACACGAATGGTATGAATATAATAACACAAAAGTCTTTGAATGGTTAGACAGTGTCTATGGAGAGCAGTGGTGTGCAGACGAATGGCGGCAGATGCTAAAGCATATCGCTGGTTTTGATGAATGGGAAAAGAATGTAAAAAACAGAGCCAGTATTGAAATGTACCTTACTAAAAACGATTTTGAAGGGGCAAAAAGAGACTATAACAGCTTAGAATTAATCAATGAACTTTATCAATATGAACCAGGGGATACCATTCGTTCTTTTTGGTATACCCACATTGATGCAGCAAAGATTCCCGTTACGATGAGGAGTACAGGCATAGAATATGGTATAAAATATATATGCTCATATAAGATTAAAGCGCTTGCTTGGATAATCATGATTTACCTTGATGAACCTTATGAGAATAAGTTTATGGTTTTCAGTAATTCTAACAATTGTATTTTTGACTATAATTGCTGCAAATTTATAGATGGTAGAAAAGACTTATATAGCTCAGTGTATTTACCTCAGGCGTTTTTCGTCAAAAATGAAAGTGAAGGATATTACGAACTTATGAAAGAAATTGGAGAATGGGTTGAATTAGTGAACATGAACGGCATTGATTATGTCAGGAAAAGCGGCATTGCACCGCTGAAAACCATAAAATATGAAATAATACCTTTCGAACTTATCAATCCATATTATCCAGAATATAAAAAGAGAACAAATCAGAAATAAATGTCCTCAAATTGATGCCATTGTTCCACAACTATAATGAAGAAATCGGCTCAAAAATGCACTGATTTGCTAAAAAAACGGCTCACGATGAGCCGATAATCCATCTTTTTTCTGTATTTTTGCGCCGATTCTAACCTCAATACGATTATGGACACAAGAGAAATTCTTCAATATTTGCATTATAATCCATTGTCAACGCGTGATGAAATTGCTAAGGGAATTGCTTTCAGCGAGAGTGAGGCAACTCTTAAACGAGCCATTGCTTCACTAGTTGGAAATGGAGACATTGTTGTAACTGGTAAGGCTCGTGCCACTCGATATAGCCTTTCGGCACAGGCTCATCTACTCATGCCGTTGAATCTTGACACCTATTTTGCCAAAGACGTTGACGAGCGCCAGGTGCAGACCTCCTTTAACTTTGACCTTATTCGTAATCAATTCCCTGCTGTCACATTGTTCACAGATGACGAACTTAAACACCTTAATGAACTGCAACAGCAATTCCGCAATCATGTTGACGAGATGTCGCCTAATGAGTACAGGAAAGAAATGGAGCGTTTGGGAATAGATTTGAGCTGGAAGTCTTCACAGATTGAGGGGAACACTTATTCGCTTCTTGAGACAGAGCGCCTGCTACGCGAGAGCAAGACAGCCGATGGCAAGACCAAAGAAGAGGCTGTCATGCTGCTCAATCACAAAGATGCCTTGCGTTTTATTCTTGACAATCCTGATTATTTGGAAATGTTGTCGATTACTCACATTGAGGATATTCACACACTGTTGACAAAAGAATTATCGGTAGATAGAGGTATTAGACATCGTCGTGTAGGTATTACGGGAACAAATTACCATCCGCTTGACAATGAGTTCCAAATTCGTGAAGCCTTGCATGATACCTGTGAGTTGATCAACGGCAAGAGTGATGTTTTTGAAAAAGCTTTGCTCGCTCTTGTGCTGCTATCTTACATACAGGCTTTCAGTGATGGCAACAAGCGAACTGCGCGCATCACAAGCAACGCCATACTAATAGCAAATGGATACTGTCCTTTGAGTTTTCGCACAGTCGATTCTGTTGATTACAAAAAAGCAATGCTCATCTTCTATGAGCAGAACAATATTTATGCTTTAAAACAAATCTTCATGCAGCAATTCGAATTCGCAGTAAGTGAATATTTCTGATATTCAAACCAACGGTATCGTTCCACACTGAAAGATATGAGAGGGAGCGCCAAACACTTGGCACTCCCTCTATTTGTGCTGCTAAGTAGCAGAAATTTTAGTTCTTTACTGAGAAGTCGGCATTGCGCATGTCGCCTGTGCGGGCGAGAGCAGCGTGGAATGCGAGAGCAACCTCATTGTTCTGCATCACGTGACCCATCTTGCATACCTTGAGATACTCGCGCAGCAATGGGCGATAAACAGGATGAGCAGCCTTCTCAATAATCTCCTCGGCGCACTGAATAGGATCCTTGAAGCGCAGGTCGGCAACACCCTGGTCGGTGACGATGATGTCTACACTATGCACGGTGTGGTCGATGTGAGTACACATGGGCACGATGGTCGAGATGCAATCGTCCTTCTTGATTGACGGGCACATGAAAATGCTGGTGTAGGCATTGCGGGTGAAGTCACCGCTGCCACCTATACCGTTCATCAGGCGGGTACCGCTCACATGCGAAGAGTTGATGTTACCGAAGATGTCGGCCTCGAGAGCAGTGTTCATCGAGAGAACACCAAGACGGCGAATCACCTCGGGGTTGTTACTGATTTCGCAAGGACGCATAAGCACCTTGTCGTGCAGCTTGTCGATATTGTCAAAGAACTCTGCCATGGTATCATAGGCGAGGGTGAGCGAGCAGGTACTCACAAACTTGCAGTGACCATGCAGCAACAGTTTCACGAATGTGTCTTGCATTACCTCGGTGTAAACCTCAAATGGTGGAATCTCGTCGCTTTCCTCAAGGCTGTCGAGCACGGCGTTAGCAATGTTGCCCACACCACTCTGCAGTGGCAGGAACGACTTAGGAATACGGTTGTTTTTCATCTCATCGATGAGGAATTGCACCACATTGTGACCAATCTTGCGTGTAGTCTCATCAACTGGTGTGAAAGCGTCGGCCTTACCAAGTTGGAACGAGGTCTTCACTACGCCCACAACCTTCTTGGGGTCAACGTGAGCGGTGGGTGAACCAGCACGGTCGTGAGGTGTGTAGATAGGAATCTCGCGACGATTGGGGGGATCGAGAGGAATGTAGATGTCATGCAAGCCACGGATGCTCTCGGGGAGCTGATCATTGAGCTCGATGATAACCTTGTCGGCGCACATGAGCCAGGTAGGAGTACATCCTACCGACGTTCCGAGCACGATTTCGCCGTCATCGGTAATGCTCTGAGCCTCGACGATGGCAACGTCCATCTTGCCGTAGTAGTTGTATCGGAACTCCTGTGAGAGCTCACTCAAATGGCGGTCGTTGTAGTGTATAGCGCCGCTGTTGATGGCCTTGCGCAAGTCGGGATGCGACTGGTAAGGCGAACGGTAGTTGATAGCCTCGGCGCGTGTTAGTTCGCCATCGATGAAATCGTTGGTCGACGCGCCACTGAAGATGTTGATTTTAAACTCACGGCCAGCCTCGTGCTCACGGCGAGCCTTGGCGGCGATGAAAGGAGCTACTGCCTTGGGGCAGCCAGGAGCGGTAAATCCCGATACGCCCACATTGTCACCATTCTTGACAAATTCGGCAGCCTCTTCGGCTGTAATGATAGGATAAATCATTTTATTTCTTGATTTAGTTTATGTGATGTTGTTTTGCGTATATTCTCAAAAAACCGTGCAAAGTTACACATTATTTTTAAAAAGGAATGAAATAAATGAGTTAAATGAATAAAAGGAGTTAAAGGAATTAAATCATTGATATATAAAAAACCTGCACAGGTTGTGACACTGTGCAGGCTGAACAGGTATCATTAGCTGATTAGTTGCCCAAAAGGATGTTGTAGATAATGGTTATGTCGACTGAAGTTATTATTCCGTCGCCGTCCTGGTCGCCGTTGACAATAGCGCTAGCATCGCCATTGAGGAGCCAGTTGTAAAGTGCAGTCACGTCAACACTCGAAACAATGCCGTCGCCGTTC
>JAFZAC010000040.1 GCA_017548365.1 Muribaculaceae bacterium
CTCAATCCTCGTACCCCGTTCCTCAAAAAAATGGCACACAATTTTTTCAAGAATTGTCCCAAAACAATCCTGACACGCAACCCGGTTTAAATATAAGCCCCATAAGCCCCTTACCTCTCTCTAAGTCAAAAGTGACAAAAAGCAAAACCAGCAAAAAAAGGAACAAAAAGAGAAGAAAATAATTTTTTTTTCGTTTTTTGTCCCACTCTCCAATCACGATCCTCGATTACGATCCCGATTTTTTTAAAAAAAATGTCCCACAAGAATCCTGGGCGCTGTTGGTGCATTGCGCCGTAACCACGGCGTTCATTCAGCATTCTGAATTAGTGAAGGCGCAGCCCCATTCTGCATTCTGCATTATGAATTATGCATTGATTAAGCATTGTGCATTATACATTGATTAAGCATTGTGCATTGTGCATTCTGCATTGTGCATTCTGCATTTTGTATTTTGCATTATGCATTGTGCATTATGCATTGTGCATTATGCATTGTTAAAGGGTGTAACTTTTTGAATGAATTGCTCCCTTATGGCCCAAACGACGCCGTAGGCGCATCCGATCACGATTCTCGTTCACGATCCCCGAACTATTTTTTGTGTTTCTCACGAAAAAGGAGTACCGTTTAATAAATTAGGCGGCGCCTCGGCAACAAAAATAAAAATCTTTGTTTTTCATTTTGTATTTGAATTAAATGCTCTCGTTCGAAAAGCATTGAGCAAGTTCTGCTTTTTCTCACTTAATCGCATTTTTCTCTCGGTTTGCACTAATTTTGGATAAATTAGGCTTCGCCTCAGAAATAAAAAAGAAAATTTGTTGATTTTCTTTTTGTATTTCATTCAGCTTGCACTAAATTTGCACTATATTTCACGCATTGTGGAATAATAATTACATATTGAGACAATTATGAGCGAGACATTTGAAATGGTTGCTAAGACCTTCCAGGGGCTGGAGGGCGTGTTGAGTGATGAACTGACAGCGCTAGGAGCGCAAGATGTGGTGCAGGGCCGCCGCATGGTGTCGTTCAAGGGCGACAAAGAGTTGATGTACCGTGCAAATTTCTGCCTTCGCACGGCGTTGCGGGTGCTCAAACCCATCTATAAGTTCACGTCGACCGATGCCGACGACCTCTATGAGCAGGTGAAGCAGTTCCATTGGGAGGACATTATGACCGAGAGCAGCACGTTCTCGATAGACACTACCGTGTATAGCGAATCATTCAAGCACTCGCGATTTGTGACCTACCGCGTGAAAGACGGCATCGCCGACTACTTCATGGAGCAGTGCGGCAAGCGTCCGTCAATACGTCTCAACGCCCCCGACTACCAGTTCAACGTGCACATCAACGGCAAGGAAGTGACCATCTCGCTCGACTCGTCGGGTGAGCCCCTATACAAACGTGGATGGCGCGTGGCACAGACCGATGCACCCATCAACGAGGTGCTGGCTGCCGGCATCATCAAGCTGAGCGGCTGGGACGGCGAGAGCAACTTTGTCGATCCCATGTGCGGCTCGGGAACGTTCCTGATTGAGGCAGCACTCATCGCCGCCAACATCAACCCCGGCGTGTACCGCAAGGGATATGCCTTCCAAAAGTGGCCCGACTATGACGCCGACCTCTTCGACGACATCTACAACGACGACAGCGGGGAGCGCGAGTTCAACCACAAGATTTATGGCTACGACATTCTGGGCAAGGCAATTGCCGCCAGCAATGCCAACATCAAGAATGCGGGCCTCACACAGTATATCGAGGTGGAGCGCGTGCCGCTCGAGGAGCAGGAGACAGCGCCCGAGAAAGGCGTGCTCATCACCAATCCTCCCTATGGCGAGCGCCTCACCAGCGACGAGCTGCCACAGCTTTATGCCACCCTGGGCACCAAGCTCAAGAAGGTGTTCCTGGGCTATGATTGCTGGCTGATAGTGGGCAGCAACAAGGAGCTTATCGACAACCTGGGACTCAAGGCATCGCTGCACTATCCGCTGCTTAACGGCGACATCGAGTGTGAGCTGCGCGAGTATGTGATTTTTGACGGCAGCTTCGACGATATGCGCCGCAAGGGCGGCTCTATCAAGAACACCGAGTTCCGCGCCAGCGACAAGCCCACCTACGAGCGCCGTGAGCGCCATGGCGACGTGCCTCGCCGTGAGTTCAAGCGCGGCGACCGCAGGGGTGGTGACCGTCGTGAGGGTGACCGTCGTCGTGAGTTCAAACGTGACGGTGACCGCCGCCGTGACTTCAAGCGTGACGGCGACCGCGGCGTGAATCCAGTGCGCAAGCATCGCGATGACCGTGACCGTGGCGTGAATCCTGTGCGCAAACGTGAGGACGGCACCCGCGTTTACCGCACCGACAGGCCCTACTCCGAGGGCGAGGGACGTCCAAGCCGTACCTTCACCTTCCACGGCCCACGGCTAGGCGAGGACAAGGAGCGCCCATTGTTCAAAGGCCGCCGCAACGGCTGGAAACGCCGCGACGCCTCGACCAACGAGGAAGATTAATCAATGCAGAATGCTTAACCAATTCAAAATGCATAATGCATAATGCAGAATGGAGAGGTGAGTGAGTGATCCGATCACGATTCCCGATTCCCGAATCCGATTCACGATCTACGAAAAAACTATGGCAAAAAAAGGCAGTTACATAGTAGACTACTTCAACAATCGAGGTTTCTTTGGACTATCGATAGTATTGATGGTGATTTTCTCTATCATCGCCAGTGGCAACTTCGATGTGCCCCAGCGAGGATACGGCACCTTCCATAATATCGCTACATGGATCTCTAGCAGCGACACCTCGTGCTTTGTCGCCGTGGTGTGCAATGTTGTGATAGGAGTCCTGCTGGTCACCCTCAACATCATGTATCGCTACATCAAGACCTACAACTGCTTTATTTTTGCCGCTGTCTTTGTGCTGCTGCAGGGCATCAACCCCTTCCTCAGCACCCGCTTCTTCTCGGGCACGGCAATGTGCCTGGTTGTAGTGATGTCGCTGTTCTTCATGTTTGAGCAGTATGGCCGTCGCGGAGGCGCTTCGCAGGGCATCTTCCTGGTGATGGCGCTGCTGTCGTTTTTCACGTTATATCATTACGTCTTCTTCCTGTTAATGCCGCTGTTTGTGGTGGGTTTCATCTATATGCGCGTGCTCGACATACGAGGCATCTTTGCCGTGCTTTTCGGCATCGTCACCCCCTATTGGATAGTGCTCGGAACTGGTTTGGAGCCGCTGTCGGCATTCCAGTCGCCGCACATCTCTGAGGTGTGGTCGAGTTCGCCGGAGTTTGCCGCCAAGGGATGGGCTATCACCATGGCCATCACCACCGTGGCGCTGACGGTGCTGCTCACCATCACCAACCTGAAGACGATGCTCAACTATAGCGTTCACGTGCGCGCGTACAATAATTTCTTTATTGCCCTCTCGATTTTTGTGGTGCTGATGATGGCAATCGACTACAACGACTTCCTGATCTACATGCCGCTGCTCAATCTGTGCTTTGCCATTCAGTATGGACATTGGTATGTAATAACTCCTCACGAAACTCGTCAGCCAGTGACCATGTGGCTCATGGCTGCGCTGCTCACCGCATTTATCATAGCAATGGTTATCGCCTGATGAAAATTGTTGCCGACAGCAAGATTCCCTATCTCAAAGGACTGCTTGAGCCTGTGGCCCAAGAGGTGCTTTATGTGCCAGGCGGCGAGATAAACAGCGATGTGGTGCGTGATGCACAAGTGCTGCTCACCCGCACCCGCACCCGTTGCGACAGCAAGCTGCTTGAGGGCAGCGCGGTGGAATTCATAGGCACAGCAACCATTGGTACCGACCACATAGACCTCGACTATTGCCGCAGCCGCGGCATCAAGGTGGTCAACGCTCCGGGATGCAACGCTCCGGCGGTGGCGCAGTGGGTACATGCCTCAATCCTGCAATGGGTTAAGGTCTGCAAAATCGACAGGCAGCTCACGCTGGGCGTCGTGGGCGTGGGCCACGTGGGAAGCATCGTGGCACGCTGGGCACGGCAGTTGGGATTCCGCGTACTTCTAAACGACCCACCACTCGCCGAAGGCGCGGGGGTCGTGGATCGTGATCGGGAATCGGGGGTCGACGTAGTCGGACAGAGTCGGACAGGGTCGGACATCTCTTCCCTCTTCCCTGAAAAATCTCTCCCCTCTTCCCTCCATCCTCTATCCTTATTACAGCAGGAATGTGATATTATCACTTTTCACACTCCTCTTACCCGCGATGGCGACTATCCCACCTGGCACCTGTGCGACGAGGCGTTCCTCAATGGCTTGAAGCGATGCCGCCTCATCATCAACGCCGCCAGGGGGGCAGTATGCGACAACGAGGTGCTGCTGCGCTGGCATGGCGATATCGCCCTTGACTGCTGGGAGGGAGAACCGGCGATTAATGCCGAATTGCTCGACAAGGCCTTTGTGGCGACTCCGCACATCGCCGGCTACAGCCTCCAGGGCAAGCAGCGGGGCACCGCCATGATTGTTGAGGCGCTGAACCGCCAGTATGGCTGGAACATCAAGCCCGTGCAGGCTGCTAAGCCGTTTTGCGGCGCCGAACACGTGTCTCCACGAGCGATTCTCGACAGCTATGACCCTCTCGCCGATACGGCATTGTTGAAATCCTCACCCGAGACTTTTGAGTCGCAGCGCAACAGCTACAACCTGCGCCATGAGGTGTGAGATTTTGTTATTTTGCAAAAGAATATATAACTTTGTGGAAACTAAAACCTACTAATATGAAACAGATATCTTTATTATTGGCACTTGTGCTGATGCTGGCGAGCTGTCAGTTTGGCGGAAAGGACGGCAACGGACGTCTTCCTAAATCCAACTCGGGTTATACCGACGAGGAAAAAGAGGAAATCATGAATCAGAACAATCCCATGCGCCAGGGGGCGACCTATTTCCATAGCGCGTCGATGGACTACTCGGTACAGTATCCAAACTCGTTTGTCGACTTCAAGAAAGACGGCGACCGCGGTTTCTCATGCCATAGCAAGGACGGTGTGGCACAGTTGAAGGTGTGGGGCGAGCCATGCAACATGGAAGTGGAAGATTTGATGTCTAAAGCGTTGAAGCAGTTCAACAGCAACGGGGCGCAAGTGGGAGAAACCGACCTTGAGGACGACTCGTTTGAGATAGAGGGCGAAAAGGGCGATATCCACTTCTATCAGCGCACCATCGTGCACGACGGCAAGAGCGCTACCATGCTCTATGAGTTCAGCACCAAGGAGCGTGACGATATCGACCCCGAGGCGATTTATGTTAGCCTGGGTCCTGAACTGGGCGAGACGCTGATTGCTGGCGCTCCTCCAGTAGAAGCTCAGCCCAAGAAAGCCGACCCTAATACTGTGGCACAGGTGGCTTATGTGGGCGAGTGGAACACTTTCTCGACAATGACTGGCGACGCTTTCTTTAAGAAGTATCCTGAGTTCAAGGATGTGAATGCTTGGGAAGCTCAGACCGACGGAAAAGAGGTCTACTTCATCCTTGCCACCCATGACGACGCCAAGATTACCGTCAAGAACAGCAAGACAGGGGAGCGGCTCTACAACCGCGACAGCCGTCCGCTCATCGTGCGCTGCAACGCCGGCGGTGAGCCCGACATGGAGATTACCATTCTCGACAACAGCGGCAATATCACTCGCTACGTGCCACGCCACGACAGCAAGAATCATCCTGTCACTTCCCCAGGCATCAGCGACATGACGCGCTAAGACAGCTCCCAGCTGCAATAGCTCTCAAAGGAAAAAACGCCCTCTCTGCGCAAGAAAGCAGGAAGGGCGTTTATTATGAAAACCATTAATTAACTAGATAAAGATGATTTGCTGTGTGTCGGCTGCTCCCCTGTAAAGAGGGGTGGGAGATGGTTTTTAGATAGCAAGTTCGTCGTTCTGTTATTAATAAACGCTTCTATTAATACTCAGAATTTTAGGCTCTTTTTCGGAAGCAGCTTTATAGGTTGTCGCCGACTTGCGGAAGAGCTCGTTGGCCTTAGTAGCGCTCTTCTTCACCGTTTCGCCATTTAGGTAGAAATGTCCAAGCATGTATTGCGCCTTGGGGTCGCCTTGGTCGGCTGCCTTGGAGTACCAGTCAAAGGCTTTTTTGAGGTCGCGCTCAACACCTAATTCGTAGACGTAGCACTCGGCAAGCCTGATTTGCGCCTCAGCATTGCCAAGCTCGGCAGCCTTACGGTACCATTCAATTGCTTTTTCTTGGTCTGCCTCAAGGCCATAGTATCCATTTTCGTATGTGCTGGCAAGCTCAAGTTGTGCCTTGGTGTGTCCTTGTTTGGCAGCTTTTTCAATCCATTTGAGTCCCTCCTGGGTGTTGTCGTGATATAAATAATATTCACCCATTTCATATTGACTGTCGGGATCACCGCTGTTGGCTTTCTCAAGACAAGAATTATCTAGGTCATCTTCATCTTTTGATCCCACTACGCGATCGTCATGTATTATATCTTCAACAGTTTTAATAACCTCTTTCACTTCTTTATCAGCAACTACATTTAATTCAGTAACCTTGATTGGTTCTTCTTCCGTATCCTCTTGAAAAACGGGAGCATATAAATAAATATACATAGATTTAGCAAACCATTCGGCAGCCTTCATGTAGTCTTGCTTCACACCCTTGCCTTGGTAGTAGCACTGTGCCAGGTTGTATTGTGCAACAAGGTTGTAGCTGTCGGCAGCCTCCTTAAACCATTGAGCGGCTTTTGTGGCGTTGCGAGGGAGTCCATTGCCCTTGAGGTAACACTCGCCAATGTAGTTTTGTGAATAGGAATCATCGGCTTCGGCGGCCTTCATATACCATTGAAGAGCCGTCTTGTGATTCTTGCTGACCCCTGTGCCATTTTCGTAGCAGTCACCCAGCTCGCGCATGGCATCGCTGTCGCCTTGATCAGCAGCCTTGCGCCACCATTGCATGCTCTTGTCATAATCATCTTCTTCGTAGAAGTAGTAACTTCCCAATTTAGATTGCGCATATCCATTGCCTGCCTCAGCCGCTTTTATGAGCCATGGAACTCTTTCGTTATCAATTTGATCGTTGATGATATCATTATAGAAAAGACGATAGATACTATAGTACAAATCGCCCATTGTTGATTTGTCGTCTTCGGTAAACTCGCGGTATAGCTCAAGTGCCTTAGCGTCGTCGCGTGGCACATCGCTGCCAATGGCGTAGAGACCTGCTAAGGTCAAGAGGGCATCGTCGCTTCCCATGTCGGCGGCATCGTTGAGCAAGGTCAGGTATTCTTTTTGGGGATAGATGTCCTCGGCAATTTTGCAGAGCAACCCGCTGTCGTCAAGATAGTAATCTTCCTCATCAATATCATTAGCTTCCCTGTACCACTTGGCAGAGTTGTCATAGTCTTTGCACATGGCGTAGATGTATGGAAGCTTTTCTAGGGCATCTTCGTCCTGGCTAGCCGCCATGGAATAATAGTAGGCAGCTTTCTCAAAGTCTTGATCTACTCCCAGGCCTTTTTCATAAAATTCCCCCAGGCTATAAATAGAAGCCATATTGTAGAGTTCGGCGCCCTTGCTGTACCATTTAAAAGCTTGATTGAAATCTTGAGTTACTCCCTCGCCATTGGCATAGCAATAAGCCAAGTTTGTCATTGCATCATCCTCGCCTTGCTCGGCAGCTTTGCTGAACCAATATACAGCTTGCTCTTCATCTTGTTCTACTACTAAGCCATAGTGATAAAAAAGCCCTATAGCATATTGAGCTCTAGCATCTCCTAGGTTGGCTGCTTTGCTGAATAATTCATAAGATTTATCGTTATTTACCGTTACTCCATACCCGGAGAGATAGCAATTTGCCAGATTTCTTGTAGCTACTGCATTACCTTGTTGTGAGGCTTTTTCATACCATTGTACCGCCTGTTCATAATCATCATTGTTAAAACAAATGTTTCCCATGTCTTTTTGCGCCTCGGCATGCCCCAAGTTAGCTGCTTTTTCGAGCCATGGAGTGGGGTCATAGCACATGGTCCTTGTCACATATGAGTTTGAATAATGATTGTTGTAAGCGTCATAATAAACATCGGCAATAGTCACGTCGTTGTATGGAAGATTCTGTTTTTTCAAGCATTCTTGGAACATTTTGAGCGCTTTCTTGTCGTCTTGTTTAACTTTATGGCCAAAGACATAGGCGCAAGCCATGGTAGCAAGAGCCTCGGGGTTACCTTTCTTAGCTGCTTCTTGATAAAGGCTCATGTAATTGTCTTCGCCATTCAGAACAGTGTAAAACGCTTCATCATTGAGCATATCGGCAATACTGGGATTCCCATCAGGATAACTCTTTTTATACCACATTAAAGCTTTGTTGTAGTCTTTTTGCTTGATATACATAGATGATAAGGCGCTTTGAGCATATTTGTTGTTTTGCTCAGCAGACTTAAGATACCAGTTCATGGCCTGCTTGTCGTCTTTTTTGACACCATAGCCAAAGCGATAACAATGGCCCAAATAGCATTGTGCCTCGTCGTTGCCCTGTTCGGCAGCTTTACTGAACCACTTAAAAGCTTGATCATGATCTTCTTCCAGGTCGTAGCCGTAGTAATATCTTTTCCCTATTAAGAATTGTGCATCGGCATCACCTTGCTCTGCCTCTTGTAGCAGTTCAGTTATAGAGAAAAACTCATCACTAGGTCTAAGATCTTGTGCTTGTGATTGTGCCAAAGCTGCAAAATCACATACAAACATCGCTATTGCGATGAGTAAAAGGGGTTTAAGAAATCGTTTCATAATAAATGAAGTTTACTGGATGGCAAAATTGATTATTTTGATACAAAATTAAACATTTAATATATAAAACACAAGACAAATGATTTGTTTGTGCGCGCGTTTTATGCTGTTGAATATTTCATGTAGGCCACTTGCAATATTGGGGGCATGAGGGCCGTCATGATGATTATATGACAAATTTATAGTCGTGGTGTGCTGTTATCCAAATTTTCAGTGTCATACATGATGACTTGCAAGCATTATCTTGTGAAATGGTGTGTTTTGATGATTTCCTGTTTTTCTAAAAAAAACTAAAGGTGAAATTCTACATCTATGTTAATAGATGGCGGTAGGTGAATAAGACTCAAGAAAGGAAAAATCGTTAAAAATTTACACATTATTATAGTAAATGTGATTTTTTTGCCTAATTTTGCACCCGATTTTGAAAGTAAATATCGTTGATGTTGCCAGTGAATGGCATGCAACTAGTTGATTATTAAGCTAAAAGCAGATAAAATATTTAAACTATGGCAGAAAATCTGGTAATCGTGGAGTCTCCTGCAAAGGCGAAGACAATACAAAAGTTTTTAGGCAAAGACTATAAAGTGATGTCGAGCTACGGCCACATTCGCGACTTGGAGAAGAAGGACTTCAGCATAGACGTGAACAACGATTTTGAACCAGTCTATGTGATACCCGAAGACAAGGAGAGTCTTGTCGCCGAACTCAAGAAGGCAGCCCAGAGCGCTCAAACCGTGTGGCTCGCAAGTGATGAGGACCGTGAGGGAGAAGCTATCGCTTGGCACTTGAGCGAAGTATTGGGACTGAAGAAAGAGAACACCAAACGCATTGTTTTCCACGAGATTACCAAACCAGCCATACTTGCTGCAATCGAGAATCCTCGCGACATCGACGAGAACCTTGTTGACGCTCAGCAGGCACGACGCGTGCTCGACCGCATTGTGGGTTTTGAACTCTCGCCTGTGTTATGGAAGAAAATCAAGCCCGCCCTTAGTGCCGGACGTGTGCAGAGTGTTGCCGTGCGACTTCTTGCCGAGCGTGAGCAAGAAATCAGAGACTTCAAGAGCGAGCAATACTATCGCGTGGGAAGTGAGATGCTCACCATCGACGAGAACACAGTTCCATGCGAGCTTAACAAGCGCTACAGCAACCGCGATGAGGCTGTGAAGCTGCTGGAGCACTGCAAGGACGCCACTTTTACAGTTGCCGATATCCAGGTAAAGCCAGTAAAGAAATGTCCAGCTCCTCCTTTCACTACCTCCACTCTGCAGCAGGAGGCTTCACGCAAGCTCGGCTTCTCGGTAGCTCAAACCATGAGAGTTGCGCAGTCGCTCTATGAGAGCGGACATATCACCTACATGCGTACCGACTCGGTGAACCTGTCGAGCCTTGCCATAGGCACAATCAGCCACGAAATCAAAGAGACTCTTGGCGAGGATTATCTCAAGGTGCGCAAGTACCACACATCCTCTAAGGGTGCGCAAGAGGCTCACGAGGCAATTCGCCCCACATTCATCAGCAATCACGAGATTACAGGCACTGCACAGGAGAAAAAGCTCTACAACCTCATTTGGAAGCGCACTATTGCTTCGCAGATGGCCGATGCACAGCTCGAAAAGACTCAGGTGGACATCAAAATTGGCGGACGTAGCGAAATGCTGATTGCCAACGGTGAGGTAGTGAAGTTTGACGGATTCCTCAAGGTGTATTTCGAAACCGAGGATGAGGATGCCAATAACAACATCGCAATGGGAGAGTTCCACATGCTGCCACCTCTCAAGGTTGGTGACAATCTCTCGCTCAAGGAGATGACTGCCACTCAGCGATTCACCCAACAACCCAACCGCTATAGCGAGGCAATGCTCGTGAAGCGTCTTGAGGAGCTTGGTATAGGACGCCCATCGACCTATGCTCCCACAATCTCCACCATTCAGGCGCGTGATTATGTAGTCAAGGGTGAGAGCAAGGGTGTGAAGCGCAGCTTTGAGCAAATCACTCTCAAGGGCAGCAAGATCAGCTCCAAGAGCAAGAGCGAGCTCGTGGGCAATGAGAAGGGAAAACTTATTCCCACCGACGTGGGCATGGTAGTCAACGACTTCCTCACTAAGTACTTCCCACAGATTCTCGATTATAACTTCACCGCCAAGGTGGAGAACGAGTTTGACGACATTGCCGAAGGCAAGCGCAAATGGAACGAGGAGATAAAGGACTTCTACATTGGTTTCCACAAGAACATCGAGGAAGTGTCATCGCTGCGTCTTGAGCACAAAGTGGGAGAGCGCATTCTTGGTAACGACCCTGCTACAGGCAAGCCCGTATCGGTGAAGATTGGCCGTTTCGGTCCTCTTGTACAGTTGGGCAGCACCGACGATGTCGACAAACCACGATTTGCTTCACTGCAAAAGGACCAGAGCGTGGCAACCATCACCCTCGAGGAGGCTATCAAGCTCTTTGACATGCCACGTCGTCTTGGTGAATTTGAGGGAGAAGAGGTTCAGGTTGCTATAGGACGATTTGGTCCTTACATCAAGCATGACGGTAAGTTTGTCTCGATTCCTAACGATGTTTCGCCTTACAGCATCACTCTTGAAGAGGCTTCTCAACTCATTGTCGACAAGCGCGCCAGTGAGGCAAAGAAGGTGATCAAGACCTTTGACGAGGAACCCGACATGCAAGTGCTGAACGGACGTTTTGGCGCCTACATCAGCTACAAGAAGCAGAACTATAAGATTCCCAGGAAGATGGATGCCGAGGAACTGACTCTTGAGGAATGTCGTGCGATTGTTGCCGACGAGGCAAACGCAAGCAAGGGTGGCCGCAAGCGTGTCGCCACTCGTCGCAAGGCAACTGCCAAGAAATAAAGAGTAAATGAGTTATTTGAGTTAAAGAGCTTATATTCTTAACTCTAGAGTGTTCCATTGATTGTGTAACAGCAATCGGTGGAACACTTTTTTTGTGCGACTTTATTATTAAAAATGGGACAACAAAAAGATGAAAAAACGAGGCGAAAAAAGGAGTGTTTGCGACAAGAAATTGTTTACAACCGCAAATATTTTGGTGAATTTTGATAATTGATTGAATGTTAGTGGTTTAAAAAGTTTTTCACAAGGTTGTTAATAACTTTTTTGTAAATAAATGAAAATTTTTCTGTTTGTATTTGTAAATTTCGGTTTTTATTTTGTAATTTTACACCCCAATAGCGAAATGCCAAAATTCTGAACATTTGAGTTCAACAAAAAGAGAGAAATGGAAGTGCCTTCTTACCACATACCAGCATTACTCGAAGAGAGCATTAATGGCTTGAATATCAAGCCTGATGGTGTGTATGTGGATGTAACCTTCGGTGGTGGCGGCCATAGCCGTGCCATCATGGAAAAATTAGGGCCTGAAGGCAATCTGTTAGGCTTTGACCAAGACATGGATGCATGGGCTAACAGATTGGATGATAGTCGATTTACATTTGTACACGGAAATTTCTCATTTCTAAAGAATTTTGTCTATTACTATGGATTTGAGAAGGTTGATGGCATAATAGCCGACCTAGGGGTTTCGTTCCACCACTTTGACGATGAGAAACGCGGTTTCTCGTTCAGGTTTGACAGCGAGCTCGACATGCGCATGAACCAATCATCAAGATTGGATGCCCGCACTGTGATAGCAACCTACAGCGAGGAAGAATTGTCGACAATGTTTTACCTCTTTGGTGAGTTGAAGCAGTCGCGTCGCATGGCAAGCGCAATTGTCAAGGCACGCACCTCACGTGATATTGTCACTACCGGTGAACTAGTCGAGGTGGTTAAGCCTTACATACGCAAGTCGCAGGAGAAGAAAGAGCTTGCTCAAGTGTTCCAAGCGCTGCGCATAGAGGTGAACCATGAGATTGACGTGCTCAAGCGCATGCTACAGCAGTCGCTAGAGGTTTTGAAACCAGGAGGAAGACTTGTGGTGATAACTTATCACTCACTAGAAGACAGACTGGTGAAGAATTTCATGCGTTCGGGTAATGTAGAAGGCAAAATCGAGAAAGATTTCTTTGGAAGAATCGAAACACCTTGGAAACTTGTGAATAACAAGGTTATTGTGGCAAGCGATGAAGAGCAGAATGCAAATCCTCGTTCTCGCAGCGCAAAGTTACGCATAGCCGAGCTATTGCAACCAACCGAGAAATGAATGTAATTACTAACAACACAAAAAATGGCAGCAAAGAGAAAGAGAAAAAAAGACAATAAAGAAAACGATAACCAGGGATTTACTCTCAATCCCGTGGTATTGTTGCAGCGCACGCTTCAGGGACGAATGTTCCTCACGCTTGAGTTTTTCAAGCGCAACTGGCTATATGTGATTGCTGTGACAGTGATGATGCTCATGTACATCAGCAACAAGTATGTTTATCAGAGCGACAAGGCAAAATTGGGAACACTGAAAGTGATGCTCAACAATGCCAACACCGACTATGTTGCTGCCAGCTCAAACTACAATTCCCGCATTCTCGAGAGTCAGATGAAAAGCTATATCGACTCTATGGGAATTGATTTAAATATATCAAAACAGCCACCCTATAAACTATCATCTAAAGAGAAATGAAAAAGTCAAACAAACAACATATATTGTTTCGTTATCTTTTTGTAATAACAGTTATTCTGGTATTTGCCTCATTTATTGTTTATAACATGGCAAAGACCTCTGTTATTCATGCCAAGCAATGGAATAACAAGGCCGACAGCCTGCTCACGCGCGAGAGTGTGCTTCACCCTGAGCGTGGACGATTGTTGTCGGACAACGGCAGTGTGCTTGCCGCCAATCTCAACTATTACACAGCACGAATTGACTGGCGTGTGGAAGGATTCAAGAGTTCGGAGTTCAAGAAGAACATCGATGCCCTTTGCGACAGTTTGGAAGCATTCATGCCCGAAAAGAAAACGGCCGAGCAATGGAAAGAGGATTTAATGGCTCAGTTTGAGGCAAAGAAGAGTTCGGCCTATCGTTTATTTACCGGATTGACACATTCACAGTTTGTACGCCTTAAATCATTCCCATTTCTCAGTCTGCCAAAAAATCAGAACGGCTTTTATTCCGAACCCACAGTAAAACGAGTAAAACCATTTGGGTCGATGGCCGCTCGAAGCATAGGCAGTGTGGGAGATGGCAGTATCACGAGAACGCAGCGTGGCAAATCGGGGCTGGAAATGGCCCTTGATTCACTGCTTTATGGTGTGCCCGGCGTTAAGCGCCGCATCCAGCTCACTAACAAAATTGTGGACTGGGAGAGCACACCAGCAGTGCCAGGCTATGACATCACTACCACCATCAATGTGCAGATGCAGGACATAGTAGAGAATGAGCTCTACAAGATGTGTGTCGAGACCAATGCTGTGTGGGGTACATGCGTTCTCATGGAAGTGGAGACAGGCGAGATAAAGGCAATATCCAACCTGGAATGGAGCGACAAACTACAAGATTATTACGAGGGCCGTAACAATGCCGTGCTTGGCTTTGAGCCAGGATCGGTTATGAAGCCTATCTCGATGATGGTAGCACTTGAGGACGGTATCGTAGATGATATCAATGCCACAATACCAACAGGATCTATATGGTATTATGGCGGTCGTGAGATTACCGACCCTCATGGTGGCGCCGCCCTCTCACCCCGACAGATTATCGAGATGTCGAGTAACATTGGTATGTCGAAGATTATTACCAAGAAATATGGCAAAAATCCTGGCGGATTCCGTGATCGACTTGAGGAACTGGGATTCTTTGAACCATTCCACTCTGGAATTGGTGGAGAGCAAGAGCCATATATTGCAAAGCTTGGAAACACCAATGCCGACCGTGTAGCACTCACACGCATGGCCTATGGATACACCACTCTTATTCCGCCATTGCACACCCTGGCTATTTACAATGCCATTGCCAACGACGGAAAGTTTGTGCGTCCACATTTGGTTAAGAAGCTTACACGACCAGGCTCTAACGTTGACTCGATTGTACCCATCACTTATATACGCAAACAAGTGTGCAGTCCCGAAAATGCCGAGAAACTACGCATCATGATGCATGATGTAGTGTGGGGTTCTCACGGAACAGCGCGCAAGTGGGTTCAGGACGAAAATGTGGAGATTGCAGGAAAAACAGGTACTGCCTACACCGTGCGTAACGATGGTACCTATGGCGAGGAGAAGCGATTGGCGTTTTGTGGATTCTTCCCTTATAAGGCTCCCAAGTATAGTTGCGTTGTGCTGATGCTTCGTGCCAATCGAGGCGCTGCAGCCAGCAGTGGAATGGTACTTCGAAACATCGCCGCAAAGATGTACGCACGAGGATTGCTCGGAGCTAACAGTAATCTCGATAATTCTTCGTCTCCCAAGCGCGATGTGACAAGTCACACCCAATATGAAAGCAGTCCAATCCTTTATGCCAACATGTCGCGTAACCGCATCAAGGAGATTAAGAGTTTTGCTGGCGCAGGGCAGGCTAAGGTAATCAACACTCCAGCCAACCGTTCGGCTGGTGTGCCCGATGTGTCGGGTATGTCGATAAGGGAGGCTGTGTACTGCCTCGAGAAGGTGGGATTGAATGTTCGCTTCAATGGTTGGGGCAGGGTGGTAAAACAGAGTTTGCCAGCTGGTAGCGCCTTTAACCGAGGTGCGAATATAACACTGACATTGTCAAGCTAAAAACAAATTATAATAGTATATATTATCAAAATGATGAAGGTTAAGAGTTTAAAGCATTTGATTCAAAATATAGATGTGCTGAACATCGTTGGTGACATCTCAAAGAACATTAGTGATGTCACTTGCGATTCTCGCACAGTGAAAGAGGGCAGCCTGTTTGTTGCAGTGAGAGGTGTGTCGGTCGATGCACATCAGTTTCTGCCAGCAGTTGCGCAGGCAGGAGCCGCCGCTGTGGTGTGTGAGAAGATTCCCGCCGAGCAGCATCAGTCGGTGACTTATGTTCAAGTGCCTGACAGCACTGTTGCGCTGGCTCTTCTGGCAAGTGAGTGGTATGACAATCCCTCGTCAAGACTCAAGCTGGTGGGAGTTACCGGTACTAATGGCAAGACCACTACAGCCACTTTGCTCTATGAACTGGCCAACCTTATGGGATACAAAGCTGGTTTGCTCTCTACCGTGCGCAACATCATCGACAAGAGAGTGGAGCCTGCCAAGCAGACAACTCCCGACCACTTGACACTCAACCGCCTGCTTCATGATATGGTTGAGGCTGGTTGCGACTATGCGTTCATGGAGGTGAGTTCTCATGCCTGTGTTCAGCATCGTGTTGATGGATTGAAGTTTGCCGGAGGCATTTTCACCAATCTCACCCGTGACCACCTCGATTATCATGGCACAGTGGATAATTATATCAATGCCAAGAAGATGTTCTTCGACTCTCTCGGTGATGATGCTTTTGCCATAGTGAATATCGACGACAAGGTGGGCAGAGTCATGGTTCAGAACACCAAGGCAAGTGTTTACACCTACTCGTTGCGTTCGCTTGCCGATTTCAAGTGCCGTGTGATAGAGGACCGTCTTGACGGAACAACACTCACCATCAACGATACCGAAGTGAATGTGCTGTTCACGGGAAGGTTTAATGCCTATAATTTGACTTCGGTCTATGCTGCAGCCATCAATCTGGGATGGGAAAAAGAGCAAGTTCTGGTAAAGATGAGTCAGCTTGTTCCAGTAGCAGGGCGCTTCCAGACAATGCGCTCGCCACGGGGATATACAGCAATTGTGGACTATGCCCATACGCCTGACGCTCTTGTCAATGTGCTTGAAGCCGCCAGCGAGGTAATGAACGGGCGAGGAACGCTCATCACAGTGTGTGGTTGTGGCGGAAACCGCGACAAAGGGAAACGACCCATTATGGCACGTGAGGCTGCTTTGCGCAGCGGCAAGCTCATCCTCACCAGCGACAATCCCAGGGATGAGGATCCCGATGAGATTTTGCGTGATATGGAGGCTGGATTGCCCGACGACAAGCGCAGCACTACACTCATGATTACCGACCGCCGTCAGGCCATCAAGACTGCCTGTCAACTAGCTCAGGCAGGTGATGTGGTGATTGTTGCCGGCAAAGGTCATGAGGACTATCAGGAGATTCGTGGTGTCAAGCATCATTTTGATGATAGCGAGGTGATTGCCGAAATATTCGACAGCGAGAAATGAGACAACTTATATAAAAAAAATAGAGTAAAAACCAAGAAAAGATAATATATGCTTTACTACCTGTTTCGCTTTCTAGAGCAGTATAATATACCTGGCTCTCACATGTGGCAGTACATATCTTTCCGCGCGTTGTTGACGCTGATATTGTCACTGGTGCTCTCGGCTTGGCTTGGAGAGAAGTTTATCAAGTACATGCGTCGTCGCAAGATAGGTGAGACACAGCGCGATGCGAGCATCGACCCCTTTGGAGAGAAAAAAGTGGGCACTCCGTCAATGGGAGGAATCGTGATTATTATCGCTATTTTGCTGCCAGTGCTGCTGCTTGGACGTACACGCAACATTTATCTTATTTTGATGATCATCACCACTTTGTGGCTTGGATTCCTGGGATTCTGCGATGATTATATCAAGATATTCCGCAAACATAAGGACGGTTTGAAGGGCAAGTACAAGATTGTGGGTCAGGTGAGTATAGGTCTCATTGTTGGCCTTGTGCTCTGGTTAAGCCCCGACGCGGTGATGCACGAGAACATCGAGACAGGAAAAAGCAATATCACCCAAGAGGCAGTGGTTGTCCACAAAGACAAACCCGAAAAATCACTCAAGACAACCATTCCTTTTGTCAAGAACCACAACCTCGACTATGGCGCTCTTACTAAATGGATGGGCGATTATTCGGGGGCAGCAGGATGGGCACTCTTTGTGCTGATGACAATCCTTGTGGTGACAGCAGTGAGCAATGGTGCCAATCTTAATGACGGAATGGACGGTATGTGTGCAGGAAACTCGGCGATAATGGGGGTCGCGTTGGGCATACTCGCCTATGTGAGCTCCCACATGGAGTATGCCTCCTACCTCAACATAATGTATATCCCCGACAGTCAAGAGCTTGTGGTGTTTATGTGCGCCTTTGTGGGAGCATTGATAGGTTTCTTGTGGTACAATGTGTTCCCCGCCCAGATGTTCATGGGTGACACAGGGTCATTGACTATTGGCGGCATCATTGGAGTGTGTGCCGTGATTATTCACAAGGAGCTGCTGGTACCAATTTTGTGCGGTGTATTCCTGATGGAGAGCTTGAGCGTCATCATACAGACTCAAGTGTTCAAGATTTACAAGCGCAAGGGTCAGAAAGTGAGAGTATTCCGCTCTACACCCATTCACGACAACTTCCGCAAGCTCGACAAGGACTTGGCTCCCGACAGCCGTTACGTGCTGCGCAACTGGCCAAGCACCATGACCCATGAATCAAAAATAACAATACGATTCTGGATTGTGACAATTATTCTTGCGGCATTCACTATAATTACATTAAAGATAAGATAAGAGCATAATTTTTTTAGAGTCATCATAGTAAAACGATTTTAAAACACCTAATGAAATGAAACGTTTAGTAGTTATTGGCGGCGGTGAAAGCGGTGTTGGAGCTGCAGTGCTTGGAAAAGTAAAAGGTATGGATGTGTGGCTATCCGACATGGGTAGCATAGAGCCTCGATACAAGGATATTCTCGACAAGTGGGAAATAGCTTGGGAAGAGGGACATCATACCGAAGAGAAAGTACTGGCAGCCGACGAGATTGTCAAGAGCCCTGGTGTGCCCTTGACAGCACCGCTCATCGTGAAAGCCAAGGAAATGAACATACCTGTCATCTCTGAGATAGAGCTGGCAGGCCGTTATACCGATGCTAAAATGGTGTGTATTACCGGCAGTAACGGCAAGACCACTACAACCATGCTAACCTATCACATTTTCAAGGAAGCAGGGCTAAATGTAGGTCTTGCCGGTAATGTCGGCAAGAGCCTGGCTATGCAAGTCGCTACCGAGAAGCACGACGTGTATGTCATTGAGCTTAGCAGTTTCCAGCTTGACAACATGTATGACTTCAAGGCCAATATTGCTGTGATGCTCAATATTACCCCTGACCATCTTGACCGATATGATCACAAGATGGAGAACTATGCGGCAGCCAAGTTCCGCATCATGCAAAACCAGTCGAGCGAGGATGCGTTTATCTATTGGGTAGACGATCCCATCATCTCGGCTCAGCTCAATAGCATGAAGAGTGAGGCTCGTATGTTCCCATTCAGTGCACGCGACGATAAGTCATGTGCCGCCTATATGAGAGATGGCATGATTCACATCGACGTTGATGGCGACGCTTGGTCGATTCCAACCTCGGAGTTGCCGCTCAAAGGTCTCCACAACATCTATAACACCATGGCTGCGAGCATCAGCGCCTCGTTGATGCACATCAAGAAAGACAGCATTCGCAAGGCCCTTTCCAGCTTTGAGGCAGTAGAGCACAGGCTGGAATATGTTCGCACAGTTGATGGTGTGAGGTATATCAATGATTCCAAGGCAACCAACGTCAACAGCACTTGGTATGCACTTGAAAGCATGACCGACCCTATAGTTCTTATCCTGGGTGGTAAGGACAAGGGCAATGATTATAACGAGATAGCTCAGCTGGTGAAGGATAAGGTTGCTGCTATTGTGTGCCTGGGAGTTGACAACAGCAAGCTCCATTCCTTCTTCGATGGCATGGTTGCCGTAGTGGAAGATGCCCGAAGCATGGAGGAGTGTGTTGCCAAGTGCCGCTCGCTGGCTCATGACGGTCAAACTGTTCTGTTGTCGCCTTGCTGTGCAAGTTTTGACCTTTTTCACAGCTATGAAGACCGTGGAGAGCAGTTCAAAGAATGCGTAAACAGATTGTAAGATTAGAATGTAATGACTTATTAATAACGATGTCACATAATGGGAGAAAAAGTATCAAGATATAAAGAGATTTCCAAGCGATATGGCGATCCATGGATTTGGGGTATTTACCTCACTCTCGTGGTGCTCTCGATAGTGGAGTCCTACTCGGCCTCAAGCCGAGATGTGGCTCTCTATGGCGTATACAACCCCATTATCAGGCAGGTTATTTATCTGGGTCTTGGGGCGTTTGCAGTCGTTGGACTTAGCCGTGTGAATTACAACAACAAGATGCTGCTTTTAGTGCTCATCCCGTTGTTGTGGGTGTTCACGTTTTTTAGCTTGTTATATGTGCTTTTCTTTGGAGAAGTGGTATATGGTGCTCAGCGTGCCTTTACTATTCCTATCATAAATCTGTCGGTACAGCCATCGGAGCTTGCCAAGCTGTCGGCTGTAACAGCGCTTGCCTACATTATGGCAAAGAACCAGCAAGATCGCGATGTGTCGACCAAGGGTGTCGCCATCTCGTCGCTCATTGTGGCAATGTTTGGCGCTCTCATGATTAAGAGTGGATTGACCAACACTTTGCTGCTGATGTGCATCAGCGGTTCGATGTTTGTGGTGGGTGGTGCCAAGTGGAAGAAGATAGGTGCTGTTATCATGATATATGCGGTTGTGGCTTGTGTCTTCTATTTTTGGAAAGAAGCCAGCGACAAGCGCGAAGAAAACCTGAAGAAATATACCACCGAGCAAGTGGAAACAGTCGACAAAACCAAGGTGGTGGACCGTACCAACATGCGAAAAGGACGTATCTCTAACTGGATGCGTCGCGACTCGCTCATCTATGACTCAATAAACAGCAGCAATTCGCAAGAGATGTTTTCCATCATGGCGCAAGCCCATGGAGGGCTCACAGGAGTTGGAATTGGCAACTCTCGTGAATGCAGCCGCCTGCCTCTTGCATTCAGCGACTATATATTCTCGATAATAGTCGAGGAGATAGGAATGATAGGAGGAGTGTTTGTGCTCATCTTGTACTTGTGGCTTTTGTCACGAGCGGCAATGATAGCCAGGCGATGTCATCGAGTCTTGCCGGCGTTGCTCATCATTGGCATGGCGTCGATGATAACATTCCAGGCGCTGTTCCACATGGCAATCAACACGGGAGTCTTCCCTGTTTCGGGTCAGCCGTTGCCGTTGATTTCCAAGGGTGGTACATCAATTTTAGTGACTAGTGTCGCGATAGGGGTGATGCTCAGTGTGAGCCGCACAATCAGTAACATAGCCGATAGTAAAAACAAGGATGAGGGTCTTAAGCTGCCAAGTGGGCTTGACGCAGCCAACCCCACCGAAATACCTATAAAAAATGAGTGGAAATAGCAATCAATTGAAAGTATTGATAAGTGGCGGAGGAACCGGAGGACACATCTTCCCCGCATTGTCGATAGCCAACGAAATCAAGCGCAGGTTGCCACAAGCAAAGATTCTCTTTGTGGGAGCCGAGGGACGCATGGAGATGGAAAGAGTCCCAGCCGCAGGTTATGAAATCAAAGGTCTGCCAGTCAAAGGGTTTGACCGAAAACACCTGCTGAATAACTTCAAAATTCTTTACCTGCTGCGCAAGAGTCTGAAAATGGCGCGCGACATCCTCAAGGAGTTCCAGCCCAATGTGGCAGTGGGCGTTGGTGGCTATGCCAGTGGACCTATGCTCAAGCAGTGTCAGAAGATGGGCATTCCCACTTTGCTGCAAGAGCAGAACTCGTTTGCCGGAGTGACCAATAAATTGCTTGCCAAGAATGCTCAATGCATCTGTGTGGCCTATGAGGGCATGGAGCGCTACTTCCCAGCCGACAAGATTGTCCTTACAGGAAATCCTGTTAGAAGAAATCTTCTCGAGTGTGAAGTGTCGGTTCAAGAGGCAAGACAGTCGTTTGGACTTGATCCTGACAAGCGCACGGTTCTTATTGTGGGTGGAAGCCTAGGAGCTCGCACCATCAACAACAGTATCATGGCAGGGCTTGAAAAAATTGCCCAGCATCAAGATATTCAGGTTATTTGGCAAACTGGTGCTATATATGACGACACTTGCCGTGAAGCACTTGAGTCGTCACAGGCGGCTAATGTGAAACAAATGGCTTTCATTTCCAATATGGACCGTGCCTATCGTGCTGCCGACCTTGTTATCTCGCGAGCTGGAGCAAGCTCAATCAGCGAGCTTCAGTTGCTGGGTAAAGCATCTATACTTGTGCCGTCGCCCAATGTTGCCGAGGACCATCAGACCAAGAACGCTATGGCTCTTGTGGACCGCAACGCAGCACTGATGATTGCCGATGCCGATGCTGTAGAAAAGCTTGTTGACGTGATGCTCGATACTATAGAGCAGGAACCAATCCTGGAGAAGTTGAGCGAGAATGTCCTCAAAATGGCGTTGCGTGACTCGGCCGAAGTGATCGTCGACAAAGTTCTGCAAATCGCAAGATAATGTTAATTAGTTGAATATTTCATTCCTTAAGATGATAGATTACAAGTCGATATATTTTGTTGGAGCCGGCGGTATTGGAATGGCCGCTCTGGAGCGTTTTTTCCTAGCTCAGGGAAAGAAGGTTGCGGGATATGACCGTACGCCAAGTGAACTCACCGCTGCCTTGCAGCAGGAGGGAGTGGAGATAGTTTTTGACGAGGACCCAAGTCTCATTCCCGACTATTGCCGCGACAAGGACAGCACACTCGTTGTTTACACCCCAGCAGTTCCCAGCGATCACAAGGGTTTGTGCTACTTCAGGGACAATGGCTTTGAGGTGGTGAAGCGTGCGCGTGTGTTGGGGTTGGTGACTCAAGGAAGCAAGGCTTTGTGCTTTGCGGGAACTCACGGCAAGACCACGACATCGAGCATGGCGGCCCACATCTTGCAAGTTGACGGTGTGGGAAGCAACGCATTCCTGGGAGGTGTGCTGCGCAACTACAACAGCAATTTCCTGCTATCGTCAACCAGTTCTTATTCGGTGATAGAAGCCGATGAGTTTGACCGCTCGTTCCATCAACTCACGCCTTATGTGGCTGTGATAACATCGACCGACCCCGACCATCTCGACATATATGGCAATTATGAGAATTATCTTGAGGGATTTGCTCATTTCACCGAACTCATAAGGCCCGATGGAGCTCTGATTGTACATACCGGGCTTGACCTGAAACCGAGGGTGGCCGAAGGAGTGAAAGTCTACAGTTACTCGTTGAATGAGGGCGACTTCCATGCAGCACGCGTGCGCAAGGGCAACGGCGAGATAATTTTCGACCTTGTGACACCATGGGAGACTATAGAAGATGTCTCATTGGGCGTGCCTGTCGACATCAATATCGAAAACGCAATCGCTGCAATGGCGGCATGTCGACTGGTGAATGCCAATCCCGAGGCAATGCGCTCTGCAATAGGCTCGTTCATGGGGCCTAAGCGTCGCTTTGAGTTCTGGCTTAAAGAGCCGGGAGAGAACGGTAAGGTCGTTATTGATGACTATGCTCATCATCCTAGCGAACTTGAGGCAAGCATCAAGAGTGTGCGTGAGTTGTACCGCGGTCGCAAAGTGACAGTCATTTTCCAGCCGCATCTTTACACTCGAACCCGCGATTTCGCGCCACAGTTTGCCCAGGCTCTCTCTCATGCCGACGAGGTGATATTGCTTCCCATCTATCCCGCTCGCGAGCTTCCAATAGAAGGAGTTAGCAGCGAAATTATATTAAAAGATGTGAAATGTGAAAAAAAATCTATTTATAGCAAGGAAAATTTGATTAAGTCAATACATTTGCTTAACTTTGATATTTTATTGGTTCTCGGAGCAGGCGACATTATCAATTTGTTGCCCGAAATTTGTGAACAGGTAAAGAAACAAGCTCGTTGAAAATTTTTAGATACATATTGCTAATTGTTCTCACATCGCTCATGATAGTGGGTATCTTGTGGGCTCGTGACAAAAGCCGTGACGAGGTGTGTAACGAGATAAGGATAGAGGTGATAAACGACGACAGCACCCATTTTGTCACACCTGCAGGCGTTTTGGAGGAGATGGACCGTAAGCACATTATTGTCAAGGGGAAGCCCGTTTGGCAAATCAATGTCGAGGACATCGAGGCTAAGCTGTCGGAGTCACAATATATCGAGTCGGTGCAGTGCTTGTTTGAGGATGGAGGTTGCCTCAAGATCAAGGTGGCACAGATAGTGCCGGTGATGAGGGTCTTTGACGGCGATGATTCCTATTATCTCAACAAGAAAGGGAAAATCATGCGTGCAAATACCACTTTCTATGCCGATGTTCCCATAGTTGAGGGGCATTTCACCAAGCAGTTCAGTCCGCTTCGTTTGTTGCCCATGATTAAGTATGTGGAGAGCGACTCCTCGCTTAATGCACTGGTGACGATGTACTGCATGCGAGACAGCAACAATATTTTTATCGTGCCATCGATTCACGGACACGTGGTGAACATGGGACGATGCGACAATTTCGCCAACAAGTTTGCGAAGCTGAAGCTCTTTTACAAGAAGGTGATGCCCGTCAAGGGGTGGATGTACTATGACACCATCTCGGTAAAGTGGAATCATCAGATTGTGGCTACCAGGCGCGACAAGGTGGTTGAGAGGGTTCAGGAATATAACCCCGAGGATGACGAGCAAGCCGATGACCCAGGCACAATGCGTGTGAGCGACAACAGCAGGGCGCCTGTCAATAAGATGACACGGGAGAAACAGGCTCCGTCGACAACACCGGCTGCTACTCAAGCTTCTTCACCTAAGCCTGCCGAGTCGAAGCCGGCTGCGCAGCCGTCAAAACCTCCCGAGAAAAAGCCGCCAGAGCAAGCTGCTCCAGCAAAGAGCCCTCCCAATAAACCGGCAGCGGCAAAACCGGCAGCAACCGCCAAGCCAGCAGCAACTAAGCCTGTTGCCAAGCCTGGAAAAAAATAAAATTGAAATTAAACATATATATTATATTACACCTATCAACACACTTTTATGGTCAAGACACAATATATAGCAGCATTAGAGATTGGCAGTTCCAAAATAGTGGGCGCTATCGCCGAAAAGTCTCCTTCGGGATATGTGCAGGTCAATCATCTTGAAGTTGAGAAGCTCGTCAACAGCGTTCGTCACGGATGCATACAGAATGTGGAAAACACAAAGGGCGCAATCAACAATATCATCAAGAAACTTGAGAACCGTGTGGATGGAACAATCGAGGAGATTTATGTGGGATTCAGTGGACGTTCGCTTCACAGCGAGCCCACCGAGGTGAATCACAATCTTGATGCTACAGTTCCCATTACCGACGATGTTCTCAACCGCATCATCAGGGAGGCAGGTAAAGACCCCATCAAGAATTATGAGACAATAGATGTTGTGCCTCGAACCTACTATGTTGACAAGAATGAGACAAAGAATCCGAGTGGACAGTTTGGTTCTAACATCAACATCAAGCTCAACCTCATTGTTGCAAAACCCACGCTCAAGCTCAACTTGGAGAGGGTGATGGGTGGAGGAACAAGGGTGAAAGATTACCTTGTGACTCCATTGGTAGTAGCCGATGAGATACTTGAGGCATCGGAGAAATCTCTTGGATGCATGCTTGTGGATTTGGGAGCCGAGACAACAACAGTATCGATATATAAAGACGGCTCGCTCGTTTATCTCACCACATTGCCCATGGGTGGACGTAACATCACTCGCGATATAACCACAGGACTCAACATTCTTGAAGACACTGCCGAGAGAGTGAAGAAAAACATCAGCAATCCGCTCGACAAGAATGTGGAGCATGTGTCGATCGAGGGAGTGAGCTCAAGCGATGCTGCCAACTATATAGTTGCTAGAACTGGAGAGCTTATTGCCAACATCAAGCAGCAGATTCAGTATGCTGGGGTGAAGATTGTAGATCTTCACAATATAGTGCTGATAGGTGGAGGTGCTCAGCTCCAAGGCTTTGCACGCCGTCTTGAGGATGAGGTGAAACTTAGAGTTCGCGTTGGTACTTATCCCAAGTCGCTCAACATTGTTGACCATAACATCAATCGTGCCGAGTATGTGCAGATTTTTGCCTTACTCTCGAAGGCTTCTCAAATAATTCCTAAAAAACATTCTTGCGTGAGTCGTAACAGCTATGGCGATTTTGCGCAAGAGGAATATGAATCTCCAATGAGAGAAGAGCGTGACGAAGATAGCGGCTATGATTATGAAAAATTTAGACCCGAAGAACCTGCTCCTCGTCCAAAGCGTGCGCAACCTTCGTCCTCATACCGTGAGGAGCCATCGCGTCACAGGAAACCTTCTTGGATTGATAAAGCTCGCAAGAAACTGGAGAGCATGATAAATGAGCCAGAGGACGATGAATAGAATCATGGCTTATCAGCATTTAGTTCAATTTATTATTTAGAAACATTTCAATTTTGAGATATATGGAAAATACTGAAAATATCGGCAATGATTCCACTATAGGATTTGGCAATGCGCAAACTCCAATTGTTGAGCAGCAAAACATCTTTGATAAGATAGAAGATGATCCAGGATTCAAGAAGGAATCTGGACCCAAAAATGTTCCTAATCTTATCAAGGTTATAGGAATTGGTGGTGGTGGCAACAATGCCATCAACCACATGTTTGAGCAAAATATAAATGGTGTTTCCTTTGTGGTGATGAATACCGACAGGCAGGCGCTTAACAACTCTCCGGTTCCCAACCGTGTGCTCATTGGTCCTAACACCACTTTTGGACTAGGAGCAGGAAACAAGCCTGAGCTTGCCAAGGAAGCTGCCGAGGAAAGCGAGCAAGATATTGCCTCTCTCTTCGACGATGAGACCAAGATGGTCTTTATCACCGCCGGTATGGGTGGAGGCACAGGTACAGGTGCGGCGCCTGTGGTGGCACGCATAGCGCGTGAGAAAGGCGTGCTAACCATAGGCATCGTAACCATACCTTTCCTTTTTGAGGGAAAGAAAAAGATTATCAAGGCGTTGAGCGGAGCCGACGAGATGCAGAAATATGTCGACGCTCTTCTCATTATCAACAATGAGCGCTTGAGCGAGATTTACCCCGACTTGAACTTCATGAACGCCTTTGGAAAGGCCGATGATACCCTTTCGATTGCCGCCCGCAGCATCAGCGAGCTGATTACAGTGGACGGATACATCAACCTCGATTTCAACGATGTGAACACTACCTTGCGTAAAGGTGGTGTAGCAATCATCAGTTCGGGTTATGGCGAGGGCGAGCAGCGCGTGACAAAGGCCATCCAGGATGCGCTCAACTCGCCATTGCTCAAGAACCGCGATGTATATGGCTCGGAGAAGATTTTGATGAACTTTTATTTCTCTTCCAAAGCCAAAAATGAGTTTAAAATGAGTGAGATTGATGAGATGCGCCGCTTCATGACTCAGTTCACTCACGAGGTTGACGTGATTTGGGGTGTTGCCTACGATGACACTCTGGGCGAGAAAGTGAAGATTACAATGCTGGCAGCTGGATTCAACGTTTCACTCGATGCCGAGGCTGCAATCGCCGAGGGTGATAAGAAGAGTGAGTCGAAGGCTGCAACTTCTACATCAAGCCGCATAGAGCTGGAGTATGGCGACAAGTTCAATGATCTCGACTTGGAGCGTGCCCAGGCTCAATACATCGTGCTGCGTCCCGAGGATATCGACAACGATGAGATTGTCGACTTGCTCGAGAAGAATCCAGCCTTCAAGCGCGACCAGCAGGTTAAGAACGTGTTCCGCGAGCTGCAGAATGCACCTTCCAAGCCAGCTGCTCCCAAACCCATATCGCCACTGGCAAAGAAGAAACCAAGCAGCACAACAGCAACCATTTCTTTCAACGATTAATACATAACCCAAGAAAAAAAAATATTAGACAATATAATGTTAACACTACAATTCATCAACGAGAATCCCGAACATGTGATTGAGCGCCTTGCAGTGAAAAATTTTGATGCAAGAGAGCCCATCATGAAAGTGGTAGAGCTTGACAAGCAACGCCGTGCCGCTCAAAAGGAGCGTGACGACAATGCCTCACAGCTCAACAAGATGGCGTCGCAGATTGGTGCTCTCATGAAGCAAGGCAAGCGTGACGAGGCCGAGCAGGCCAAGGCCGCTGTAGCACAGCTCAAAGCCACCAACAAGGAAATCGACGACCGCATGACAGCAGCCGCCAATGAGATAACCGAGATTTTGCTTTCTATACCCAATGTCCCCTACGAAGGTGTGCCCAAGGGCCTCACTGCCGAGGACAATGTGGTGGAAAAGACTGGTGGACCGGAGCCTCATCTGAGCGACGACGCGCTGCCACACTGGGAACTCGCCAAGAAATACAACCTCATCGACTTTGACCTGGGCGTTAAGATTACAGGTGCAGGTTTCCCTGTCTATGTGGGCAAGGGAGCGAAGCTGCAGCGTGCGCTCATCCAGTTCTTCCTTGACGAAGCTGGCAAGGCGGGATATGTAGAGATTGAGCCTCCTTTGGTAGTCAATGAGGCCTCGGGTCTCGGTACCGGTCAGCTGCCCGACAAGGAAGGACAGATGTATCACTGTCAAGTCGATAACTTCTATCTCATTCCCACTGCCGAGGTACCTGTGACCAACATTTACCGCGACGTGATTATCAATCAGGAAGACCTCCCCAAGAAGAATTGCGCCTATAGTGCTTGCTTCCGTCGTGAGGCTGGCTCCTATGGCAAGGATGTACGTGGCTTGAACCGTCTGCACCAGTTTGACAAGGTGGAGATAGTTCGCATCGAGCGTCCCGAGGACAGTTATGCTGCTCTCGAGGAGATGAAGGACCACGTTCAGGGCCTGCTCGAGAAACTTGAGCTGCCATGGCACATCCTCAGGCTTTGTGGTGGTGATATGAGCTTCACTAGCGCCATCACCTTCGACTTCGAGGTGTGGAGTGCTGCACAGAAGCGCTGGCTCGAGGTTAGCTCAGTTTCCAACTTTGAGACTTATCAGGCCAACCGCCTCAAATGCCGCTACCGTGGCGATGACAAGAAGACTCATCTGTGCCACACCCTCAACGGCTCGGCTCTGGCATTGCCACGCATCGTGGCTGCCCTCCTCGAGAATAACCAGACTCCCGAGGGCATCCGCATCCCCAAGGCTCTCCAGCCTTACACCGGTTTCGACATCATTAACTAATAGATATAACTTTTTTAATTGTAAATGTGCATGGAATCTCATAGATTTCCATGCACATTTGTGTTTTATGATAGTAGTGGCTAGGAGTAGCTAGGAGTGACTAGGTTTTTATTAAAACTCGTTTTTTTGAGTTTTTTAGGGTGAGAAGCGATGTTTTTTTGTAATTTCGCAGTCTGAAAGTTGTTATACTTATGTCGGGACAGAGATTATATAAAAGCGAGAAGCTGTGCAGCAAGATAGAGATTGAAAAGCTGTACGCTCAAGGCTCCTCGATAATTGCCTATCCGCTTCGTGCTGTGTGGCTTGCCGTTCCTTGCAATGAGGACAGGCATCCTGTGGCTGCGCGTTTTCTAATATCAATCCCCAAGAAGAGGATACGCCATGCTGTGGACCGCGTGCTGCTGCGTCGTCGCACCCGCGAGGCTTATCGCCTCAACCGCAGTCTTCTTGATGGCGTGGTTCAAGAAGGCAAGACGGTTCTCATTGGCTTCAACTGGCTTGCCAACCATGAGTATAACTACGTTACCATCGAGCGCAGTATGCAGGAATTGTTGGACAAGATTTCATCGGCTATAATACAAGAGACAGAGGCATGAAACTGAGCGTTGGCAACATATTCAAGTGGTTGCTCATCCTGCCTATCAGGTTCTATCAGAAGTGCATCTCACCACTCATGCCACCTGCGTGCCGTTACACCCCTACATGCAGCAACTATGCTGTTGAAGCTATTCAGATCTATGGTCCCATCAAGGGTTTATGGCTCGCTGTCAAGCGCATCGTCAGCTGTAACCCCTGGGGCGGTCATGGCTATGACCCAGTGCCGCCCATCATCACCAATTTCCACAGTCATGATGTCGATGCCGAGCAAGCATTGATAAGCGTTGATGTTGACGATTTTAATCCGCAGCCAGGAAAAGTGTACTCGGTGGGCATCCACCCATGGCACATTGGTGACGACTGGCAAGAGAAGGTTGCACGACTTGAGGAGGTGGCGCATCACTATCAGGTGGTAGCGATAGGGGAGACGGGACTTGACTCTCTCAAGGGCGCTCCGCTCGAGTTGCAGGAGCAAGTGATGCAGGCTCACATCGACATTGCCGCCTCGACAGGCAAGCCGCTGGTGATACACTGCGTGCGCACCTCGCAACAAGTTCTCAAACTATGGCGCGAAAACCCTGGAGCACACGATGTGGCATGGGTGATACATGGTTTCAGGGGTAACGAGAACGTTGCGCGAGAGCTTGTGGAAGCGGGCTTTTATATGTCGTTTGGAAGCAAGTTCAACGCTTCGGCTCTCGCCATCACCCCTCTGGACCACTTGCTTGTGGAGACCGACGACGAACCGTCAGCCAATATCAAACAAGTGCTGAAAACTGTGGCACAAGAGCGCGGAATAAGCACCTGCAAACTTCGTCGCCAAGTGCGCCGCACAGCCTTGAGGATTGTAAAGTATAAATAGACTTTTGGACTTGAATTATTGAAAAAAAATCTTGCACATCTCAAGTTTTCTGACAATATTTGACATAAGATGCATTGACGCTTAAGCTATAGCTAAAATAATTTACGTATGCCCAGCATTGATAACAAGAATGACAAGAAGCAACTTGTAACGGTTGTTATTCCATTATACCAAAACTCACTGAGCGAAATTGAGCGGTGGGCTGTAACACGTAACTTGAAAATGCTATCGCCAGAACGAGATATTGCTGTAGTATGTCCTAACGATTTAGACTTATCACCTCTCAGTGAACTATTGGGATTAGACAAAGGCAGATGTCGCGTAGAACGTTTCGCACCCGAGTTTTTTGAAGGCCGAAAGGGTTACAACCATTTGATGCTCAGCCATGAGTTTTATTCTCGTTTTGTAAAGTCACATTTCATTCTCATTTGCCAAACCGATGTGGCACTTTTTTGCGATAACCTTGATTATTGGTGTTCACTTGACTATGACTACATAGGTGCCCCTTGGCTTCCAGCTCAAAGTGATGTGGAAGGATGGAACTTGCCGAGAAGGGCCGTATACATATTACGACGTGGATGGGCACGCGCTAAGGGCGGTTTCAGTCCTGCACTTATTAAATGGAAGGTTGGAAATGGTGGTTTCTCGTTGCGACGTGTTGATGCAATGCTACAAGTGATAGATAATCATCGTAAAGAGATTGAAAACATCGTTTCCAATGCCGACGATGTTTCATGTTTTGAAGATGTGGTTTGGGGTGTGAGAGCTAATGAAGAGTGGAATGCAGGCTTGAACATACCAGATGCCATCACTGCTGCACATTTTGCTTTTGAGGGGCATCCCGACTTTGCTTATCGTCTTACTAATGGCAAGCTGCCTATGGGCGCGCATGCCTTTTATCGACGTCGCAACCGTCCATTTTGGTTAAAACACATGGATTTTAATACCAAAGCATAATAAATCCTATTTTATTATTAACTTTGCAAATTGTTTTTATATAAGAAATATGAAATTTGCCTGGAATTCAAATAATCTATTTGATGAGACAATAAAACTCTATCACGTCACCGACGACATTGACGCGCAAGTCGCCAATCCTTATGCCGAGGGGACAATTGAGGCCGATCTCTTTGTAAAGTGCTGGATTGACACCGTTCAGTGGCACATTGAAGACATAATCCGCGACCCGGCAATCAATCCTGTTGATGCACTGGCACTTAAGCGTCGCATCGACCGTAGCAATCAAGACCGTACCGACCTCGTGGAAAAGATAGACAGCTACTTTCGCGAGCTTTATGCAGGTGTTGAAATTCTGCCTGATGCTACAATCAATACTGAGAGTCCTGCATGGGCAATAGACAGGTTGTCGATTCTTGCGTTGAAGATTTATCACATGCGTGAGCAGGTAGAGCGCGCCGATGCATCGCCCGAGCACAAAGCTCAATGCCAGAGCAAGCTCGATGTGCTTCTTGAGCAACGCATTGACCTGACCACAGCCATCGACCAACTTCTCGATGATATAGCAGCAGGTCGAAAATATATGAAAGTATACCGACAGATGAAGATGTATAACGATCCGTCGACCAATCCCGTTTTGTATGGCAAAAAATAACAGTGATACACTGAAAACAGTTCTCATAACTCGATTCTCGGCACTTGGTGATGTGGCGATGACCATCCCCATTGTCTACCCGATGTGTAAAGCCAATCCCAAGGTTAGCTTTGTCTTCGCAACCCGCAAGATGGCTCAGGGAATCTTTGAGAACTGCCCTGAAAACTTGATTGTTCTAGGCATTGACTTAGACGATTACAAGGGGATTACCGGACCTGTAAAACTTGCCAGTAACTTGCAGCATCGTTATGACTTTGACGCTGTTGCCGACTTGCACGATGTGCTCCGAACCAAGCTTATGGTTGCGACATTCAAGCGCAAGGGCGTGAGGGTTGCTGTTATCAATAAAGGCCACAAAGAGAAACGACAGCTCACAAAAGGAAAGTCGCATCAACCAGTTGTGTCTACCCATGCACGTTACAAAGCTGTATTCAGCGCCCTCGGGCTCAAGCTAGGCGAGGAGTTCACGAGTATTTATACTCAAGGCGAGAAGCCCAAGAGTCCTATCGTCCCTGCCAAAGAAAAAGGCGACAGATGGATAGCTATCGCCCCGTTTTCACAACACAAGGGTAAGGAATATCCATTAGAGCAGATGAAGCTCGTTATAGCCGAAATGTCGCGATGGGAGCATTGCTATCTGTTCTTGATGGGTGGTGGCGCGAAAGAGCGCGAGCTTCTTGACCCAATCATGATGCGTTACAGCAATGTGTTGTCGCTGCTGCACATCAAGCACTCGTTTGCCGATGAGCTGGCGCTGCTCAACCACTGTGATGTTATGCTCACGATGGACTCAGCCAATATGCACCTGGCGTCGCTTGTGGGGATTCCTGTAGTGAGCGTGTGGGGAGCAACCCATCCCTCCTGTGGATTCATGGGTTGGCACCAGGCGCTTAAGGACACCGTTCAGCTTGACCTTGACTGCCGTCCGTGCTCGGTTTATGGCAACAAGAAGTGCCGCTACGGCGACTATCACTGTATGAAAGATATTAGCCCCGAATTGATACTTGACAAAGTGAAAACAGTACTTGAACGATGATAAAGAAGATACTTATTACAGGAGCTGGAGGTTTCATAGGCGGATATTTGGTTGAAGAGGCGCTTAGCCGTGGTTACGAGACCTGGGCGGCAGTACGCAAGACAACCAGCCGCAAATTCCTCACCGACGAGCGCATTCGCTTCCTTGAACTCGACTTCACCGATGAAGAGGCGCTGCACAACAAACTCAAGAACCATGTTGAAGAGAATGGCAAATGGGATTATGTTGTCCACAACTTGGGTCTCACCAAAGCTACTAATTATCTCGACTTTGAGACGGTAAACTATGGCTGTTTGAAGGCTATTGTTGATGAGCTGAAAGAGCTTGACGCGGTGCCCGAAGTGTTCCTGATGATGAGCAGCTTGAGCGTAATGGGACCTGGCGACGAGGAGAACTATACAGCGTTCAAGAGCGATGATATTCCTGCTCCAAACACTCGATATGGCACCTCAAAACTAAAGGGTGAGACCTACTTGCAGATGCAGCAAGATTTCCCTTACACAATATTTCGCTGTACAGGCGTTTATGGCCCCCATGAGCGCGACTATTTCTTGATGATAAAGAGCATAAAGCGAGGTTTCGACTTCAGTGTTGGGTTCAAGAAGCAGATGCTCACCTTTATCTATGTCAAAGACCTTGTTCGAGGTGTGATGGATGCTCTTGAGGCTGGCCCTAAGCGCAAAGCCTATTTCATGAGCGAAGACCGCAGCTACACCCAGCAGGAGTTCCGCCAGATAGTGTGTGACGAGCTTGGCAAGAAAGTTGTGATACCAGTAACTTGCCCGTTGTGGGTGGTGAAGATAGTGTGCCATGTGGCAGAATTCTGGGGAAAAGTGACAGGCAAAGCAAGCACACTAAATCCCGATAAGTTCCGCATCCTCAAGCAGCGCAACTGGCTGTGCGACACAAGCGATGCAGAGCGAGACTTCGGATTCAAAGCGAAATATGACCTCAAGCAGGGCATCCACGAGGCTGTAGAGTGGTATAAAAGCGCCGGCTGGCTGTAGACAGTTCACAATGCATAATTCACACTGCATAATTAGCCATATGCTTCGTACTATATTTTATTTAAAACTGAACAAATGATAATACTTGGAATTGAGTCGTCGTGCGACGATACCAGTGCTGCAGTCATTAAGGACTGCGTGTTGTTGAGCAATGTCATCGCAAGCCAAAAGGTGCATGAGGCATATGGTGGCGTGGTGCCGGAGCTTGCTTCCCGTGCGCATCAGCAGAACATTGTGCCAGTAGTGAGCGAGGCAATACGCCAAGCTGGCATCGACAAAAAAGACATCGATGCCATCGCTTTCACTCGTGGACCTGGATTGCCTGGTTCGCTGCATGTGGGCACTTCATTTAGCAAGGGACTGGCATTGGCATTGAATGTGCCTCTTGTCGATGTGAACCACCTTCACGGTCATGTGTTGGCTCATTTCATCAAGGAAGACGAGAACACCGAGGTTCCTGATTTCCCTTTCCTGTGCTTGCTCATCAGCGGCGGCAACTCACAGATTATCAGGGTTGATTCGCCCAACGATATGGAAATACTGGGACAGACCATCGATGACGCTGCAGGGGAGGCTTTTGATAAGTGCGCCAAGGTTATGGGCCTTCCCTATCCTGGAGGACCATATATCGACGAACTCTCCAAGCAAGGCGATGCCACTCGTTTTAAGTTCTCAAAACCGCATATCGATGGCTATAACTACAGCTTCAGTGGCTTGAAGACTTCATTTCTTTATACCTTGCGCGATGAACTAAAGTTAAATCCCAATTTCATTGAGGAGAATAAGGCTGACCTTGCCGCTTCGCTGCAAAAGACCATTATTGACATATTGATGGATAAGTTTGGCAAAGCAATCAAGGATACAGGCATAAAGACGATAGCGATAGGTGGCGGTGTGAGCGCCAATAGCGGTGTGCGTGAGGCGGTGCAGCAATACTGCGACCGCCGTCACATCAAGGCATTCATTCCCAAGCGCACCTTTACTACCGACAACGCCGCCATGATAGCTGTTGCCGGCTACTTCAAGTTCAAGAACGGCGAGACCTGCGACATCACCGCCCCTCCCTTTGCAAGAGTGGTGATTTAATCAGGGATAGGGAATCGAAACTTAACACTTTAAATTTAACATTTTACATTTAAAGATGCATCCTTTACTTATACTGATATTAGTGTTTGTATTGCTTGAGTTTGCTGTGAGCAGCGTGTTGTCGTGGCTCAACAGCAAATGGATGACACACCCGGTGCCCGAGGTGCTCAAAGGGCTATATGACGAAGAGAAATACCGCAAGCAGCAAGACTATATGCGCGCCAATAAGCGCTTGGGGTGGATAGAGCGTCTTGTCACGCTCGCCATCACCCTTGCTGTGCTCATTCCTGGCGTGTTGGGTTGGCTCGACAATCTATGCACCGAGTGGAGTCACAGCCTGCTGTTGCAGTTGTTGATATTCTTTGGCATCTATGCGGTAGTATCGGCGATTATCAGTATACCTTTCAGCTATTACGACACCTTTGTGATTGAGGAGCGTTTTGGTTTCAATAAGACTACAAAAACCACGTTTTGGCTTGATGCTCTCAAGAGCTTTCTTCTCACTCTGGTGCTGGGAGCAGTGCTGTTGAGTGTAATCTATTTGCTCTATAGCTACCTGGGTCAATCGTTCTGGATATGGGCTACGTTGGTGTGTGCCGTTTTCATAGTCTTTTTCTCACTGTTCTACAGCAATCTTATTGTACCCTTGTTCAATAAGCAAAAACCGCTCGAAGAGGGCGAGTTGCGCAGTGCTATAGAAGATGCGGCAATAGACATGGGTTTTTCGATAAAGAATATATATGTCATGGACGGCTCGAAACACAGCACAAAGGCTAATGCCTATTTCACTGGTTTCGGGCGCAAAAAACGTGTTGTGCTTTTCGACACTCTTATTGAGCAGTTGTCGACTCAGGAGATAGTTGCTGTCCTTGCCCATGAGCTAGGACACAACAAGCACCGCGACACAATTAAGAACACAATTATGAGCATTGTTATGGTGGCGGTGAACCTGTTTGTATTTTCGCTGCTTGTCGACAATCCCGAACTCTCACATGCCCTTGGCGGTAAGCGCGACCACTCGTTTGCGTTGTCGTTGATAGCCTTCTCGCTACTGTTCTCGCCCATAGACTTGATATTGGATCCATTTATCAATGCTGTGTCGAGAAAAGGTGAATATGCAGCCGATGCCTTTGCAGCCAAGCATGGCCATGGAGAACATTTAATTTCGGGGTTAAAAAAGTTGAGCGCCAACACCCTCTCCAACCTCACACCTCATCCCGCCGTAGTGTGGATGGAATACAGCCATCCCACACTGGCGCAACGCATTGAATCGATTCTCAAACGAGAGAAACAAAAACAACATTAATTATGCAATATTCTATAATAGTAATAGGCGACGAACTGCTGATAGGGCAGGTGACCGACACCAACTCGGGGTGGATTGCCCGCCACCTATCGCCACTGGGCTGGGAGGCAAAGAGCGTAAAAGTGATTGCCGATGACGAGCACGAGATTTTCCGTGCAATAGACGAGGCTTTTGCTCAAACCGATGTAGTGCTTATGACAGGCGGTCTAGGTCCCACCAAGGACGATATCACCAAGGCGACATTGTGCCGCTATTTTGGTGGCGAAATGATTCTCAACGAGGATGTGAAGCGCAATGTTGACGAGATGTTTCGACGTCGAGGTTTGGAAATGAACCGTCTCACAGCTGGCCAGGCAATGGTGCCGTCGTCGTGCCGAGTGATTCAGAACGAGGTTGGAACAGCTCCCATCATGTGGTTTGAACGTGATGGCAAAGTGCTGGTGTCGATGCCTGGTGTGCCGCAAGAAACGCAAGCCATGATGGAGCGCGCAGTTATACCAGAGTTGGTAAAACACATCCACAGCGATCTCGATATTGAGTACCGCACCTTTGTCGTTATCGATTATGCTGAGAGCGCACTTGCCGAGACGCTGGAGTCCTTTGAACAGCAGTTGCCCGATTATATCCATCTAGCCTATCTTCCCAATCAAGGCGTTATAAGACTCAGGCTCACAGGTGCTCATAGCAATAGCGAGGTGATTGCCAATGATATGGCACGCCTTTCAGAGCAGCTGCACAGCATTTTGGGCGACAGCATCATTGCCAATGGCGACAAGCCATTGTCGCAGATAGTAGGGGAGAGGTTGCGTGAGCTTGGTCTCAGCATGTCGACTGCCGAAAGCTGCACTGGCGGTAATGTGGCTCATGTGATTACCGAAATTGCAGGTAGCAGTGACTATTTCATGGGAAGCGTAGTGAGTTACAGTAATGATGTTAAGCAAAATGTGCTTGGGGTTGATTCTGGCACGTTGGATGCGTGTGGCGCCGTGAGCCAGCCAGTTGTTGAACAGATGGCGACAGGTGTTTGTCGCGTGTGCAATACTCATTGCTCGGTGGCTACAAGTGGGGTGGCAGGCCCAGGCGGAGGCACTCCCGAGAAACCCGTTGGCACCGTGTGGATTGCGGCAAAGGTTGGCGACATCGTCACGAGCAAGTGTTTCCACTTCAATGGCAGTCGTGCTCAAGTGATAGACCGTGCCACCACGCATGCACTCATCATGCTGCTAAAACTGCTGCGATGATGTGGCAAGCTGAGAAATTCTGAAAAAGCAATTATAAATCAATAAATACAGAACAATGAAAAAGATAATATTGGCTTTAGCAGCTTTGTGTCTAACTATGGGCTGTGTGTCATGCAAGCAAAACAAAAAGCTTGAAGAAGTAACGAATTTGCTAGCAATAAACTTTGTGAAAATGGGTAAATATCAGCCTAATGGTCCAGGATTCAGTCCCGATACCATGTGCTATGAAGGAAAGGATGTACTTATTAGAATGACTGTTGACAAAGATGTTAGTTTGGTACCCAATTTCAGTTTTGATAAATGGATAAAACCTTATGTCATAGGCTCCCTGTTTAGCAATGGTGTCAATACCATTGTTCTTGGGAAATCCTTAGACACTAAAGAAGGAGGAAGCCCAGAAGAAGATTACTTTAAATTGATGGAACAAAGTGGCGCTCAGTTCAAAGTGGTGGTAAAAACATCAAAAGGAGATAAGACCTATACGATCTCTCCCAGTGAGGCAACGAGGTTTATGAAGATGTCGCATGAGGAGCATAACCTTTGTGCTGCTTCGGGAGTTTTTATCGCTCAAATCCACGAATTCAAAACTAATGGTGTCGTAAAAAATGTCAAGATTGAGGGAAATGTGTGCTGCATAGATTTGATTATTGATGAGGAAAAATTTGTATCAAAACTCGAGACGATGCCAGCAATACTGGGATATGTTATTCTCAACAATCTGGAATTGAAAATCAACAACACCGTTATACCTAAAGAAGAAGTGAAGAAAAAGTGGGATGAGGCCAAGGTGAGTATGTCAATCACTCCCCAAGAAGAGAAAGGTAAAAATATGGCTTGAACACTCACAGGTAACAGAAAAACAAAATAAAAGCGGTGCGTGACCATTGACTGGTGCGCACCGCATTGTTAAGAAGAAAAGGGTTAGTAGAGTTATCTCTTCTTGGTTTGTGGGTTTTTCATGGCTTCGAAGATTTTAGCTTCGAGTTCTTCGGCTAGTTCAGGGTTGTCCTCCAAGAGTTGCTTGGCGTTGTCGCGGCCTTGGAACTTGCTGCCCTCGTAGGACAGCCATGCTCCGCTCTTGTTGATGATGCCGAATTGGATACCGAGGTCGATTATTTCTCCTGTGCGCGATATTCCCTTGCCAAAGAGAATCTCAAACTCAGCCTTGCGGAATGGAGGTGCCACCTTGTTTTTAACAACTTTCACGCGGGTGAGGTTGCCAATCACTTGGTCACCGTCTTTGAGTTGGCCTATGCGGCGGATATCGATGCGTACCGAGGCATAGAACTTGAGGGCGTTGCCGCCAGTGGTAGTTTCGGGGTTGCCGAACAGCACACCCAGTTTCTCGCGCAGCTGGTTGATGAAGATGCAGGTGGTGTTGGTCTTGGAGATAGTGGCAGTGAGTTTGCGCAGTGCTTGCGACATGAGGCGTGCCTGTAGACCCATCTTGCTTTCTCCCATCTCGCCTTCAATTTCGGCCTTTGGAGTGAGTGCTGCCACCGAGTCGATCACCACAATGTCGACTGCCGAAGAGCGTATGAGCTGGTCGGCAATTTCAAGGGCCTGTTCACCGTTGTCGGGTTGCGCAATCCAGAGGTTGTTTACGTCAACACCTAGCGACTCGGCGTAGAAACGGTCAAAAGCGTGCTCGGCATCGATAATTGCAGCGATACCGCCAGCCTTCTGTGCTTCGGCAATGGCATGGATTGCGAGGGTGGTCTTACCGCTTGATTCGGGACCGTAAATCTCGATGATGCGTCCACGTGGATAACCTCCCACTCCAAGTGCATAGTTTAGTCCAATCGAGCCACTGGGAATCACTTCCACGTTCTCGATGTTGTCGTCGCCAAGCTTCATAATCGAGCCACGACCGTAAGTCTTGTCAATTTTGTCCATAGCCACTTGCAGGGCTTTGAGTTTCTCGGCCGATGGTGCCACGCGTTGTGGTTGCTCCATAGCTTCTTGAGCTTTGGGGTTAAAAAGTTCGTCGTTCATAATAATGTCTTATATTTTAAATTGTTTATAAATTCAGGTCAAGTATTTGGTTGGCGCTGTCCTTAGTGTTCACCTTGTTGATGATATGGATGATAGTGCCTTGCTCGTCGGCGATAAAGGTGGTGCGCACGGTGCCCATGTAGGTGCGTCCTGCCATTTTCTTTTCTTGCCACACGCCAAAGGCTTGGTTGAGTGTTAAGTCAACATCGGCAATGAGCGGGAATGGCAAATTGTGCTTGGCGGCAAATTTCTCGTGCGAAGCCGCGCTGTCCTTGCTCACGCCCACGAGTGCGAACCCCGCTTTGAGCAGCTTGCCATAGCCATCGCTCAGACTGCACGCCTCGGCTGTACAGCCAGGGGTGTTGTCTTTGGGATAGAAGTAAATAATGAGTTTTTTACCTGCGAAGTCGCTCGCCTTAATCACGTTGCCCTGGGCGTCATGTCCCAGAATCTCGGGTATTTTGTCTCCTATTTTCATGATGTTGTTATGTTTTGATGTTGCAAAGTTAGTTGTGGCTACGGGCAAGTTTATTACCCATAAATATAAATTAAAGTTAACAAGTTATTTTTTATTGCTATAGTTTTCAATTGCTTTTTGCAGCTCGTCAATAATTTGAGCCTTCAATTCAGGAGGTTCCAGTACCTCGATGCTGCTACCGTGTGACAGCAGTCGCTCACGCAGGTCGTAGGTGTTGCGCATTGTGTAGGAGAAGATGGAGTAGTGGTCGTGAATCTCCTCCTGCTGTGACGGGTGCAACGGCAGCGCTCTGAGATACTTGGCCTGAGTGGATTCGGCCTTGATGACAATGCGTTTGGGCTCGTCCTGATTGGTGATGATGCCGTAGCAGTCGGCAAAAAACTCTTCGGGAACAAAACCGCGTGGTGCCTTGAATTTCTTGTTTAGAATTATCACATCATTCATTCGGTCGAGTGAATAGGTCTTGATTTTCTTGTCGGTGACGTTATAGCCTATTACATACCATAACTGCTGGAAAATCTTGACGAAATAAGGCTCGATGATAATTCCCTTTTGAGGATTGACGCGCCGGTAACTCTTGTAGCTGAACTGAATGCTGTGGTTCTGACGCATGGCATCGATTATGATAGGAAGGAACTCTCGAGCAGAGGGTACATACTCCAGCAAAATGCGGCTAGACAAATCGTTGGAGTTTGTAATCATTCCGCTGATAGACATGGAGTCGAGTAACCACTGCTGCCGCTTACTGGCCGTCTCGGTGCCGTCGTTGGATATGTAGTACTCGTAGGTCGACTGATTAAACTCAATGTCTATGCCCAGAGTGTCGGCGATGCCATTGCGGTAGTTGTAGAAAGTACGTCGCGGCAGCGGCTCCCCGTTGCCGAACTCGCTCTTCATCCACAACTCGTTGAGCCGCTCACGTGTTATTGAGCCGTATCGCTCAATGGTGTCGACCAACCAGATGTATTTGCTAATGACATTCTTAGCCATTTGTTATTCAGTGACTTTTGAGTTGTTTTTCTTGAAGATGAACAATCCTAGCATTGTGAGTGCAGCGTTGAGCAGAAGGAGTTCGAAGCCAATGGTATAGTCAAATTGCTCCTTGAGCCACCATTGTATAATCCAACTCAAAATAGGTGCTGCGATACACGCGATGGGAACCAGACGGTCGCGAACGCCAGCTTTACACATCATACCGTAGGCAAAGAGGCCGAGAATGGGTCCATAGGTATAACTTGCAATGGAATATACTGCACTGATTGCATCGCTGTTGCTGATGGCATAGAACACAATTATCACGATACCCATCACTACTGCCATTGCCACATGAACGAGCTTGCGAGTAGAGGCAAGTTTGGTGTCGTTCTGTTTTTTATCTGCACTGAGAATGTCAACAGTGAAAGATGTTGTAAGTGAGGTCAATGCTGAACCCGCTGCTGAATAGGCTGCTGCCACTAAGCCTATAACAAAGAGTATTCCGGCAATGACAGGCATTCCGTCGCTCCACACTACTGAGCCGAAAAGCTCGTCGCTCTTATAGTTGCTCATGTCGCTTGGAAGCATGCCTTTAGATTTGGCGTAGATTGAGAGCAGTGTTCCCAGAATAAGGAATAGTCCTACAACGAAAAACTGAGTGATGCCGCTCACTATCATTCCCTTTTGCGACTCCTTGGCATTAGGGCTGGCAAGAGTGCGCTGCATCATGTCTTGGTCGAGACCGGTCATGGCGATTGCCATGAAAATACCGGCTATGAACTGCTTCCAGAAATAGGTGCCTTCTTTAGGATTGTCAAAGAAGAACAGGCGTGAAGTGTCGTCGGCAGCTACAGCTTTGCACATTTGTGAGAAGTCATATCCCAATCCTTTGGCGATAAAGAATATGCATAGCACAACACTCATAATAAGACAGAAACTCTTGAGGGTATCGGTCCATATAACAGTTTTAACACCGCCTTGGAGAGTATAGAGGAATATAAGTGCCGTTGTGACAATTACGTTCAAGATAAAAGGAATCCCCAGTGGATCAAACACGAGCAGTTGCAAAGTCACGCACACCACATAGAATCGTACTGCAGCTCCCAGCATCTTGCTGATGAAGAAGAACCATGCTCCGCTCTTGTGAGTGCTGGCACCGAATCGTTGCTCAAGGTATCCATAAATCGACACTAACTTACGTTTATAGAAAAGCGGGATTAGCACATAGGCTATTACAAAATAGCCTACAATGAATCCTAGCACCATCTGCAAGTAGCTGAACCCCTTGGCGAGTACCATACCTGGTACCGAGATGAAAGTAACTCCCGAGATGGGAGCGCCTATCATGGCTATTGCTACGATGAACCATGGCGCTTTGTTACCTCCAGTGAGTGCGTCTTTGCTGTCGCTCTTGCGGGTAGCAAGCCATGAGATGATGAAAAGTAAGATGAAATAGCCAGCTATTGTGGCAATGATAATCCAGGGAGTTGTCATTTTAAGTGTTAAGTTATAAGTTTTAAGTGTTAAGTTTATTCAGGGTACAGGAGATAGGGGCGGCGTTGTTCTTTGAAGTTTTTTACGTCTTCTTGCCACATTGCCCGTATTTCGTCGGCGCTCTTGCCAGCTTGAATCATCTCGCGGATATAGGTGCGTCCGGCAAGCTTGTCGAAGAACGGAGTGAAGAACTTGTCGCCAATCTTCAAGTTATTGTAGGCGTCAATAACATATTCCAGATTCATGCCTTTTGCTATCACGTCCTCGGCGTTGAGGTTGTGAAGGTCCACACCGTGGCAAAGTTTGTCCATCTGTGGTGGAGTCTTGGCGCCTGGGCGGCTGGTGGGTGTAAAGGAAAAATCGTAGCCTTTCATGTCGGGATGTCCGTATACTTGGAAAGGCCAATCGGTGCCACGGCCCAAGCTCACGGGCGTGCCCTCAAAGTAGCAAGTGGAAGGGTAAAGGTAGATAGAGAGCATATTTGGCAGGTTGGGCGACGGAGCAATAGGCAACTCGTAACGAGTCTGATGGGTGTAATTCTCACATGGAATAACGGTGAGTTTTATCTTCTTGCCTTCCTTTAGCCATCCTTCGCCGTTGGTCATTAGCGCTATTTCGCCCATCGTCATGCCGTGCACAGTGGTAATGGGCAGCCATCCCACGCCGCTCTTGAGATTCATGTCAAGAATGGGGCCATCAACGTACATACCATTGGGATTGGGACGGTCAAAGACCACAAACTCCTTGTCGTAGGCAGCAGCGGCATCCATCATGTTGACCATAGTTATATAATAGGTATAGAAACGCAGCCCAACATCCTGAATGTCGGTGACGATGACATCGAAACGGTCCATTGTCTCCTTTGAAGGCATGCGCGACTTGCCTTCGTAAAGCGAAGCGATGGGTATACCCGTTTTTTCATCAACGCTGCTCTTCACGTGCTCACCAGCGTCGGCATTACCACGAAAGCCGTGCTCGGGAGAGAATATTGTGGTGACGTTCAGCCCCAACTCGAGCATCAGGTCGAGGGTGTGCTTGTCGTGCTTTGCTCCCACAACACCGGTTTGATTACTAAGCAGTGCTATTCGCTTGCCTTTTAGAAGAGACAGATACTCGCCAGTGCGTTCGGCACCTACCACTACGGCAGTATCTGGTTTTTCACTCTTGTTCTCATTGGAGCGAATGCGCCCGTATTGGCATGTCCAAGCCGGCACAATCATGATGGTGAGCAGAGCGAGGATAAATGTTTTATATAATTTCATGTTATTGATTTTTTCAATCAACAAAGATAATACTTTTCTGTCTTAAACATTGCCCAGAGATGATAAAAAATGTTATAGAAAAAACAAGTCGAACCTTAGTAGGCTCGACTTGTGATGATTGAGTGTTGTGAGAAATTATCTGTTATATCCGTCGTTGACGATGATGCCGTCCATTTGGTCGATGACTTTCTTGGTCTCGATAGTCTTCTGTTTTGCTTTTTGGAGCTTCTCGGCCTTGTTCTCGTAGTCTTTGCGAGCATTTTCGGCCTTCTTCTCGGCATCTTTCACCTTGTTTTCGGCATCTTTAAGTTTTTGTTTTGCTTTCTCAACCTCTTTATCGGCATCGCTAATCTTCTTTTGTGCCTTCTCTAAATCTTTGGTGGCATTAACTTCATCTTTGAGAGCATCGTTATACTTCTTCATTGCCTCGGTTTTAGCCTTGGTGTCCTTAGAGAGTTGAGTCAGGTTGTCGTCGGGAGACATTGCGTTAACTCCCACAGCAAATGCAAAAATCATTGCTGCTAAAAATACTAATTTTTTCATTTTTATTAAAGTTTAAAAGTTAATATACAAAGTAGACAAGTTATCGAGGATATAGTTTAATTGTCATTACTCTCCTCTTTTTTTGAGTCTGCTAATTGTTCGATGCGCAAATATACAAAGATTTTTCGTACAATTGCTTGATAATTATAAACAATTTCATAGTTTAGGACTTTTTTTGAGAGAAAAGGTTTAGATGATTGAAGGCATTTGTGCTATAAAAAAACGCTATATATTTAAAGAAAGTAGTATTTTTTTTGTTACTTTTGCAAAAGATTTTGCATCAAGAGTGCTTCAGGCACACCAACCGAGCCTTACGTTATGCCACGGTGGTAAGATGATGTGAGTTAAGAGATTATTAACTAAAAAAATAACGATATGCAGTATAATAGAATTGTACTTAACGAACCTCACGCCTCAATCGAAGGCTTGTATGACAATCAACTTAGTTTTTGGGAAATAGATGATAAGTTTGTCAATGACATTGTTTTGAAATGGACTGATTGGCATACCGATTATTTGTTTCACGGGTGCAGGAAAAAATGTGTGAGAACTGTAAGGTTTCCCTATTCAAGATTTATTGTGGATGCCGAAAGGCTTTGGAATGACCCTTTGGAAAAACAAGGGCAAGGTATTCTTTACCAACACATGGAAGGTTATGTTCGTTCTATTCCAGCCGACAGGGTAGATTCTCTTTTGAATCTGTGGCATAGCCATCAAGACAAGCTGCGATACAATCTTTGTGAAAATGCCCTGTTGCTTGACTGCCATTCTTTTCCAAGTCACATGAGCGACGTTGACATTTGCATAGGCTTTAATCAGGACTGGTCTAAACCATGCAAGACGACCATTGAAACAGCGGTAAATCTTTTTGAAGAAAATGGATATAAGGTGGGAATCAATGATCCTTACAGTAATTCAGAAACGCCCGAGTGTCCGTTTTATTATCAGTCTATGATGCTTGAGATCAACAAGAAAGCTTATATGGAAGAAAGCACGCTACGCATCAAACGTGACTTAAAATACAGCATGTCTATACGTGATGTGGTTACAAAGCTGATTGTACTATTAAGTGCCGAAAAGTGAAACTCTGAACTTTCCGGCACCTGTGATTGTGTTTTATTGTTTAAGAACAATTTGCGCAAATAGAGGATTGAATTTACGCATTAATTTGTTTTAGAGTTTCGCTCACGAGCTTACCGCTTGCGGCGGGGCATTGTGCTTGGACGTAAGCGAGGATGGCTCGCATGTTCTTCATCTGTGGCTCGATACCCGATTCTTTTATCATTGCGACGATGTCATCAAGTTCTGGCTCTTTGGGTAGGAACTCTTGGAGGATTGCGAGCCGGCTTTTTAGTTCGCTGGTATCGCGTCCGGCTTTGTCAAAGAGTTCTGCCTCTTCTTTCCATGACTTTTCCATCTTTTGGATGATGGAAATTTCTTTGGCTTCGTTGAAGTCTTCTTCTTTGAAACCCTTGCTTGTTTGGAACTCAAGGAACTTAGCCTTAATCATCTTGAGCACATAGAGGCGATTGGTGTCACGGCTCTTCATCGCAGCGGCGATGTGTTTGTTTATTTCGTTATGTAACATTTTTTGTTTATAGTTATTAGTTCATCGTTTATAGTTGAGAATATTGAGTGGATAGTATCTCCGATTCACGATCCTCGATCCTCGATCCACGTTTCACTAACGAAGCGCCTACCAAGCTTGCAGGTATTGATAGTCATCTTGGATTTGTATCCACTCGCTATCTATTTCGCGCCAAATAGAGTAGTGTATGCCTTCGAGAGAGTTCCAGCGCACATATAGCTCAAGCCCTGCAGGAGTGGCCACCATCGCCATGATTTGTGGGGCGTGGAAGAAAAGTTCTTTGTCGTAGTCCTGACCGTTGAGGGTGTATTTGTTGTCCTCCGAGAGCTCATACCATTCATTATGGGCTGACTGCACTTCGCCTTCGGCAACGCACACCATTGCCATGAGGCCCTTGTTGTCCTCGGGTGCAAAGAGTACCATATAAAAGTCGCGCTCGTTAGTTGGGCAGCTGGCAATCCATTTAGATGCTATAATCTTGCGTCCTCCAAAAGAATGGCTGATTATATTAGTTATATCGCTTGAGGCAGATTTCTCCTTTTCACCTTGAAGCCAGCGGGTATAGTTAAGAGGATTATGGTCCTTGAGCCATGCTTGGGGCACGATGAACGGTGTGGCTTGAAAGTCGCTGTATCCACGGAACATCTTCTTGCTCATAGCGGCATCGGTGAGGGCGAAAGTGAAAAGGCCGTTTTTGCCTGTGGCTTTCTCGCTCACAAACTTGGCGTTACCCACATGTGGCTTGAAAATGATACGGTCATAGGTTCTTTTCATCTTACCCACGTCAACGCCTTCGGTGAGCCATGTCTCGTTGTCGGTGGTGAAGCGGTTCTTGGCTATTTGAATACTGTTGAGGAACAGCGGGCGGTGCTTGAGTGTGATGTCTAGGCTGGCGTCGCGTCCCTCGCTACTGTAGATGTAGAACAATGGCTGCCAGTCAATATCACCCTGTGGAATGGTCCTGATGCGAGTGGCCTGTCCATCACTAATCTTGAAGGTGCTCATATACTTCTTGTTGTAGTCGGCAGTGCATAATTCTTTGATACCATCGCCGTCAACATCAACAAATGCGTACAAATCAACCAATTCTTGTGACGATTTATTGTTATTGCACTCCTTGATGATAGATGGAAGGTTGCGCTGTACAGCAGCTGGCATCTGTGCCTGGGCAACGATGGCGCAGCAGGCAAGCAGTATGAGTGATGTGAGTATTTTTTTCATTATTTTCAATTTTAAAGAATTAAAGGAGTCAAAGGGATTAAAAGACGTCTTACTTAGCTATTCCTAGCCACTCCTAGCAATTTCTAGTAGCTCTTATTCTTCGTCCTGGAAAGGCACTGGAGTTCCGTTAAGGATGGCCTCAAGGTAAGGTTTGAGCTTCTGTGCGTAGTAGTAGAAGCCCAGATCGGTGAGGTGGATACCATCGACCGAGCCTTCGCAGTCGGGGCCATATAGGTCTTTGCGGTCGATATAGTAAAGGTTGCGAGGGTTTTCGGCCTTGAGTTTCAAATAGTTTTTGTGATACTCTTGGTTCTTCTCGGGCAGATATTGGCTGTAGAAGCCGCTGAACCGCTCGTAGCTGTATTCCTGACCCTCTACCATGAAAATAGGCACCTCGGGGCGCAGCGTGCGCAGTAGGTTGACGAATCCGTAAGTCACGGTGTCACACATGAGCTTGGTGCAGTTGGGTATAGGGTCGAGGATATAGGCGTCGACATGCGGTATCGCCGCCATGGCTCTAGCCATGCAACTGTCCATTTTTCCCTCGCCGCTGAATCCCAAGTTCACGCATTCCACATCGAGATCACGCTGGAGGATACTTGTTGCCACCATGCCGGTGCGTGAGGCGCAGCCACCGTGAAGGATGCTGGTGCCATAGAACACAAATTTCTTTTCCTTGCGCGGACTGTTGACGCGTGGCTGAGTAATTTCGGCGCTTGGCTCCACACCAATTTCTATCCAGTTGATGCCATCGTAGAGTGGCAAGTAAATCATGTACTCATGCCACTCGCCGTCGAGCTTGTCGATATAGACTTTGCTCTGGATTGAGTCTTTGCGAGGACCTTCTCCTTTATAATTATAGTCGCGGTAGGGGCGGTTGCAGTTCACAAATCGCCACTTTCCTTCGTTGTCAAGGATATAGAGGTCGGTGCCCTTGATACCCGTGTCGGCCATGTGAGCCATGTGGAAATTGCTCATGAGGTTGTAGCGCACTGCCACACAGTGGCTGTTGGTGGCAAAGCGGAATCCTATACCTGACGAATTCTGTGCTCGTTGCCATAACGTTTCGCGTACGCTGTCCTTGAGAGTGGCGGGGATGCGTGTGAAAGGGGTTAGGGTATTGTCCCATCCCTTGTTTATCATACGAAAGCGCAGTGCGTCATAGAACTTGAGCGTATCAATATTGGTAAAGTCTTGAGCGCAAGCCGTGACAGTTGCAACTGTTACAAAAAGTGCGAGAAGCGTTCTTTTAAGTCTCATCAATGAAGGTTGTATGGTTGATAAATAAGTAACACGGTCGGCCGCCTCATGATGGGTTGCCGACCGTGCTGTGCTTTTAGCTGATCAGGATTTCCAAATTATTGGAGAGTTCCTGCTTCGGCTTGCTGAATCATTGTTTCGTCGGCAGTGATGTAAACCTCAACGCGACGGTTCTGTGCACGACCTTCTTTGGTGTCGTTGCTTGCTACTGGATAGTCGTAAGCAAGACCATAAGTTTCCATGCGGCCGCTTGCTACTCCACTGTTAACGAGATAATCCCTAACAGCGTTGGCACGGTTGAGCGAGAGTTTCTCGTTAACTGCGCGCGAACCAGTGTTGTCGGTGTGGCCGAAGATTTGAACGTTGGTGTTGGGGTCGTTCTTCAGCGAAGTTGCAAAACGAGTCAAGGCATTCTTTGCAGGAGTCTTGAGGGCATACTTGCCAGTGTCAAAGAGGATACCTTCGTCAAATGTTACCTGGATACCAGTGTAACCATTGTTGTCGGTAACGGTAGTAACCGAAGCACCTTGGATTGCAGCGAGCTCGTCGGCTTTCTTCTGCATGTGCTTGCCAATCAGAGTACCAGCAACACCACCAGCAACAGCACCGATAGCACCACCAATAGCGGCACCCTTGCCCTTGCCAATCAATGCACCAATACCTGCTCCAAGAGCACCGCCGCTACCGCCGCCGATAAGACCGCCTTGGAGGGTCTTGCTCATTGAATTACAACCACTGAATGAAATGAGCAGCACAGCGCTCATAAAAAGACTGATAAATTTCTTCATAATAGTACTATTTAAAATGAAATAAATATAAAGTATTGTTTTTTGTCACAAAACATATCGCAAAAGTAAGCAGATTTATTGTAAATCCCAAAAAAACATTAAAAAAAAGTATTTTTATGTCATATTGTTTTACCCAAAAGGTAAAAATAACCACCTAAAATGGCACATGAAGGTGCCAGCGAGACATTTAGTGACACTCACCCTATAAACACAAGTAAGGGCAAAATACTGCATCAACAACTGTAAAAAATATTTACTTTAATTCATGACAACACAAAATTAACGCTGCATCAGGCAGATTGTGAGCCCGATGCAGCGTGTTTTTCTTAATTAGAAATCAAGTAAAGATTACTTGTCCTTCTTGAGCAGATCGCGAATCTCGCCGAGCAGCTTCTCTTCGTTGCTGGGTTCGGGATCTGGTTCGGGCTCCTCTTCTTTCTTCTTGGTGAGTTTGTTCATTCCCTTGATCATCAAGAAAATACACAGTGCGATGATTAGGAAATCGATGACATTCTGGATGAATGTGCCATACTTGAGTACAGCAGCACCCTCACCTTCACCAATCTTGAGTGCCAGGCCGGTAAAATCAACGTTGCCGGTGAGCATTCCAATTGCTGGCATGAGCACGTCGTCAACAAGAGAACTAACAATCTTGCCAAAAGCGCCGCCAATGATTACACCAACGGCCATGTCCATTACGTTGCCTTTCATGGCAAACTCTTTAAACTCTTTTACAAAACCCATAGTGATGTAGATATTTAAAAATTAATAAATTAAGTGAACTCAAACAATGTGTATAAACTATTAAACATTCTTAATTGGGGCCGACTCAATCAATATTTTATTGGAAATGACTATCATTTTGCAAAAAAATGTATTAATTTTGCAGCCGAAAAATACTAATGCAATAAAAAGAGCGATTTTTGAACCCTCATTGCAATAGTTTGTGCAAAGATAATAAATTTTAGGTAATAATAATTATTTAATTAAACTTTTATTAAATTATGGGTAAAATTAAAATCGGTATTAACGGATTTGGCCGCATTGGTCGCTTTGTTTTCCGCGCTTCTCTCGAGGAGGCTAACAAGAATGACGTAGTAGTAGTTGGTATCAACGACCTTCTGCCAGTTGATTACATGGCCTATATGCTCAAGTATGACACCATGCATGGCATTTTTGATGGAGAAATCAAGGCCGATGTTGAGAACAACAAGCTCATCGTTAACGGCAACGAGATTCGTGTAACTGCCGAGAAAGACGCCGCCGACCTTAAGTGGGACGAAGTGGGTGCTGAGTACATCGTAGAATCTACCGGTCTCTACCTCACTATGGACCGTGCCGAAAAACACCTCCAGGCTGGCGCTAAGTATGTAGTTCTCTCTGCTCCTTCTAAGGCTGGTGATGACGGACGTCAAGCTCCTATGTTTGTGTGCGGTGTAAACCACGACAAGTATGCTGGTGAGGCTATCGTTTCTAACGCTTCTTGCACCACCAACTGCCTTGCTCCTATCGCTAAGGTTTTGAACGACGCTTTTGGTATTGAGAACGGTCTTATGACAACTGTTCACGCTACCACCGCAACTCAGCGCACCGTTGATGGTCCATCTTTGAAGGACTGGCGTGGTGGCCGCGCTGCTGCTGGCAACATCATCCCTTCTTCTACTGGCGCTGCTAAGGCTGTGGGTAAAGTTATCCCCGAGCTCAACGGCAAGCTCACTGGTATCTCGATGCGTGTTCCTACTCTCGACGTCAGCGTTGTTGACCTCACCGTTAACTTGAAGAACCCTGCTTCTAAGGAAGACATCTGCGCTGCTATGAAGAAGGCTAGCGAGGGCGAGCTCAAGGGTATTCTGGGTTACACCGAGGATAAGGTTGTTTCTAGCGACTTCCTTGGCGACCCACGCACTTCAATCTTTGATGCCGACGCAGGCGTATACCTGACCGACAAATTTGTGAAGGTTGTATCTTGGTACGACAACGAGATTGGCTACAGCCACAAGGTTATCGACCTCATCAAGGTTATGAAGAAGCACAACGGATAATAAATATCTATTTAGATAATCCACACAAGAAACTGGCTTGCGCTACTTGCTGCAAGCCAGTTTCTTTATAATGTGTTGTCAGTGTTTGATTTGTTGGTAGGCAAGGCGCTCGTCGCCGTTAGCTAGGTAAATGATGCCGCAATATTGGAAACCGTGCTTGGCGAGGAGGTGCTGCATTATTTTGTTGTCGCGGTGGGTGTCGATGCGAATGTTTGGGTCTATGGAGAAGCAGTAGTCGATAAGGCTCTTGAAGATTCCTCTCGCAGTGGGCACAGCTCCAATGCGATGGACCACGTGATAGGGTAGTGTGTAGTCGAGCCACTGGCCGTCGTAGATTTTGGCATAGGTAGGCTCGGGCGAAGGCAACATGGCAAAGTAGGCGACAATCACTCCATCGTCTTCAATCACTATAGCTCCGTCATGCTCAATGTCATGCATCACAGCTTCCTCTGTGGGATAGCCGTTGACCCACTGTAGCGCATTCCCCGACTGCCGCATCACCTGCTTGGCTGCTTCTAGCACTTGCATGATGCGGTCAACATCGCTGGCTGTGGCGTGTCTAATGGTTCGTGTCATGTAAATTGTGTTTTTCAAAAAAATGGCTGTGAAAGTAGTGCTCACAGCCATTAGTTTTATGTGTTAGTGTGAAACTCTTAGAAGTTCAGTGAGATACCTCCCATGAGTCCAATCTTTTGAGCTCCCTGTCCAGGCAAGATGTCCCACTGTTTGCACAGCAAGTTGTTGGCCTGAGCCCACACCGAGAAGATGTGGCTGAAGCTGTAGCGGGCACCCACTTGCAGGTCAACAACATCTTTCATTTCGATTGAGCCATATTTATAATATCCGTCGCTGATAATAAAGCCTTCTTCGTCTTTTACGGGATATATCCACTCACGGGTGAATGCCGAGCGGTTGACACGGCAATGTAGTCCTGCGGTAACAGTGAGAGGCTTGATGGGCCATACTTTCACCTCAAAGTGGCAAATGCTGGCAGGTCCATCATTACCAAGAGAATATCCTGTGTAACGCATGCCGTCAACATATTCTTCATCGTTGACAAATGTGTGGGCAAACAAGAATTTGGCTTCGGCGAGTGAGCGGTATTTGTAACTAGCCTCAATACCCATGTATGCGCCTTTGCACTTTGTCGACTTGTAGATGGCGGCAGCATATTGATTGGCATCATAGTAAGGAGAGTTTGGTCCGTCGGGGGTTGGATTCTCCAGGTCGAGAACCTCTTTAAATGTTCCTGAGTTGGCTGCCGGCACAATTGGGTCAAGCATTCCAGTTGTGAATCCATAGCCTGCATAAATTTTCCCTGTGAAACCAACAAAAGGACCAAAGTTGAAGCCCACTTTGCCGTCAAAAGGCACATAGGTGGTGAGATCATAGTTTGCCAGCGGGTCGTTGTAGCGATAATCATCGTGCATATCACCCAGGTGGTTTATTTCCTTGCCGCCAGTAGCTTGAACAAAGAGGTTTATGCCTTTTATAATCTTGAATCTCAAGTCGAGATCGGGTGCAATGCGCACTGGCGCGCCCTCGTTAAACGAGAAATTGACAGTGGCGCCTGCCTTAGCGCTGAAGATATCGTTAGAGAACTTGTAGTAGGGATTCAAGGTGAGAATGCCAAAGGTTTTGTCGCTAGCGGCATTGGTAAAGATGTCATGACGACGAAAATTCACAACATCCAACCCAAAAAGCAATCCCACATCACCAATCTTCTCAAGATTGTAACCGCATTCAATCGAAGAGTTGAGCCAGAACTCTTTGGCTCCGCTGATGCCCTCAAGGTGCGACTTGTCAAAACCGGCATAGTCGATTGTGGCATTAGCCTCATATTCTATAGCATCATCTCCGTTGAGGTTGTATTTGCTGTTCCACTTGCCATCGACACGAGCCTCGTAGAATGCAGCCTTGTTGTTCTTCAAATATTCGCTGAAGCCGCCATAGTAGTTGAAGCTGTCGAAGTGCAGTCGTCCGTCAAGGGCCAAAGTGCCTTTTTTTAACTCTTTGTTCCAATTCGCTCCAAAAATGTTGTCGTTGAAGCGCTGTTTTTGGCGCAGCGATGGTTGCTCAATGAGTTTTGTGGTATTCTTTCCGAGCCATGTGCTGTTGTGCTGCATCCACACACCAAGCTGCTCGTTATCCTTATCAATAGCTCGATAGCCAACGTTTGCCACAGTATTTAGATAGGTTCCCATTCCAATGCTGAGATATCCGCGCTGGTTGGAGAAGTTGTGCAGCGTGCGATAGCCATAAGGCAGCATCGTGGGGATGTCAACGGGAACCAGAGTTGGCACAGTCCAGTCGCTGAATTGTGGCGCTACAGCATCCTTGCTGCTCTTATTTATTTCCTGTGGAAGAACAGTCTTCTTGACCACTTCTTTTTTCACGGGATCAAATTCACGCTCCAAGTTCACCACCTTGTTGAGGTCGGTCTTGTCTTGATTGCCTGTTTGAGCCATGGTGCTCATGGGTATCATAAGCATCAAAGCCGCTCCAGCACAAATTATTCTTTTACTCATAATAGATATGTTATGCGTTATTCTGTTTGTTCTTAATTATTGCCGTCTATTGATTTATTTGTTCTTTTTTGACCATTTCGACAGACGGGAGTCAATTTCGTTGAAAATCTCGCCCTCGCGTCCTGGATAGTTCTCCTTGAGGCTCTTCAAGGTGTCGATAGCATCTTGAACATCGCCATTCTTGTAGTAGATGTCACACAGCAGGATAAATCCCTTGGCAAGCCAGTAGTGATGAGGTGTTGCGCTGTCGATAAGGCCATTGACGGTTTCTTCGGCCTCTTCAAGCTCGTCGTCTTCAAATTGCATTCTTGCCAGCTCATAGGCTGCTTGAGCACCAGCCTCGCTCTGAGTGTTGGTGGCAAGTGTTGCAAGGTCGGCCTGTGCAGCGTTGGTGTCGCCGTTGTTTGCATTGGCAATTGCTCTTGAAAGGATGATTTCCTGCTCCAATTCACTGCTCAGATTAGCGCTGCTGTTGAGAAGGTCGTCGGCGCAGTTCACCACATTGTCCCATGCTTGCGACTCTCTTGCCGAGCGCATCATTCCAATCATTGCCATTGTGAGGTTGTCCTCGTTGGTGGCTTTAGTGGCCCACATCTCATAGACGTCATAGGCTTCGTCGCTGTTTCCCTGCTCGAGCAGAATTGCTCCCTTGAGCGCCATGGCGCGTTGAGCAAATGCAGCGTCTTCGTTGCCGCTTAGAGCGTCTTCGAGAGCGTCGAGCGCGCTGTTATAGTCATGCTTGTTGTAATAGTAATGACCAATGTAGTATTTAGCTTCGTCAACATAAGCACCTGTGGGGAAGTCACGCAGATAGTTCTCGAGCTTGTTGATTTTCTCGTTTTCGATATAGTAGGTCTCTGCAGCCTCAAACGTTGCTTTTTCCACCTCTTTCACGTCGATGCGTGGAGCGCCGTCAATCTTGTTCAAGCGGTTGCTGAATGCAGTGAGCTCGCCACGTTCGGCATAGATGAGCTTGAGGTCCTCGGCAGCAGTCTTGGCTTCGTTGCTGGCGGGATATCTCTCTATCACACTCCAGTAGTCGGTAATTGCGGCATTGATGTTGTCGGCCGACTTCTCGGTGAGTGCTTTTCTGAGCATTGCCTCACGAGCTTCGGGGTGATTGGGGTATTTTTTCACGAGATAGGAATAGGTGCTTATTGCGTTGTTCAAATCGCCGTTAAGCACTTGTGCATTACCTTTTTCAAGCATTGCCTCGGGCACCTTGTTCGAATTGGGGTATTTGGCAATCAGTTCGTCGAGTTGGGCGATTTTTGACTCATATTGATTCATGTCGCCCGCGATGATGGCATTGCGCAACATGGCATACTCCGACGAGGCGTCAATACCGCCGTGAGCTGCCTTGGAGTAGTTTTCTACAGCACTGTTGAAGTTCTTCAAGTAGTAGTAGGCGTCACCTATGCGGTTGTAGGCCTCAGAAGTCATATCTTTACTCAGCGAGTTTGTTTCTATCGCTTTATTGAAAGCCTCGATCGACTTGTCATACTGCTGCTGGTTGAAATAGGAAGAGCCCAGGTTGTATTGAGCGATACCATAGTTGCGGTCTTGTGCCGTCACAGCTTTGAGATACTCCTCTTGGTTGCGTGAAGCGCTCTGATAGTCTTTCATTTGATACTGAGCTTCGGCAAGCCACAACTTACTGTCGTTGTAGATGTCGTTCTCCTTACTGCCCATGTCCACTGCTTGCTGCAGGCTGCTTGCCGCGTCGCTTGGACGGTTGTTGCGCAGATGTTGAACGCCCTTGTGATAGAGCACGGTTTGCTTGGCCTGAAGCACTTTTTCGCTTGGGTTGTTGATGTTGGCGATGCTGCTCAACGCTTTGTCATAGTCGCTTGTGGCTGTGTAGGCGTCAATCAGGTAGTTCTCAACATTGGAATAATAGGGCGAGTTGGGATATTCATTGAGGAACTTCTCAAACATGTCGATTGACTTGTTGAAAGGCGTTCTTCCACCCAGGTTCTGGCTGATAGCGTAGTTGTAGAAAGCTGTCTCACGCACGTTGCTGTCCCATGTCATGTTGGCGGCACGCTCAAAGGCTATTGCTGCGCCATTGTAGTCACCGCTCTTGAGACGGCTTTGTCCCATATAGAGATAGGCACTCTGAGTCATGGCGTCGTCAATATCGGTGACGTTTGCCATGTTGAGAATCGAATTTTGATAGTCGCGGTTGTTGAAGTTAATAACACCAAGCATATAGCTGGCGGTGCGTTTCTCGTCGCTGTCTTCGTCGTCACATAGTTCAATGAAACGCTCCAGATAGGGCTGTGCATTGGAGTTGCTGCCCAGTCGGTAGTAGCTTTCGCCCACAATTCGGTTGAGCTCTGGAGCGAAATATTCATTCTGGTTATCCTCGATGAGCGATTCTCCCAGTTTCACAGCATTGTTATAATCACCTTGCTTATATAGTATCTGACACATGTAATATTGTGACTGGTAGCCCAGCTCACCCAAGCGGTCTACTTTCTCAAACTCATCAAGCGCCTGCGAATATCTGCCGTTGGCATAGTCGATATAGGCGTTGAAGAAAGTAGAGGCGCTGCTATACTGCTTTGTCTTCGACAACTTGTCGTAGATTGTCTTGGCCTCGTCATAGTTGTTGAGCATGAGGTCGCAATAGGCACGGCGGTAAAGGACGTTCTCGTCGCTGTCGTCGTCCAGGGTTTTCTCGCGCACTTGCTCATAGTTGAGTAATGCCTGCTCATAGTCGCCATGATAGAAATAATAGTCTCCCAACTTGGCGCGAGCCACCATTGCGAGAGGTTCGTATTCATGGTTTTCAATGAATTCCTCGAGCATGGTGATGGCTTGGTTGTGGCCAAGCTCAAACTCGTTGAGGGCGGTTGTTAGTTCGGCTTCAACGTCCTGATTCCATGTCACAGGCATATATTTTATGTAATGATTGAGCTGGTGGGTCGAACCAACATAATTCTTGTTCTCTCTCATCAACTCTCCACGAGTGAAGTAGCCTTCACCGCTGGTGCTGTGTACTATGGGCTGGGCATTTGCTGAGCTGAGTCCAAGCACAAACAGTGATAAAAACAATGCTTTTCTAAGATACATAAGTCTCTTTTTTAGGTGATATTTCGTTTTAATATGCAAATATAATTATATTTTTATTATTCAATACATCTTATTTACATAAAAAAAGAAAAAAAATAACCGACAGCAATTTTATTCTAATTTTTTTGGTTTTCTCAAGAATTATTATCAAATTTGCATATTAATTTGTTGAATAATATATAGTTTTGCGGCCGATAGAATAAATTGGCTGCTAATCAGTTAGTTATGGAATTAATCAGATGCCCTAAGTGTGGAAATGTAGTGCCTCCTGGACACAGTAGCTGTCTAGTGTGTGGTAACAGCGATTTTACGATAACACCTCCAGATAATTCAAGCACTCAGGACACTCAGCCAAGCGAGGCCGATGCTAAACCCATTGTGCCCACTTTTGACGGTAAAAGCAACGACAATCTTCAACCACTTGGGCAGCAAGACGATAATGAGCCTGCTGCTAAGGGTGTTGTGCGCCGCTCAAGAGCAGGACGCAAATTGAGGTTGGCTCATAAAAACCTCGAGGAAGAAGAACAAGCACAGCAAGAGGCACAACAGCAGGAAGCCGAGAATGTGGTAACTCCTAAGATTCCTTTTATGCCAAAGGAAAACGAGGCGCCCCAGCAGCCTGCAAGAATGCCAGTGCAAGAAGATCCTGAAGACCTTGAGGACTTGGATGAGCCAATATTCCCTCAAGAGCCCGAGGAATCTCAAGATGATAAGGCAATGACACCGGTAATTCCCGTTGTTCCAGTAAGAAATGTGGCTCCTGTTGAGCCTGAACCCGAGCCAGTTCCTGAGCCAGAGCCCGAACCCGAGCCCGAGCCAGTTCCCGAGCCGGAACCTGAACCCGAACCGGTTCCCGAGCCTGAGCCAGAGCCAGAGCCCGAACCTGAACCGGAGCCAGAACCCGAACCAGTTCCTGAACCCGAACCCGAGCCCGAACCTGAACCTGTTCCCGAGCCCGAACCAGTTCCCGAACCTGTTCCCGAGCCCGAACCAGTTCCCGAACCGGTTCCCGAGCCCGAACCCGAACCAGTTCCTGAACCCGAACCCGAGCCCGAACCTGAACCTGTTCCCGAGCCCGAACCAGTTCCCGAACCTGAACCGGAGCCAGAACCAGTTCCCGAGCCTGAGCCCGAGCCCGAACCGGAGCAGCCAAAGCAGCGGTCTTCAAAGAAAGGCAAAAAGAATAATAAGGAAAACCGTAAAGCCGATCGCAAGAAACGTCTTGCCGAGGCTGGAGGTAAACAGAATAATAAGCAAAAACCAGCACCCGAGCCTGAACCTGAACCCGAACCAGTTCCCGAGCCCGAACCACTCTACGAGGATGATTATGTTCAAGAAGAGGTGCGTCCCGCTAAGTCTTCATCGAAGAAAAACATGTGGATGTTCATCGTTGGCATATTAATGGCTGCGGCCATTGGTTCGCTTATCACCCTCTTTGTACTGAACTCTAAAGGCGGTGATTCTTCGAGCAAAGAAGATGTTGAGAACGTTGAAGGATCGGGTGATGTGTCAACCAGCGCAAGTGGAGAAGCTGTTTCGGGAGATGAAAAAGCCGAGGCACCTGCCGAAGAAAAGGCCGATGCAGCAAGTGCTAATGCCAAAGATAATTCAAAAGACGATGACAAGCACTCAAGCAGGCATTCTTCTAAGGATGACAAGCATGCTGCTGCCAAGGCACAGCAGTCATCATCAAGCAGCCACCACAAGCAGGAAAAGGCTCCATCTCCTCCCAAGGTTAAAGAGACACCGAAACCCGCTCCTGCTCCTTCACCAAAACCTGCTAAGAAGAAAGAGAATACAAGTCGTTATTACTAAGAATATTCATCAATTTTGAAACTATTATATTATGGATCTTAATAAATGCCCGAATTGTGGAAACATTTTGCCCGAAAACGCAAAATTCTGCATGAACTGTGGACAAGCTGTGGAACCAAAATCAGCGAACGTAAATAACGCATCAGCTCCAATAGTGCCACCTGTGCCTGGAGTAGCATCTGCAAGTGGAGAAGACACCGAATTATTGGTACCCGATGTCCCCACTACACCCGATGTGCCCGAAGTTCCCGATATCCCCGCTATTCCTGAGGAACCGGTTGTGCCTGTAGTCCCCGAGGTCCCCGAAGAACCTGTGGTTCCCGTAGTACCTGAGATTCCCGAGGAACCTGTGGTTCCCGTAGTTCCCGAGGTTCCAGAGGAACCAGTTGTGCCAACAGTACCCGAGGTTCCAGAGGAGCCAGTTGTGCCAACAGTACCCGAGGTTGCTGAAGAGCCTGTAGTGCCTGTAGTTCCCGAAGTACCTGAAGAACCAGTAGTACCAACAGTGCCTGAGGTTCCCGAAGAGCCAGTAGTTCCCGAAGCACCTGAAGAGCCTGTAGTGCCGACAGTTCCAGAGGTGCCCGAGGAGCCAGTTGTGCCAACAGTACCCGAGGTTCCTGAAGAACCCGTAGTTCCATTAGCTCCTGAGGTTCCAGAAGTTCCAGAAGTTCCGGATGTTCCTAATGTACCTAATGTACCTAATGTACCCGAGGAGCCAGTAGTGCCAACAGTTCCTGAGGTCCCCGAGGAACCCGTAGTTCCATTAGCTCCCGAGGTTCCAGAAGTTCCTAATGTTCCTGAGGTCCCTGAAACTCCCGAAGTTCCAATAGTTCCAGAACCAGCACCTCAACCAGCCCCAGTTCCAGCTCCTGCGCCAGCTGCAACTCCAGCTCCCATGCAAGCTGCCCCTGTTGCTGATGAGAAAAAGAAATCGTCTGGGCTCATTATTGGTATCATCCTTGGAGTTCTTGCTTTGGCAGGAATTGGAGCTGCAGCCTACTATTTCTTGACCAAGGACGATTCTAAGCCTAAGACCGAGAATGTGGAAGGCACCTCTGGCGACGAGATTTCGAGCTATGGAACCTCTGCCGACAATAATACATCAAGTGACACTTCGGGCGACAATACCGATCAGACCGACAATGGAACCTCTACCGACGGTCAGACCGATCAAGGCAATGTTGACAACACTGGTGATGCTAACAAAGCTCCTAATAAGCCCGATGTGCACAAGCCTGATCCCAAGGTACAAAAACCTGAGCCAGCTCCACAAAAACCTGCTCAAACGCAGAAACCTCAAAACAACTATCCATCATCGTCATCTCAGCAAGGCCGCAATGCCTACGAGAGATTACATGGTAACGGCGGTCAGCAACAACAGCAATCGAAACCTTCTCAATCACAGCAACAGAAGGGTAAAAATGCTTATGAGAAAATGCGTCAGCAAGGCAATCGAGCTATGTAAGACCATTACAAGCTATCCATTTCATAAAACAAGGGCGTGCCATTAATCAAGGCGCGCCCTTGTCGTTTCTTGTCCTTATTGTAGAGAGGAATTTGACCTGACGCGCGTTGTTGGCCCTCTTCGAGGCCCTAAAAAGGGGCGTACTCCATATGAGGAACTGTGTCATAATTATGGTTTAGTGCGCTTCGCGCAGAAATCCAACAAATCATAAAAAATCAAACATTATTTCATTGACTGATTTTAAATGAAAAATTATTTGTTTGATTTGGAATAATTTGAAATATTTCTCACGTGCAGCGTGACTCCTCAATTTTGAAACACCCACTACTCATTTCGCCCCCTCCGGGGACGTTGTGGCCTACGGCCACGCCCTTCGCCATCATCCCCATGGTTATGCCTCTTCATTCTCCACCAGTTGGAAACATTTTTTGCTCATTACTTGCTTGTTTAATGGTTTTAGGCTAAATTTGCAAAGCTGACAATTAACAAAACAACCTTTTAGACTAAAAGGACTTAAATAGATATCTTATGGCAACAAACAATACTGACGTTAACCAGATGCTTCAGAAGGGCACTGTGCTTCGAGGCATTTATCGCATTGACGATTACTTAGCAAGCGGTGGCTTTGGCAATACCTATCTGGCTACCAATCTGGAATTTGACGAGCATGTGGCTATTAAGGAGTTCTACATGAAGGGCGTGACTTTGCGCAACAGTGATTCTTCGGTGAGTGTGAGTCATCCCGAGAATGTGGAGATGTTTGAGAAACTGCTCAAAACTTTCAAGCGCGAAGCCAAGAGGTTGTGGAAGCTGGGCATGGAAAATGCGCCGCATGTGGTCAAGGTTTTTGATTTGTTTGAGGAAAACAACACCTCCTATTATGTGATGCAGCACATCAATGGCCGTTCTTTGAGTGGCATTCTCAAGGCAAACAACAGGCCTATCGACGAGTCGTGGCTTATGAACAGCCTACTGCCTCAGATGCTTGAAGCTCTTGACGCCATCCACAGCAACGGAATGTGGCACCTTGACATCAAGCCCAGCAACATCATGCTTGACAAAGAGGGAAATGCATTCCTGATTGATTTCGGTTCGAGCAAGCAGCTGGATCCGTCCTCGGGCAACGCCACAATGTCGAGCACTTTGTCGTTCACTAAAAACTATGCCCCTTTTGAGGTTCAGCAATATGACCTCAAGAAGATTGGCCCATGGTCCGATATCTATTCGCTGGGAGCAACGCTCTATAATCTGTCGACCAATCAAACTCCCCCCACAGCCTATGATATCATGAACGAAGGCCTTCGCGTCTTTAAGTTTGCTCCTGGGGCAAGCGAGAATTTCAAGAATCTTGTGGCGTGGATGATGAGGAACCGAACAGAAGACCGACCACAAAATGTAGCTCAGATTTATGAGTCGCTGAAGACAGGAAAAGTGCCAGTAGCGAATTTCGCTCCTGTTGCCCCATTTGCTCCAACAAGAAATGAAGATACAATTTTGCGAAATGCCAACACGACTTCAGGCAGAGAACCCAAGTCAAGGCTTGCCACAAGGCGTGGCACAGTAATGTCTCAAAACGAGAATAAAGGTAATAACAAGAAATGGTTATTGATCGCAATTGTGATTAGTTTATGTATTGTTGTAATAGCAGGCATGGGTTTGCATAGGCATGATTCAGCAACCACCAAGTATGCTACCGAGTATATGAGCAGCGATTCATTATCAGCAGTTGAAACTATCAGCGATGAGAACATTCAGCATAATAAAAAGACGACAAATAATATCGAAAACAAAAACGATGGAAATACTGGAGGTGGAAATGCCTCACAGGATTCTAGGAACGTTATTCACAAAGCTCAAAGAATTCAAGGACAGGCTACAAATAATATTAGGAGTAAGGGCTCCAATAGTGGTGGTCAAAAGTCAGATAATAATAAATTTGTAAAAGGTATGGGAGAAGCGCAAAAAGCTAATAACGATGATGCACATAAGGCTTATGATGGTATAAAAAAGCCAAATACGAATGCACAACAGGAAAAAACAAAAGCAGCGATTGTCAATCGACAAAATTCAAGAGACAATTAAACTATTGCGCCGCACAGGGTTTGTGTGGCGCAATAGTTTAATGTGTTAATATGTAAAGTTTAAGATTATTTGTCTTTCTTGGTTTTCTCGAGCTGGCGTTTTAGTGCGTCGACCGTGAGGTCTATAGCTTCTTCAAAAGTGTCGGCAACTTTGTTGGCAAAGAGGTCTTCGTTTCTTGGAACGAGCAGCTTGATGCTTGCCTCCTTGTTCATAGCGGTCTCGGGTTTTACTACTTTCAATGTCACCTCGGCATTGGTGATTTCCTCATGATGCTTTACTAGCTTCTCAACTTTTTTGTTGATAAACTGTTCGAGCTTCTCGGTAGCATCGAAGTGAATGGCTTTTACTTTAATTTCCATATTAGCCTCCTTTTTTAAGTGCCCTGGGATGGGCGAGTTTATAATTATTTTTCAATTCACTAAATGTCACATGTGTATAAATCTGTGTCGTGGCGAGCGACTCGTGCCCCAGCAGCTCCTTCACGCCATTTAGCGAGGCGCCGTCGTTGAGCATCGAGGTGGCAAAGCTATGCCTGAGCACGTGAGGGCTGCGCTTGCTCGTGACACCGGCTTGGGTGAGCGCGTTGACCACAATCCTGTAGACAAGAGTGGGGTAGAGCGCCATGCCGTTAGGTCGCACGAAGAACTCCTTGCTGCACGATGTTGTGGCGTTGCGCAACTCGCGGTACCTCTCTATCCACTCTGCAAGTTCGGTGCCAAACGGAATTATGCGGTCTTTGTCACGTTTGCCGTGAACTTTGAGTTCGCCTTTCTGGGTGTCGACATTCTTGTCGAGAAGCCCTATAAGTTCGGCACGGCGCATTCCTGTCTCATACAACATCATCACAATGAGCTTGTTGCGCACCTCTTCAAAGTCATTCTCGTCGATATCGCTGTCGAGCAAGGTATTAATGTTGTTCTCCCTCACCAGTTGTGGCAGTCGCTTGGGGATGCGTGCCATTTCGACCGATGAGGCAGGGTTGCTTGTCACTGTGCCAGCTCGCATGAGCCACTTGTAGAGTGAACGCACGGCTTGCACCTTGCGGCGCAGAGTGCGTGGACCGTCGCCACAACTGCTTTGATGCACGAGCCAAGCCCTAATGTCGCTTGTTGTCACACTTGCAACATCAAGCTCTTCCTTGCCTCCGGTGAGAAATTCTTCCCATTGGCACAGGTCGGTGCGGTAGGCCGTTACAGTATGAGGCGAGAGGTTAAGCTCTAAACCTATATACTGCAAGAAGTTATCGATAATAACATTCATTACTCAGAGCAATTGATGGCAATTAGTTTTTTCGTCACGCTACTAAATTATACAAAAGTTGCAATAAAAACAAATTTATTGCAACTTTTTTGTCTAAAAAGCGATATTTTTTAACTTTTCCCTTGCTTTGTGATTTTTTTAGGGACAAGTTGTGAGCGGGTTGAAGCAAATCTTGTCGCAGTGAATCCAGCCGGTGTACTTGCCGTCGGTAGTAGTGGCTTTCACCCATTCGCCTTGCAAGGCTATGGGTTGAAAACTTAACTCGGTAGAGCTGGCGATTTTCACTACTTTGCCTTTTGATGACGGTTTTGAGCGCAAGCATCCAGTAGGGTCACCGGCAATGGTGAAGCTGAGAAGAGAGCGATGAATCCAGTAGCCTGTTTTTGAGCCACTCAGCGTGATTTCCTTCTCTTCGTCGCCATACTGTTCCACAACTTTGTCAATCTTGAACCATTCGCCTTGCGACGAGAGCAGTGTCACAACAAAAGCCTCGTTGGTGGGCAACGTTGCCACCACCTTGCCGTTAGGGGCGTTTCGCACATTGGTTACAGGACCATCGTTGTCGATGATGTAAACATTCACAAGTTCTCTGGCTCCAGACAGTGTGGGCATTAATAATGCCACTAATGAAATCAATAAAATCTTTTTCATAATTAAGAAGTTTGATTAGGAGTATTCAATTTTTTATCTATTCTTTCTTTCTTCTTGAGTTTGAAAAATGCTTTCACGCGCTTGTAGCCTTCAACACCCAGGATGGCGATGCCAGTGTATTGGAAAACATGGGCTGCGCCATGCCATATCAGCCACCATATTCCAATGACATAGGGAGACATATTTGCAAAAATCCACCAATCTTTTATCCATGGGATGATGGGTAGAAATGAAATTATGTGGCATGGCACACACATTGCCAGCACTATCACTCCTGTGCGAAACGAGAGTTTTGAAAGCCAGAGCTTTATTTTTTCCTTCAACTTGGTTTGTGCGCTATTAGAAATCTTCGGGGAACTTGCGTGCTGTTTCTTGGAGCATCTTGGCAACGTCAAAGTAGAAATCCTTGGTCTTGCTGTTGTCGTCTTCTCTCACTGCCTTGATGCAGTCGATGCCGCCATCCATCTCTATGTGTTCCTTAGCTACATAACCCAGAAGGTTGATAATGTTGTACTCATGCTCGGGGAAGATTACAACCCATGGCTCGGCTTCGGTGCCGCGTCCGCTCGACATGATAGCTGCAACGAGTTTGTCAAGGCGGTATTGTCGAACTGCTGCCCGGGCATATTTCTTCTTCTGCTTCAAGGCATAGATGTAGTTGTTGAGCTGGTCTATGTCGAGCAGGTTGTTGTCGAGAGCCATAACAGCATATTCCTCGATTTTGTCGCACTCCTCACGTGTGAGGTTCTGGCGGTAATACAGTTCTTCTACTTCATCCTCGCCCTCGAAATTGGTCACGCGGAAGGGGTTGTAGTCTTCTTGGAAAACAAACCCGTAATACAACTCGCGATAGGCCTCAAAGTTCATGATAGTATCGTTGCTCTTGAACGAGCGCACGAGCTTGGGATAGTAGTAAATGGAATTTTTATCGAGGGTTTCTTGCTTTATTTTCTCAAAGTCCACATCTCTCACCTCAAAACGGTATTTAGAACGGTCTTGAGCCATCGTTATGAACGAGAGCGAAGCAATAACGGTCAATAAGAGAGATATAAAATAGCGTTGAGTTCTCATTATGAATAATTTTAATTAAACATCAAAAATGAAGCCTTCTACTGCCAGTCCAATCATGGCAACAGCCACGACAACCGGCAGTCCTTTGGCGCAAAGGTACTGAATAAAATTGGATTTTGAAAATAACAGCCATTTGCCGTTTGGTGTGCGGCTGAAGGCCATTTGTCCCAATATTGTGCCAATAATCGTGCCCAAAAGCATGAATCGCGGGTCGATCATTCCTAGCAGGCATCCCATGAGCGCTCCGAGTCCTAGATAAAGGTTGCCGGTGTTTTTACCGTCGGGTTCACCTTTGGGAGAGAGATACCTGAGGCCCATCACCATTAGTGTTGCGGCGCCATAGAAGATGAATACCCACATAGGGTACATGGTGTAGTTGCTCCAGTGCAATAGCCACAAGCCGCAATAGGCGGGCAGAGCCGCCACATACCATGGCTTGAAAAGCAGCACTAGCGCTAGGACCATCAACACAATGCCGGCGATGAGTAGGATTTTGCTCAATATCATCTTTTATTTCACCTTTTTTATTTCTTAATAAATAACTTTTTTTATCTCTTTTTTGCAGCTTCTGGGGCTAAAAATCGTTGCCTGCGGTGCTCAATGTGTGGGTGTTAATCTTGCTGTTCTTCTTCGATAAGATTATCCTCGGTTATCGTGGAGATAATCTCTTCGCCGGCTTTCACATCGTCGGGATATGACACACGGGTGTGGTAGAAGGTGAGCAGGCGCTTGATGAGGCTCGCTTTCACCTCGCTGATGTCCTTGAAGCTGATGGGTGACTCGTTGAACATGCCTTCGGCAACTTGCGACTCGATGATCTTGTTCACCAAGTTGGTGATGTTTTCTTCGTTGGGCACCGTGAGGCTTTTGGCTGCAGCCTCGCACGAGTCGGCCATCATCAAGATGGCTGCTTCCTTGGTCTGTGGGTTGGGACCAGGATATGTGAACGGAGCGGGGTCGACGTTGCCGGTAGCACTCTGCTTGAGCGCCATGTTGTAGAAGTAACGTGTCTTGCCCTTGCCATGATGTTGTGCTATCAGGTCTTTGACAACCTCGGGAAGTCCGGCTTTCTCGGCACGCTTGATGCCGTCGGTCACATGCGAAATTACGATGCCGGCGCTCTGCTTGGGCTGTAGTACATCATGGGGATTCACGCCGCTTTGATTCTCAGTGAAGAACGCAGGATTCTCGATTTTTCCTATGTCGTGATACAACGCACCGGCGCGCACGAGCTGCACATTGGCGCCCACCTTGCGTGCTGCTTCTCCAGCGAGAGTGGCAACCTGCAATGAGTGTTGGAAGGTGCCAGGACAGTTCTCCGACAGTTCTTGAAGCACAGGATTGTTGATGTCGCTGAGCTCAACAAGTGTAACTTGTGATGTGAAGCCAAAAATCTTCTCTATAATGAAGATGCCAAAGTAGGCAAACGACAAGACGATGCAATTGACGGCAAAGTAGAGTATCACATGCCAGTCAAAGCCTTTGAATGTGCCGTTGTGAACCAGGTATTGAGCGCCATAAGTGATGGTGTAGCACATGAAGATGAGAATCGCACACACGATAAGCTGCGAGCGCTGCATGAGGCCCTTGATTGACAAGATTGCTATGATACCTGCCAGGAACTGCATGATAATGAAGTCGGGGGCATCGGGGGCTACAAGGGAGCTGATCAGCACTACAACCATGTGGGTGAAGAAGCCCAACGGAATGCTGAAAAATACTGTTATCACTATAGGAACGAGGGCAAACGGGATAAGATACATCAGTCCCGACCGCAAGTGGGCTATCAAATATACAATCAGTACAAACACCATCACAAAGCAGAACAGGAACACCATGTGGCGAAGGCTGCGGTAGGTGGAGGGATGCAGAATCCTGATGTATAAGTAAAGCACAAACAACAGAAGGAACAGCACAACAAGATTTCCCATAATTGAGAATCGGCGCCCCTTGGTGTTGATGTTGCGCTCAGCGCTCAAGCGCTCGTAGGTTTGAAGCAATGTGTAGGTTTGAGGAGTCACTATCTCGCCATAGTCAATGATGCGCTCTCCCGCGAGTTTCATGCCTTGAGGGGCAAGCGACATATTGTAGGAGTCCTCAAGAAGTGATTTAGACTTTATAGAGTCGTACATCAAACTTGGCGACAGGTTGTTGTATAACAGACGTATCAGTTCCTTGCCTTGGCTGCCGTTGAGATTGAGAACCGAATCAAGATAGGAATAAGCCTCCATCGTCGACTTCAATTCGCTCACGTCAACGTTGTGAGACTCGTTGCCCTGGTCATTGATGATGCGCACCTGCTTGATGTGCTTGTTATTAATCATTGACTTGGTGGGGTTGTCGATAATGCCGTCGTCATACAACTGCTGGGTGATTGACATGACTTTGCTTCGGAAGGAGCTCGAAATGCCAGTCATGTTGTTCAGTGAGTCCTGAATGTTGGATAATGAGTGTTTTTTAATGTCCTCATTCACCGATAGGATGGGAGAGAAGCTGCTGTCGATGCTGTCTTTTATAGCCTTGGCGCTCACCGAGTCATACTCGATGGGAATGTCGAACGGGGCTATAAGCTTGGGATAATTCCACGGACGGCCTTCGTTGTAGACGAGGGAGTCCTCGGTGCCTCCACCAAAGAATATCGACAGGCTTCCAACCGTTAACATGATCAGGAGCATCACTATTATGGTATTTCTAACCGATTGTTTCATTATTCTGTGATTTATCAGTTATGTGGAAAATGCGCTTTCTTAAGATCGTCTTATTGCTTTGCTCACGCCTTTCACTTTGCCCAGACGCTTGCACATCTTGGTGACGGTGTTCACATCCTCAACAAGAACATCCATCTCGCATATGAACACTCCAGCGTTGGATGTGATGTTGAGACGACGTATGTTTATCGACAGGTTGGTCGATATCAAGTAGATAATCTCCTGCAAGATGCCCATGCGGTCGATGCCTTCAACTCTGATCGACGCAAAGAATGTTTCATTGCCAATTTCCCATTTTGTCTCGAGCAATCGGCTGCCAAATCCTGTTTTGAGCTTCATAGCTGTGGGACAGTCTATCTTGTGGACAACAACCTTGTTGTCGTTGTCGATATAGCCCAAAACATCATCGCCAGGTAGTGGATGGCAACAATTGGCGAGCTGGTAATTGCTTTCGCCGTTCTCTGTCCGGAGCACATAAACCTTCTTGCGGTCGATTTTCTTGGCGGCGGGCTTGTTACCCTGCTCTTTGTCGTTCTTCTCGTTCTTGCTGCCAAATGACATCTTCCACCACTTGCTCAAAAGATTTTGAGATGCTGGCTTGAGAGCCTTGAAAATAAGAGGAGTAAGCTCTATGTCGCCCTTGCCAACCTTGAAAAAAAGGTCTTCCTTGTTTTGAACTCCCAAACCGCTGATGATGCGCGTGAGGTTCTCGTTGTTGATTTCGGCGTTGTTCTCGGCCATGAACTCCTTGAAGGTGGCTTCGCCCTTGTCAACAACCTCGCGGCGCATGTGGCGGAAAGCGTTGTTGAGACGCGTCTTACCCTTGGCGGTAACCACCCACTTCGACCACTCAAGCTGTGGTCGTTGAGTCTGAGATGTGAGAATCTCTACTTGGTCGCCGCTCGTGAGTCTGTGCGACAACGGTACAAGTCTGTGGTTTACCTTGCCGGCGATGCAGTGGGTGCCTATCTCGCTGTGGAGAGTGAAAGCCAGGTCAAGCACCGAGGCTCCCATGGGCAGGGATATCATGTCGCCCTTGGGGGTGAACACGGTAATCTCGCGGGCATAGAGGTTGAGTTTTATCGAGTCGAGGAAGTCAAGTGCGTTGGGCTCAGGATTTTTCAAGATATCTTCTATCTCTTGCAGCCATCCCCGCAGTTGACTGTCTTCTTCCATCTCGCCGTTACCTTCTTTATAAACCCAGTGGGCTGTGACGCCGCGCTCGTCGATGTTGTCCATCTTGCGGCTCCTGATTTGAACTTCTACCCAGTCACCGTCGGGGCCCATCACTGTAACATGCAGAGCACGGTAGCCATTGGGCTTGGCGTGGGCGAGCCAGTCGCGTATGCGGTCGGGATGTATCTTGTTGTAAATCTTGGTGATTTGGTTGTAAATCGACCAGCACACAACATTCTCATCCTTGTCTTTGGGACATTCAAACACGATGCGTGCGGCATAGATGTCGTAAATCTCGTTGAGAGGGATGCGCTTGGCCTGCATCATCTTCCATATCGAGTAGCACGATTTGATGCGGGCTTTGAATTCATATTCCAGCCCCATGGCGTCGAGGCGTTCACGGATTGGCGCCGAGAAGCGGTCAAACAAGTCCTGACGCTTACTCTCGCTAGCGGCAACATCGTCAGATATGGATTTGTAGATATCGGGATGCTCATACTTGAAGCTCAAGTCTTCAAGTTCGGTTTTGATGGCAAACAGGCCCAGCCTGTGGGCCAATGGAGCATAGATGTAAAGCGTCTCGCCGGCTATTTTGTACTGCTTGGCGGCAGGCATTGAGTCCAGGGTGCGCATGTTGTGAAGACGGTCGGCCATCTTAATCAATATCACGCGGATATCGTCGCTCATTGTCAATAGAAGCTTCTTGAAATTCTCGGCCTGAGCCGAGGCTTTGTCGCCGAAGATGCCGCCCGAAATCTTAGTCAGTCCTTCTACGATGTTGGCAATCTTGTCACCAACTTTTTCGCCGGTTTCTCCAACTATCTCATCGCCAAAAATCGACTTGATGTCATCGAGGGTGTATTCGGTGTCTTCTACAACGTCATGAAGCAATGCGGCACATATCGAAGTTGACCCAAGTCCTATCTCCTGACTCACAATGGTGGCCACGGCTATGGGGTGGAGGATATAGGGCTCGCCGGAACGACGCCTGATGCCCTCATGGGCTCGGCGCGCAAACCTGAATGCCTTGTCGATTTTCTCCACTTTCTTGCGGTGCTTGCTTGAAAGATAGCCGTTTATCAACTTCTCATAGGCTTCATCTATTATTTTATTCTCCTCTTCTGGGCTCATAATAGTGCTTTTGTCTTTTATTCCAAACTACAAACTTACTAATAAATTATGAAAAATCATCATTTTCTGAGAGAGTTTTTATTTTTTTACACATTTTGTGCGCTGTTTTGTGTGTTGTGACGGCACTGGATGAAGGTTGCGACGGCTTTCGTTTTTTTGGACTTTGAGAGTTTTTTACTACCTTTGTAGCCTATTATTAAACATGACATTTTTGGTATGATTAGTTTTATAACTTGGACAGCAAACCCCAACCTCATCTCAAGTCCCATCACGGTGAGATGGTATGGGCTGATGTTTGCCATTGGGTTTCTCGTTGGATATGAGATAGTATACCGCATCTTCAAGCATGAGGGCGCGCCCGAGAAGTGGCTCGCGCCGCTGTTTTTCTATGTAGTGATAGCAACTGTGCTTGGCGCTAGGCTGGGACACGTGTTCTTCTATGACTGGAGTTACTATTCGCAGCATCCAGCCGACATTTTCAAGGTATGGGAAGGTGGTCTGGCGAGCCATGGCGGCACGCTGGGTATCATTATTGCTATTTTCATCTTCAGCTGGCATGTGACCAAGAAGAGCGTGATGTGGACCCTTGACCGCCTGTGTGTGCCCATTGGCTTTGTGGGAGCGCTTATTCGCATTGGCAACCTCATGAACCATGAGATTTATGGCGGGCCCACCAGCCAGCCTTGGGGATTCCGTTTCATCGAGAATATAGGCCAGTATATGCAAGGCGCCGAGCCCGTGTTCACACAGCCCAGCCACCCCACGCAGATTTATGAGGCGCTGTGCTACCTGCTAGTCTTTGCCTTGTGCATGTGGCTCTACTGGCGACGCAACGCTCAAGAGCGCCCGGGTTTGATTCTGGGATGGTTCTTCGTTGGCATTTTCGGCACCAGGTTCTTTGTCGAGTTTCTCAAGAACGTCCAGGAGCAATGGGAAGTGGGCTTGCGTGAGTCCATCGGTCTTGACCAGGGACAGCTGCTGAGCATCCCGTTTGTGATAGCGGGCATTTGGCTCATCGTGCGCGCCATGCGACGCCCGCGCCTCGAGCTGGAATATCCCAACGAATTCTCCGACGCTAAAGAAAACAAAAAATAAAAATTGCTACATTGTGAAGACGCTATTCCGGGTGTTATAAAATGAGCCTGATGTGTGCTTTGTGCAGTCATTTGCATCGTTGTGATTTTTTAAGACCTATTTGTGTCGTGATATGAGTTTTTTCATTATCTTTGCAACTGTTACTATAAGCAAATAAAACAATGAACAAAGACAATAACACTAAAGAACAGGCAGCTGCGCCAAACGGCAAACCTATTTACATCGTAACAGGCGCAACTGGTGCCATGGGAAAAGTAATATGCAAGCGCCTGGCTGCACAAGGAAAACCGCTGATTGTCGCTTGCCGTGACCTCGATAAAGGCGAGAAACTTGTAAAAGAATTGATAAGCCAGACTCTCAATAACGACATTACCGCCTTGCACCTCGATTTGAGCTCTTTTGCCAGAGTCAAGGCTTTTGTGGCAGAGCTCACTGAGCTCAATCGCCCCTTGGCAGCTCTCATCAACAATTCAGCAGTGTTGCCTCGACGTCGCAAGACCTCGGTTGATGGCTATGAATTTACCATTCAAGTCAACTTCCTGAGTACCGTGCTGTTGTCGATGTTGGTACTCCCTCTCTTTCCCGAGAAGGGCGGCCGCATTGTGATGACGACCTCGCTCATGCGCAACCTCACTTCGCTGCCTTATGAGTTCCCGGCAGTGAACAACTTTGTTCCCCTCACTACCTATGCTCAGAGCAAGCTGGCCCTCACTCTGTTCTCAATCTACATGTCGACAACGCTCCGCACTCGCCATGTGACTGTGAACTGTGCCGATCCAGGCATCATCAACGCGGGTATGCTCACCTTGAGCCACTGGCTCGACATGGTTCGCGACCGTGTGGGACAAACTCTTATTCACAACCCCGAGGACGGCGCAATAGCCGTGTTGCGTGCTCTGGAATCGAGCGATACAGGATTCATCTTCAAGGGTTTGGACCGTCAGATGAAGACCAGCAGCCTGCTCAAGAACCGCGAGGTGTTCATCAAGCTGTGTAACGACACCATGCGCATCATCAAGAAAGAAATGCCTTCCTGATTCTCAAGCATGGCAACCATCAAGGGTATTAAAAATCTGCTCTTCGACCAGGGAGGAGTGATTGTTGACATCGAGCGCGACCGCTGCCTCGATGAGTTGCGTCGTCTTGGTATGGAAGCTCCCGAGAAATTTGTGGGGCTTTACAAGCAGGACGGCCCTTTTTTTGCCCTTGAGAATGGTGACATAAATCTCGATGAGTTCCACCAAGCGCTCAGGCCGTTCATGCCTCCAGGTGTGACCGATGAGCAGATGGACTACGCCTTCAGCTCGTTCATTGTTGGTATTCCTCTGCATCGCCTGCAAGCTCTGCGTGAGTTGCGCAAGCGATACAAGACTTATATTCTGTCTAACACCAATCCTCTCATGTTTGAGGGCGTTATTGCCCGCGCTTTTGCGCTGGAAGGTCTTGATGTGAATGCTTATTTCGATGGAATCACTGTTTCCTATCTTGCCCACAGCAACAAGCCCGACCGCAAGATTTTTGACTATGCCGTCGAAACGATGGGCATCAAGCCCAAAGAAACGCTGTTCTTTGACGATGGTCAGGAGAACCTTGATGCTGCGGCTGAATTGGGTTTCAAGACTGCACTGGTGGAGCCTGGATGCGAATTTATTGATATTATCAACCAACTAGAACAAGCGCAATGAAGATACTGGGTGCTGACGACTATATTGGAGCCGACAACGGCAAAGTGACGGCGACCATTGGCATGTTTGACGGCATGCACCTTGGCCACATCACCCTCATCAATGCGCTCAAGCAGGAGGCCGAGGAGCGGCAGCAGAGCTGTGCCGTAGTCACCTTCAGGCAGCATCCACAGCGGGTGGTAAATCCCGGTGGCAGTCCTCAGGCTCTCATGACTCTCGACAAGAAAATCGAGGCAATCGAAGCCACCAACCCCGATTATCTCATCTTGCTCGACTTCGACAGCAAATTGTCGCAGTTCTCGGCAATGGATTTCATGCAGTTGCTTCACGACCGGTATCAGGTAACAACTCTGGTGATGGGTTACAACCATCGTTTTGGACATGAGCCCAAAAAATCGTTTGCCCACTATGTGGAGCTGGGACGACAGGCTGGTGTCGAGGTGGTGAAAGCGCCTGAATACCTGGGCGAGTATGCTCCTGTGAGCTCTTCTATTGTCAGGCAGCTTATTGCCGGCGGACGAGTTGAAGACGCAATGAACTGCATGGGACATCCATTTGAGCTTGCAGGACGAGTGATTCACGGTTTCCATAATGGCAGGGGCATAGGTTTTCCCACTGCCAATGTGGGTGACATTCCTCCCGAGATAATCATGCCACACCTTGGGGCCTATGCCGTTATGGTCAATGTCGATGGACAGTGGCTCAAGGGTATGGTGAACATTGGCCACAGGCCAACTCTCGATAATGGCGACAGCATCTCTATCGAGGTCAATATCTTCGATTTTGACGATGATATCTATGGCAAGCCCATCACGCTTCAATTCATCCGCTTCTTGAGGCTTGAGTTCAAGCTGGGAAGCATTGAGCAGCTGCGTGAGCAACTCACTCGCGACAAACAGCTGTCTCAAAAAATTCTTGACAAATACATTTCAAACCAATCATAAATGGAGTAATTATGGAAGTTATCAATCTTTGTGAGAACAATTCTCTGGTGAGCCAGTTCATGAGCGAAATTCGCGACAAGGAAGTGCAGCAAGACAGGCTGCGTTTTCGTGCAAATGTGCATCGTCTTGGTCAAATCATGGCCTATGAAATCTCGAAACACCTCAATTACAAGACTGTCGACACTGTGACACCGTTGGCGGTTGCAAAGACCAATGTTATTGCCGACAACGTGGTGCTGGCAACCATACTGCGTGCTGGATTGCCTCTGCACGAGGGTTTCCTCAACTTCTACGACAAGGCCGAGAATGGCTTTGTGAGCGCCTACCGCAAGTATGACGCCCACGACCCCAACAAGTTTGACGTGAAAATCGAGTATCTCGCTTGCCCAGCCATCGACGACAAAGTGTTGTGCATTGTTGACCCCATGCTTGCCACAGGGCTCTCTATGGCGCTTGCCTATAAGGCATTGTTAAGCCGTGGCACACCCAAGCACGTGCACATGGCGTCAATCATCGCCACCGATCAGGCTATTGACTTTGTGCAAAAGAACATACCCAACGAGAACCTTACCATTTGGGCGTGCGACATCGACCACGAGCTCAACGAGCACAGCTACATCGTGCCAGGCCTGGGTGACGCAGGCGACCTCGTCTACGGCGAGAAACTTTGATTTAAGTTTTAAGTGAAACCGCTTGCGCGGCTAAAGGTTTTAATTCTTTTAACTCCTTTATTCAAAGAAAAATAATGAAGACAATAGAATTCAACATAGCAACGCTTGAGCAGCTCGACGATGCTGCCCGCAAGTTCATGGCCGAGATGGGCGACTACACCGTTTTCGCCTTCTATGGCGAGATGGGAGCAGGAAAGACTACTTTCATCAACGCGCTTTGCCGCCAGCTGGGCGTGGAGACCGACATCACCACCTCGCCGTCGTTTGCCATCATCAATGAGTATCGCAGCGACACCACTGCCGAGCTTATATACCATTTCGACTGCTATCGCCTTGAGAACGAAGCCGAGGCTCAAGACATTGGTGCCGAGGACTATTTCGACTGCGGCGCGCTCTGCCTCATTGAGTGGCCCGAGCGCATCGAGGGTTTGCTGCCCGACGACACCGTGCGTGTCGATATTACCGTTGATGAAAACGACGATAGCCGCATCGTGAAGATGACGCTCCCCAACGATTAACAATATACACAAAAAAGACTCTTATGCCCCGTTATATACTATTGCAAGAGGTGCCTTCGACCAATTCTTACCTCAAGAACATGGCACACATGTTTGAGTCGGGTACGGTAATTCAAGCCTATGTCCAAACTGCAGGTCGGGGGCAGAAGGGCAACAGCTGGGAAGCTGCGCCCGCTAAAAATGCTACCTTCTCGCAACTGATCAAGAAACCGCGCATCGACGTCAAGGAGCAGTTCTTCTTGAGCGAGGCGGTCTCGCTGGCGATTGTCGATGCATTGGAACACTACGTTGATGGTCTGAAAATCAAGTGGCCAAACGATATCTATTACAAAGACAGCAAATTGTGTGGTATTCTCATCGAACATTCACTGGGAGATGACGGCATCGAACACACCATTGCCGGGGTGGGCGTGAACCTTAACCAACGTCTCTTCCTCAGTGGCGCCCCAAATCCTGTGTCGCTAATGAATATCACAGGACAAACCTATGATATCGAGGAGGTGACCTATCGCATTTGTGAGAATATTGAGCGATATACCAACTTCGACGGCTCGCGAGAGCAGCTCGATTCATTACATGAACGCTATCTTTCAAAACTTTATCGTCACGATGGCAAAACGCATCCATTCGTCTTGCCCGATGGCAGCAGTTTTGAGGCATCAATCGAGGCGGTGGCACCCGACGGCACCATCACTTTGCGTCACGCCAAGGACGGTACTCTCCACGACTACTCCTTCAAGCAAGTGGGATTTGTCATCGACAAAAAGCGGTTTATGTGATTTTTTTGTTCCGATAGTAGACAGGAATTTTTATTTCAAGGTGTTATTGATAATTGTTTTAGGTAGACATATTTAGCAAAAAGGCCCACCCAATGGTGAGCCTTTAGTTCTTTTTTTTATAGTATTAACAACTTACTGCCCTCCTAAAATCACGTTGTATATCGCAGTAATATCGGCAGCAGTGACCATGTTGTCTCCATTCACGTCGTACATCTCGTTATAATCATAATCATCGGCACTGTTAAGTAAAAAGTTATATATTGCTGACACATCGGCGGCAGTAACGGCTCCATCACCGTCAACGTCTTTCTTCAGTGATTGAGCTCGATTATATTTGCAACCTTTGTAAACCAACTTTCCATTCTCATAGACTGCAGCGAGACCTGCCATGGGATTAAATCCAGTATAATAATTTCTATAAGGAACAAGCAAGTCGCCGAAGTTGCAATCTACACCAATGCCCTCGATAGTTTTAAATGAATAGTATTCATTTCCGTTATCTATATAATAACCTTTCCTTGTTGTCCCACCAATTTCGACTTCGATAGATGAGACACCGTCTGGATTCATGTAATCGGTTGGCAAACATGCTTCTGGTAGATCTTCATACGACCAATCAGGTAAGAACATCTCTTTATTGAAGTCATATAATGTTTTAGGAATGCACCACCAATAATTCTCATAATAATAATCTTCATTATACTTATAAGCAGTGACAACCTTGTTTTCTTCTCTTACAAAGGTCACTATGTATGGTTGTTTTGCATTCCCCTGCTCGTCATAGTCGGTGCGAATCACATTATGATATAGTAAGCCGTCAATCTCTGTTGTGCCATTTAATTCAAGGGTATAGAGAGTATGTATCGGATTTTCATCTTCGTCTTGACGGAAGCCAACATATTCCCAAACCACTCCTTTACGAACAAGAGGAACATAGGTGTTTTCAACAATGTTTGTGAAATCTTTCCATGGGCTTATGGCTTTATAAAGTGAAATAGAGGCTTCAGGAACATAAAGCATACACATTGATTTATCTACACCATCAAATATCCTATTGCCACATGACACGTTTTGAGGCATTTGAATATTTGAATAAATTGAACTCAAGCCCGAACAATACATAAAAGCTCTTCCCCCTATGCGTTGTATATTTTCACCTAAATTGACTGTCTTCAACTTAGAGCAATATAAAAATGCGCAGCTGTCAATCACTGTGACAGATTGAGGCAATACTATTGATTCAAGCGAACTGCACGACATGAAGCACGAAGTATTGATTTTTTGGATTCCTTCACTCAAATGTACATTATTCAAAGAATAGCAATTTGCAAAGGCTTCGACACCAAGCCATGTTGATGGCCCTTCAATGGATAAATGCTCAAGGCTATCACAACTGGCAAATGCTTGATAACCAACACTGGTGACTGACGGTGGGATTGTCATGGTTTTCAGCCTTTTGTGCTTACTGAATGCATAGTCGGCTATCGACTCGACGGTCGCTGGAACAAAAGAAGAGTTGCTTCCAATGAGCAGTTCATTGGTCGAGGTCTTGATAAGAGCATTACAGTTGTCACGCGAATCATAAACCGTGTTATCAGGATCAACCCATATCTCTTCCAGTTCTGGACATTCTCTCAAATTGTTGGTGCCAATCGTTTTTACTGAACTGGATATTATTACCGAGTGCAGTTTAGGACAATTGAATAATGCGCCATCACCAATCATTGTTACTGTATTGGGGATTTCTACTGTCTCCAAATTCTGGGCATAACGGAAAGCTTGGTCAGCAATGCGCACAACCTGATAGTTATGGCCATTATATGAAACTACACTGGGAATCACAATATTAACTAAGTTCTCATAGTTGTCATAGCCACTAGATTCTTTGACAACATTCACTCCGCCACTCGCAGTCTGGTAACAAATACTATCAACAGTGAAAGTAACTGCATGGACACTCAATCCAAGCATCATTAAAGCCATGAAAGTGATAATCTTTTTCATATCGTTATTGTTTTGAAGTTAATAATCTTGATTTTGCCGCAAAATAAAACATTAAAATCATCTTTCCAAGAGGAAGGTCTGTACCTTCGCTTTTTATAATACGCTATAATTCAACTAATTGCGGCGTTTAGAAATGTGCCTTTTCATTTTTGCCTTGCCATTAAAAGAAAAAGCGTGGAAAAATGTCTTGTTTATTGTTGTAGAGGCATCGCCAAACGCCCAACTCGTAATAAACAGTCCATCCCACGCCATGCCATTATATCGACCTTTATGTGGGTAGATAAAGGCAAGCGAAGACGTTCTTTGACTGCATTATCCATCGAGTTTAAAATTTGGCGATTTCCTACAACAGGATAAAGCAAAAACGCTTACAACTATGTCTTCAAGCAAGAGAACGCCTCTGCGAGTTTGCTTGAATTGTCGCAAAATTACACATTATTTTAATTATATACAAGAAATTGATAATTAATTATTAAAAAACATCTTTTTTGTCGCTTTTGTTTAATTCTGCTGCACAGTTATGAATTAAAATAATATTGTTTCTCACATCATCAAGCACTACCTTTGCGCGCATACACGTGAACATTAAATTATATACAACCATGAAAAACAAAAAAAAGAAAACGGCGATTGTCATCGTTAGCCAAGGCAGTGCCTTCGGCTCAAAAAAATTTTTTTTTCAAATTTGTCCCACTCCCGATCACGATCCCCGATCACGATCCCCGAATTAAAATGTCCTCTTTCGTTTTTACAACCCGCTGGCAGGTCGCAGCGCTTTGCGAAATTTCAGTTACAAATCGAAACAAGAGAAATGCTGCTAACGCACTATCATTTTTTAATAAAGCAAATGTAATTTCATTAATAATTATAATTAAAATTCCTCATTATGACAACAAATTATCAATTTATAAAAATGTTTTTTTGTGAAAGTGTCCCATTTTCAAGTTTTGTTCCATCACGCTACTTTCAATCTGCAACCACTCAAAAAGTATTTTTTTTCAAAAAATGTCCCACTCGCAAGAGAGTAATCTCAAAAAGCTGCACCTCTCGGTGTCAGAAAGCCGCGCATAGCGCGGCGTTGAAAAATCATTCCGGCGAAAGCGGTTTCACTTAGCAAATATACAGCAATCCCTGCCGTGGGGTTGCCAGGCAGGGATTGACATAATATAATAATGTATGTTGTTTGTTAGAACGATTTCATTCGGTAGAATGAGCGGAATACGAAGTAGAGCGCCACGAGCACGAAAGCGATGCCGAAGTATGGCGCCATGTCGCGGAAGTTCTCGCTGATGGCAATCTCCATCGCCAGCACACCAAACAGGGTGGTGAACTTGATGATGGGGTTCAGAGCTACCGAGCTGGTGTCCTTGAATGGGTCACCAACGGTGTCGCCCACAACGCTAGCGTCGTGAAGCTCGGTTCCCTTAGCCTTGAGATCCACCTCTACCACTTTCTTGGCGTTGTCCCAAGCACCACCGGCGTTAGCCATGAACACAGCCTGGAAGAGACCGAATACAGCGATAGAAATCAGGTAGCTGACGAAGAGGCATACAGCATTCTCTCCACCGATGCTGCCTGGTGATGAGAGGCATGCGAAGCCAAGCGCGAAGCAGAAGATAGCGATGAAGATGTTGATCATGCCCTTCTGAGCGTACTCGGTACAAATCTTCACTACCTCTTGGCTCTTATTGATGTCGGCCTTCTTGGGAGCGTTGGCGTCGAGCTTGATATTGTTCTTGATGAACTCCACGGCACGGTTGGCACCAGTGGTAACAGCTTGCATCGACGAACCAGTGAACCAGAATACTACACAACCACCAAGGATGAATCCAAGGATTGAATATGGATTAAGCAGATTGAGGATGCTGGCTGGCTCAATGCCCAAAGTGTGCTGAATCATCAGGATGAGCGAGAATATCATGGTAGTGGCACCTGCCACAGCTGTACCAATGAGCACGGGTTTAGCTGTAGCCTTGAAGGTGTTGCCGGCACCATCGTTGGCTTCAAGATAGTATTTAGCTTTCTCGAAGTCGGGGGTAAAGCCGAACTCACCCTCGATGTCGGTTTTGGCCTTCTCGATGTCGTCCTCGATGAGCGAGAGCTCATAAACGCTCTGAGCGTTGTCGGTCACGGGGCCGTAGCTGTCAACTGCGATAGTCACAGGACCCATACCCAGCATACCGAATGCCACAAGACCGAATGCGAAGATTGAGAAGTAGGCACCCAACAAACCTTCCATATTAAACTCTGAAGAGGCAAGGTAGGCGATGAGCATCAGCACGAAGAATACGATGCCGGTCCAGAAACTACCGAAATTACCCGAAACAAGTCCTGAGAGGATGTTGAGCGAAGCACCGCCCTGACGCGAAGTCTCTACAACCTCTTTAACATGGGTTGAGGTGGGCGAAGTGAACAATTTGGTAATCTCGGGGATAAGGGCTGCGCCCAGAGTTCCGCATGAGATGATGGTTGCAAGACCAATCCACCAGTTGTTGCCAAGGTCCTTGAGCAGGAAGTAGCTGGCAAGGAAGGTGGCGATAATAGAGAAGATAGAAGTAATCCACACTAGGCTGGTGAGGGGTTTCTCAAAGTCGAGGTCATCGGCCTTGCTGTATTTTGCCTTTGACAAAGCGCCATTAATATAATAGGAGAGTACCGATGTCACAACACCTAAGATACGCATCACGAAAATCCATACCAGCAGTTGGATTTGATAACTGGGTTCTACAGCCAGGAGGATAAATGATACAAGTGCTACACCAGTCACACCGTAGGTCTCGAAGCCGTCGGCAGTCGGGCCAATGGAGTCACCAGCATTGTCACCAGTACAGTCGGCAATCACGCCAGGGTTGCGGGGGTCATCCTCGCCAATCTTGAATACCACTTTCATCAGGTCGCTGCCGATGTCGGCAATCTTGGTAAAGATACCACCAGCGATACGCAGTGCACTGGCACCAAGCGATTCACCGATTGCGAAACCAATGAAGCAACTACCAGCAAGGTCCTCAGGCATAAACATGAGAATCACAAGCATGAGCAGTAGCTCTACACAGATAAGCACAACGCCGATGCTCATACCAGCCGACAATGGGATGTTGAGCAGGTCGAGGGGGCGGCGCTTGAGCGATGCAAATGCCATACGGCTGTTGGCGAGCGTGTTCATTCTCACGCCAAACCAAGCCACGGCATAAGATCCAAGAATACCGATAATTGTCCATCCAAGGATTAGAAGCACTGAACCTATCTGCATGCCTGACAGCACACCGAAATAGAGTGCTATGGCAGCGCCAATGAATAGGAACAGGATGCCCAGGAATTTGCCTTGCTGCTTGAGATAGGTGGAACACGTTTTGAAAATAACGTTGCCAATCTCGAGCATCGACTCGTGAGCTTTGAGTTTGCGCACTTTGCTGAATTGCCACAGGCCAAACAGCATACCAAGAATCACAATCAAAAATCCCCAGTAGAGTACGCTAGTGTTAGAATCTTGCGCAAAGCCCTCGGGCATTTTAAGGTCGGCCTCGCTAGCCATGAGCGAAACCGGAAGCATTAACATTGCTAATGCAGAAAGTAATTTTTTCATATACTTATAATAGATTTAAAATGAAATGTCTATGTTATAGATAATTAGTGCGTCATCTCATGGTTGGCCTATGATTTGAGCGTGTAAAATTACAAAAAAATAGCCTAAGTAACAAAAATTAGCATCAATTTTCAACCTTATTAATTAAAAATGCACTTGACGCACAAAATGGCGAGCCACATGCTCTCAATGACTCTTATACACGGCACGCCATCCCTAAATGTGGGGACGGCGTGTCGTATTGTTGAATTTCAGGCGTTTTAGAGCCTGAACATCATGCTTTTCAGTTGCCAAGCAGGATGTTGTAGATTATAGTGATGTCTACTGATGTGATAATGCCGTCTCCGTCTTGATCACCATTGACAATAGCACTGGAGTCGCCGTTGAGCAGATAATTGTAGAGTGCTGTTACATCTACGCTTGATACTATACCGTCGCCATTCACATCACCCACAGTGAACTGTGGCGCCGTGCCGCTATTGTAGACAAAGGCGATGGGCGTGCTATAGTCGGTGTTGGCTGCTCCGCTCGGGGTGTTATAGCTGGCACGGGCGCGGGCATAGTAGGTGTGTCCGTCTTCCATAAGCTTGTTGTTCACCTTGATGGATCCGGCAGGCAGTGTGGTGTGGTAGGCAAAGTCGCGCACCGTTTCCACAAACCTAGTGCGTCCCCAAGTCGTGGCGCTGTTCGAAATCTCGATAGTATAGCTCACGGCAGCCTCCTGACGGTCGACAGTGACATACTGGTCGCTGTAGAGTGTGCCATTGGCTGTGGGGATGGCAAAGGTGGGTGGTGTGGCTTCGAGATAGGCGGTCTTGAAGGTCACGGTGCTTGTCTCGCGGTAGTTGCCGTTGTCAATCATGTGAACACGCATGTAATAATAGGTGCCTGGAACAAGGGTATACTTGGGAATGTCGAGCTCGCCAGTCGATGATGTGCCGCTGAACACTATGTGTTCGAACGAGTCGTCGCTGGCAATCTCCAATGTCGCTTCGGCATCAGAGCCGCCAGTGAGCCACTGGGCGGTGAACGACGGATGAACTTCGTCCTGGCCGTTCTCGGGATAGATAATGGTGAACACCTGAGGAGTGCACCAACGCGTCTCGCTCACACCATCCTGATAGCCTTCGGCACAGGACCTCACGCGCCAATAATAGTTGCGTGGCAGGAATTCACCAAAGGCGCTCGAAGAGATGCTTGTCTCGGTGGTTGTTTGGCGTTTCACATCGGTGAAGTCTTCGTTGGTTGCCAGCTCAATCATGTAGCCTTGAGCGTTGGGCACTGCCTCCCAGCTCATAGTGAATGGATCGGGTACGAGGCTGCCGTTATCGGGCGACAGGAGAACTGGGGCATCAAGCTGCTGGTCGGCAGGCGGGATGAGGAATGTGGGCTCAAACTCGTTGTCCATGCGGTCAACGGGACACACGGCATAGTAGTATCCAAAGCGAGCGTTCTCGGGAATAGTGAAACTGGTGCTGTAGCATACGTCGAGCAACGATTCTGCATCCTTGGCAAACTGTTCAGGGGCTACGCTGTTAGGCACTGCGTAGATGGAGTATTTGTAATTGTCAAAGCCGTTCCACGTGAGCACATGGTCCTGGCTGGTGAGGTTGGTGACAACACCGGGGTCAACTCCAGGTTTCCACGGCATAGCAGGTGGAAGGGCAGGGCGAGTGAATGTCTTGCGCTTGAGATAGGTGGCAAGTTCCTCGCGGTTGCCGGTGCGGTACAGGTATTTGCAGCTGTAGAAGATGGCGCCAGGCGCTCCGTCGAAGCTATGGTCGCGGTTGAGCTGAACCTCGTTGGCATACTCCTCGTGGTCGAGCTCGGTGCTGGTACTGCCTAATCCAGATATTGAGTTGGAGACGAAGAGCTGACGGTCGAAGTATTCGCACACCAGGTTCCACCACGGAACGATTTTACTGTAGTCGGCAGTGGCGCCAATTTTCCAGTACACTTGTGGCGAGATGTAGTCGATGGTCTTCTCGTTAAGCCAAGCCAGCGGGTCGCTGTAGATAGTGTTGTATTGCCAGTCGCTACCTGCTGGGCAACGGGGAAGTCCGTAGTTGGGTGCTGAGGTTCCTGCCACGCCGGCTGGCGAAATACCGAATCGTATGTCGGGACGTGTCGCCTGTATCATGTTGTATACCTCACGCACCATGCGATTTACATTGGCACGGCGCCAGTCGCCAAAGGTCATGTCGGTGTTGCTGTCGAGCCATTCCTGGTAGTCGCCGGCGCTGCTGTCGCTTGAGATGCCGTCGGGGTAGAAGTAATCGTCATAGAGAATGCCGTCAACATCATATTTGGTGATAATCTCTTGGCACACGTTAACAATGCGCTCAACAGTCTCGTCACGGGCAGGGTCGAGGACTACATAACTGCCAGCACTAAGCAACAGTCCCGATTGGCGCAGTTCCATGTCTTGTGGTGTGCCAGCTGCATCCCATTGCTCGATTCCATTGCTGCTGTAGCGATAGGGGTTAATCCATGCGTGGCACTCCATACCGCGCTGGTGGCACGCCTCGACGGCGTAGGCCAGTGGATCCCAGGTGGGTACTTGTCCGCGCGTACCGGTAAGGTAGCTTGACCAGGGCTCGTAGCTCGATTCATACATTGCGTCGCACATCGAGCGCACCTGGAAGTTGATTGCGTTGAAATTGTTGTTCTTAAGCGAGTCAAGCATACGGTTGAGCTGGGCTTTCTGCTTCAGCTCGGCGTTAGTGCCATAGGCTTGTGTCTCGGGCCAGTCAAGGCACCACACAGTTGCCACCCATGCCGAACGGAACTCACGTTTGGGCACGGTGTAGGTAGTAGCTTGCATTACCATGCCACACAATAGCATTATCGCCAGCATGGCAGTTAAGCGTGTAAATCTTGTCATAGTATTATAAATTTTTTTTGTTGTTTAGCAATAAGATGCATTTCGCCTGAATAAAGCGTGTGTCTTTATTTGGTATATGGTGTTTAGACTACTCCCAAACAAGCTCTTCGCCGCATTTGCCGCAAACCTTCTGGTACAGCTTGATAGGTGCACCGCAAGATGGGCAATCAATGGTTTCGTCATCTGTGTCTTGCTCTTTGTTATTGTCCTCCCATTCGAGTATCTCACCACAGTGATTGCACACTTCCTGGAAAGCTTTGATGGGGGAGCCACAAGCAGGACATGGGTAAGAGGTGTGGTCGTCATCAACTTGAATCGCCATATTTACCTTCTCAATGCTGTTTTTTTCTTGTGACGATTCGGCTACAATCTTTTCGGCTTGCTGAAGTGTTATTTTTGAGTTGAATGCGTTGCTCAGAATCTTTTGCATGTCGTGTTCGGCCATAGTCTGCAACAACTTACTTGCCTTGTTATAGCTTTCGGCTATACATTGGTTGAAGTAGGGCAAGAAACCTTTCTTGTCAAATAGAAGTTTTGCACAAGTGGCATACCACAAGTTGGCCATCATTTCGTTTTGTGGCTCTTTAAGCTTAATGCCCTCATCTACAATCTTTATAATCTTTTGCTTGTTGGGGTTGTTGCCTATTATTTTCTGCAATTGAGTTTTCGTCAGTTGGGGCAGAAGCACTTGGGCTGCAACTTTGACATGGGCTTTGGCTTTTTTCACAGCTTCTTCCCTTGCTTTTCGTTTGGCCTCTTCGCGTGCTTTACGTTCTGCTTCCTCCCGAGCTTTGCGCTCCGCTTCCTCCCGAGCTTTACGTTCAGCTTCCTCTCGGGCTTTACGTTCAGCTTCTTCCCGGGCTTTACGCTCCGCTTCCTCCCGTGCTTTGCGTTCCGCTTCCTCCCGTGCTTTGCGTTCCGCTTCCTCCCGTGCTTTGCGTTCTGCTTCTTCTCTTGCTTTGCGCTCCGCTTCTTCTCGTGCTTTACGCTCTGCTTCTTCCCGTGCTTTGCGTTCCGCTTCCTCTCGAGCTTTACGTTCTGCTTCTTCTCGCGCTTTTCGCTCTGCTTCCTCTTTAGCTTTTCGTTCCGCCTCTTCTTTTGCCTTACGTTCGGCCTCTTCGGCGGCACGAATCATTTCTTCAATTTGCTCTGGAGTGAGTTCTTCCTCAAAGTCATCGTCAAATGGCTTGTTGAACATATAGTCCAACCCTGCGTCATTGTCAAGACTTTCCTCATTCATATCGTTGTTGTCTTGTTCCGATTTAAGAAGTTTGCTGCCGCAATTAGGGCAGTATCTGAGATTGTCGCTCACTTCGTAATTGCAATTGGTACACTTCATGATGGTTTGTATTTATTGAGAAACTATTTTCTAAATTTGATGTTGTTTTTTCAATCTTACAAATGTACGCACAAAATCTTGGAAATACAAATAAAAAGGATGTTTACTAAGTTTTTTTCAAAAAAACACTTTTGCTTGTCCAAATTGGGTGTACTATAACAATGAATAAGGGCAAGACTTGATGCCTTACCCTTATTGTCTTTTGGTTAGTCTAATTATTTGGAATAATTAATCATTTATTACCAAGAAGTAGGTTGTAGATGAAGGTAACATCACCGGCTGTGATTACACCATCGCCATCCTGATCGCCATTTACCATACCTTCGTTAGTGCCGTTGAGCAGGTAGTTGTAGAGTATGGTAACATCGCCAGCGGTAACAAATCCGTCGCCGTCAACGTCGCCAGGAACAACTACTGTGCCACCAACCTTCTCGATGAGGTTAGGATAGAACTGGAGTTGCTCGGTTTCTCCGCTCTTGTAGTAAGCGAGGAAGCCTTCTACGTTGTAAGTAGCATCGTAGTCGAAGTCGTCACCAATAGTAACACCACTGAAGTTGAGGCGCATGATCATGTCGCCAGTCTCATCGGTGAGAGTGAAGTTGCGGCCATTGCTGCCAGCAATGCTGTCGATTGAGCAGTTCTCAATGCGCAGATAGTGGTGAATCATGCTCTGGTCGATCTCCTCGATAGGAATAAGCTCAGGCAATACAGGAGTGCCAGGAGTTGCCTCGCCAAATGTAGAAGCTACAGGAATCATCTCGGTCAAGCCGTTGTGAACAGTCCAGTTACCAGCGATGTCATTGAGAACGTCACCATTGTTGTAGGTGTTGCTCAGTGAGCCGTAAACGAGCATGAAATCATCATTTGTGTCCTTGATGTAAAGTTGTTTGCCACTGTGGTATACAGCAGTAACGGGAGTGGTGAAAGTGGCGTTCTTGCCAGTCTCAAGAGCGAGAAGCTCAGCGATGCTAGCAACGGTAGTTGGGTTGGTGTCTACGAACTCGATTGGGTACATCTGGATGTTGCCCTGATAGCTTGTTACGATACCATAGATGTCGTAAGTAGCATCCAGGTCAGGCAGAGTGAGGTTGAACTGGTTGTAACCGGCAACTGAGTCGGTGCTGTTGTCAACACGGAAGCCCAGATACTTGCCACTGTGGTAAGCAATTGTTGCGCCCTTGAGAACAACATACTGCCACATTGCAGACTGGCCAAAGTTAGCAACGGTAACCTCGTCGGCCTCAACAGCCTGAGTCTCGGTAGCATCCTGGAAACCAAAGAATGGGAACTTCATCTCAGGACCATTGTTGTAAGTAGTCTTCACACCACCGAAGCCAGCGGGGATTACGTCGCCCTGGCTGTACTTGCCACTAAGGTCGCTGCCATAGATGCAGAGGAAGCCAGTCGCATCCTTAACGTAGGTGTTCATGCCGTTTGCATAGGTTACAACAACTGGGTTGCTAATAGCTGCATTAGAGTTGTCGGTGAGGGCTGCGAAGGCTGCGATGTTAGCAACGGTAGGAGCAGTCTCGATAGTGTAGGTAGCAGTTGCTATAGCACTAGTGTTACCGTCCTTTTCTGCAATAGCCTTAACAGTAGTTGTTTGGCTAATGGTGATAGGAGCACTGTATACTGCGCTGCTGGTTGTTGGGTCGGTGCCGTCGAGAGTGTAATAAACAGTAGAACCTTCCTGACCATGGATGCTAACATCAGTGGGACCATAATAAGTGCCCTCGGCAGGGTTGAAGTAAGGAGTTGCGATGCTGCCATCGTCTAGGGTGATGACCATCTTCTTGCAACGATACTGAGCATTCATTGTGAAAAGGATTTCAGAAGCACTTCCTGTCCATTCTTGTCCTGACATTGCGCCCACATTTGGACCGAAGCATGCATCGGCAGTGTAAGAGCCATCAGGAGTGAAGACAATCTTTGTGATGCTGCTACCTGCCGAAATCTTAACAGTAGTGTTCTTGTAGAAGCGAATGTGGTTGGCTGTCAAACCCTGAGAAGGAGCAGTGCTAGAACTAGCTTTGGCATAATAGATGGTGATGCCTTGAGAGGTTGTTTGGTAATCATCCCCATTTGCAGTCCAAGTGAGGTCAACATTGTTCATGTTAAGAACAATCTCACTTGCCCATGCTCCAACAGAGAGCAGAGCCATCATTACGAGAGATAAAACTTTCTTCATAAAGTGTTAAAAGTTAAAAAGTTAATAAATATAGTTATACCGATTTGTTCATGTTGGTTTATAATCACGACAAAGATAATCATTATTTTTAAATAATGAAATAGAAAAAGGAAAATAATTAAAGAAAAAAATCGACTGAAGGTTAATCTTGATTTTTTGAATATCGCCACCCCACCCACAGGTTACGGGAGAAGATAAGAATTGAGATGCTCTGACCGAGCATTAGGATAGGGTCGTGGCGGATAATGCCGTAAATAAGTGTGAGTGAGGCGCCAATCACGCTTATGAGCCAGAATACAGGTGGCAAACACGACTCATGACGTTTGACAGAGTAGACCACCTGATAGGCATAGCGTGAGAGGAAGATGACTTGTGCACATGTGCCGTAAATCATGAGCCACAGCGGTATGTCGGGGTTGTGGATGAAACGGTCTACAAGGTGTGGAGCATTCATGGCTGTTGCAAACAATGCTATCACAGGAATGCAGTAAAATACTATTCTTATAAGGCGTGGAATGCGGCGCCAGGCGCCCTTGTAATCGAGATTAAGCACATAGACATAGAAAGAGAGAATCTGACCAACAAGAATCACAATGTCCTCACGCAACCAGCCATACCACAACATGAAGCAGCACCCCGCCAGACTGAATGCCCAATAGCCAGTAGGCGACACTACACGCTTGAGGCGCTCAGTCATAATCCACTGCACCAGCTGCCTTGCGCCGTAGCACAGTTGCGAGATGAGTCCTATGAAAAATGTGAAAGTGAACATTTGCTGGATGTGGTGTTTTTTCCCTGTTTTTTTGTAATTTTTTTGAGAGTAGTGCGTCTAATGGTTGTGCAAAAGTACTAAAAAAACAATTGTCACTGTGTTTTTTTGTGTATTTTTAATTACCTTTGTAGCAATTATAATATATTTATTGAAATGAATTTTATTGACGTTAACAGTGTGGTGAAGCAGTATGACGGTCACTTGGCGCTCGATCATGTGGACCTGCATGTGCCGCAAGGGTGCATCTACGGTCTGTTGGGCCCTAACGGTGCCGGCAAGACATCACTCATACGCATCATCAACCGCATCACACGAGCCGACAGTGGCACAGTGATGATTAACGGCAGGCCGTTGGATGACAAAGACATCACAAACATTGGCTACCTGCCCGAGGAACGAGGTCTTTATAAGAAAATAAAGGTGTCGGATGAAATAGTGTATCTCGCACGCCTAAAGGGCATGCCTAAGCAGCTTGCTGTAGCCGAGATGGAGAAGTGGCTCGAACGCTTCGACCTCACCGAGTGGCGCAACCGCAAGGTAGAGGAGTTGTCTAAAGGCATGCAGCAAAAGGTGCAGTTCATCACTACGGTAATCCACCGTCCACAGCTGCTCATCTTTGACGAGCCGTTCTCTGGCTTCGATCCGGTGAATGCCGAACAGCTCAAGCGCGAGATTATGCAGTTACGCAATGAAGGAGCGACCATCCTGTTCTCGACTCACAATATGGCGAGCGTGGAGGAAATATGTGAAGAAATCACCCTCATCAATCACTCTCGTGTTGTACTTGAGGGAAAGGTCGCCGACATCAAGCAAAGTCACAAGAAGAACCTCTTTGTGGTGAATGTTGAAGGCGACAAGCAGGTTGAACCTTGCGAGAATCTCTTTGATGTGGTTCCAAGTGATGAGCATCAGGGCACTCTCATCAAGCTCAATCAGGGAGCTACTCTTCACGATGCAATCACTTACCTGAACGATCATTACACACTCACAGGCATTACCGAGCAACTGCCAAGCATGAACGAAATCTTCATCGAGACAGTTCAGCAATAAGTTTTAAGTCTCAAGTGATAAGTTCAAGGATGATTTTTTATTCCCTTAATTTCTTTATTACCTTTCAGAAAAATGAATAAATTAAAACTGATTATACAGCATGAGTATATGACGCTGGTGGGCAAGAAGTCGTTCATCATTATGACATTGCTCATTCCATTCCTAATACTCATTGTTGGGTGCATTCCAGTGCTTTTAGCCTATATAAACAGCAGTGCCGACACTAGTGTTACACGCATTGCTGTCATTGACGAGAGCGGCAAATTTGGATCTGCGTTTAAGGATTCACCAAATTACCGCTTTGTAATAATGCAAGGCGACAAGAAGGTGAATGCTCACGATTTTTACAAGAATGCTGGCGAGAGCATTGATGCCGTGATGGTAATTCCTGCCAATGTGCTTGATAACCAGCAAGCTACAATTTATAGTGAGAACACTATCGATCAAGCTACCATTAGTCTGTTGACCAACTGCCTGAGCGACACACTTGCTCGTGCCAAGATTGTTTCGTTCAACGACCCAGACCTGGAGTCGAAAATAGAACAGTCGCAGGTGGATGCTCAAATCAAGAGCATCAAGTGGGATGAGAAAGGCGAAGAGCAGGAGCAAAGCGCTCAGATAGCTTCCATACTGGGAATGCTGCTTTCGTTCTTTATCTATACTTTTGTCCTCTCATATGGCACAATGATTATGAATAGCGTGGTAGAAGAAAAGACCAATCGCATTGTCGAAGTGATAGTAAGCAGCTGCAAACCCATGGAGTTGATGATGGGAAAAATCATTGGTGTGGGACTCGTGGGATTGACGCAGTTTGCCATTTGGGCGGTATTGCTGGGCATTGGCTATCTTGTGCTCGGATTAGTGGCTGGAGGAGCGATGATGGCAACCAATCCTGAAGCCATTACTGCAGGTATGAATATGCCTGGAGCCGCCGATATGACTAGCAGTGCATTGAGTGACGTGATGACTGCATTGGCGGGCATAAACTGGCTTACACTGCTGGGCAACTTCGTGATTTACTTCATTGGCGGCTACCTACTTTATGCATCGCTTTTTGCTGGTTTCGGCTCGGCGGTCGACCAAGCGAGCGATAGTTCGCAGTTCACCATGCCCATCATTATAATCATGATTATTGCTCTCTATGCTGGCATCGCCTGTATGGAAAACCCAAGTGGTCCTATGGCGGTGTGGTGCTCAATTATTCCGTTCACTTCGCCTATAGTGATGATGATAAGGTTGCCCTTTGATGTACCCTGGTGGCAGTTGCTGTTGAGCATAGTGTTGCTATATGCTACAGCCTTGGGATGCATCTGGATTTCGTCGCGCATCTATCGTACCGGCATCCTCCTCTATGGCAAGAAGCGTTCCTTCAAGGAGGTTATCAAGTGGGTTAAATAATCGTAACGATTCGAGTATTAAAGATTATACATGATATAAAAAGTGCCAGAGTCAATGTTCTCGACTCTGGCACTTTTTTAGAAATATCTAATTAAGAGAAATTCTTTCGTGTTAATCGTTTATAAGCAATTTGGCTTGCTATTAGAGCTCCTCGTTAGTGTGGAGGTGCTGAACGTAAACAGCCTTCATCATCTTCTTGCGGTTGGTTACGCTGGGCTTCTCAAATTGCTGACGTTGGCGCAACTGCTTGATGATGCCAGTGCGCTCTGATTTTCTCTTAAATTTCTTTAAGGCGCGTTCGATGTTCTCGCCTTCTTTTACTGGAACGATAATCATAATAGTTTTGTATTTTTAGATTGTTATTAAATTGTTTTTCTGTTTCTTGGTGACATCCCGCAAAGCATCAGTGCCAGGGGATGCCGTGGCTGTAGACGATAATTGCCCACATACCGATTTTTTTAAAAAAAAGTAGATTTTTCCGCTTTATGACCATCAACATGGCGCAATCTCGTGTCGATTACGCTGTCAATGCTAGGCAGTGCGGAGCTGCCATGCTTATAGGGTTATATGTCTATATATCAGTTGTTTCTGGTGGTTATATACAACCTCCTTTCAATTTTATTGCCTGCAAAGGTACTAAAATTTTTTAAATGACCAAAATTTTGGGATGTAACTGCACGAAAAATTGATTAAAATACTACCGATTTTGATTTAATGTAGGAATGTCAAGTCAATTGTAGTAACACATCCACCGCACTAGTCTTTATTTTTCGCATGGTTGCGGCGCTGAGAGTTGTAGTTGACGGCTTCGTTGTCGGCACTGCTTTGGTTGCCCATGCGTCGGCGGGGGCTAGAAGGACGGCTTGCAGCGGGCGTAGCTTGAGTGCTTGCTGTCTCTTTTTTGCGCTGATTGTTGATGCGCTCTTGTCTAGTCTTTTCAAGGTCGTCTTTGCGCTGCTGGTCACGTTCTGCCTGTTGGGCTTTGTCGTTCTGGGCCAAGTTCTCTTTCTCTTGTTTCATTCTTTCCTGAGCTTGGGCGTGTGAGTGCTGTTTGGCCTTCTCTTCCAAACGTCTTTTTTCTTCTTCTTTGCGCCTCTTTTCCTCTTCTTTGCGCTTCTTTTCTTGTTCTTGCTTCTTCTTAGCTTCTTCTTTCTTTTGTTTCTCTGCTTCTTTTTTGCGCTTTTCTTCCTCTTTCTTGCGCTTTTCTTCCTCTTTCTTGCGTTTTTCTTCTTCTTTCTTGCGCTGTTCTTCCTCTTTCTTGCGCTGTTCTTCTACTTGTTTCTGACGCTTGCGTGCACTCTCTTCACCACGTTTCTGAGCATCGGTCTTCTCGGTGCGGCTGCCATTAGAAGCATTGTTCTTGGCTGGTGGAGGTGGAACTGCGGCAGGCTCTTTCTTCTCTTTGGGCTTAGGGCGAGGAACATCGCCGCGGTTGCGACGTGGTTTTGGCGCCTGATGTCCCTTGGGTTTATAAGAAATGTCTTTAACACCGCAACCCTTGTTGAAACGGCTCAAATCTACGAGAGCGTCAATGCCCTCGATGCGGCCACGATCGCTGAACTGCCACAATATCCATTTAGCGCCATAGCTCAGCTGTGGCTCGTTCTTGGAGTAACGGGCAATAAACAAAGGGTAGGATTTGAACGAAGCTCCCAGATAATTGTTGAAGTAATTACTGCTGGCATAAATCATGGGCTTGCAGCCATAGTAGTCCTCAAGCAGTTGGACAAACTTCATTACGCTGTCTTGCAGCTGCTTTATCGACCAACCATCTCGTTTCTCCACATCGAGCAGTGGAACGAGGTCTTGCTCCTCGGGTTTTACCACGCTGATGAAATTCTCAAATTGCTTTTGGATAGTGGCAGTGGTTGTCATGAAGTGGTAACTTCCCACTTTGATGCCACGCTTGCGCGCGTGTTCTATATTGGTGCGGTAGCGATGCTGCTTGTGTGAGGCGCCCTCGGTGGCTTTGATGTAAACATATTTTATGTTGCCATCTTTGACTGTGGCGTCCCAGTTTATGTCTTTTTGATAATTAGAGATGTCGATACCATCATATACTAACGAGGAATTGTTTTGGTAATTCTTGTCGCCCACTAGTTTAACCTCCTGGTCCTCAACATTGACGGCCTGGCAAACTAATGTAAACAGCAAAAATAAAATACCAATTACATATACTCGCATAAAGAATTTGGTTTAGATTCAGGTGCAAATATAGTAAAATATGGCGTAATTAACCAACTTTTGCACCTGAGTTTAACATGTTTTTTGGGGGATTTCTAAAAAAACGTTAACAAAACAGTGCGTTTTGGTGAATTAACACCCTTAGAATAAACCTTGAGACGAGAGCAGAGTCATATCAATATGCGTTTTATAATTAATTAATGGTTATTATTGCGCACATAACATGTTTTTTTAGTAATTTTGCCACTAATAATAGCAATATACATAAATTTTTCATCATGATGAAACGATTCATACTAATGGCTTTGGCTGTGATTTTGTGCCAAGTGGGAACATGGGCACAGCCTAAAGCTACCTTTAAAGAGACTGTCTATGACTTTGGCACCATTAAGGAAGCGAAAGGTCCTGTGAAACACACATTTATAATCACCAACACTGGCGATAAACCTCTTATTGTCGTTGATGCTGTTGCTTCGTGCGGATGCACAAAACCCTCTTATACAGCTAAGCCAATCAAGCCAGGTAAGACTGGTAAAGTGGAAGTTACATTCAGCCCTGCTGGACGTAATGGCACTTTCCGTAAGACTATCAAGGTCAAGACCAACGGAGTGGAAAAGATTTCTACTCTCACTATCACAGGAGTGATTATTCCAAAAGGCAAGTAGCAGCGACTGAATGGTAAGTCGCTGGCACATAGCAGCCCTCATGTGTGTCACTTGGCTATTGCCATGTCTCACACAAGCTCAAAGTGTCGCTACATGGCAAGAGACGATTCACGATTTTGGCACTTTTCATGAAAACCAAGGCAAGCAGTCTTGTGCCTTTGTTGTAAACAACACTGGCGACTCGTCGCTGGTGATTGTGAGGGTGCAATCCACTTGTGGATGCACTGTGGCAAGCCATCCCACAATGCCCATTGCTCCTGGTGATAAAGACAGCATAAGTGTCACATTCTCACCCACTGGCAGGCCTGGACCTTTTGAAAAGGATGTGTGGGTTTATACAAATTCCTCGCCCAACAGAACACGGCTCACCGTCAAGGGACTCGTAATAGGATCTCCCGAGTCGGTGAGACGCTATTTTCCTGTTTCGGCTGGTGAAAAATTGCAATTTACAAGCCTTGCGATGGCTGCTGGCGAGGTAAAGAAGGGTTTGATGCGCAACAGCACCATTACTGCCTATAACTCGGGCTCCGATTCTCTTGTAATCACTTTTGACAACAACACGAGCCACATCACCACTAAAGCTATCCCCGACACAGTGCCACCAGGTGGAATTAGTACTATGTCGTTCTTTTTTAACTCTATGCTTACACCGGTGTGGGGCATCAACGACGACAAGGTGACGATACTCGCCACCCCTCTGCATGACGGCATGCCGCCAATTAGCGTTCAAGCCAACCTGGTTGCTAATGTGGTAGAAGATTTTTCCGATTACAACGATGAGGACTTGGCTCATGCGCCAGCATGCAGCCTCTCGACCGACAAGTTACTCATTGAAAGTCTCACAATTGGCAAAATCTCCCAGGGCAAGATTACTATTACCAACACCGGCAAAAGCAACCTCGTGGTGCGGCGTGTGATGTCGCTCGACAAGGCGGTGAAGATCAAATGCGACAAAACACGTCTCAAGTCTGGCGAGAAAGCTACAGTCACTGTCATGGTCAATCCCTCGGCTGTAGAAGGGGCGGTGCTCAACTCTCAGTTTACTGTCATCACCAACGACCCTCTCAACCCACGCATAAACGTGAGAGTGGTGGGCGAGAAAAAATAACAAGCTTTATTCATGTCTTCTCCAAAGATTTAGAAAAAACAATATAACAATATGCCAAACAGCAAGATAACACAGCACACTATAAATGAGGACGACAAGCGGTTCTTCACTCAGCAAGAGCACGAAGAAATAGCTAAGCACCATAATGTAGAAACGCCCGACATTGACCATCCCGAAAATGATGAGCAATACACAGGGCTGCAAGTGAATGCTGGCATCGAGCAGATGCCTATCGTCAATCCATATATGAAACGTCGCAAACGCCGCCCCCAACTCACTGTTAATGACTATGTGGAGGGAATTCTCAAAGGTAGCACTACAGTACTGGGACAGGCTGTGACGTTGGTAGAGAGTCTGAACCCCGACCATCAATCTGTCGCCCAAGAGGTAATTGAGAAATGTTTGCCTCATACAGGGAGGTCGCGACGCATAGGCATCACTGGTGTGCCAGGTGCAGGCAAGAGTACTTCGATCGATGTGTTCGGACTGCATGTGTTGAAAGATGAGAACGCCAAACTCGCTGTACTTGCCATCGATCCGAGCAGTGAGCGAAGCAACGGCTCAATATTGGGCGACAAAACCCGTATGGAGAAGCTTTCGGTTCATCCTCGTGCTTTTATTCGCCCTTCCCCTTCTGCTGGGTCGCTTGGTGGTGTAGCACGCAAGACTCGTGAGACCATCGTTCTTTGTGAGGCTGCAGGCTACAATAATATCTTTGTTGAGACAGTTGGCGTTGGACAGAGTGAGACTGCCGTCCACTCTATGGTCGATTTCTTTCTACTCATCCAGCTGGCAGGCACTGGCGATGAGCTGCAAGGCATCAAGCGAGGCATTATGGAGATGGCCGACGGCATCGTCATAAACAAGGCCGACGGCGACAATATTGAGCGCGCCAATCTTGCGGCGGCGCAGTTCCGCAATGCGTTGCACCTGTTCCCACTGCCGCCAAGTAAGTGGACTCCCGAGGTGCTCACATACTCAGGCTATTACGAGCTTGGTATCTCCGAGGTTTGGGACATGATTGACCGCTACTTCGACCATGTGAACAAAAATGGATATTTCATGCGCAAGCGCAGCCAGCAAGAGAAGTACTGGATGTATGAGACCATCAACGAGCAGCTTAAGGCACGTTTCTACAACGATCCCGAGGTGGAACGACTTCTCAAGCTCAAGCAAGACATGGTGCTTCACAACCAGCAGTCCTCATTCGTAGCCGCTACCGATATCTTGAACTTTTACTATGACAAATTAACGAAGTAGTAGATAAAGTCTTTATTTTCTTTGATTCATTTAATTCCTTTATATTATGAAAAAGACCATTTTCCTTTCTCTTGTAGCTATTGTGGCTTTGCTGTCTTCTTGTGCCGTCAACTTGGGCGGTGTGACAGCCAATTATAACCGCATGAATAACTACTATGTAAACAATTATTTACCAAGCGGTACCCACAAACTTGTAATACACAATCAGCAAGACTTTGAAGACGTGTTTGGAAATGCGTCAGTGATGGGACGCAATGGGCAACCTACTAGAATAGACTTCAGCAGGCAGTTTGTGGTGGCAGTGATTTTGCCTGAGACGAATCGTCAAACGACTATCGAGACGGCACTGGTGCGTCGCTTGGGCGATAGGCTTTATTTCTCCTATATCATCGAGGAGGGGCACGCTACTAGCTACACCATGAGACCTTACACAGCCATTGTAGTCGACCGCATGGAGCCAAGCGACGTGGTGTTCCAGCGTGTCACACGCCAAGACCTGGAAAACGCCGGAATCCAATACACCGGTCCCAGTCCAGCACGCCCACCATTGTAGAGAGATTTTAGTGTCTAAAAATATTCAATTGATTCAAAGTTACCCCTGCTTTTATCTCTAATGGGTAATTAGGTTTTTTAAGGCAGGTTAAACTCCAGTGTAACTTTGTCTTTAGCAACGTCAAGTGTTACGAGGCATCCTTCTATAAGAGGATAGTTCCAACTCTCATCATGTCCGGTAGGGAAGTCGTAGCATATGGGGATGTTATAAGGCTCGGCATACTCGGCAATGAACTCAAATACCGACTTGTAGTCACGAGAGGGGGGGCAGCCGTCGAAGCGGCCTACTACTAGCGCTTTTATCTTATCCATAGCGCCGCGCAGTATCAGATGCTGGAACATGCGGTCAATGCGTGAATAGGGCTCTTCCACTTCCTCGATAAAGAGGATGATGTCGCGTCCGTCGATGAACGAGCGGTCAAGGAAGTCGAAGGGTGTATCGGCAATGTCACCATACACACACATATTGCCCCCAATCAGGATGCCGCTCGCCTTGCCAGGCTTGTTATACTCATTTCCAGGCACCTCATACTTAGGCAGTTTGCCCATAAGCATGTCGCGCAGGTACAGACTTGGCTGGTCGGTGCCGCCAGTCGCGGCAAGACGTCCGCACATATTGCCATGGATAGCCATGTTTCCTGCTCTCACCTCGGCGCTCAGGTAGCCGGTGATGTCGCTGTAGCCCACAATCCACTTAGGATATTTCTTGAGACTGTCGAGTGGTAGCAGGTTGAGCACGTTGGCCGAGCCATAACCGCCACGGGAGCACATTATCGCTTTGATTGATGGATCGCGCAAGGCCCACATGATATCAGAACATCTCTGTTCGGGAGTTCCGGCATAGGTGTGGTAATTGGAGCGCGCATATTTGCCTTCCACGGTCTGGAATCCCCATCCTTGAAGTACTGCAGCGCCCTTATCTATAATCGTAAGGTCGGTAGGAACGCTCGATGGCGAAAGAATGGCAATCTTGTCACCTTTTTTCAGAAATTGGGGAGCTTTGGGTGTCTCACACTTGCCGCAGCACTTTCCTTGGTGTTGCTGATGCTCTCTTGTGTTGTGGTGTTGCCTGTGCTGGGCCATGCCCATTGTTGCTACACTCAGTATAACTGTCAGTAAAAAGAATTTTTTCATTTAATTGCGTGTTTAAATACTCTGCAAAGTTAACTAATATTTTGAAAAATAGTTGTGTTTAATTAGAATTATCTCACGGTGTTATTGTTGAGCAGCTTTGCGCTCTTGCTGTTTGGCGACACCAGTTTGGCTCCCGATGACTTTCGTGTAAAAGTGTTTCCACTCACCTTGAAGTTCTTGCTGTTGAGCGATGCTTTGCTATCTGTTCCACTGAATGCTTCGCCGCCTGTTATCTCAATGTTGTTGCCTTGTATCTCCACAAGCTTTGGAGTTGCCTTGAAGTCAACAACTTTCTCACTCTTAATTGTGTTGTTCTTGAGCTTGAGGGTACCATTGCTGTTGTTCTCATATACACATTTTGTGCTAGCAATGTTACAACCAATTGCTTCTAAGCTGTTCACTCCTTTAGCAACTGCATTTGATGGCAATGCAAGAGTGCAGTTTTTCATCTCGACATTGTTGAGGGTGTTGAAATAAGTTACAATAGTGCCGTTGCCAGTGACAGTTAGTCCATTGGCTTTCAAGTTCATTTCCTTCCCACCGACGTGTGGAGCAAACATTGAGCTCACTTGAGTGCCACTTGCAAGGTTGATGGTGACGTTGTTAAGTTCAAACATAGGAGCGAAGCTTGTGGCACCAAAAATGGCAAACAACTCGGTCATCGACCACTTGTCTGTGCTGAGTGGGTGGAGCTTGTTGTTAATGTTGATAGTGACATTTTCTAGGACCATTTTTGATGTGCGACTGCGTATGGAGCCGAACTGGCGATCCTTTTTAATGTCGAAGGTGGTGTTACGCACGGTGAACACATCCCCCCTGGCTCCCTCACTCACGTTGAGGATAGACTGTGAACCCTCAAGGAGCAGATAGTCGTCGTTGATGCCAAAGTAACATCCGTCAATCACGTTGTTGTAGGTCATTGACAGGTATTCTCCGTAACCCTCTTGCTTAGGCCCTGTGGCGCATCGAGTGAAGCGGCTGTTAGACACGGTGATGTTGTTGCTGCAGGTGGAGATGTCAACTCCTTGTAGACAGTACTCTGCAACCATATTGTCGACTTGACAGTTGCTCGCGTGGAAACCTATGGGCTGGTAGATGATGTGGCTAGCAGTGCAGTCAAGGCATTTCACGTTGCGCACAATGCGCTTAGTGCTTGTTGTGCCCACCACCAGTCCGTTTTGACGCATCTCGAAGTGGCAACGTTGCACGGTGATGTTCTCACAGCGCTTGTTGTCGGCATCAATGTCAATCCACAGGGCATCGTCGGTTAATCCCATCGAAACTATCCTGTCGGTGCCCAGCTTGAAGGCATTATTGCTATTATATTTCACCCCATTGAAGGTGAGTTCGTTCTTTGTGTAGATTGGGGGGAAATCATGCACACCTTGGAATCCCACCCATCTCATGTCGTGGACATTCACATTGTTGCAGCTCCTGAGTTTAATGCCCATTATCATGGTGCCTCCGCTGAGTTCTAAGTTGGAGGCATCGGTGATTTCTATTTTCTTCACATTCTCACCGCTATAAAAGCTGCCGTTGAAGGTCATCTTCACTCCCGAGCTGCCGCTTAGAAACTTGGCGAGCTGCTGCCATGCACGAGAGTTGTCGGTGCCCTGATTGAGCGTGGTGCTGATGCGTTTGCCCTTCAAGGTGTAGCTATAGGGTTTGCTGGTCATGTTGGGCACGAGTCCCAGATTGGTGGCCTGCAGGCTGGAGTTGACGATAGTTGCCTTACTGAAGTCGCAGTTCTCGAAAGCCACATCGCTGCCATTGGGCACAATCTTGATGTTGCGGCCAGTGATGGTTGCATTGGTAATCTTGCCGCCCTTCTTGAAAACCAGCGTGCTGCCGTCTTTTACAGCCACCGTTCCACCTTTAATGGTCTTGCTGATGGTGTAAGTGCCATTAGCTTGCTGCAATGCGTTGGCATTTTGCGCCGCGCAGCTCGTCATTGCCATGGCCCCTACAAGTATCAGTGTAATATTTATAATGCGTCTCATGATTTGTGATTTTGTAGTTTATAATGCAAAGGTAACTAATATTTTGATAAGAATGCACTTAGTTGGTTTAATTTTACTGGTGATTATGGCGATTAGGTATAATCAATAAACCGCTGACGTTTTTTGCGCCAGCGGTTTGAATGTATTAGGGTTTCTTGATTAATGTCTAGGTGGGATTGATTATATCCTAAACTTGACTGTTAAGCAACTATAGTGCAAGACGCAGGCCTCTATATTTGGAGCAATTGTTGGGATAGTGGGCATTGCGAGTGACAACTAACAAATAGTCAAAGAGCTGGTAAGTACTACTATCGACGTTGGGGTAGGAGAGTATGTCTCCACCACGTTGTACACGCTCACTGCCAGTCCATGGTCCTTCAGGATTATAAAATGGGGAGGGCAAATTATGGTGATATGGACCCTTCCAATCGGAACACCATTCATACACATTACCAGTCATGTCATAAAGACCTAATTCGTTGGCTGCCAATTGACCTACTGCATGAGTGATGCCGCCACTATTGTTTCTATACCACGCAACATCATCAAGGTTATTACCGCCGGAATAAATGTAGCCATGGTCATAGTTGCCTCCGCGCGCTGCGAATTCCCATTGAGCCTCGGTGGGTAAGCGGAAATTTTGTCCTGTTAACGAGTTTAACTGGCTGATGAATTCCTGGCAGTCATTCCAGCTTACATTCTCCACTGGTCTTTGTAGGTCAGTGCCGTATTCATCTCCATTAAAACCACTTGGGTTGCTTCCCATCACAGCCAGCCACAGTTCCTGGGTGACCTCAGTCTGTCCTATGCTGTAAGTTGAAAGCTTTACGCTCCAAGGCTCATCATCTGGATTTTGATAGTAATAATATGGTCCCTCGGGTACAGATATTTCTCCCATATTGAACGTGCCTCCCTCGACTGTCACCATATTGAAAGATACTCCATTTACAGTATAGGTTACTTCTTGTTCGATAGTTGGTGTGTCACCATTCAGAAGATTGTTATATAGCACGGTCACATCGCCACTGGTTACTGCTCCGTCGCCGTCAACGTCACTGCTCATTAAGCTTTCCACATCACCATCGAGCAAGAAGTTGTACAGAGCTGTCACGTCGCTGGCTGTTATGCTTCCGTCATAGTTCACGTCATGATTGTTGATGCTCCCAATATTGACGAAGTTCTTCCATCCGGGAGCGTTCATGTAGCTCTGTAAAGCGTTTTGGGGTACCAGCAGTTGTGTGTTCTGGTATATACCGCTTGAAAAGGCGTCTTCGGGCAGGGCATATGGTTCAGGACAATAGACTACTATTTTGTCTATTGAGGTGTTTTCTCCAAATGCGTTGCTGGCGATGGAGCACGGATAAGCCCCAAGCACTAACCTGTTGATCTCTGTTGGGCCCCCGAAGGTGTTGGATGCTATGCTCATGTTCTCTCCCCATAAGCACAGGACACCTAACATTTCAAGGTCAAACATGTCGGGATTCAACTCAAAGTTGTTGTTCATGAAAGTGATGATGTCCAGTCCAAAGCCTTGGAAGACGTTCTTTCCTATGCTTCTCACGTTCTCAAAGATGTTGTAATGTCCCCCGCCGGAGCAAGCGAGCAGGCACGAGTCGGCCATCTCTTCAAGAGAATGTGGCAAGTTGACTTGAGTATAAGGATGCAGGTAGAATGTCCACAGTGACTGCTTTCCCAGTCGGCGTATGGTCTCTGGAAGCACAATCTTGGGCCAGAAATCTTCATAACGTTGAGGGTTAGAGAAGTGTCCGAGCCCTTTAAGTGCTTTATCGGCAATCTCGGTAACGGTGTATTCCTCTCCATCGATGGTAACAACTGAAGGGATAATGATTGGTTCGTTAGGTGGAATCTGATAGCCCCAGTTGTAGTTTTCCAAATCTACTCCCAAAGCCTCATAGTACCCTGTGAGTGCTGCTTCATGTTTATCCACGTTGGTAACCTCAAATTTCAGGTAGTCAATGAGGTTGTAGGGGTAAGAAGCTTTCAACAGAAATGGCATTGCGAAAACCAATAAAGATAAAACAACTAATCTGTAAGCTTTCATAATAATAGGTTCTAATAAGTCTTTATATAATAATTATTTGCAAATATATGCTTTTTTGTAAGGATTTCAATTGTTTTCCCTACTTTTAGTGCAAATTAACATTTGTGGTTGTTAAGATATACCATTGACTTTTCCTAATATAAACCGGGTCACGGCTGCTGCCATGACCCGGTTGTGATTATGCATTATGAATCATACATTATTTAATTTCCTAGCAGAATGTTGTAGATTATAGTGATGTCTACCGAGGTGATAATGCCGTCTCCGTCTTGATCACCATTGACAATAGCACTAGTGTCGCCGTTGAGCAGATAATTATAGAGTGCTGTTACATCAACGCTTGACACAATTCCGTCGCCATTAACATCGCCTGGAATTGCGGAAACAGCTTCAAGAACTCCCAGCAGGCCGCTCTCAGTGTAGTAGCCGCCATTAACAAAGATAAAGTCGCTTGTCTGGGGCCATCCATAGTTGCTGAAAATGATTCCTGTGGGCTCGTCTTGGCGGCTAGTAGTCCAACGGTAAATGTTCTTTCCGCTAGGTGCTACACCAATTACGTCGATAAGAGCGGTTCCTGGCCAAGCGCCGCCAGTGAAGTTCGCGCCGCCAGTATTCCAGACCCAGGTATAAGGCTCATAGTAATTATTTGCCTCAAAGTAGACGAACTGCGAACCGTCAATCCAAGTAGCGCACGAAGGAATGTCGACATCGGTGAGGTCGACATGCTGTGGTGTGACGTCGGTTGCGGTAGAAATGCCATTGTACTCAAAGTAGCTGTCGCTCGTCAGGCCTGTGATGTCGCCAGTTTGGTGGCCGTCGCCGTCGTTGAAGATAATATTGATGGGCTTCACATCATAGGTGTAGGTCCACCACTTCTCTCCGTCGATGGTTGTGCTGCTTGTCATCTGGGTTCCGGGCCAATCGCCGTTGTGTTGTGTGCCGCCATCCTCCCAAGAGTAGAGATAGGGTGCTGTGGTGGCCTTGCAGTAGATGGTGATGTTGTTGCTGGTGTTGCCACCGCCCGAGCCTGTTGCTTCAACTACGGTGTAGTTACGAGTTACGATGTTTTTCACCTGGTCGTTTATGAGTAAGCCAGCTTTTACGGTAACATCTTGTCCTACAGTGGTGAACGAGAGCTCTTTCTTGCCTGTAGCTTGTGGGCTTGATGCTGTGGGTGTGCTGCCGTCGGTGGTATACACAATCTTGGCATCGTCATAGCTCGCATTTAGATAAACCTTCTTGTTGGCAGGCAAGTTGCCATTGGGCTTGTCGATGCACACAAATGGGTTGTAGAGCTCGGCAAGGTAGATGTTGCTCAGGTCTCGAGCTACATGGTTGCTGAAGGTGTAGAACACGTCGCCGGCAACGCTTGTCACGTCTTGTGTCTTGCTTTCATCACCGCTGCCATCGTTGAGTAAGAAATTAATTTTGTAATCGGGGTTGGGTTTAGCGAAAGTCTTGTAGAGGAATTCCACGCCGCCAATAGTGCGTTTTTGAGTCAACTCATTACCGGGCCAATCGCCATTGAGAGGTGTGCCTCCGTCATCCCAAGCATATAGATAGGCGGTGTCGGCCTTGACATAGATAGTGATGCTATTAGGATCGGCATCGCCAATGATGTAGTTGCGGGTAACAATGCCGCTTACTTCGCCGTCCATGAGCACGCCAACCTTAAGTACAGTGCTTTCGGTGAAGGTAAGAGTGGTGGAACCAGTAATTTGCTGGCTCGAGAGAGTCGGGTTGGTGCCATCGGTAGTGTAAACCAATGTAGTGCTTGCCATCGAAGGCTTGATGTTCACAGTAACCGAGTTGGCATATACGCCGTTGGGCTTGTCAATAACAGGAAATCCAATAATTTTTCCAGTCTTTTCACTATTAACCCAGTCAATGCCCTCGGTTATGTAGAAGGCATAGTTTGTGCCGTTTTGCACTAACTGCCAACCTGAGCCAGGGGTGCTTGAGGCAGCCGAGCCCAAACGAACCATCGCCTGTCCTTTAGAGCCAGTAGTGGTGAAGATTATTCCACCATTCACTTGGCTGCTGGTGCAGCTGCTCTCGTTGGTTATGCCACAAGAACGGCGGCCTTTGATCATGTTGGTGATAGCTTCTTTATATTGCTCGTAGTGTAAGCTGAAGATGCAGGGAGTGCCAGGCATAGCGAGGATGAAGGCGTTAGCCGCCTCAATATTGCCGCCACAATGGTTGTGGTCTTCGTTGGTGTCGTGGTTATCAACAAAGGTCACGGCATAGCGCTTGTAGTTGTCGTCGGCGATAAGGCCTGCCATGTCGAGACTGCTCCAGTTGCCACCGCCAAAGGCGTCATTGATGGCAAACTTCAGAGCAAAGTCAAATGTTCCACTCTGGATAACGCCATTAACTGCTGTGCCATTAATCCACTGTTTCAGCAAGTCGGTGTTGCCGTCAAAGTACTCACCCACCGAGAAAATGGGATTTGTTGCTGAATTATACTTACCAGTGTACTGTGGTGCATAGCCCTTGGTCATGTCAAGGCGGAAGCCCACATAGCCCAGCTCATTGAGCAGGAAGTTCTGGTAAGTGATACAGTTCTGTTGAACTAGAGGATTTGTGTGGTCGAGGTCGCGAGCACCGTCAAAACCTTCGCCTGTGTCGTAATTGCCTCCACCTGGCTGGTCGTCGTTGCACACGATACCTGTGAAGTTGACGTTGTCCCACGTTACTGAGTAGTCTCCAGAAGTTTCGTCAAGGAATTCCATGTATACAGTGTCTCCTGGAGCAATCACATGGGCCTTGGCATCCTTGTGATTGAGGATTAGGTCCTCGATGATTCCGGTTCCCATCGCTCCATAGGTCTGAATCATGTTTGTAAGCTTGCTCTGTGAGCCAAAGATGGTGGTGTGTCTCAACCAGCAGTATGGCATATAGCCCATGGTTTCGGCCTTGTTGCCGCCACGAGTCATAGCCGAGTTGGGAACCCAGATAAGGTCGTAGATGGCTCCCAGCTCCTCGCTACGCGCAGTGAGGTTTTCCCACTTTGTGTAGTCATAGCTGTCCCAGTAGAAACCTTGTAGCATGATGCCGCCATAATTTGCTGGCCAGCCTTGTGCCATTGCACTGATAGCAATGAGTGCTGATGCTAAAGTTAGATAGAATTTTTTCATTGATGTTATAGTTTAGTGGTGATTTTTTGGCTAGTGCATAATTAGCAAGCAAATTTAATAAAAAAATATCGTTCTGATGTGACAAATTATTAGATAATTTTGCAAAAAAGGTGCAAACGTTTGCGTTTTTTTGTGTTTTGTAGAACATCCCTAATCTTTTAATTGTTTGTAAAACTGAATACTTTTTAGAAAAACAACTTGCAAGACTGAAAAATATATGATAATTTTGTACTTTAAATATAAAAATGGTAGTCATGACCTTTTATCAACTACATAGAAAAACTCTGACGATTATCATGTGTGTGATGGCGATTTTTATATCGTCATCGGCAAGTTGCTTTGCAAGCGATTATGTGGTGAAGATGAAGCGCAAGAGCGGAGTCTATACAATACCTTGTGAGGTAAATGGTGTGAAAAGAGATTTTATTTTCGATACTGGAGCAGCCAATACCAGTCTTTCCCAAGAGTTTGTAAACGAACTTCTGCAGAAGAAGAGGTTGCTGCAGTCCGACTTTACAGGCGTGATTCAAACTCGCAATGCCAGTGGTGTGGTTGACAATAATACAACAATTAATATCAGGCAGCTCAAGGTGGGTAATAGGCTCATTTATAACGTAAGAGCCATTATTGCTGTATCGCAAAAGGCGCCATTGCTGCTTGGAATGAATGCCATTGAATTGCTGGGAGAGTGGACAATGAGTAAAGACAGGCTTATTCTTCATAACAACACCGAAATTCAACCTATTGAAACCACACCACAGGATATCAATGATGATTACAGCTACAATGTCGATGTAGAAAGGGAAACCGAGAGTCGATCGGGAAATGCTGGAGAGGTCAGGGGAAATGTTTCACATCCTAAGATAAGGCTCAATGCCTATAACGGCGATGCCGAGGCTCAGTATATGATGGGAATAATGTATTTGAATGGTGAAGGGGTGCCGGCCGACCCCAAGATGGCTGTCCACTGGTTCCGCCTATCGGCAGCTCAAGGATACAAGATAGCTCAGCTTCAACTGGCCGAATGCTATTCTTTGGGAGTAGGAGTGGAAGTTGATGAGCGCAGGGCTGACTACTGGCGCAAGAAGGCCGAGGAGGAATGATTTAACCTACATAACCACACAAACAACGAGACCGAGGAATTTACCACAAATTCAACTCGGCCCCAATACTATTGCAAATAAAAAGAGTAAATGAAGTTATTCTAAATCAAATCAATATGCCTAATAGAAATACATTTTTTTAGTCAAAAACAATTAATCAATCAATTAAACCATCATTAAACCATTTTTTGTGCAAACTATTCTTTTAGAAAAGCTATGGATTTCCTTCATTTTGCCCTCTAAACACCATAGGTTTCAGAATACTGCATGAACGGGCAGAATTTTAACGTTTTTTTATTAATCGTCAATTGTTGATTTAATTCCTTTACTTCCTTTAACTCCTTTTCGCCATTCCCTCATTAGGTTTAATAGTCTATTGAGATACCCAGCTGCAAGTTGAAGTTGAGGGGATGCTCGTTGCGAATGGTGTTCAGTGGCATTGTGGTGATATAGTGTGAAAGCTTGGGCGCAACGTAGATGCCTACGTGCTTCGTGAAGTTGTACTGCAGGCCTGCTGTAGCATGAACCGACCATTGCAGTCGCTTGATAGTAACACTCTCGTCGTTGAACTTGGCCGAAACCACGCGCTCCATTAATCCTTCGGCACCAACAAATGTGCTAAGGCCGCGATATCGCCAGAAGTTCCACTTAACACCAAACGGAAGTCCCACAAGCATGATTTTCTGCTTGAATTCGGGGGCTCCATTGTCGGGGGTCACATCACTTGTCATCGAGGTGAAGTTGAAACCAAGATTGCCATAGAGGTTGCCTACGATGCGCTTGTTGAATGTCAAGCCAGCAGTAAGAGGCATGTGGTGATGATAGTTGTAGTTCACGGGTGGAGCTATAGTGTTGTTTATGCCAGGGGCAGCTGGTGCCATCATCATGCCTGGGTTGTTGCTTCCCGAGGCAGGAGCAAGCATTGGTTGTGATGAGCTGTTGATGGTAGCATCGTGATCGCTCGAAATGAGGCCGTTGCCATAGGCTGCCATCAAAAGAGTAGGTTCCTTTTTCTTATTTCGGTGGAGTGACATCTTTTCGCGAGCTAAGCGGCGGGCGTTGGCATCATAGGCTAGATGCTGGTGATAGGTGCTGTCGCTGTAACTCTTCCATGGGTCCATGGCTTCCTGGTTCATGGCGTTGTCATATTCGGCATACAGTTCCTCGAGTGCCTGCATCGTCTCGAGGTCATAGAAATATTCGTCAGGGTCAAATTCTGCCATCTCTTCCTCAAAGCTGTTGTCGAAGTATTCCTCTTCAGCTATTCTGTTTCGGTCTTTATTGACATTATTGTTATTCTTCGACACCGATGAAGTGGAATGAGATGAAGCATGAGTTGAGGTCGACTTTGTCTGTGATGATGAGGTTGTCTTGTTTTGAGCTAGAGTGGCTTGAACCTGGGGGGATATCTGAGTGCTGTCGATACCGGTACTGTCTCCATTGTTGGCGGGAGCGCCTTGCTTGGGAAGAGTCGGTTTGGACGACTTTGCAATTATGTTGGGTTGGGTATTGTTATCGTCGTCTTTAATAATGAAGAATCCTGTAGTAGCTACTATGGCAACGGCGGCAGCAGCGGCAACGACTTTCCACAAGCGTGGAGTGAATATTCCTCGCTTGGGGGCGGCTGGCGTTTTCTTGGGCATCGACTTGGCGATAGCTTCCCAAGCATCGGCGGGCACTTCCCGGGTGGCTTGATCGGCTTTTTGCTTTATGGCGTCAATCCAATTGTTGTTGTCTATATTGTTGCTCATAGCGTTGTAGTCTTGTCTTTTTCTTCGATGAATCTCTTGATTTTGCGGGCTAGCAGAACTTTTGCTCTGGCAAGTTGCGACGATGAGGACTTTTCACTGATGCCCAATTGCTCGGCTATCTGTTGGTGTGAATATCCGTCTAGGCAGTAAAGGTTGAACACCGTTCGGTAGCCATCGGGCAGTTCGGCAATCATTTCCAGGATGGTGCTGGCGTCAAGGTTGTTGACCTCGCTCGATGGGGCTTCGTCATCGTCGGGAGGGTCGCCAAGCATCTCTACGGGGACCGATGTAGCTTTTAGGCGTTTCTTGCTGCGAAGGTGGTTCAAAGAAGTGTTCACAGCTATGCGCACAAGCCAGGCCTTGAGAGAACCATCGCCGTGCCACGCAAAACTGTCAATCGAGTCATAGGCTTTGATATATGTGTCTTGGAGCACATCTTTTGCATCATCGTCATCGCCCACATAGCGGTATATAAGTGCCATCAAGTGAGCCGAGTATCTATCAAATAGTTCGCGCTGAGCATTTGGATTGCCCCGCTTGCAGCCTAGACTGATCTCGAGTTCGTTCATCATGACTTTGCACATTATTAACACCGAAGGTGCAAAAATACTGCATCATTTTATGAAAAAAAATTTTTTTTTACAAAAAATGGCAGTAAGCGATATTTTGATATTAGCACAAAAAGAAAAGCTGCTCTCCACCTTGTGGAAAACAGCTTCAAAATTTTTTAGCTTGTTGCTAGAGAGAATTATTTCTTCTCCTCTTCTGCCTTAGGTGCGGCAGCTTCCTTAGCAGCGTCCTTTACCTCTTCAACTTTCTCTTTTGCGTCCTTAGCAACTTCCTCAGCCTTCTTGGTAGCATCCTCAACCTTAGCAGCGGCGCTATCAACAACCTGCTTTGCAGAGTCAACAACATTCTCTACTTGCTCTTTCAAAGAGTCCATAGCGGTAGAGTCAGAAGTGCTTGCGCTGGTGTTACCAGTGTTGGTGCAAGAGAACATAGATACGCTAGCAATAACAGCAACTAATAAAACTAACTTTTTCATTTCTAAAATTTTTTTTAATAATAAAACAATAAATAATTTTCGTGTTTTGCGTTTTGTCGTAAAAACGGTGCAAATTTATATCAAAAAATTAATATGCAAATGTTTTTCAATTTTTTTTTTTGAACATTTTTTTTGGAAAAAACCAAATTTAATAAAATTTCACAAAGTTACAAATTGTTATATACTTGAACATCAAGCAAAAGAATAAGGAAATTTTGCTTTAATATCAAAAGTGTTAAATTATCTTTAGAAATATTTTTTTTTGATTTTACCGTAAAAAATGCATTTTTTGACTGTTTTTAAATGCTTTGAGAAACAGGCAAACAAGTATACATTTATATATATGTGAAATGATGGCTCGATTTAGTGTTTTTTATTATTCCAAGACCACTAAACTGCTTATCGATACAAGAATCGCTTTATGCTTCTCTTAGGAGTTTTTTCAAACTCATTGACCATAATCTCGATTTGCGACACGCGCTCATAGGGGGCAACGAGTTTGTTAAGCTCGGTTTTTACAGTTTCCATATGGGCTGGGAGCTGGTCGCGGGTTACGCCGTCGCGGTCCATAGCGTCATAGTCGGGATAGACAAGGGCTATGAGTTTGCGGTCGCGGTCCACAACAAGGCTCTCGCTAACATAGAGCATATTGTTTAGTTTTGCCTCAATCTCCTCAGGATAGATGTTTTGTCCGCTGGCACCCAAAAGCATGGTCTTGAGGCGGCCGCGTATAAAGATGGTGCCGTCGGCGGTCAGCGTTCCCATGTCGCCAGTGTGCAGCCAGCCATCTTCATGAAGTACCTTGTCGGTGGCCTCGGTGTTGTGGAAGTAGCCGCTCATCACGTTCTCGCCCTTGATGCATATCTCGCCAGGGATATTCTCGGGATCGTCACTCAGGATTTTACACTCCATAATGCCAGGAAGAATGCGGCCGGCGCTGTGAAGCACAAACTCGCGCCATGGGGTGTGGCTCACCAATGGGGCGCACTCGGTCATGCCATAGCCCACGGTGAACGGGAATTTTATCTTGTAGAGAAATTCCTCGACCTCGGCGTTGAACGGAGCGCCGCCCACAATAACCTCTTCGAAGTTGCCGCCGAAGGCCTCTATGAGGCGTTTGCGTATCTGTTCATATATTTTACGGTCCAGATAAGGTACGGCGAGTGCCCAGCGCAGCTTGGTTTTGCTGATCATGGGAACTATCATCTTGCTGTATATCTTCTCGAGAACAAGAGGCACGCAAATCACCAGATGCGGTTTGATTTCCTGCATAGCTTTGACAATCACCTTGGGGGCTGGTATTCGGCCTAATAAAGTGATGTGAGAGCCCACAGCGAGAGGGCAAAGCATGTCGAAGGCGCAGCCATAGGCATGAGCAAGCGGAAGGAACGATACGCAACGTGTGCCACGGCGGTGCAATTGGGAATTGATGCCATAGACGATGTTGCCGGCCATATTGTTGCCAGTGAGCATCACGCCCTTGCTGAATCCTGTTGTGCCGCTGGTGTAGTTGATGACCATGAGTTTTTCATTGCTACGCTCAGCATAGTTGATGCCCGATGCAGTGAAACCGCCTGGATAGGTCTGCTCCATCAGTTCGTTGATGCCTTCAAGTATCTCATCAACGTGCTCGTCCTCGTTCTGGGCAAGGAGCTTGTCGTTGTCGAGAGAGATGGCGGCGCGCACATAGCGCATGTTGTCGAAGTCAAACGACTCCCATATGCTGTTGCTGGCAAAGAGTAGCTCGGCCTCGCTATGGTTGATGATGTGCTGGGCATCGCGGGGATTGAACTCCTGCAAGATGGGCACTATCACAGCTCCATAGGTTATTGTGCCCATGAACACTATTACCCAGTTGGGTGTGTTTTTTCCAATCAGAGCCACGCGGTCGCCTGGCTTGATGCCACACTTTTTATATATAAGGTGTAGACGTGCTATGCGTTCGGCAAAGGCGCCGTAAGTCAGTGTCTGCTTGGTGTTGTAGTCGCTTAAGGCGGGCAGTTCCCAGTTGTTGCGGAAGCTCTCCTCAAAAATCTTGATGGTGTTTTCTTTCATCATAACGCAATGATGTTTTGCAATAGTTTTTCAGACCACAAAATTAATCAAAAAAACTAAATCTGCAAAATTCGTTGCAACTCTCTTTAATATTTACTATTTTTGCAATGAAATCGGTTTACTGCCGTGTTTGGGAGTTTTTTGCTTAACAGCAAGCACTGTCTTCGGTAATGAATTTATCTTTGTGGCAGCTCTTTATTTTTGTCGACTTTACACATTTAATATATATAATATTATGAAGAAGAAAACACTACCACTCATCAAGGATGACCCATGGCTTGAGCCCTTTGAGGAGGCAATCGTGGGAAGGCACAATGATTTCCTTAACAAGGAAAAAGAACTCACAGGCGAGGATGGAACCCTCGTTGACTTTGCCAACGCCTATAACTATTATGGTCTGCATCACACCGCCAAAGGGTGGGTGCTGCGTGAGTGGGCGCCTAATGCCATCGAAATTTTCCTGGTGGGAGATTTCAACAATTGGACCGAGTGCGCACCCTACAAGATGCAGCGGCTCTCTGATGGCAACTGGGAAATCAAACTTCCCGAGCGTGGCATGAAGCATGGTGACCTCTTCAAGCTCTCTATTCACTGGGATGGAGGCCAGGGCGAGCGCATTCCAGCCTATGCCACACGTGTGGTGCAAGACGACAATACCAAGATTTTCTCGGCGCAGGTATGGAACCCTGAGGAGCAATACGAGTTTAAGGTAAAGAAGTTCAAGCCCAATGTTAAGCCATTGCTCATTTATGAGTGTCACATTGGTATGGCGCAGAACCGTGAGGGCGTGGGAACCTACGAGGAGTTCCGAACCAACATTCTTCCGCGCATTGCCGACGACGGCTATAACGCTATTCAGATTATGGCAATCCAGGAGCATCCTTACTATGGTTCGTTTGGTTATCACGTTTCGAGTTTCTATGCCGCTTCGAGCCGTTTTGGTACTCCCGAGGAACTCAAGCATCTTATTGACGATGCTCACAGTCGTGGCATAGCGGTAATCATGGATATCGTTCACTCTCACGCCGTGAAGAATGAGGTTGAAGGCTTGGGGCGCTTCGACGGCAGCTATGACCTCTATTTCTATGGAGACGGCAAGCGTGAGCATCCAGCATGGGACTCGTTGTGTTTTGACTATGGCAAGAATGCGGTGCTCAACTTCCTGTTGAGCAACTGCAAGTTCTGGCTCGAGGAGTATAGGTTTGACGGATTCCGCTTCGATGGCGTGACTTCTATGTTATATTATAACCATGGTCTCGGTCAGGCGTTTGGTGGCTATGAAGACTATTATAACGGCAATCAGGATACCAACGCCATTACCTATCTCACTCTTGCCAACAAGCTCATCCATGAAGTGAATCCTCATGCAATCACCATTGCTGAGGAGATGAGCGGTATGCCAGGTCTTGCACGCAAGGTGAAGGACGGTGGCATTGGCTTCGATTATCGTATGGCGATGGGCATCCCCGATTACTGGATCAAGACCATCAAGGAGCAGCAGGACGAGCATTGGAAGCCAACATCTATATTTTGGGAACTCACTAATCGTCGTGCCGATGAGAAGACTATTTCCTATGCCGAAAGCCATGACCAGGCACTGGTGGGCGACAAGACCATCATTTTCCGACTCATTGACAAGGAGATGTACTGGCACATGATGACTGGCGACGACAACGGCGTGGTGAGCCGTGGTGTGGCACTGCACAAACTCATCAGGCTTGTGACTGCATCAACAATTAACGGTGGCTATCTCAACTTCATGGGTAACGAGTGGGGGCATCCTGAGTGGATTGACTTCCCGCGTGACGGCAACGGATGGAGCTATAAATATGCTCGCCGCCAGTGGGACCTAGTCGACCGCGAGGATCTCAAATACCAGTTTCTCAACAATTGGGACAACGATGTGATGCACCTTATTGGAGGCACTCACAACTTCCAGGCGCTGCCCATTCGCAAACTATGGGACAAGGACGATGACCAGATTCTCGCCTACATGCGTGGCGACCTTGTTTTCGTTTTCAACTTCAACCCTGTTAAGTCGTTCACCGACTACGGCTTCTTGGCGCCTGCTGGAGAGTACCATGGTGTGATGAACAGCGACAATGGACGCTATGGCGGCTATGGCAACGTTGACGAGGGTGTTAAGCATCTAACTCAGCCCGACCCGCTCTATGACAGCGCTGGTCTTGGTTGGCTCAAACTATACATCCCCGCACGTTCTGCACTCATCTTGCGTCTGCAACCAACAAAGTCGAAACCTGCAGCAAAAAAGGCTCCTGTAAAGAAAGCCCCGGCAAAGAAAAAGACGAAATAAAGCCATAATGAAAATAGTTGTCTATTGTTCGGCAAATAATAAGTTGCCGCAAGAAGTTCTTGATATTGCTGTCGCTTTGGGACGGTGGATAGGGGAGAACGGCCACACGCTCGTCTATGGTGGTGTGAACGCTGGACTTATGCATGTCTCAGCCATGGCGGCGCATGAAACAGGGTGTGAGAGCATCGTGGGTATAGTGCCAGAGTTTTTCAAACATCGTGCTGACCCATTGTGCACTGAGTTGGTGCTTGCCCGTGACCTCAACCACCGCAAGGCAATGCTAGTTGAGCGTGGCGATGTCTTTGTGGTACTGCCTGGTGGATTGGGCACCATCGATGAATGGGTGTCGACGCTCTCCACGTTGGTGGTGGAGGACAGCGACCGCCCTATTATCGTGGTTAACCATGATAACATGTATTCGTCACTGGCGCAGCAACTTGACAACACCGCCCAGTCGCAATTTTCACGCTCTCCGCGCATTGCCAGTTCAATCCTGGTAAACAATGCACAAGAATTAATAAATAAATTGAACCAAGTGGATATAGGTTGTAGTTAATTTAATCTCACTACAGGCTTCTATAAACTATAAACATTAAACGTAATATGAAATCTAAAGTATATACCCTCACAGGAGATAAAGGAACGACATCTTTGGTTGGTGGTCAACGAGTTGCTAAAGACGATATCCGTGTCGAAGCCTACGGCACAATCGATGAACTGAACGCCAATCTAGGCTTGCTGGCTCACAACACCAAGCTCGACCATGAAATGCACGAAATAATCTTCAAGGTGCAGAACAAGCTATTTAACATAGGGGCATATCTCGCAACAGAACAAAAGAGTATAGACGATCCAGTTTACGGACTCACTGCCGATGACATCGCCCTGATTGAGCGCAAAATCGACGAGATGGACGAAGAACTGCCTCCCATGAGAGGTTTCATACTGCCAGGAGGTTCTCGGCTTTCGGCATTGTGTGACATTTGCCGCACCGTGACACGCCGCGCCGAGCGCCGGATCATCACTCTTGCTTCACAGCAGCCTGTCAATCCCCTTGTTCTTAGGTTTGTAAACCGCTTGAGCGATTTCTTCTTCATCTTCGCCCGTTACAACAACGTCACCAACCAGGTAGAAGAAATTCTTTGGGATAAGAATGCCTGAAAGATTATTGGGTAGTCCGTTTAGGGCTACCTTATTTTTCCATCCCTATGCAATCGTTTGCGTAATTTTTTGTTGAAAAGATTACGCAATCTGTTTTTTACACATTATTATATATATAAATTTGCGTGCTTTTTGCATAAAAGTGTCTATCTAATTGACTAATAACATTTAACAAAATATTTAAAGAAAAATGAAAAACTATCTTAAACAGTGGGCATGGAGGGCGCTCCTAACTCTTATATGCCTCTTAACAACCTCATCTGCTTGGGCGAGTTTTAATATCTATGTCAACTCGACATCAGGCGACAACTACATTTATATGTGGAATGGCGGTTCTACCAATGGTTGGCCAGGAAATAAGTTAAATACTTATTCTACAACCACTATCAATAATAAGAGTTGGTATGTGATTCCAATTTCGGCAAATTCCACAATGTATATCCTGAATAATGGAAGTAGCTCACAAACAGGCAATCTGTCGGCCTCGAGCGATATTTATGTGGAATACTCTGGTGGTACTTCAATCAATGATGTCACTAATGAGATAACCAATACTCCAGATACTTGGACTGTGGCTGGTGAACCTGCAGCATTGTTTGGAACTACTTGGGATCCTTCAAACACTGCTAACGATATGACCACTACTGATGATGTTAATTACACTTGGTCGAAAGAGAACGTTGAGTTGTCGGCTAGAACAGTGAAGTTCAAAGTGTGCAAGAATCACGGATGGGATACTGCTTATCCTTCAAGCGACTATGAGCTTTCTATTGAAAGCAACGGCACTTACAATGTAACTATTACCTTTAACAGCAGCACTCATGCTGTTAATGCCACAGCGACCGCCGTGCAGACTACCCCCGACATTTATTACGTTCGTGGCAGTCTAGAGGCATTCTTCGGCAGCAACCCTTGGGGAAATAACGACAACGTTATGACTACAAGTGACGACACCAACTACACTTGGACTTCGGGACAAGCCACACTTGCGGCTAATGAAGCTGTAGAGTTTAAGGTTGTTAAGAACGGTAGCGAGTGGATTGGCGACAGTAACGGTAACAACATCACCTGCACTGCTATTCAAGCCGGTGTTTATACTCTCACTGTCAACTATACAGTGCATGGAGTACCAACAGGCACTCTAAATCTTATAGCTGCGACTCCCGATGCACCAACATTCTCGCTTGCTGCTGGCACTTACAACAGCAACCAGAGCGTGACCCTAGCGTGCTCTACCAGTGGTGCAACTATATATTATACCACCGATGGCAACGAGCCAACTACTAGCAGCACTGTTTATAGTGGCGCGATAGCTCTTAATGGCGAGGGCACTACCACCATCAAGGCGATAGCCGTTAAGGATGGACTTTCAAGTGCAGTAGCTGAGGCTACCTACATTATCGCCTATGACCGCTACTATGTGGTTGGTGAGCCTAACGACGTGTTCCCAAGTGGATGGACCATTGGCGATGCTCAGTTGATGACTGCTAATGGCACAACTTGGACTTGGATAAAAACACCACTCTCTCTTGCTGAAAATACTACTATCGCATTCAAAGTTAAGAAGAAAAGCGGCAACGACGAGACTTGGATTCCAAGCGGTGCCAACATCACCGTTAGCCCACAATACGGAGCAGGCGATTATGCTCTCACTATCACCTATGTTGAGGGTGAGAACGAGCCTACTGCCACTCTCACTCCGCTCTTTGCCACCGTTCCAGTGTTCTCGCCAGCTGCTGGCACCTATGACTGCAATCAGAACGTGACAATCACTGCAGGCAATGGCACTATTTACTACACCACCGACGGCAGCGACCCAGCCACTAGCTCAACTCGCATAGAGTACACTGCTCCCATTCCTCTGCACCATGAGGATACTTTCACATTCAAAGCAGTGGCAGTTGACGGTCAGAGCACAAGTGCTGTAGCTACAGCCGAGTACACCATCAAGTACTTGAATATCTACCTCTTTGGCTCGGTAGGCAAACAGCACACTTGGCTTTATTCTTACACTAACCCCGAGCTCACCACCAGCGACGGTATTAACTATTATGGTGTTTACGACATCTTGAACATGCCAAGCTATACCGAACGTCAAGGAGCAGGTCTGTTCCTGCTTACTACAGGCTTCGGTACTAACTGGGAGACTACACAGCAGTATATGATTGGTGCTACAGGTGGTGGCAACTTCTGGATTGACGGCAGCCACAATTACCTGGGTGAGTGGGTTGACGCAGCACCTGTGGGACAGAGTGATAAGGGTTGGACAATCATCCCCGATGGTGGTCACGGTACCTATGAGTTCTTCTATAACCACAGTGAGAACAAGTTTAAACTTGCCGCCTTCGATGGTCCCACCATCTACGTTTATGACTACACCCGTCCATACATTTACGTCAAGGACAATAACGACGTGGAGTTCAATGGCGAGATGCCAGGTAATCCCATCCAGATTCTTGACGAGAGTGTTGGCGGTCACAGCGGTTTGAGCGATGCTGGCGACGGCTCTGATTTGGGCACAGGCACATTGGGTTGGTATAAGTTTGCCGTTCCTTCTCACGACACACCCATCACCTTCCAGTTCTTCCACAATAACGACAAGACAGTAGTTCCCAGCGGAATGCTCACAGCAACGGGTGATGTCTACTACTATTGGGATGGCGAGAAATACGTTCAACTCGCCTCAAGAGCCGATGCTGCCAATCTGCGTCGCATCGTGGCTCACGTGCGCGTACAAGGCACCGAGGTTCCAACCTGTGACGGCGTAGCCATGAACGGCCCGAGTTCATTCTACGGACAGATGTACTACTGGATGGCAGTCACAAAATACAACGAAGATGAGCGTATGGTCATCTCCGACGGCACTCACCACTATGACAATACCATCTCAAGCGACATTTACTTGGAGTGGACTGACGCACAGGGCGAAAATTTTGACTTGCTGAGTCCGCAGACCCTCAACAACCGCCTTGCCAACAAGACTGGTCGCGGCACTATCATCCATATGCAGAAGAACCGCAACACACCTCCTACTAAGGATGACTATGTGCTCGGTGTAGATACTAAAGTACAAAGTGGTACAGAGTGGACTAACACCACAAATCTGGGCACCACCTGGTGGGGGACCTCGCTCGAAAGTCCTTGGAAAGGCACTGAGGCATGGACCGATGGCATCCTCTCCAACTATAACAACTCACGTTACCTTTACATGGAGAATGGCCTCAATCGTGGCGCCGATGTTTATATTGTCACAGCCGAAGACGGCACCGAGTGGTATACTTGGTACTGCGACCGCAGTACTGCAACCATTAGGTTTGGCTATGGCGAGCCTCTTAACGGCTATCCCACTTATACTAACAACAAAGACGAGTATAAGTTCTTTGCTCACTACGAGTCCGAAGAGCTGCACCAGAATGCTGGTGAGCTATGGTATGTATGGACTCCTGATTTTGACGCCACTCTTGACGGCAACGGTCAGAGCAGGGATAATGGTGAGATGCTTGATGTGACCCGTATGTATGAGAGTAGCGCCAAGCAGAAGGCTCTGTGTTCTACCTTCCGCGATGGCAACTATGTTTACTACACCGATATCAAGGGATGGGGCGATGACAATGTTTATTGCTATATTTGGAGCGTACCTGGCATAGACTGGCCCGGCGTGCAAATGGTAAAGGTGGGATATGACGACGAGGGACATCCTGTTTACCTAGCCGACCTCTCCAACTATGACGTGAGCAACGCCGAGGGCATCCTCTTCAACAACGGTGTCACCGACTCGCATGCCACCAACAAACGTCAAACCGGTAACCTAACATGGGAGAATCACGGTTGCTACGACTATTTGGGTCTCATCTATCGCATTGGAGGCAACATTGATGTTATCGAGAACGAGCCTGACGGCGAGAACTCATCTCTCACCTTGCGTGGTGTATGGTACAGCCGTGTGAAGGGCACTCTTCTTGCCAAGGGCGACAACGATTACAATAACAAGAGCGTGAATAGCCGCGGATACATCGACTTTGCAAGAATTGTCACCGACGATGGCGCGCTCCAGACTTGGGATTATGACCAAAGCAACTGGGTAGAGATTGAACCCAGTGAGAGCGTTAGTGCCGATGACTTGAAGGGACTTCTTGAAATGGATTTCACCCTCTATGGCACTAAGCTCAGCAGTGTGAATCCACGATTCAAAGCAATTTCTATCAGCAATATCTCGAATGGTGGAGAATACACTCCCAACCATTTCACTCCCGCCCACTTCAACGGCACTTGCTTCCAGCAGCGCCGTGGAGACAACGAGTGGTACTTCTTTGTGGAGCCCAAACCCAACGAACTTGCTGAGATTGACTGGACAATCTATAACAATGGTGCATTTTATGCTTATTCACAATCAGGGTTTGATGGAACCATCAATGTTGACTGGAGTTATCATGATCCAGGCTATAGCGACGCTAACATGACCGTTGATATTGATCCTTCGTTGCTTGAGGATTGTGGAGTGAATCCCGGTACGCTTATTGATTTGAATGGCTATAGTGGCTGGCTTGCCATAATCAAGCTGGCCGAGGAAACTCCTTCTACAAAGGTTGATAATGGTACACAGTTTGAGGCCAATGATGTGGCTCCAAGCACCAGTAGAACAGCAAAATACACAGTTTACCCTATTCTGCTTAACGATGACTTCGTGACCGCCATCCAGACCATCAACAGCGATAAGCCATCGATTCGCACTTTGAAGTCTACTCGTTACTATAACCTTATGGGCGTTGAGTCTAGCACTCCATTCCAGGGAGTGAACATTATCGTCAAGGAATACACTGACGGCTCACGCGAGTCAAGCAAGGTGATTATGCGATAAGTTTATCATAGCATAGACAAATTACAATGAGGGAGTGTCAGTTTCTGACACTCCCTCATTGTATTCCTTTATCTACTTTAAATTGAAGCCAGCGAGTCGCTATGCAGGGCAAATGCCTCGGCAGCGCCACAGCGACTCTCTATGCCACGGAATTTCTCCATTGTGGTATGCCAGCCATCATAGAGTTCTTTCATACCCTGGCTCACATGGCAGTCGCATGCCTCGCGTTTGCGTTGCTGTACAGCCTCAATATTCACCCAGTGAGTGGGATGAAACATTTGCGTCTGTTCGCCGGTCATCACTTCAAAGTAGTAGAGTTTGAACCTTCGGTCGAGGCGGCGCCATGCGTCGAGAACCAGTGTGCCGCACACGGCATGGTCGCGGTGAGCGTCGATGGGCCAGTGCGTAAGCACCACGTCGGGGTTCTCACGGTCAATGAGTTCACGCATTTCTTTATATCGCTCAAGGTTTACCTCGGTGTTACCATCAATCTGGCTCATAAAGATGTGACGAGCGCCTGTAATCTCACATGCATTTTTACTCTCTACCACACGTATGGCGGCAGCCTCTTCGTGGCTTTTTCCGGCAATGCCAGCCTCTCCACGAGTTAGATATGCGCACACCACTTCGTGACCGGCATCGGCAAGCAGGCACATTGTGCCGCCACATCCAGTCTCGGGATCGTCGGGATGAGCTCCAATCACCAGCACCTTGCGGTGCCGTTTTGTGTTGTCACTAGTTGCAGCGTTTTCTCCACTAGCTGCCACAGGGATTCCCAGAATAGTTGCGCCCATTGTCGCCGCGCCCACAGTCTTTATCATCTCTCGTCGATTCATAATTGTTTTTGTTAAGTAGTTGAATAGTAGAGTAGTTTTTGCAAAAATAATGAAAAATAATCAAATCTTGAAAAAATGGTAATCATTTCTATCTTTTTAATAGTAGCTTCTAGCCATTATTAGTAGTTCCTAGTAATTCCTAGTAGCACCTATGCACGCCAAATTCCCTCTCTTTGCAAACGATTTCATAGATTTTTGCACCTTATTATAATAAATAAGTTATTTATTATGTTTAATTATTAGTAATTTTACTCACTGGAAAAATAATAGAAAAAATATAGAACTATGAAACTAATTTTCAATCTTGATTATCAAACAATCTTTGGCGAGGAAGTGGTGCTGCACATCAACGACAGCAAGCTTGACTTCCTTGATGCAACCCACAAGATGACCACCACCGATGGGCATCGATGGACTTGCGAGGTTAGTTATCCTGGAGTAAGTGGACGACACATCGACTACTACTACAGTGTGAACCGTGGAGAAGAGGAGATTCGCCACGAGTGGCAGACGGTGCCTCACCGACTTGTGTTCTCCTGTGCCAAGGCTAAACGTTACGTGATTTATGACCACTGGCTTGATCTTCCCGAGGACAGCTACCTCTACAGCAGCGCATTCACCGACTGCCTTGCCGTGCGTCCCGAGCGCAAGCTCGCAAGCACAGGCTTTGGCAAGACTGCCATCATCAATGTGCGTGCTCCGCAGCTTGCAAGCAACCAGCGATTGGTGCTCTGTGGCGAAGGACCTGCCTTGGGCGACTGGAGCGCAAAGCGCGGTTTGGAGATGACCGAGGTAACCCACAACCAGTGGGCTATCAAGCTCAACACTTCTAAGCTTGCAAGCAACCGCATTGTCTTCAAGTTTGTCGCTCTCGACGACAAGGACGGCATCTGCTGGGAGGAATGCGACAACCGCAGTATCGAGCTGCCTGTACTCTCAACAGGTGAGGTGGTAAGCTACGAGTTGCCACAGGCCACCTTCCCTCTTCCTGCATGGCGCATCGCAGGTACCGTAATCCCCATATTCTCGCTTCGCAGTGAGCAGAGCTGTGGTGTGGGCGACTTCGGTGATCTTAAGAAGATGATTGACTGGATGGAGAAGACTGGTCAGCGTGCTTTACAGGTGTTGCCCATTAATGACACTACCATTACCAAGACATGGACCGACAGCTACCCCTACAACAGCATCTCGATCTATGCTCTGCATCCCATGTATGTCGATATCAAGCAGCTTCCAGCCCTCAAGGATGTGGAGAAGATGAAGAACTACCTTGCTCAGGGCAAGGAACTCAATAAACTGCCGCAAATCGACTATGAGCGCGTTAACGAGCTTAAGCTTGGCTATCTTCGCGACGTGTGGACTCAGGACGGAGAAAAGATTGTCAAAGGTAACGACTACAAGAAGTTCTATACCGACAACAAACGTTGGCTTGTGCCTTATGCTGCTTTCTGCGTACTGCGTGACAAGTTCGGCACCGCCAACTTCAAGGAGTGGCCCAACCACCGCCAGTTCACAACCTCGCTCAAGAAGAGTGTTGAGGACATCACCACAACTATGGGCAAAGAGGCTGCTTTCTGGATGTTCGTCCAGTTTGAGCTAAGTCAGCAGATGAAAGCTGCTCACGAGTATGCTCGTAGCAAACACGTGATTCTTAAGGGCGATATTCCCATCGGTATCAGTCCCAATGGCTGTGACGCTTGGGTTGAACCCAATTACTTCAATATGAACGGCCAGGCTGGCGCTCCACCCGATGCCTTCAGTGCCGACGGGCAGAACTGGGGCTTCCCCACCTATAATTGGGACGAGATGCTTGCCGACGGATGCAAGTGGTGGGTACAACGCTTCCAGAACATGAGCGAATATTTCGACGCTTACCGCATTGACCACGTACTCGGCTTCTTCCGCATTTGGGAGATTCCTATCAGCTCGGTTCAGGGACTGCTCGGACAGTTCTCGCCAGCTCTTGGTATGACACGTGAGGAGGTTGAGGGCTACGGTCTGCGCTGGCAGGAGGAATTCTTCACTCAGCCATTCATCGCCGACTGGATTATCGACCGTGTCTTTGGTCCTCACGCTCAGCGTGTGCGCGACACATTCTTGCAGCACTCTCATGACGACATCTGGATGATGCGTCCAGAGTTTGATACTCAACGCAAGATTGAGGCAGCCTTTGCCGGCAAGACCACCGACGACGACAAGTGGGTGCGCGATGGTCTCTACTCGCTCATCAACAATGTGCTCTTCGTTCGCGATCGCAAGGATCCTAACAAGTTCCATCCACGCATCACTGCACAGTTGGCACTAATCTACGAAGCATTGTGGGATAATGACAAGGATGCCTTCAACCGCATTTACAACGACTACTACTATCGCCGTAACAACCGCTTCTGGTATCACGAGGCAATGAAGAAGTTGCCACGTTTGGTGCAAGCAACTCGTATGCTCGTGTGTGCCGAAGATCTCGGTATGGTGCCCGATTGTGTACCCTGGGTAATGAACGAACTCAAGATTTTGAGTCTCGAGATTCAGTCGATGCCTAAGGATAATACCCTTAAATTCGGACATCTCCAAAGCAACCCCTATCGTTCGGTTAGTACAATTAGCACCCACGATATGAGCACTCTGCGTCAGTGGTGGGATGAAGACTGGGCGCTCTCGCAGGAATACTACAATGAGGTGATGTGGAAGTCGGGGCCTGCTCCTCATCCGCTGCCCGGATGGCTCGCTCGTGACATAGTGGCTCAGCACCTATACAGCCCCTCGATGCTATGCTTGCTCAGTCTTCAAGACTGGCTATCAATTGACGAGGAGCTTCGCTTGCCCGATGCCAATGCCGAGCGCATCAATGTGCCTGCCAACCCACGCCACTATTGGCGTTACCGCATGCACATGACAATCGAGCAGCTCATGGAGAGCAGCGAGTTTAACGCTAAGGTTAAGCAACTCATAGCTCAAAGCTATCGATAATAACGATGAGGTTCTAGGAATTCTAGGTAATCAAGAGTTTCTAGAACCTCTAGTTTTTCTATAGCTAAATCTATTAACGTAATAACTAACACCTGCGAAACATGAAACTTAATAGAAGACTTGCGTTGTTGCTTATTATAATGGGAGTAGCCCTCACTGCTCTGGCAACACCGAAATTTATAGACCGCAAGCCCGAAGGTACCCAAAATGGGGAGGTTACCCTCCTCTCGCCCAACGGAAACGTGAAGGTTACCTTTATGCTAATTGACGGAGTGCCTTACTATGAGATGTACTATAAGGACAAACAAGTGTTGAAACCAAGTCTACTAGGTTTTGAGCTTGCTAAAGATAAGCATGCCAGTGCCAGTATGGAAGAGACCGACTTGCTCGATAACTTCTACATGAAGCCTATTGTACTTAACAAGAATGCAAAACCAATAGAGGAGACTTGGAACCCAGTGTGGGGACAGTATAAAACTATAACCAACCGATACTTTGAGATGAGTATTCCTCTCATTCAGCACTTTGATGACTCTAACGAGCAATTAGAGTACTGGAAGAAATATGAAAAGCGCATGCCATTAAAGCAAGACCGCAAGATTTATATCGTGTTCCGTGCATATGATGATGGTGTGGCGTTTCGTTATGAGTTTCCTGAAACAAAAGAATCGGCACTCAATTACTTCATCATCAAGAAGGAACGCACACAGTTCGCCCTCACTGGCGACCACATGGCATGGTGGCAAGCTGGAGACTACGACACTCAGGAATATCCCATGCAAGTGTCGCGATTGAGTCAAGTGCGCAATCGCATCACAGCCTGCGCTCGATGGGACGATCCCAAAGGAGTAGGAATCCGCCGCACCGACTACACCGAGGACCGCCAACGTGATGCCGTGGTGTGGGATAACGCTTCGCAGACTGTATTCTCGCCAACAGGTATCCAGACGTCGCTGCAGATGAAAACTGACGACGGACTCTATATCAACATCCACGAGGCTGCACTCGTCAACTACTCTTGCATGCATCTCGAGCTTAATGACGAAAATATGGTGCTTGAGAGCCATCTCACACCCGATGCAGTAGGCAATATGTGTTACATGCAGGCTCCATGCAAAACTCCGTGGCGCACAATCATGGTGAGCGACGATGCCCGCGATATGCTTGCCTCGAACCTCATCCTCAACCTGAATGAGCCTTGCAAGATAGAAGACACTAGTTGGATTCACCCCACTAAGTATTGTGGCGTGTGGTGGGAGATGATTGTGGGACGTGGCAACTGGCATTATACCGATGAATTTGCTAGCGTGCAACTGGGATCTACCGACTGGAATAAGGCCTTGCCCAACGGCCGTCACCGCGCAAATAACGACACCGTGATGCGCTATATTGACTTTGCCGCCAAGAACCACCTCGACCAAGTACTGGTAGAGGGCTGGAATGTGGGTTGGGAAGACTGGGCCTGTATGTGGAAAGAGGATGTGTTTGACTTCGTCACTCCTTATCCCGATTTCGACATCGACAAGCTCAATTCCTATGCCCACAGCAAGGGCGTCAAGCTGATGATGCACCATGAGACTAGTTCCAGTGCCGACAACTATGAGCGTCATCTAAATGAGGCCTATGCGCTCATGAACCGCTACGGCTATGACGCGGTTAAAACAGGCTACGTGGGCGACATCATCCCGCGAGGAGAGCATCACTATGGCCAGTATATGGTAAATCACTACAATTGGGTGCTGCGTGAGGCTGCCAAACGCCACATCATGATTAATGCTCATGAGGCAGTGCGACCTACTGGCTTATGTCGCACTTGGCCCAACCTCGTTGGAAACGAGAGTGCTCGAGGCACCGAGTATGAGGCATTTCACGGAACTAATCCTAACCACACGGTAATATTGCCGTTTACACGATTCCAGGGAGGTCCAATGGACTATACTCCTGGCGTTCTCGAGACACGCCTTGCTAATTGGAGCGAGAACCAGCACCAGGTGCACAGCACTGTGGTGGGGCAGTTGGCCCTCTATGTGGTGATGTGCAGCCCATTGCAGATGGCTGCCGACCTGCCGCAGAACTATGAGAAGTTTGACGATGCCTTCCAGTTCATCCGCGACGTGGCACTTGACTGGGACGACAGTCGCTACATCGATGCCGAGCCTGGCGAGTATATAACCGTTGCACGCAAAGCTAAAGGCACCGATAATTGGTTTGTTGGAGGCAAATGCAACGAAAATGGTCACAAAGTGGACCTTAAGCTCGACTTCCTCGACAAAGGTCGTAAGTATGAGTGCATTATTTATGCCGATGCAAGTGATGCCAACTACGAGACAAATCCCGCTGCCTACACTATCACAAAGAAGACAGTGAAGCAAGGCGACGTCTTGAAGCTTACCGAAGCTCCTGGCGGCGGTGTCGCAATATCTATTAAACCCATCTAAAAGTGAGTATTGAGTTTTTATTCATTTAACTCCTTTCATTCATTTAACTCCTTTAGAAAATGAAAAAATTACTATTAACAGCAATAATCGCATTGACTATGGCAACAGCCGGAGCTCACGACTATAATTTCAACGAGATGACCTACACTCCCAAGGCCACCACGTTCTTCCTTAACACCAACGACGACGCTCAGGCGGTTACCGTGCGAATCTACGATGCCGGCAAAGACGGCAATATGCTCAAGCAAATCGACCTCAAACGTGTCAAGGGAAGCAAGAACGAGTGGACTGGCAAAGTAAAGGGCGACCTCAAAGGTAAGTTCTACACTTTTGACGTGAAGTACAATGGTGCCTTCATGGGCGAGACCCCGGGTATCTTTGCCAAGGCAGTGGGTGTGAATGGCCGTCGTGGAGCCATCCTCGACCTTGCCGAGACCAATCCCGAGGGATGGGGGCAAGACGCTCGCCCTGCGATAGCTCTCAAGGATCACGTTATTTATGAGATGCATCACCGCGATTTTTCTATTGCCCGTAATGTCAATCTCGACCCTTCTGTCACAGTCAAGAGAGTAAGTACTGAATATCCTGGCAAGTTCTTGGCTCTTACCGAGCCATGGGCTATAGGACATCTTACCGATCTGGGAGTTAACGCAGTCCATGTGTTGCCTTCCTACGACTATGCGTCAATCGATGAGACTAAGCTTGACCAGAATCGTTATAATTGGGGCTACGACCCATTGAACTACAATGTTCCCGAGGGTGGCTACTCGACCAACCCCTATGACCCAGCATCTCGCAACCGCGAGTTCAAGCAAATGGTGCAGGCGTTGCACAAAGCAGGCATCCGCGTTATTCTCGATGTGGTCTACAATCACACGTTCAACATCGATGATGGCAACTTCCAGCGCACTTGCCCGGGCACATTCTACCGCAAGAATGCCGATGGCTCGTGGAGCAATGGTAGCGGTTGCGGCAACGAGACAGCCAGTGAGCAGGAAATTATGCGACAATTCATGCTGACAAGCGTAAAATACTGGATTGACGAGTATCACATCGATGGTTTCCGATTTGACCTTATGGGAGTTCACGACATCGAGACTATGAATATGATTGCCGACTTGGTACACAGCATCGACCCCACTATGCTCGTTTATGGTGAGGGATGGAGTGCTGGCTCTTGTGCTTATCCTGGAGATAGGCTTGCAGTGAAGGCCAACGTGAAGCAGATGCCAGGAATCGCTGCTTTCAGCGACGACATTCGCGATGCTCTGCGTGGACCATGGGATGGCGACGACAAAGCGGCTTTCTTGGGTGGACTGCCTGGATTTGAGGAGAGTATTAAGTTTGGAATAGTGGGAGCTATCCAGCATCCACAGGTCAACTATTCCAAGGTGAACTACAGCAAGGAACCTTTTGCTCTTGAGCCAACTCAGATGATTTCCTATGTGAGCTGCCACGACGATATGTGTCTCGTCGACCGTCTGCGTGCCAGTGTGCCAGGAGTCAAAGGCAATGACAAGGAACTTGTAAAGCTTGACCTGCTTGCACAGACTGCTGTCTTTACTTCACAGGGTATTCCTTTCATGCTCAGCGGTGAGGAGTTGCTGCGAGACAAGAAGGGGGTTCATAACAGCTTTGAGAGCCCCGATAGTATTAATCGTCTCGACTGGAATGGCAAGTTCAAGCATCCCGAGGTGTTCAACTACTACAAAGACCTGATTGCCCTGCGCAAGCATCATCAGGGATTCTGCTTGGGTAGTGCCGACCTCGTGCGTAAGCATTTGGAGTTCTTGCCCGGTGGCGATTGCCTGGTGGCTTATCGTCTCAAGAACTTGAGTCAAGTGGGCGACACTTGGAACAATATCATTGTCATTCTCAATGGCAACAAAGAGAAGCGCACAGTGAAGCTGCCCAAGTCGACCTATACCATCGTGGGCGATGGCGATGTCATCAACGAGAATGGTCTCTACACTATTCCCACCGACGAGATAATTGTCCCAGCACGTTCGGCAATCATTATGCACGACTAATTAGTTCATAGTTTTTCATCTTGTTTATTATATAAATTATATGAAGAAGACACTTTTAATAACTATAGCGACTTTGTGGATGGCAAGCGCTTGGGCTGTACCCAAAATGCCGAGTTTGAAAGTTGACCGCATTGAGCCTACTAACTGGTTTGTGGGCATGAAGACCCCATCGGTACAGCTCATGGTATATGGACCAGAAATCCGTGATGCCGAAGTGACTACTACCTATGCTGGCGTGAAAATCGACTCGCTTGTTCGTCTAGATAGTCCCAACTATCTGCTCGTCTACCTCAATACTGCTGGTGCACAGCCGGGCATTATGACTCTCACCTTTAAGAAAGGAAAACTGTCTTATGACGTGAAATATGAGCTTAAGGCTCGTGAAATGAGTGGTGACAGCCGCATGGGATTTACCAATGCCGATGTGCTCTACATGCTCATGCCTGACCGTTTTGCCAACGGCAATCCCGCCAACGACCGCGTCAAGGGGATGCGTAGCCAAGTGTGTGATCGCAACAAGCCAAGCTATCGACACGGTGGCGACTTGGAGGGTATTCGTCAGCATCTCGATTACCTCAACGACTTGGGCGTGACGGCATTGTGGTTCACTCCAGTCCTCGAAAACGACTCTCCCGAGAGCCCTTGGAACGACACCTATCATGGCTATGCAACCACCAACTATTACCGCGTTGACCCACGTTTCGGCACTAATGAGGACTATCGCAGACTAGTTGACGAGGCTCACAGCAAGGGCCTCAAGGTGGTGATGGATATGATTTTCAACCACTGCGGATTTGAGCATCCCTGGGTGGTCGATATGCCAAGCAACGACTGGTTCAACACCCACGAGTGGCTTAAGGAATCGAAGGGTACTAGCGATTCGCGCAACACTAGCTTCACACAGACGAGCTATAAGCTGGCTCCTGTGCTTGATCCTTACGCCAGTGAGTTTGACAAAAAGCAGACCGTTGAGGGCTGGTTTGTGTCTACCATGCCCGACCTTAACCAGAACAATCCTCACGTGATGAACTATCTCATCCAGAACAGTATCTGGTGGATTGAGACTGTGGGCATTGACGGTATTCGCATGGATACCTATCCTTATGCTTTCGCTGAGCCCATGGCGCGATGGATGAAGACTATCGACAATGAGTATCCCAACTTCAACGTAGTAGGGGAGACCTGGTTTGAGCAACCTCCTTACACCGCAGCTTGGCAGCGCGACAGCAAGATTGCCAAGGAAAACAGCTACCTTAAGACAGTGATGGACTTCTCGTTCTATGCGTGCGTAGACTCGGCACGCATAGAGAAGACCGACAATCAGTGGCGAGGCTTCAACCGCGTCTACAACAGCTTGGTGTTCGACTATTTATACCCCAATCCCAGCAGTGTGATGGCGTTCATTGAGAACCACGACACCGACCGCTTCCTCAAGGATGGCAAGGACGATCTCACTCTTAAGCAGGCACTTGCTTTGTTGCTCACCATCAATCGCATCCCGCAGCTCTACTACGGAACCGAGGTGCTGATGAACGGAACCAAGCATGTGACCGACGGTAATGTGCGCAAGGACTTCCCAGGCGGTTTCCCTGGTGACGCTCACAACGCTTTTACAGCCGAGGGACGCACTCAGCAGGAGAACGATATGTACAACTGGCTCCGCGCACTGCTCCACTGGCGCAAGGGACCTGGAAACGATGTGATAACTAAAGGTAAACAAACACAGTTCCTGCCACACAATGGCATTTATGTGGTGGCTCGCAAGTACGGCGGCAAGACCGTGATGACCATCGTCAACGGCACCGACGAGAATGCCACAATGCCCGTTAAACGCTACGCTGAGATTATTGGCAATGCTATGGTAGGACGCGACATCCCCACCAGCAACCACGTCAGCCTCGTGAGCGACATCAACCTCACTCCACGCCAAACCCTAATCCTTGAGTTCTAAAACTCGCTGATAATCACACCAAAATGGGCGGTGCATTTGTGTGATGCATCGCCCATTTTTATGAAAGTTCTAAAGGGGATTAGTTCTTGTCAACGCTCAAGAATTTGCCCGACTGGTCAAACTTGAGTTCCACGCCATTAGCGAGTTTGATTTCGTAGCCGCCTTTGTCTTCTTTGTCAATCTTGGTGATTGCCTGTCCCTGTTGATTGTCTTTTACATAAGTGGCAATAGCTTGAGGCACAATTTTCTCGGGCACTGCGCCAGTCTTGCATTCAATTTTGTCCCACTGATTGGATGCGTCAAAGTCAATCTTGGTGCCGTCGTTCAAGGTCAGTTCAAGTTCCACGCCTTTAGAGTCTTTGTCGGTCTTGGTATTTGCAATGGTGGCATTGGGGAAATGCTGTTTTACAAATGAAGTGACCTCGTTAGGCAGATTCTCTTGATTGGGTTGGGTCTTGGTAGAATCAGGTTTCTGTGCAGTGGAGTCAGTAATGGCCGTAGTGTCGGCAGGCTGCTGTTGGCTGGCACTGTTACTGGCGTTGTTATTACCGTTGCAAGAAATCATCAACGTTACCAGTAATGCGATAACTGGCAAAAAAATAAAGCTAAACTTTTTCATCTTCTTAAAATTTTAATCTATTAATGTTAGTCACTTAGAATTTGTTCTTGAGGAATAGAAACCTATTGTATTGATGTTCTGTTGCAAATATATATGTTTTTTTGTTGATAAATAACTTTTTAATAATTATTAATTGATTTCTTGCTGTTTTTTTATTCCTTTTATTTCTTTATCGCCTTTCACACAAACAGTTGCCTAAGCACTTCTGGCGATCTCAATGTCCCAAGCGTGGAGTGGTGGAGGCGGTAGTAGCTGAGTATCATTTCGAGCATCTCGTTGCGCTGTTCGCGGTTGAATTTGAAATGGTGCATATTGTCAAACGTCATGCGCGACAGCAGCGGCAGCACCTGAGCCTGCTCGGGAGGTAGCGTCTTCATGCCTGCATGCGGCGACTGGGTGAACACGCCTTCGTTCATATTGAACCAATAGCCCTCGCGGTAGCTCTCGATGTCGGGCTGGATGCCGATGAACTGCCCTAATCGGTACAGGAAGCAGATGTGGAAATTGGCAACGCTGTTGCGCTCTCCGTCGAGTCTCACTATGCAGTTCTTGATATAGGAGTATAGCACCATGTTCTGCTCTTGCTCGTGGATGGTGTGCGACAGCAACTCGCTCATAAACATTGCGATGGCGTTCTTTATGGGGTCGCTGTAGATTGACTGCAGCATTGTGGTGCGGCGCACGTCATGAAGTGTGCCAAGGTCGCGACCTGGCTGAAAACGGGCTATAAACTCAATGAGAGACAACGGCATGAACATAGCATTACGCATCCTGGCTGTATGGGTTGTCCCTTGACGCACAAGAAACGATACCATACCCAGCTTGTCGCTGTAGATGCGGGCGATGTTGTGCTTCTCGTTATACTTGATAACGTTGATTACTATGCCGTTCAGCCTCTCTTGCATACCATTTGATTTTATTTTGCGAAGATAAGCCAAAACGTACAAAAACCACCATAAAATTCAAAAAATCTTTGTCTTTTAGCGATTTGAGCGAAATAAATTTTGCTGTTTCAAAAATTTGACCTAATTTTGCAGTCGCTTTTGAGAAAAACGGTTTTGATGGCCCATTCGTCTATCGGTTAGGACGCAAGATTTTCATTCTTGAAAGAGCAGTTCGACTCTGCTATGGGCTACTAATAATCAAACAATTAAAAATTTTTTTATAAGAAATTATGGCAAACCATAAATCATCAATTAAGAGAATTCGTCAAACAAAGACAAGAAACGAGCGTAACCGTTATTACGCAAAGACTATGCGCAACGCTGTTCGCAACCTGCGCAAAATGGAGAACAAAGAGGAAGCTGCTGCTGCTTACAAGAAAGTATCGGCTATGCTCGACAAGCTGGGTCGCAAGGGCACTATCAGCAAGAATAAAGCTGCTAACCTTAAGAGCAAGCTCGCTAAGCACGTTAACAAGCTCGAAGTAGCCTAACATGCTTCTCCCCCTGAGAGTTTAGCCCTCTCAGTCTAGCATATTTTCTCATGGAGATTTTGGCAAACTGAAGCCAGGTCTTCACATGATGGCGCATTCGTCTATCGGTTAGGACGTAAGATTTTCATTCTTAAAAGAGGAGTTCGACTCTCCTATGCGCTACCACTGAGCGTTAAGTAAATTTACTTAGCGCTCTTAACTGCTATATTACCCAATCTGAAGTAAGAAGTAAGAAGTAAGAAGGACAAGGGATAACGTACAAGAGCCATTGGCGAAAAAACACACTTTTTTTGTCAATTTCTTGCCGATACCGGCAAAAATCCGTCCTTTTTATGCAAATTTCAAAGAATTCTTGCCGATAAATCCCACATTCTGCATTAACGGAGCACTCCTTCCTCTCGCAGGATTCTCTCAATTTCTAGTTGCAGGGTCCAGCGGTCGACGGTGCTTTGGTTCTCGAGCATGATGACGTTGACGCGGCTGCGCTCGTATTTTGCGGCGTAGGCTTGGAAGCCGCCGTTGTCGCCAGTGTGGTAGATTTTCACCTCGCGGCCGGGTGTCTTGTCGATGAACCATCCGTAGCCATACCAGGTGTTGTCGCGGTTCTGGTATCCGCTCCACTTGCTGCCGCTCACCTTGGTGTGAGGCGTGTAGGCTTTGAGTTTTGAAGCACGCTTTACAAGCGCGTTGCGACGCAGGGCATTCTCCCACTTGAGGAAGTCGTGGGTGGTGGTGTAGATGCCGCCGTCGGCCTTTGTGGCAAAGAATGTCTCCTCGCCGTAGTCGCACTCGGCCCAGTGCACTCCCTTGCCGTCGACGTAGTCGTTGGCAACCTTTTCGCGCTTCTTGGCATAGTCGCTGTCGCTGCCGCTCACCTCGGCGTCTTCGTTCACGATATATCCGTGCGCCATGTGCGGAATCTTCGCCTCGGGGGTGAAATACTGCACATTCTTCATGCCGGCTTTGTCAAAAATGTATTTTTTCTGGAAGTCAACAAATTTCATCCCCGTCTTTTTCTCTACAAGCAAGTAGAAGAGGTCAAATGTGGGGTTGATGTATTCATAGTCGGTGCCGGGCTCGAAGTGGAGTTCTTTTAGGTCCTTCATGTATTGCACGCTCTGCTCGTCGGTGGCGGTAAGCATAAAGTTGCGGTCGCCGCGAGGACGGGCATCGGGAACGCCCGAACTGTGGCTGAGCAGATGCCAAAGCTTGACTTTCTTCCATATGTCATTTGTGAGTTCTGGGAAATAGTAGGCAACGCTTTGATTCAAGTCTATCAACCCCATTTCCTGCATTTTCAAGGCCCCTATAGCCGTGAATTGCTTGCTGATGCTGGCGATGTTGAATGCCGTGTTGCCGTCTATTTTCTCACCAGTTGCCATATCGGCGATGCCTATGCCCTTGTCATATATCGCCTTTCCGTTTTTTGCAATGAGCAGCGCTGCTCCTGGCGACTGTGGGTCATAATGTGACTGCAGCAGTGAGTCAAGCCTGGCCTCCAGTCGTTTCATGTTCACTTTCTTGGCGTTTGCACTCATCAGGCAGCCAAGTGCCATAGTTATAATCACGATAATCTTTATTTTTGCTTTCATTATTATTTGGTATTTTATCTTGCAAATATACTTAAAAATTTTGATGTCCACGCTTTCTCCCCTTTTTTAGTTCATAATAATGTTGTATCTTTGTGACAAATTAATAATAAGAGTAGTTCGTTAGCTTGTCAACTTGTCTACTCGTTTACTTGTTTACTGAAAATATGAGCAAAGAACTGATTTTATGGGCCGACGATGAGATAGATCTTCTTAAACCGCACATTCTCTTCCTTAAGAATAAGGGATATGAAGTGGATACGGTAACCAACGGACGTGATGCACTCGACGCAATTACTGCCCAGAACTATAATCTCATAATCCTTGACGAGAATATGCCGGGTATCAGTGGTCTGGAGGCTCTGCAGCAGATAAAAATCTCGCAACCAAACGTCCCAGTTATTATGATTACCAAGAGCGAGGAGGAGAATATAATGAACCAGGCTATCGGAAGCCAAATCGCCGACTACCTCATCAAGCCGGTCAATCCCATGCAGATTCTGCTTTCTATAAAGAAAAATCTGCACAGCGACGCTCTTGTCGCCCAAAAAGCCACCAGTGATTACCAGCAGGAGTTCATGAAGATAAGCCAGATGATAGCTCAGGCCAATTCCATCGAAGACTGGTATGAACTTTACACTACTCTCGTCAGATGGGAGCTAACGCTTACATCGGCCGACACCAACATGGTCGAGATGCTCAAGATGCAGAAAACCGAGGCAAACGGCATCTTTGCTAAGTTTGTCAAACGTAACTATGAGGATTGGTATTCTAGCGACAATCATCCTTTGCGAAGCAATGAGGTGTTCAAAACTCACATCTTCCCTCTACTTGACAAGGGCGAGAAAGTGTTCTTCATTGTCATTGATAACTTCAGGCTCGACCAATGGAAGACTATTAGCCCCCTGTTAAGCGACTATTTTAATGTAGATGAAGATGGACTTTATACTTCTATCTTGCCAACTGCTACACAATATGCGAGAAACGCTATCTTTTCGGGGCTTTTGCCAGTTGACATCGAGAAGATGTTCCCCGAACTTTGGGTAGACGAAGACGAGGAGGAAGGAAAGAACGTCAACGAGGAGCCGCTCATCAAGACTATTCTTGAAAGGTATCGCAAGCCCTATAAGTTCTCTTATAACAAACTGAATGATTCAACTGCTGGCGAAAGGGTACTGCAGAACTTTGCGGCATTGGCCAAAAATGATCTTAATGTTATGGTCTTTAATTTTGTGGACATGATGTCGCACTCGCGCACCGAGTCCAAGATGATACGAGAGCTTGCCAATACCGACGAGGCCTATCGCTCTCTTACCGTGTCTTGGTTCAAGAACTCCTATGCTCTTGAAATCTTCAAGCAGATAGCTCAGCGAGGTGCCAAGGTGGTCATCACTACCGATCATGGAACAATCAAGGTAGACAACGCTGTGAAGGTGATAGGAGACCGCAACACTAACACCAACTTGAGATACAAGGTGAGCAAGAACCTCAGCTATAATCCCAAGCAGGTGTTCGAAATCAAGAATCCAAAGAAGGTGGGACTGCCAAGTCCTAACGTGGCGTCTACCTATATCTTTGCCACAAATCGCGATTTCTTCGCCTATCCTAACAACTACAACTATTACGTTCAATACTTCCGCGACACCTTCCAGCACGGAGGAATCTCAATGGAAGAAATGCTCATACCCATTGTCACCCTATCAGGAAAGTAAATCACATTAAATAATGTATTACAACACACCAGCCACACCAGCTGGTGTGTTTTTTAATATTGCTTTTTGTCCCATGTCCTGTTGTGTTTCCTCCCGCGCGTGTGTATATAATATATGTGTCCGTCCCTTCGTCGCCCCCCCTTTATCCGCCCTGATATGCAAAAAACAGTTAAAATCGCGTTTTTTCCGAAAAAACCCCCGTAAATATTTTGCCGTATGGAAAATCGGTTGTAATTTTGCATCGCTTTTCGGCTCACGAGGACCCCGTTCCGAGTTGAGCGGTTTTTTTGACGCCCTGCCGAAGGGGTGCGGGGGCCGTAAGCCAGAG
>JAFZAC010000041.1 GCA_017548365.1 Muribaculaceae bacterium
CTGCTCGCCCCCTTGTCGCTAGGCGCTCCCCTCGGTGTTTTTCATAATATTAGCTCTGCTTACAGATTGTAAGCACCACCCATTTTGACCATTAGAAGTCTTTGATGGAAATTTTACCACTCATTTTGACCAATAGACCAAAATCAATGAAACCGTCACTAATGTGCTTATGTGTTTTTTGCTGTTCATAACCATCCAAGCAAGCTTGGTGATCATGCACAACAAAAAAACCAGATGAGCTGTCGCCCATCCGGTTTCATTGATTTTGCGGAAAGACAGGGATTCGAACCCTGGAACCCCGAAAGGGGTTAACGGTTTTCGAGACCGCCCCGTTCGACCACTCCGGCATCTTTCCAAAGGTCGATTTCGCATTATTTATAAAATGCTCACGCTCGCAAGGCACCGAGCAAACTCGAGCTTTGACTTGCTTAATCGCATTTTTGCGGGTGCAAAGTTAGCACTTTTTTTAAAACTGCGAAAATTTCTTACTAAAAAGTTTACAAATTCACTAAAGTGTCGATAGCCTTTAACGGATCCTCGGCCTTAAAGACGTAATTTCCTGCCACGAGGATATCGGCTCCAGCATCGGCAAGCTGACGACCTGTGACCTCGTTCACGCCTCCATCCACCTCAATCACAGCCTTTGAGCCTTTCTCCTGAAGTAAAGCTTTTAGTTCGCGAACTTTGTTGAGAGTGTTTGGAATAAACTTCTGTCCTCCGAATCCTGGATTAACCGACATTAGCAGTACTAGATCGAGCTGTTCAACGATGTCGCGCAACAGGCACACTGGTGTAGCTGGATTTATGGTGACTCCTGCTTTCATGCCTGCATCATGAATTTGCTGCACTACCCTATCGAGATGGTTGCAAGCCTCGAGATGCACGTTCATAATTTTGGCCCCACAATCTCGAACTTGATTGACAAACTTTTGCGGTTCCACAATCATTAAATGAACGTCAAGCGGCTTCTTGCACAACTGCTGCACATATTTTATTACAGGAAATCCAAAGGAAATGTTTGGAACAAACACGCCGTCCATAACATCGAGATGCAACATCTGAGCCTTGCTATGGTTTATCATTTCTATGTCGCGTGCCAGATTACCGAAATCGGCACTTAGTAGTGAAGGAGAAACAATCATATTAAGTGTTAAGTATTAAGTGTTAAGTGCGAAATTTAGAGTTATGCAGTTTCTGATTTCTCGCTACAGGGCTCTGAGTTCTCGGCTTTTTTCTTTTTGTTTTTTATCACCTTGTAGATGATGTAGACTATTACCAATCCGAGAAGGGTGAAGCCTGCAATCTTCAAGTAGTGGTTGTAATGCTCGAGTTGGGCGAAGAACTGGCTGTCGTCGGGGACAACGCGGTAAAGAAGGTAACCAAGCCCAGCCAACACCACATTCCAAATTCCCGCGCCCAGGATTGTGAAGAGGCTGAAGGTAGCATAATTCATTCGTGACAATCCAGCGGGGATAGAAATCAAGTGGCGTACAACCGGCAGCAGACGACTAATGAAGATGGAAATTGAGCCTTTCTTTTGGAAAAAATGTTCGGCTTTATCCAACTTCTCCTTCGAGAGCCTGAGAAAATGCCCCACTTTGCTGTCGGCAAAGGCATAGATAATGGGGCGTCCAATCAGCACAGATAACCCATAATTGATTGCCGAGCCCAAATAAGCACCTATAGTAGCAGCCAGAATCACCCCCCAGAAATCCATGCTGGCATTGGCTTGTAGAGAGAAATAAGCAGCTGGAGGCACCACCACTTCACTCGGCAACGGGATAATTGAACTCTCCATTGCCATAAGCACTATGACAGTCCAGTAGTTCATGTGATCCTTGAACCAATAATACAGGTTCTCGGCCCATGATGGTTGTGCTGTAGCTACCTGTGCAGAGTCTTGCGCAAAACAGACATTGGCCATCACGGCTACAGCCACAAGAGTGAGTATAAACAATATAGTCTTGTCACGCTTCATTCTGTGATAAATAGTTTAGAAAGTGCAAAGTTACAAATAAAAAGTCACACTTCATAACCCAACTGCAAGAACATTGTTCGGTAAGCGTCGGCCTTCTTCTCGAGCGAGAGTGGATAAGCTCGTGAAGAAGATGGCATACGATAAAGGTCAAAGTCATTGCCATTATAGTTGCAATGAACAACTTTGCCCATTTTAGGCACCTCTACCCCAGCCTTCTGTGCGATCACACTTGTTGCTTTCTCACCCGCGGTAACAATAGCCTGAATTGTGGGTCGCGCCTTGAAAAATTTGTCCAGATTAATAGTCTCGACAATATCGAGGAACTTGTCGCTAGCATTGTCTTTGAGACGTCTAACCTGTGTTGCGGTATCGTAGAGTGCGATTTTTCGCTCGATTAGAAACTCTTTGAGCCGTGGCAAATCGAAACGTTTTTCTTCTTCAATCCAGAAGTGATTTTTGTCGCCATAGAAGATGAGACCAGCGATCCTCCACATATCGTTGATACGATTGGGATAGTAGAATTCCATCGACCACTTTTCAGGTTTTGGCGGGAAAGTACCAAGCATGAGTACCACAGCACCATCGGGCAAAAATGGCTCGAAAGGATGTGACTCAATGGGAATAGTTTTATTCATTTATCTTTGTTATTATATTTTCGCAAGCAAAGGTAAGAAAAAAAGATTAAAGTATATATTTTTAAATGTTAGTTTTAAGTTGACTCTGTTAACCCACTGACTCATTTGGTTCACTTGACTCACCTGACTCAGTTGACTCAGATGACACGCTGAAACCCTGACTTGAATTGTCATCATTAGATGACTTGCTGCTTGAGTTGTGGTAGTTGTGATATGGAACAAATGCGTTCTCGTATTGCTCATCGCTGTCCTCATCATCGTATACTTCATCATATTCGTCTCCATAGTCGTCGTATTCTTCTTCACAATTGTATATTTGATTGTACTCCTCAACAGTCATTCTCTCTCCATATTCGTCAATGGTGTATTGTGATTCGTCGTAGATGGGTGTGAGATCGATTTCGAGCTTTATTCTAGGCATAGCCTTTGGCATCCATGAATAATTGTCGACACTGTCTTGTTGAGGTTTATTAGAGTCTTGCTTACTGTTTGTGACCTGTTGTGTATCTTGTTTCTTATCCTTTACTGCCTCGTGCTTGCGAATAGTTCTTGAGACGTGAGATTGCGAACATCCTACTATAGCTGCTATTTCCCTTGTAGAGAAATATAACTCCTTGTATTTGATAATCGCCTGATTTATTTGGTCACTTGTGTGGTATCCGTTATCTCTGAGGAGTTGTCGTTCATTACCACCTGAATAAAGCTCGTTGAACTGGAGGAATCCATTACTCTCATCTCTGCCAAACTGAGTGGTAATGACATTGAGCTCATCATAAATGACCGGTCCCATTCTATTTTTGTGGTGTTTTATATAATGTGTGACATTATTATTCTCGACATTGTACTGATTAACCCTAGTAAGCGAGAAAATAGAATCAAATGCGTAGGAATATTCAAATGAGCCAGCAAGATTGTCTATTGTTGTTAGTTGCTGCATCCTGCGACGCTTGGAATGTGCTAGTACAAGAATCGAAATCAAGAAATGCTGTGACCAACTCCTGAGAGTGTTGAACACATATCTCACATCGGCCTGGTCACCCGTTCCAATAAGATGAGTTATATCGTCGATAATGATGACCGGGGCTTTTTCTTGAACAAACTCCTTCTTTATATAATCAAGAATGCTACGGCTATCTAGTGGCGCTGTTGAGTAGTTGGGATTCAGCGGTTTGACGATAAATGATGCGTCACCCGAATTATAATCAAACTTGTTGGTTTTATATCTTGGTTTGAACTGATGTGCAGCGTTCTCGAAATCGAAGTAGAGAGTTTTTAATCCTCTTTTGTTTAGCACGTTGGCGATTTGCATTGCAAGTATGGTTTTGCCAACGTTTGGTTCTCCGAAAAGACATGCCATCTCACCTTGATACCAAAGTCCGTGCCATAGATTGACAGCGGGTAATGCGCTCCCTATCATAGTGGACAAAACTTGTGCGTCGAAAGGCTCGCCTTTCTTTTCGAAAAGTTTTCCGTGATATTTTAACTCTGCTTCAATGCGCTTGATGAATTCTTCGGTAATAGTTTTAATTTCCATGGGTTTTAGTTCTTAGTTTTTAGTTTTTTTTGCAAAGTTATAGTGTGGTGAATGGAAAAACAATATTAAAAAAACGAAGATTTTTTTGATAGGAGTGTCTAGGAAATACTAGAATTTTAGGATTTTTGAACGCCTCGGTTACGGCGCAATACATAAACAACGCCCACGCTGTGGCAAAGCTCAATTCATAATGATAATCAACAATATATAATGAACGCCGCGCTTGCGGCGCAATACATTAACAACGCCCACACTAGGGCAAGGCTCGATTCATAATGTAATCAACAATAAATAATTGATTGCCGCATTTATGGCGCAATTGATAAACAACACCAATGTTTGTAGCACCATATCTATTGCAGAGTGTTTGTTATAGATATCAAGAAAAAATAGTGTAAAAGATTTGGAGTGGTGGCTGGGTTTTAGTACTTTTGTAGGTTGCAAAGATGAGAGGACTTGTTGACACATTGCGCTTGAAGCACCATTTGGATTCAGATGGCTATGCCGCCTTGTTGACATGTGATGATGCACATTATCTTCATGAGCAGGCTCGTGAGGTTGCTCAAAGTGTGTTTGGCAAGGGAATTTTTGTAAGAGGTCTTGTTGAGCTCACAAATGTGTGCCGTAATGACTGCTACTACTGCGGCATTCGCAAGAGCAACAGCAATGTTGAGCGCTATATCCTTACTACTGAACAGGTGCTACAAAGTTGCGATGCTGGTTACAAGTTGGGGTTTAGAACCTTTGTTCTACAAGGTGGCGAACTATCCCGTGACAAAGCTCCGTGGCTTGTGGACCTTGTGAGCGAGATAAGGCAACAATGGAGTGACTGTGCAATCACGCTGTCGCTTGGCGAATGGCCACGAGAAGTATACAAAGCTTTGCATGAGGCTGGTGCCGACCGCTACCTGCTGCGTCATGAAACATATAACGCTGAGCATTATGCTAAGCTTCATCCTACCGAAATGTCGCTTGAGAAGCGCCTGCAATGCTTGACATGGCTCAAGGAGCTTGGTTACCAAGTGGGCACAGGAATTATGGTTGGAAGTCCAAATCAGACTATTGAGAACATAGTTGAAGACATAGAGTTCATTGAGAGTTTTGAGCCCGAAATGATTGGTTTGGGGCCTTTTGTGCCTCAGCATGACACGCCACTGGGCGAATATTTTACTGGCAGTGCAGAACTCACATGCCGACTCTATAGCATATTCCGCTTAATATTTCCAAATGCCCTGATACCGAGCACTACGGCGCTCAATACTATTGACCAAAATGGAAGGACGATGGGCATACTGGCAGGAGCTAATGTTGTGATGCCTAACCTCTCCCCCATTGATGCGCGCGCCCGTTACACCCTCTACGATGGCAAGGCAACCACAAATGCCGAGGCTGCCGAGGGAATAGCCCAACTAGAAGCTCAACTTGCAACCATTGGCTATCATATTGACTGGGGACGTGGAGACTTCGGTAAATGCAGAATGCAGAATGAATAATTGAGAGCTCAATACTAACGACTAATAACTAATAATTAAGAACTAAAAAACTGATAACTAAAAACTAACAACTATAAATATGTATAACCCAAAATCATCACATGCCGAGGAGTTTATTGACCACGGCGAAATATTGGAAACGCTGGAGTATGCTGCCAAAAACCGCAGCAACCGCGCTCTTATTGAAGAAATAATAAACAAGGCCGCCACTTGCAAGGGCCTCACCCACCGTGAGGCTGCAGTGCTGCTTGAGTGTGACCAGCCTGACCTTATTGAACGGTTTGAAAATTTGGCCCGTGAGGTAAAGCAGAAACTCTATGGTAACCGCATAGTACTCTTTGCTCCACTTTATCTGTCAAATTATTGCGTGAATGGATGTGTCTACTGCCCTTATCATGGGAAGAACCATACGATACCACGCAAGAAGTTGTCGCAAGACGAGATACGCCAAGAGGTAATGGCCCTGCAACAGATGGGACACAAGCGCCTTGCACTTGAAGCAGGCGAGCATCCTAAGATGAACCCCATAGAGTATATACTAGAGTCAATCAAGACAATATACGACACCAAAGTGGGGAACGGCGCCATTCGTCGAGTGAATGTGAACATCGCCGCCACTACTGTCGAAAACTACACAAAGCTCAAAGAAGCAGGAATTGGCACATATATCCTCTTTCAGGAAACTTATAATAAAGAGAACTACGAAAAACTGCATCCTACTGGTCCCAAAAGTGACTATGCATATCATACTGAGGCGATGGACCGTGCTATGGAAGGCGGCATTGATGATGTGGGCATTGGTGTTCTTTATGGCTTGACGACCTATCGTTACGACCTTGTGGGATTGTTGATGCATGCCGAACATCTTGAGGCTCGCATGGGCGTGGGCCCTCACACCATCAGTGTTCCGCGCATCTGCCCTGCGGATGACATATCACTCGACGAGTTCCCCGATGTACTACCCGACGATATATTCTGTAAGATAGTTGCTATTATTCGCCTTGCTGCTCCATATACTGGAATGATCATCTCAACCAGGGAGTCTCAAAAGGTTAGGGAAAAAGTACTCGACTTGGGCATATCTCAGATTAGTGGTGGTTCACGCACCAGTGTTGGTGGCTACACTACCGAAGAGCGTCACGATGACACAGCCCAGTTTGACGTAAGTGACCAGCGTACACTTGACGAAGTGATTGCATGGCTTTTGGACATCGATTATCTACCAAGTTTCTGTACTGCTTGCTACCGTGAAGGCCGTACAGGCGACCGCTTTATGTCGCTGGTAAAGCGTGGTAAAATTAGCTATTGCTGTACTCCAAATGCTATGATAACTCTTAAAGAGTATCTTGAGGATTATGCAAGCCCCGCCACTCGTGAAAAAGGAGAGGCTCTGATACGTCGTGAATTAGAAAAACTTCCTGACGACCGTATCCGTAACCTTGCAAATCGACGACTTATCGATATTGCCAATGGGGAGAGGGATTTTCGTTTCTAGGCAGGAATTGCTAGGAAAGACTAAAATTACTAGGAGTTCAAGGGTTTATTAAAATATTAACTAATATGAATGGAGCACCGCAGTCATTAAGACGACATATCGCTATCTTTGGGCGCCGCAATGTGGGAAAATCATCGTTGCTCAACGCGTTGTGTGGTCAGCATGTGGCAATCGTCTCGCCAGAGGCAGGTACTACTACTGACCCCGTTAATCGTGCCATGGAGATTCTTCCTTTAGGACCTTGCTTGCTGATTGACACTGCTGGATTTGATGATGAGGGCAGCGTTGGAGAGTTGCGCAATGAGCGTACACACAAGGTGCTTGATCAAACCGATATGGCGTTGCTCGTGATGGACCAAGCGCAAGACTTGAGTCTAGAGAAAAAATGGCTCAATGAATTGCAACGACTTGAAATACCAACAATAGCAGTCCTAAACAAAAGTGATGCAATAGGCTCAAAAGATGCAATTATTGCTCAGATTAACGATAAGTTGGGCATCAACCCAGTTGTTGTGAGCTCATTAAAAGTGGATGGAATTGACAAGCTTCGCGATGCTCTCGTCTATGCTGCAGGCTATGACGAAGAAACAAGCCTTACAGCTGGTCTGGCCAAAGCAAGAGACACTGTACTGCTCGTGATGCCCCAGGACCCTCAGGCACCAAAAGGACGCTTGATATTGCCACAAGTACAAACCATCCGTGACCTTCTCGACAAAAGTTGCATAATTACTTGCTGCGGTGTTGACACTCTTGATCAGAGCCTTAATGCGATGAAAGAGCCACCAGCACTCATTATTACCGATTCACAAGTATTTTCTAAAGTCTATGAGAAGAAGCCTGAAAACAGTCTTCTGACCTCGTTCTCGGTGCTGATGGCCGCAACAAAAGGAAACATCGATGTTCTTATTGAAGGCGCACATGCCATAGATCGCCTTATGCCACAATCACGTGTACTCATTGCTGAGGCCTGCACACATGCTCCTATGAGCGAAGACATAGGGCGTGAGAAGATACCACGCATGATTCGCAAGCGATATGGTGAGACTATCACTTTTGACATCCATTCAGGAAAGGATTATCCTGTAGACTTGAAGAATTATGACTTAATAATTCATTGCGGTGCATGCATGTTCAACCGCCGCCTTATGCTCTCACGCATCATGAGAGCACAAGAACAAGGTGTACCTATCACCAACTATGGTTTGGCAATAGCCCATCTACAAGGTATACTTGACAAAGTGTCACTATCATAAATAAAAGACTGACTCTCGCACAATCAAGAGTCAGTCCTTTATTCTTAAGGGTTATTAATCTTATAATAACGATTCTACGATTTTTTTCACGTTTTCTCCCAGCTCTTGGGCTTTCTCCATGGTGTGAGCCTCGCTGTAGATGCGAATTATTGGTTCGGTATTGCTTTTGCGCAGATGTGCCCATCCGTCCTCGAAGTCAATTTTAACACCATCGATAGTAGTGAGATTCTCATCCTTATAATGCTCTTCTACTGCTTTGAGAATCTTGTCGACATCCATAGATGGAGTGAGCTGAAGTTTAGTCTTGGCAATGCTATACTGAGGATATGTCGCCTTGAGCTCACTAACTTTCTTTCCACTTTTGGCCAGCAGAGTAAGGAATAAAGCAACACCTACAAGGGCGTCACGTCCATAGTGAAGCTCGGGATATATAACACCTCCATTGCCTTCACCGCCAATTACAGCACCTGTGCGTCGCATTTCGGTAGTTACATTAACCTCTCCAACGGCAGCTGCAGTATAGTTGCAGCCATGTGAACGTGTAACATCGCGCAAAGCTCGTGACGATGAAAGATTAGAAACAGTAGAACCTGGCGTGTGGCTAAGCACGTAGTCGGCAACAGCCACAAGAGTATATTCCTCTACAAAGAACTCACCGTTTTCCATTACTATTGCCAATCGGTCAACATCGGGATCAACGACGAAACCAACATCGGCTTTGCCTCGGCGCATCAAATCTTGAATTGCAGTTAGATTCTCCGGAATGGGTTCAGGTGTGTGGCCAAAGTTGCCTGTAGGGTCACAGAAGAGCTTGATTATATTTTCGGTCTTCACTCCAAGCTCCTGAAGCAGCTTAGGGATAGCTACTCCTCCAACTGAATTCACTGCGTCGACAGCAACGGTGAAATTGGCATTTTTGATAGCATCGACATCAACTAGCTTGAGATTCTTGACAGCATCAATGTGACGACGTAGATAAGTGTAATTTTTTTGCTCACGTCCAAGATGATCGACATCGGCATAGTCAAAATCCTCATTCTCGGCAATGCGCAACACTTCTTTTCCTTGTGCATCGTCAAGGAACTCACCTTTCTCATTAAGCAATTTCAGAGCATTCCATTGCTTGGGATTGTGAGATGCGGTGATAATTATGCCACCACAAGCCTTCTCTCCTACAACTGCGAGCTCTGTAGTTGGAGTGGTAGCAAGTCCAATATTGACTACATCAAATCCCATGCCGGTGAGTGTGCCCACCACAATGTTGAGGACCATGCGTCCAGAAAGACGAGCATCACGTCCTACGACTATGATGTTTGAATCACAATTCGAGTTGCGTTTGATGAAAGTGGCATAGGCAGTGGTGAACTTAACAATATCAAGTGGGGAAAGGCCTTCACCAGCTTTACCGCCAATAGTGCCACGAATGCCGGAGATAGATTTTATTAATGACATATTGTTATATTATATTTGATTGCGGAAATATCTTATGTGATAAAGATAGGGTTGTACATTTGAAATCTCGGAAGACATACCATACTGCGACTTGATAATAAGGTTGACCTCACTGTCAACACCTACAAAGCTTAAAGGCAATTGGACTCCATAACCCCATTGTGCTGAAGAAGAAAGCGAGTAATTGCCATATTGGAAATAGGTATAAGCATAGCTCATATCATTCTCATTACCATCACCTATCATCTCGTCGTAATAATACCAATAAAGAAGATTGTAACGCATATAACGGAAATAGATGCGTTCGGAAGGATTAGCCTTGTCGGTCTTACGATCAGATGCTTTAATTACTTGCATATAAACATTGCCTTCATCGTCAATACGATAATAAGGGGCATTGGGTCCTGTCTCAAATACGGTGTCGCTTGGTATTTCGTTGACAACACGGCAATTGGCCAAATATGCATTAGTGGCATATCGCTCTTTATTGAGCAAGTCGGCATAGCTCTCACTATCACTACATGATGTCATTGATACGAATAGGAATGCCGAAATCAGCATTAAAAAGATACTTTTAATTTTCATTTTTATTATGTTCTTCATTTTTTACTTGTTCTACAATCTTGTAATAAAGCTCAACAGCATCTTGCATAGTGCCATAGAACTCACCAGCAGCTGCGTGTTTGTGACCACCACCATTAAAATAACGAGTACATAACTCGTCAACGGCAAGACTGCCCTCACTGCGCATCGAGACCTTGATGCAATCGGGATCTTCTCGCATGAAAGTGCTCCAAAAAACATCTTTAACCGATAGAGGGCGATTTACTAATCTCTCGGTATCGCCAGTCTTGTAACCATACTTCTCAAGATCGGATCTGTCGAGAATTATTAGGGCATACTTGTCGTCAATAACCGTCATCTTATTAAGTAAAGCATAACTTTGCAGCAACAGGCTATTGAGAGGTACAGTGTCCATTGCCATCTTGTACAAATAAGGCTTGTCGATGCCATATTCCATGAGTTTTGACATGACATGATAAACCTCGGGATAAGATGAACTGAATGCAAGATTTCCTGTGTCGGTCATAATGCCAACGAAAATGCATGATGCCACCTGCTTATCAATGCAGTGAAGCCATCCCGCTTCATCGGCGAGCCTGTAAACCAGTTCGCTTGTAGATGATATTTCAGGGTGAGAAATCACTACATCAAACACTTTGTCGGGATTTAAATGATGATCAATAAGAACCTTTGGAACTGTCGATTCTTCGAGGCATGGTTTCATGCGGTCAACTCGGCCAAAGCTATTGTAATCAAGAGAAATGATGAGTTGAGTGTTCCTTATTATATTACCAGCCATCACTTCGCTGCGATTGAAAGTCACATAATCAATTCCTTTAGCTACAAAACACAGAGAGTCGGGCAACTGGTCAGGAATTATTACTGTGGCATTTTTACCAAGTTTTCTTAGAATCAAGCACAACGCAAGCGATGAGCCAATGGCATCACCATCGGCCTTCTTGTGGCAAGTGACAACTATGCGTGAGACACTCTCAACAATGGTCTTAAACTTGCTCAGTTCGCTAGGTTCAATAATTCTTTTTATCATGTTTAATCATGAATTTGACCACAAAGGTATGAATAAATTTTATATAATAGCATCGCATTATGTTTTTTTTAGAGTTATAAAATTGGAAAAAGAAAAACCTGTTATTAACTTTGCAGTTTGAAAATAAAAACTATTACTTAAGATGAACACTAAAAGACTGAATTTATTACTTCTCATCACTGTTTTGTCATGCGTGATGTCACAGGCTCAAATTCTTAATCCTGTTAAGTGGACGAAAAGCCTTAAAATGATAGATGACAACAATGGTGTAATTACTTTTACCGCAACCATCAAGAGTGGTTGGCACATGTATTCTATGGACAGTCCATCGGATGGTCCAGTGCCATTGAGCATAAAATGGAAAACAACAGAAGGCGTCAAGCTCGTGGGAGGTTTGAAACCCAGCAAGTCGCCTCAAACCATTGATGACAAGACCTTTGAGATGAAGGTAAAACAATGGGAAGGTTCAGTTACACTCACACAAAAATTCACAGTTACGGCACCAACCTACAAAATAGCTGGAGACCTGTCTTTCATGAGTTGTAATGACGAGACATGTACAGCACCGACCAAAGAACCATTTGACTTTAGCGGCAAGGCAGCAGTCCCAGCAGATGCAGCAGATGCTGCTACGGCTGGAGCTGAGGAGCAAACGAATCCGGAAGCGGCAGGATTGCCTAATGTTGATTCTATTGCTAATATATCACTGAAAGACAGTGCTACTATACAACCAGGCGATACAGCTGCAGTACAGATAACGAGCAACCTGTGGGCTCCAGTGAGTTTTACCGACTCGGCAGCATCAGGCACTGAGGGTAATAGCAAGTCGTTGTGGTTCTTGTTCTGGGCTTGCTTCCTGGGCGGATTGTTGGCATTGCTCACTCCATGCGTGTGGCCCATAATTCCACTTACCGTGAGCTTCTTCTTGAAGAAAGGCAATAGTAAAACCAAGTCGTTAAGCAGTGCTATAACTTATGGAATATCAATTATTGTAATATATGTTCTTCTTGGAGTTATAGTGACGGCTTTATTTGGAGCCAATGGTCTCAATGCCCTTGCCACAAATGCTGTGTGCAACATCATTTTCTTCTTGTTACTTGTGGTGTTTGCCATTTCGTTCTTAGGAGCGTTTGAAATAAAACTGCCTGACTCATGGTCAAGCAAGATGGATCAAAACGCCGAGAAGACAACGGGATTGCTGAGTATATTCTTCATGGCATTCACTCTGGTGATTGTTTCATTCTCATGCACCGGCCCCATCATTGGCACATTGCTTGTTGAGACTGCAAGCAGCGGTAGTTACCTAGGTCCTATCGTGGGTATGTTTGCATTTGCTCTTGCTCTTGCAATACCATTCACCTTATTTGCGCTATTCCCATCAGTTTTAAAGAAATTGCCTAAGTCGGGAAGTTGGCTCAATAATGTGAAAGTAGTTCTTGGCTTCCTGGAGCTTGCATTATCGCTTAAGTTCTTGTCGGTGGCTGACCTTGCCTATGGATGGCACATACTCGACCGTGAGACATTCTTGTCGTTGTGGATAGCAATCTTCTTCTTACTTGGCCTGTACCTGATTGGGTCGCTATGGCTCAAGGGTGATGGCGAGAAGAAACCCATTGGTGTGGTAAGACTTATGCTTGGCATTATCTCACTAGCCTTCACAGCCTATCTCTTGCCTGGTTTGTGGGGTGCGCCATTGCGTGTGACAAGTGCATTTGTTCCACCATTGTACACTCAAGATTACACAACCAATCCTGAGACGATGCAAGAATATGACGACTTTGAGGAAGGTATGGCAGTAGCAGCACGTACTGGCAAACCAGTATTCCTCGAGTTCTCTGGTTATGGCTGTGTGAACTGCCGTAAGATGGAAACTGCCGTGATGGATCTTGATGAGGTCAAGAACAAACTTAAGAACGACTTTATTCACATCAGGCTAATGGTTGACGACAAAGCAGAGCTCGCCAAACCTATGATTGTTGAACGCGATGGCAGTAAAATGGAACTTACCACCGTGGGCGACAAGTGGAGCTATCTGCAAGCAGTTAAGTTCAATTCCAACTCTCAGCCTTACTATATTGTGCTTGACAATAACGGCAAACTCATGTCTGGTCCATTTGCTTATAAAGAAGATGTTCCAGGGTTCATGGATTTCTTGAACCGAGGAATAAAGAAATATGGAGAGAAAAAATAACCGCCAACAAAAGCTTGAGGCATTCGGCAAGCTTCTTGATGTGATCGACACGCTACGTGAACAGTGTCCATGGGACTCGGTTCAGACCAACGAGAGCATGCGACCAAACACCATCGAAGAAGCAATGGAGCTTGCCGAGGCTCTATTAGGAAAAGACAACAATATAATAAAAAAAGAACTTGGAGATGTGTTGCTTCATGTTCTGCTCTATGCTCGCATAGGAGAAGAAACTGGGGTCTATGACATTGCCGAAGTTTGCGAGGCATTGAGACAGAAACTCATTTATCGTCATCCACACATATATGGAAATGACAAGGTGAGTGGTGTCAAAGAGCTCCTTGAGCACTGGGAGGTCATCAAGATGAAAGAAAAGGGTGGCAATAAGACAGTGCTTGGCGGTGTTCCCGCTACCCTGCCCTCTCTCATCAAAGCTGAAAGGGTGCAGGAGAAGGCTGCCAATGTTGGCTTTGACTGGGAGAAAAAAGAGGATGTTTGGGACAAAGTGAAAGAAGAACTCGCTGAAGTTGAATCGGAACTTAAAGCGGGAAACGAGTTAAACATAGAAAAAGAATTTGGTGACTTGTTTTTCTCAATGGTGAATGCAGCACGTCTCTATGGTGTGCGTCCAGATAATGCACTAGAGAAAACCAACCTTAAGTTCATCGCACGATTCAATCATGTAGAAGCGAGAGCTAAAGAAATGGGCAAAAAGCTTAATGAGATGACTCTTGCCGAGATGGATCAACTTTGGGACGAAGCAAAACACTTAAAGTTAGGAGAATGAAAGTTTGTGTAACCGAGAAACCTAGTGTTGCCAGGGATATCGCAAGATTGCTTGGAGCTAATGACCGTCACGAAGGATACTTCGAAGGCAATGGCTATCAAGTAACATGGACTTTTGGTCATCTATGCTGTCTAAAGGAGCCAAACGACTATACCGACCTTTGGAAACGGTGGAGTTTAGCATCACTTCCCATGATACCGCAGCGCTTTGGCATCAAGCTGATTGAAGATGAAGGTATAAAAAAACAATTCAAAGTAATCGAGACCCTTATTGCTAATGCCGAAGAAGTTATTAACTGTGGTGATGCTGGCCAGGAAGGAGAACTTATTCAGCGCTGGGTTTATCAGAAAGCACGATGCAACAAACCGGTGAAAAGGCTATGGATCTCATCACTTACTGACGAAAGCATTCGTGAGGGCTTCCAACAGTTGCAAGAAGCCAGCAACTTTGATAATTTATATTTTGCTGGGCTGTCGAGAGCTATCGGCGACTGGATTCTCGGAATGAACGCAACTCGTCTTTACACTCTTAAATACCGAGATTGGGGCTCACGAAACGTACTATCAATAGGACGTGTGCAAACACCAACTCTCGCACTTATTGTGACGCGACAACGGGAGATAGAGAATTTTGTGCCTGAAGACTATTGGGAAATAAAGACTAAATATCGCGAGACTATTTTCAATTCAACTAAAGGGAAATTCAAGGTGGAGTCTGAGGCAAGTGTGATTGTCGAGAAAATCAAAGAATTTCCTCTAACTGTGACATCGGTTGCAAAGAAGAAAGGAAAAGAAGCCCCACCGCGATTGTTTGACTTAACCAGTCTACAGGTAGAATGCAACAAGAAGTTTGGATATAGTGCTGACGAGACATTGAGGCTCATTCAGTCACTTTATGAGAAAAAAGTGACAACCTATCCTCGTGTCGATACCACTTTTCTGAGCGATGATATATATCCAAAGATTCCTGGTATAATGGAGGCTATGAAGCCCTATTCCTCACTCACACAACCTGTTCTTGCTGGCAAACTCCCCAAAAGCAAAAAGGTGTTTGACAATAGCAAAGTGACCGATCACCATGCTATCATTCCAACCAATGTTGACCCAGCATCGGTTTTTCTCTCTCGTGAGGAGAAATTAGTATATGATCTCGTTGCAAAACGATTTATCGCAGCATTCTATCCAGACTGTGAATTCTCTACAACTACCGTTATGGCGCAGGTAAGCGATTACGAGTTCAAAGCTACAGGTAAGGAAATCCTCAAAGACGGGTGGCGTGTGATATATAATAAAGAGAAATCACAAAATGTAGACGAGAAAGAAAAAGAGGATGATGACAACGGCATTATGCCCACCTTTGTTGAGGGAGAAAGCGGACCACATGAGCCATCACTCTTAAAAAAGACAACACAACCACCCAAATACTATACCGAAGGAACTCTGCTCCGTGCAATGGAAACAGCTGGTAAGTTTGTAGATGATGATGAGCTACGAGATGCCATGAAAGAAAACGGCATAGGACGACCATCTACCCGAGCCGCCATAATCGAGACGTTGCACAAGCGTCATTATATTGCCAAGCAGCGTAAGAGTTTGGTTGCAACAACAGCCGGCATTCAGCTCATTGATACTATCAAGGAGGAATTGCTTAAGTCGGCAAAGCTCACTGGCCTTTGGGAGAATAAACTTCGCAAAATTGAACGAGGTGAGTTCAGTGCACAGCAATTTATTGACGAGCTTAAGGTACTAGTCAATGAAATTGTGCTAAATGTGCTTCGTGACAATTCGAGTACCACAATTGCAGTTCAAGAAGACGAAAAGAAGAAAGGCAAAAAATCAAGTTCTGAAAATAAAGAGAAAAAACCTCGTAAGCCCCGACTCAAATCAATTGAGGAAATTTCATGCCCTGTCTGTGGCAAGGGTCATATTATAAAAGGAAGAACAGCATACGGATGCAGCGAATTCCGGACAGGATGCGAGATGCGACTACCATTCGACTCCTACCCTTCAGATCTCACTCCAGCCAAGTTGAATACAATGATAAAGAAAGCATTTAAGCAAAATAAAACATGAGTGACTCTTGGCAATATATTATTGTAGGTATAGTGGTAGCTGTTGCTTTTACTTTGGCTATAAGAAGCATATATCGAGCCATTACTCACAAAAAATCGGCTCTAAACCCCTGTGGTAATTGCTCCCTAAAAGACGTCTGCAATAAAAAGTCATCAGAATGCGACAAAAAGTAGAAGGAAATACTTATCAGTTTTATGGCACAACTGTTGACACTTTTGTCATTTTTACTTTTTATTATTTATCCAATGCATCGAGCATGATAAAAGCAGCCCAGTGTGGACGAGTATTGCGACGTTTTTTGTCTGGAGCTATATTGTCGTCATCATCATCGTCATAATTATATTCACTGTCTTTGTCTCTAAGCTCCCGCTGGGCTTTAAGGAAAGCATCACGTTTGTGGTTTAAGCCCATTTCCATGAGATGTGTGTAGAAAGAAGTCATCATGTCCTTGGTAGCTTGGTCGTCTACTTTCCAAAGACTCATCACGATGGTCTGTGCTCCAGCTTTCTTAAAGCCTCGCTGCAATCCGAAGACACCCTCTCCGGTGACTTTGCCCAGTCCCGTCTGGCATGCCGAGAGTACGAGCAACTCAAGCCCTCTAAGGTCGAGCTGTGACACCTCCTGTGCTGTGAGCACTCCATCGTCAATATTTGCAGGAATCGTATCTTTGTTAGACAATGCGTTATTTGCACCCAAGAAGGCAAGACCAGCACACACCATGGCCTTGTCAGATGCATTATGAAGGTTCTCGTAGTTACGCATGAATGTAGGATTTGTCTCTTTTATTTCCTGCAAAGCAGTGGAGTCGTTCCAGTAGAATCCGTGAGTGGCAATGTGTATAATTCTCTGTTTTTGACCCTTTAGATTCTTGAACGATGTCTCGGTAGCGTCAAGATCGGTCTTATAATATACCTCAAAGCCGTTATTCTCTAATGTAGAATTTATTTCTTGTACTTCATCCTTGGTGTTTTTAAGATAGTCCCAATTAATACCACGTGTCCCATCAGGATTTGTTATAATTCTATAGCTTCGTTCACTTGATTCATTTAGGGCTAAATCTTGATTATCAATCTGGATGAGGGCTTCTTGTGATGGCAGAATAGATGCGACATTATCATTGTCGTCATTGTAGGTCCACTCGCTGCGATGGCTATGGGTGACCATATCTTGCACTGTGGCGTTGTAATCGATGTCTCCAAAGATTGCAGCACTATTAGAAGATAAAGCAGAGTGCTTTATGACCAGCTCGCGAGTCGACGACAGGCGGTAAAAATTGTATCCATGAATACTATCGTTAATCATTACACCTTTCTTTTCCCAATGCGGCATCGACTCGATGGCGATGTTGTGAAGTTCCCCGCTGGGAGAGAAATAGATGTTCTTCACACCTTTAAGCTCACCCATTCTTGCCAACTTTCCCCAAATACTGTCGCTTAACGCCTTGCTAGTGTAAGGCTGCTTTGCTGCAGCCAGCAACTCACTTTCTTCGCATATTTCTATCAAGTGTGGTTGATCATAACCAGGTCGTACAGTCAAGGCTATATATACAGTACTATCAGTTCCATACTTTGGGAACGAGAGAAATTCTATAGCGATAGAATTGGTGTCAAGTTTTTCTTGTACGTTCTGCCAAATAATTTTCAAGTTATCCATAATGTCACCATTATCTTCAACGAACTCCATTAATCTTCTTTCAGACTTTTCGGCATCATCTTCTTTATTCAAATTCTGTATTATATTACGCTGTCGTTTCAGATTATCGTTTCCACTTTCATCGATTATTCTGTTAAACTCTGCCTCGCATGTAAGAAGTAACCCTTTAGCAAACAATGCAGACATGTTATACAGATCTCCTATCATGTCTTCTACATAAAGTTCTTTTGAGTTTTGCTTATATGCACCTAACGTCGCAGCAGGATATACATTATGAAATAGATATGATTGTACATCCCATTCTTTTTTACGTTCAGCTGACGTACATTTACTGAAACGAAATAGATAATTATCATGTCTTTTGTATACTACTTCTCGTAAATACTTATAGGCTAAGACATAGCATCCTTTAGACATATAGCATAATCCCAAATATTTAGATAATTGTTCTGGAAGAGAATTATCATAACAAAATTTCTCGGCAAGCTGAAAATTAACCAATGCATTATCAAAATCACATTTTGCATAATAGCACAAACCAATCATTCCATGCAAATATGTGGATAATTGTTTTAGAAGATTTTCATCAGAATACAAATTCTCGGCAAGCTGAAAATTGACCAGTGCATTATCAAAATCACATTGGGCATAATAGCACCTGCCTATCATTTCATGCAAATTTGCAACATCATTGTTATCTTTAAAAAACAATTTAGCTTTTGTGCATAAATCTATTGCTTCATCAAATTTTCCTTGAATAAGATAATCATCATATCGTTTTGACAAAATATGTATAAAATTGCTATGATATTCAACATTTTCTTTTGCAATAGCTTCTAAATAATATTCATTTGCTTCTTCATATTGTTCCATTGCAAAATAGCATTTGCATATACTGTATAAACATCCTTTAACAATTACATTTAATCCCCTATTATATACTTTTCCTGCATATTCTTCTGATAATTTTTCCTCTTTATTCTCATAAATAATAATGGCTTTTTTAAAAAAAGATATTGCTTCTGAATAATATTTTTTAGAATTATCATATTCTTTTTTAAAATAATAATAATCACCAATCTTTTCATATGATCGACCTAATTCTACTATGCTATATTCATCTTTTATTGTTTTATATTTTTCAATAATTTCAATAATAGCTTTATAACATTTTATTTTTTTATCTACTTCAAATACAGAATAATCGGCTATACTTTTAATTAAATCAACATTAGTTGAATCACATAAAAACTCTGGGTCTTGAATCAATTGAACTAATGCATCTAAAGCTTTATCATATTGACTATTATCAATGTATTGGATCAATTGTTGTTTTGACAAGACATTATTTTGGTTGAGAATTATTGCCGTTTGACTATTGCAGTTTGCACTATCGTTGTATTCTGAAATGTTGATGAAAGAATACCATGGATATATGTTTTTATATAGTTCACTAGTGCCTACTGGTACATAAAGCCTGCAATCATTTTTTATCCCTTTTAATAATCCACTTCCATATATAACTTTATTTGGTTCTCTAATTCCTGAATATATCGATGATAAACCTGTACAACCATAAAAAGCATCTTCACCAATCTCAACCACGGAATTAGGGATTGACACCGAAGTCAAGCCTGTGCAATCATAGAAAGCCCACTCACCAATCTCAACCACTGAATTAGGAATATCCACAGAAGTCAAACCAGTGCATCTGGAGAAGGCATCATAACCTATCTTGGTCACTGAATTAGGTATTGACACCGAAGTCAAGCCAGTACAACCATAAAAGGCACAACTACCAATGTTGGTTACTGAATTAGGGATTGACACCGAAGTCAAGCCACTGCAACCCCTAAAGACCTCATTACCAATCTCGGTCACAGAATTAGGGATTGAGACCGAAGTCAAGCCTGTACAACCATAAAAGGCACAACTACCAATGTTGGTTACTGAATTAGGAATATCCACAGATGACAAGCCAGTGCATCCAGAAAAAGCAGAAAAATCAATCACTGTCACCGAATTAGGAATAGACATCGAGGTTAAACCAGTGCAATTAGAGAAAGCAGAATTGCCTATCTTAGTGACCAGAAATGTCCTCCCATTATATTTAACACTTTTAGGTATAACAATTTCACCACTTAGATTTTTATAACTCTGTAAGTAAAGATCGTATGTAACAACAACACTTTGACCGTCTGTATTGATATCGTAACAAATACTGGCAACCATAAAATCATAGGCTGAAATATTTGCCGAGAATATTATTAAAAGTGTGAGAATTGACAATATTTTTTTCATAATAATGCGTCGATGAAATGTGTTTATTTTTATGAAATACAGAATTGCAAATATAGTAAAAATATTCCAATCGTTTATTATGTATTAAAAATTAAGATTATTGTTATTCAGGGACTTTGGATTCATGGACATTGGATGCATCTATTATTGTTTTAATGTCTGAAGCCGATTTGATTGGTGATTCAATGGGGCGCATTTGTATCGATTCTTTCTCTATCTCTATCCTTTTTTTGTTAAAATCACGTATTGTACCTAACGAAGGAGTTGATTTATAATTAATAATAGGTGTGATACTTTTTATTTTTTTTTGAGACTCTATCAATCTCTTAGTCATCTCGTTATTTTTCCTTATTATACGTTCAGTTTCTATCAACACTTTGAAAGCATGAGTTTGTGAATAGATATCTGATCTTGCTGAAATTCCCATTGGAACAGTACTGTCAAGATGAGAAGATGTGTTATCGCAAAAAGAGTTCGAATCGGTTTGAAGACTATCACATTGGTCTTCAATTTCTGCAATATCGATAAACGAAGGCGTTATATCCTCGCTTGTTGAGTTGCTATCAGTAATCATATTTACAATACCAGCGATAAATGTCAAGGGTATAGCAACAACGATTAAAGTCGCAATTGTCTTCATGAATTTTGAATTTGTCTCCATAATGCTGATAATTTGAGAAATGAATAATAGTTTTTTTATTCTTAATCAACATTCAAGACAAAAGGTAATCAATAATAAAGCATTATTTCAAATAATAGATAGAATTTGTAACTGATGTGCAGAAATAACACGTTTCTCAGATGTGGCAAGTGGGTATTGACTTGAAAACAATCAAGCTCTAAGAATGTAAAATCTTGTATACTAGTTCTCGAAGCAATGCATTTGCATCTTGCCTTGAGCCAATGCCTTTACTCCTGACATCACATTCCCTAATCCAGGATATTATGTTGACGCAAGCTTGTGTGCTGTAATTCTTGCTTGCATCTCCTATTTTACGAACACGCCAAGGTGATTTGCTACCCACAGCAGCCATCAAACCCTCTTGAGAACGGTCGCTTGATGTGCGATATAATAGCATTTTAGAGAAAAAAGAAAAAAGCATGCTTACTGTCACTACAGTCGGGTTGGCTTTTGGATTTTTCTCATAATAGTTTATAATTTCAAATGCTTTCTTTGCATTACGCCTAGCAAGCGCCTCTTCAAGCTCAAAATTGTTATAATCTTTACTAATTCCGATATTCCTTTCTATCAACTCTGGTGTAATGCGACGATCGTCAGAGACAAGAATCTTAAGTTTATCAATCTCGGTGTAGAGTCTTGAAATGTCATTGCCCACATTGGAAGCAATCATCGACAGTGCTTTTTCGTCGATAGTGCAGCCCAGAGACTTGATGTAATCGGATGCGGCCATCTCGACAGGACGTCCCTCACGGAGCTTGTCACTGCGAAATACTACTCCAACATTATTCTTCTTAACTGTATCAACAAAATCCTTGCCTTTTATAGCCTCATTTTTATTGCAAACTACTAAAATAGTGCTAGCCATCGGTTGTGCTGCATAATGCTTGAGAACATTCAACTCATTGGCAGTTCCTTTATTATTGTTCTTACCCACATTCTGTGCTTCCCTGATAACCACTACCATGTATTTTGCCATAACAGGAAACTGTTTGCACATACTAACAACATTTCGCATGTCATTAATGTCAACGCCATAGATGACGTTGAGATTGAAGTCCTGCTCATCAGGTGTGAGGGCATTCTTTACAATAGCCTCTTCCAATCGGTCGATGAAATAGCCCTCTTCTCCATGAAGAACATAGATGGGCTTGAACTTCTTGGCATTTATGTCATTCAGCAATCCCAGAAAAGAGACATCTTCGCGTTTTGCTGCCATATTATTCTTTTTTTCCTAGGGCAAGGTAAGTAGGTTCCAAATTTTTTTGTAAATTTACGACAAATTTTGCAGACGACCAAATCAAAAAAACATGCAACAGCTCAATCTTCCTGTGTATCAATTCAATATAAAAAAGAAAGGTAATGGATTCATTATCTTTGACACATTACGCAGGCGATGGGTCACACTCACACCCGAAGAATGGGTGAGGCAGAACTTCGTGCGATATCTAATCGAGGAAAAAGAGTTTCCCAAAGAGCTCATGAACAATGAAATATCAATCACACAAAATGGCATTAAACGGCGTTGCGATACCTTGGTTGCCAATCGAGAAGGCGATCCATTGGTCATTATTGAATACAAAGCTACTAATATAACATTGTCACAGAAGACTTTTGACCAGATAGTAAGATACAACATGGTACTTAGAGCAAGATTCTTGATAGTATCAAACGGTATTAACCACTATTGTTGCAAAATTGACTACGAGAACAATAGCTATGCCTTTCTAAACGAAATTCCATGCTATAATGAATTAATTGATTGACTTTATTAAGAGATATCATAATATTGGAAGAATATTTAAATAAACTCAATGAGCAGCAACGCGATGCTGTGCTATATTGTGAGGGGCCACAACTTGTTATTGCCGGTGCTGGCTCGGGCAAAACACGTGTGCTTACCTACAAGATAGTGCATCTCATAAAGCTTGGATACCTGCCATCTCACATTATGGCTCTAACATTCACTAACAAAGCTGCTGGTGAGATGCGTGAGCGCATCAACAAGCTCGTTGGAGAGAAAGATGCATCCTACTTGTGGATGGGTACTTTTCATTCAATATTTGCAAGACTATTGCGTTTCAATGCCGACCGAATTGGCTTCAATCACGATTTTACGATATACGACACAAGCGATTCTCGCTCATTATTGAAACTAATCATCAAAGATATGCAGCTTGACGATAAAGTATACAGGCCAGCAATTATACAATCGCGCATATCAATGATGAAAAATGCGCTCATAACACCAGGCTACTATGAGAGCGACAAGCGATTGAGGGAAGAAGACGATAGAGCTCAACGTCCACTTACATTTGAGATATACAAGACTTATTGCCACAGATGTAAAATTGCTGGAGCAATGGACTTTGACGATATACTTTTATATACCAATATCTTATTGCGTGATAACGCTGATGTTCTAGAAAAATATCAGGACCGATTTGAATATATTCTTGTTGATGAGTATCAAGACACAAACTTTGCACAACATCTCATTATGACTCAACTCGCAAAGAAGCATAACCGCATCTGTGTGGTGGGAGATGACGCGCAAAGCATTTACTCATTTCGAGGTGCGAATATATCTAACATACTTGACCTCAAGAAATCTTTCACAACATTACAGACATTCAAACTGGAACGAAACTACCGCTCAACACAGAATATAATAGGTGCTGCTAATTCACTTATCGACAAAAACAAACGCCAAATCAAAAAGAATATTTACAGCGAGAATCCAATGGGTAGGAAAGTCAATGTTGTTGAGTGTTACAACGACTATGAGGAGGCCTATGTGGTTTCGAGTACGATTTTATCGCTCAAGGCACGAGAAGGCTGCAGTTATGAAGACTTCGCTGTACTCTATCGCACTAACGCTCAATCACGTGTACTTGAGGAGGCATTAGGCAGTGGTGGACTAAAAAACAAACATGGTGACAAGCGTAGAGCTATCCCTTACCGCATTTATGGTGGTTTATCATTCTATCAACGTAAAGAGATCAAAGATGCACTCTCCTATTTTCGTCTTACCATCAACCCTAATGACGATGAAGCATTGCGAAGAATTATCAATTATCCAGCTCGTGGTATTGGGGCGACTACCCTTGCAAAAGTTCAACATTGCGCAATAGAGGACGGAGTGAGCTTATGGCAAGTGCTCACAAATCCTCAGCAACACCATCTTGATGTAAACAGCGGAACATTGCGCAAACTACAGGCTTTTGTTGAACTGATTAACTCCTTTTCAGCTCAAAACGATGCTGGAACAAGTGCTTATGAGCTTGGTCGCCACATCATCATGCAAAGCGGCATTATGAGCGATCTAATGAAAGAAAAATCTGTAGAAAACATAAGCAAGCAAGAAAACCTTGATGAATTGTTGGCAGCTATGCACGACTTTGTTGAAGGTCAATTAGAGCAAGGGTATTCCGATACTCTGATGACCGATTTCCTTGCACAGGCATCACTTGCCACCGATCAAGACACCGATAACAGCACTGGCGAGTGTGTAACTCTGATGACAGTACATGCCGCTAAAGGATTGGAATACAAGAATGTGATAATAGTTGGTGTTGAAGAAGACCTTTTCCCATCGATAATGAGTAAGAATTCTCTCGCTGAAATTGAAGAAGAGCGTCGGTTGCTGTATGTAGCTATCACACGTGCCGAGAAGAATTGTGTCATTACTTTTGCCAAATCTAGATTCCGCAACGGAAGTCATGTCAACTGTAAACCCAGCAGGTTTATACATGACATTGATGAGCAGTATTTGTCTATGGGTTCAACAAGCGCAAGTAAGACTAAGGCTGATAACAAAACAAGTGACGACTGGCATACTGACAGATATGAAAAACGTCAATCTTTTCATACTCATGATTACAATAATACTGTATCTCATTCAACTCCTCCCACACCAAGATTCAAACCCATTAGTTCGGCAAAACCATCATCAAACACAACAAATTCAGGAGAATTTAGACTTCACACAATCGATGAGGTAAATGAGGGGACACGCATTGTGCATAGTGTGTTTGGAAATGGAACCATTATCAAAATCGACACTTCAGGAAGCGATCCGAAGATTGTTGTCGAGTTTGACGTTATGGGGCAAAGAACACTACTTTTAAAATTTGCGAAGTTCAAGATTTCTTAAACCTAATAATATGAGCGACTCAATGAATACTCCTTATTATATAGTATATGAAGAAAAACTGAGACGTAATCTCGATCTAATCAAACGAGTAAGCCGTGAAAGCGGTGCAAAAATAATTATGGCGTTTAAGGCAAATGCTCTATGGCGCACTTTTCCCATATTCAGGGAATATGGAATAAGCTCTACAGCAAGTTCGGTCAACGAGATGCTTCTTGCCAATGATGAGCTCCATTGCAAAGCACATACCTATTGCCCTGCTTATACAGAACATACCATCAAGCAATATATAGCTGGAAGCAGCCATATAACCTTCAACTCAGTAGACCAATTCTTACGTTTCAAGTCATTGATTGAGGAACACAACAAAAAACATCCCAATGAGAATATCAGTTGTGGATTGCGAATCAACCCAATGTGTTCGGTTATAGAAACCGATATATATAACCCTTGTTGCCCTGGATCACGTTTTGGCATTCTCGCTAAAGACCTAAGTACCCTGCCACAAGGAGTTGACGGTTTCCACTTTCATGCACTCTGCGAATCTACTTCCTATGATCTTGCAATGGTACTCAAAGCCATGGAAGAGCAATTTGGCCAATGGCTTCCTCAGCTCAAATGGATAAACATGGGAGGCGGCCACTTGATGACTCGCAAGGGGTATGATGTAGAGCATCTTATCAACCTGATTAAAGATTTCAAACAACGCTATCCAAATCTTGATGTCATTCTTGAACCAGGAAGCGCATTTTGCTGGCAAACAGGAGATTTGGAAGCGACTGTTGTTGATGTGGTGGAGAATAACGGCATCAAGACAGCAATTGTTGATGTCTCGTTTGCCTGCCATATGCCCGATTGCCTTGAGATGCCCTATAAACCAGTTATTTCACAGGCACTTCCCGAAGTAGACTTCTCTCGCCCAACCTACCGTATTGGGGGCAACTCTTGTTTAAGTGGAGACTATGTGGGCGACTGGAGCTTTGAACACGAGTTGAAAGTAGGTGACCGATTAACCTTTGAGGACATGAACCATTACACAACCGTAAAGACCAACATGTTCAACGGCATCAGTCATCCTTCTATTGTTCTTCAGCATCTTGATGGCACAATCGAAACTCTTAGAGAGTTTACCTATGAGGATTATAAATCACGAATGAGCTAAAAATATAATAATATGAGATACAAAACTCTGCGTCTATTGCTGACTACAGCTTTGGTAATAGCTGCTGCTTCATTCTCTCAAGCACGTACCAACGAAGAGAAAGCGGCATTAAATAACCACCTCACTACATATTTAAACTCTGATTTTCCTAGCACGGTGACTAATGTGGAAGTAACTGCCGAGAAAGTGATAATCAAGGGCAACTGTTATGGAAACGGGCAATTTGTGCTAGTAGAATTGACTCCCGCCGATGATGTTACCGAAGACAGCACGTATACTCATCGCACCAATTTGACTCAAACAAACTTCACAGTGAGTCTTGACAGGCACTGCACCTATGATGGCATTGGTTACGACCGTTTGTTGTCACGGTGGGCAATTATCGACACTTCTAGTGGAAATGATGTACTTGTTTCTCATGCTCGTTATGCCGACAAAGTGCCAACCATATCTAGCCCTGAACCGTTAATCCCGACAAGCAAAAAAGGGTTTGGTGCAGGACTTGGCGATTTATACATGCAAGATATAGTTGACTGTAATGTTCACTATATAACCATAAACTGGTTGCTTACCACTTTTATCGCTCAATATCCCATTTGGGCAAACAATATTCCCTACACATATGAAGGGAAGCAATACTACATTGATGGCGGACTAATAGCCGCTTGGGACAATTACCTGCGTTTTTATCAGCAGCACGATGTCTCGGTGTCGGCAATATTGCTCATCACCCCCACTGCAAGCGACGGAAGCCTGAGTGACGTTTTCCGACATCCAGAGAATACTGGAGGCAATTACTCAATGCCTAACATGACCACTATGGAAAGTGTGAATCTATATGCCGCAATTCTCAACTACCTTGCCAGTCGATACAACAGCGACACCTATGGTCGCATACATCACTGGATTGTGCATAACGAGGTGGATGCTGCCAAAGAATGGACAAACATGGGCGACCAACCCGAGCTCGTGTATAACGACACGTACATCAAATCTATGCGTATGTGCTATAACATCGTTAGACAATATGACCAAAACGCATCGGTTATGGGTTCATATACACACTGCTGGACTAAAGGCTATGACAGCGCCGATTTTGCTCCCAAGAAGATGCTTGAACAAACAGTCAAGTACTCACAACTGGAAGGTGATTTCCTGTGGGGGGTTGCATATCATCCATATCCTCAAGACCTAACTCTACCTGAATTCTGGAAGAATGATGGAAGTTCAATTTATTCACTCAATTCAGAATATGTCACCTTCAAAAACTTAGAGGTCATCAATGAATGGATAAAATTGCCTCAAAACTTGTATCAGGGCGCAATCAAGAGGAACTTGTTCCTTTCGGAAAACGGAACAAACTCTCCCAGTTACAGCGAACGAGACCTAGCTCTGCAAGCTGCAGGTGGTTGCTGGGCTTGGAAAAAAACTAACAAACTTGACGGCATTGATGCAATAATGTGGCACAACTGGATGGACAATAGGGCCGAAGGAGGTCTTAGGATTGGCTTGCGATTCTTCCCTGATGATGAGACCAATCCTGGTGGAGCGAAACCTGTGTGGTATGTGTGGCAAAATGCCGACACACCCAATGAAGACACTTTCTTTGAACAATACATGACTTATCTTGGCATAAACAACTGGAGTGAGATTTTCCATCAGATGCAAGGCACAGGTAACGTACTAGATCCTAACTATTACTATATTATAGAAGCCGAAGATTTAACACAGGCGGCAAGGGTATTGCTTATAATAACAACATGACAACGCCTGCAAGCGATTATCGTAGCGATAGTGAAGATGCCAACATTTCTGCCACCAGTAGTATGAGTGGTGGATACGGAATCTTTGACATGGGAGCAAGTACTGACAGTTACAACCTTGATGAGTGGATAGACCCTAGTACAAAAACAATCAGCCGAGACATGGCAATCAACTACTGGGGAAGCTGGTATGACTACACGGTAGTCGCGCCCGAAGATATGTATGTTGATATAAACATAAAATACAACCTCAAGTGGATCATTTATGGAAGAATAGCGGCCTACGGACTTGAACCGGGCACGAGCTCATATCAGATTGAAGGGGCGACTGAGCTCAACTGGCCAAAACATTATACTGGCTCCATGATTCTTATGCTCGACGGCAACAACCTGAAAACGACACAAACCGCCCGTCCTATTGCCCCAGATGAATTTCAGTCTACTGGCAGCAATTTCACAAAGATAGTGAAAGACACTGCAAACTGGCAAAGCACGCTAGTTAATGGCCTTGAACCGAATGACACGCTATGGATGTGGCCTGTGCAAGGACGCTACAACACACTCACATCCCGCTATAATGCTACACCTGACTACAAAAGTGTTTTCTTGAGTAAAGGAGTACATACCTTCCGCATCAAATCGCTCTGTTCTTCATGGAATTTTGACTGCATGAAGATTGTGATAAACCAAACAAGCGGTCTACAAACATTGGTATCAACAAATAACAGAAACTTAAATGTTTTTGGAGGCAGAGGGACAATCGTGATTAATGAGAAACATCCTGTAATCATTTATGATATAAACGGACGGCTGATAGCACATGCCTCGACGACGATTTCAGTCCCCTCAGGCATTTATATTGTCAAAGGTGAGCAATCTGCCAAAAAAGTAGTAGTTAATTAGCGTTTTTTTTCTCTTCCAATTCCACGCAAGCCTCTTCCCATTTAGTCATAACGTCTTCAAGTGTGTGACTGAGTTGTGCATGACGGGAAAAAATATCTGAATTCTCAACATTTCCTTTTGAAAGTATTTCCTCAATTTCAGCTATTTCTGCTTCAGTTTCACTTATTTGCTGTTCGAGTAATTTAACTTGCTTCTCGGCACGACGTATCTCACGTTCGTGCTCCTTTTGCTCCTGATAGCTCAGCTTCGAGGCTTTAACTTCCTTTTCTTGCTTTGGGAACATCTCTTTATCTTTAACTTCAAGCTCTTGAAGCGACTGGATGCGTTTCTTTTCAAGGAACTCATATATGCCGCACAAGTGTTCTCTCACTCGATGGTTACCAAACTCATAAACCTTGCTAACCAATCCATCGAGGAAATCACGGTCGTGCGATACTACTATCACTGTACCGTCAAAATCGTTTAGGGCACTTTTCAAGATATCCTTTGTGCGCATGTCCAGATGGTTGGTGGGCTCATCGAGAATAAGCAAGTTGACGGGCTGTAACAATAATCGTAACATAGCCAATCGACTCTTTTCCCCACCTGAGAGCACTTTCACCTTCTTTTCACTCGCCTCGCCGCCAAACATAAACGCACCCAGCAAGTCATTTATGCGATTGCGAATATCACCCACTGCCTCATAATCTATTGTCTCGAAAACCGTTATCTCCTGATTTAGCAGTTGCGCCTGATTCTGAGCAAAGTAACCGATTTTGACGTTGTGACCTATCTTGAGCCCTCCATCAAATGGAATCTCGTTCATGATACACTTCACGAGTGTGGACTTGCCTGCACCATTCTTCCCAACAAACGCCACCTTCTCACCACGCTTAATGGTTAAAGTAACATCGTGGAAAACATTTAGTGAGTCGTAGTTCTTAGACAGATCTTCGATAATCACAGGATAATCTCCAGAACGAGGCGCTGGAGGGAACTTGATGCGGATGCGAGAGTTATCTACTTCGTCAATCTCGATGCGTTCAACCTTTGCCAGTTGCTTTATGCGACTTTGTACCTGAACCGCTTTTGTGGCTTTATAACGGAATTTCTCGATAAAATCCTCAGTGTCTTGAATCATCTTTTGCTGATTCTCATAAGCACGTTTTTGCTGCTCAAGACGTTCCTTACGCAATTCAACAAAATGAGAATAATTGACCTGATAGTCATATATTTTCCCTAATGAGATCTCAATGGTTCGAGTAGTAACATTATCGATAAAAGCTCGGTCATGGCTTACCAGCAGAAGAGCTCCGCGTCGATTCTTCAAGAAAGACTCAAGCCATTGAATTGACTCGATATCAAGATGGTTGGTTGGCTCATCAAGAAGTAATACATCGGGACGTCTAAGCAACAATTTGGCAATCTCAACACGCATACGCCATCCACCGCTAAACTCGCTTGTTGATCTATTAAAGTCACTGCGTTCAAATCCCAAACCGAGCAAAGTTTTTTCCAATTCAGCCTCATAGTTCTCACTCTGCATCATCGCTCGAACGTCGGTTTTCTCTGAAAGACGCTCAAGGAGGGATTGATACTCGTCACTGTCATAATCGGTGCGAGAAGCAATTTCATTGTTTATTGCATCTATCTCCTGATCCAGTTCTTTCACATGGTCAAATGCCTTGGCAGTCTCTTCACGCAGTGTGCACTCGTCGACAAGACGCATTTGTTGTGGAAGGTAGCCAATTGTCACATCGCTTGGTTTTGACACAGTACCAGATGTTGGCATCTGCAAGCCAGCAATAATCTTGAGCATTGTTGACTTTCCAGCACCGTTTTTTCCAACAAGAGCGATGCGGTCGTTCTTGTTGATAACGTAGTTTATATTTTCAAACAGCGGTCGAGCGCTAAACTCGACCTTGAGGTTCTGAATAGATATCATCGTCAATTGTAAAAAACGTTACAAAAATACTCACAATATTTGACTTGATAAAATATATCTCAACATAATCACTATACCAAACATCATCTTAATATTTTTAAATAATGCATAAACACCAAATCTTTTTACCTCAGAACGGCTCACTGGTTTGTTTTTTGTATTTTTCAAGCAAACGGATTTTTTAGTTCACATTTTTTCGTAACTTTGCAAAAGTGAATATTATTATCAAAAAGAATATGATTAAAAGAACTTTTTTGTGGATTATTCTGCTCTCCATTGCCATCAGTGCAAAAGGCGAAACAAAAGTATATGAACTCAGCAATCATTGGTGGTTCAGCCATGACAGGGAGAACTGGCAAGAAGTGACCTTGCCACACGATTGGGCAATTAGCGGGCCATTTGACAAGAAATGGGATCTTCAGGTCGTTGCTATCAAAGAGAACGGAGAGGAAATCGAGACCGAACATAGCGGACGTTCTGGTGCTCTTCCTTGGATTGGAGAAGGATATTACAGGACACAGTTTTTGTTGCCTATAGGCACAGAACGTGCCGAGTTGCTCTTTGATGGTGCTATGAGTGAACCAGTTGTATGCATTGATGGCAAAGAAGCTGGTCGATGGGCTTATGGCTATAATGCTTTTAGGGTCGATATCACCCCTTACATAAACAAGAAAGATTCTCGCAACACTATTGAGGTTGCCCTAAGAAATGTGGAAGAGAGTAGCCGCTGGTATCCTGGGGCTGGATTGTACCGCCCAGTAAAGCTTATCACAAGCGGTAGAGTTGCATTTGATGTGTGGGGAACGTGGATACGAACCACCAAGATAGAAAACGATACTGCTTTCGTTGCTATTGACACAAAGCTTGATGGTTGTGAAGGAGCAGAACGCCCAATTATAACATTATGCATCACAGACCGTGAGGGCAATATTGTTGCTGAAACTCAAAGACAAATTGCAGCTGATGGCCTATGCCGAGCTGAATTCAAAATGGCAAATGCACATCTGTGGTCACCAGAGTCACCATATTTATATAAAGTAAACATTACAGCTGAACTTGATGGTGAGCTTGTTGATCAACGAACAGACAACCTGGGTGTGCGCATGGTGTCATTCAGCAAAGAAAATGGATTCCAACTTAATGGTGTAACACGCAAATTCAAGGGAGTGTGTCTCCATCATGATTTAGGGCCTCTAGGTGCTGCTGCCAACAAAGCAGCTATGGCTCGCCAACTCAAGATTTTAAAAGAAATGGGTGCCGATGCCATACGAACCTCACATAATATGCCATCGACTTGGCAGATGGAATTATGTGACAGTCTGGGGTTGATGGTGATGGCCGAGAGCTTTGACTGCTGGAAAGACCCCAAAGTAAAAAACGGTTACAACCGTTTCTGGGACGAATGGTGGAAGAAGGATATATATAACTTAATTATGAACCATCGCAACCATCCCAGCATTGTGTTGTGGAGTGTGGGAAACGAAATTCCTGAGCAATGGAAAGAAGAAGGCGCCGAGCGCTATGCTGCGCTTGTGAGGTGGTGCCATACATTAGATCCAACACGAATGGTGACTTGTGGTATGGACAATCCTGATGCCGATATAAAGTGTGGTTTTGCACAACAAGCCGATGTGCCTGGATTCAACTACCGCACTCATCGTTATGAAGATTGCATCAAGTTGTTGCCACAGGGCTTTGTGCTGGGTAGCGAGACAGCGTCAACCCTCAGTAGCCGAGGTGTATATTATTTCCCCGATACAGTTGCTATGATGAAACAATATCCCGATGGACAATGTTCTAGTTATGATACTGAATACTGCTGGTGGAGCAACCTGCCTGATGACGACTGGAGACTGCAAGATGATTTTGATTGGACAATTGGCGAATTCGTTTGGACTGGATTTGACTATTTGGGTGAACCCACTCCTTATGATACCTATTGGCCATCACGAAGCAGCTACTTTGGCATAGTGGACTTAGCAGGACTTCCCAAAGACCGTTACTATCTGTATCGCAGCCATTGGAACAAGGAGGAGCACACTATACACCTTCTACCACATTGGACATGGCCAGACAGGGTAGGCAAAGTGACACCAGTTTACTGTTACACCGACTACCCCACTGCTGAGCTATTTGTAAATGGCAAGAGCCAAGGCAAAATAAGCAAAGACCCAAGCAGCCGATTAGACCGCTATCGCTTGCGTTGGCGTAATGTAGTATATCAGCCAGGTGAGATAAAAGTAGTCGTCTATGATGAAAACGGGAAAAAGGCTGGCGAGAAAACGGTGAAAACTGCGGAGAGACCTCATCGTCTGCAATTAGATGCCGACCGCTCAACACTCAATGCAGATGGCAATGACTTAGCATTTATCACAGTGAGCCTTATCGACAAGAATGGCACCCTTATACCCGATGCAGATGATAACCTTCAATTTGTTGTTGAAGGAGCCGGAACATTCAGAGGCGTATGCAATGGTGACGCCACTTCTTTACAAGTAATGACCGAACCACAGATGAAACTCTTCCATGGTCAACTTGTGGTTGTTGTACAGGCTAGCGAGACTCCAGGCGACATAACATTGCGTGTAAAGGGAGATAAAAGTTATCTAAACAGGACTATCACACTTAAAACTAAGTAATTATAACTATGAAATCAGGCCTAAAACATTTAGTAATTACGATCCTTCTGATATTCTTATCGATTGGAGCTAAAGCCCAGGACTTTGAAACACATTTCAAAGACTCAACATTACGCATTGACTATATACTTAGTGGCAATATTAATAGCCAAACCATAGCAATCGATGGATTAAGCCGTATGCCAGGATGGTATGGAAAAAGGAAGAATCTTACAAGCATTCCTGTTCATGGAGCAGCAACAATCGACATGAATTTGGCTGCGACTGGTGAACTGATTTACAGGCACACTTTCAGTACCTTGTTTCAGGAGTGGCTTGATCTTGATGATTCACATCATGCACCAAAAGCATTTGAGTGTGTGGAGCTATTGCCCATGCCTCGTGATTCGGTGATTATTACAGTAAGTCTCTACAACCTACGCCACGAAGTGACAGCTACCATAAAGCACAAAGTCTATCCAAATGATTATACTATCATTCACAAAGGTGAAGGCGACAATGTTCCTGATTATTTTATTCTTAATCAACCTTCCAATCCACAAAAGGCTATCAATATCGCTTTTGTCGCCGAAGGATACACACAAGAGCAACTTTTCGACTATCTTGACGATTGCAAAAAGGGAATGGAAGGACTTTTTAGTTTCGAGCCATTTAAGCACCTGCGTGATAGGTTTCGTATTATAGCAGTTATGACCCCCTCTCAGGATAGCGGTCCGTCGATACCATCGGAAGGTGTGTGGCACAAAACAGCCATTGGTTCAAGTTTCGACACCTTTGGAATGGCTCGATATCTCACTACACTTCGCATCAAACAAATGCATGATGCACTTGCAGGGACACCTTACGAACACATAATAGTAATGGTTAACACCGACCGTTACGGTGGCGGCGGCATATACAATACTCTCAACCTACTCATGACTAAGCATAAACTCTTCATTGAGGTGCTGGTTCATGAGTTTGGTCATTCATTTGCCGGGCTTGCTGACGAGTATGCCTATGAAGGCGAAGAACCAAACGACTATCCACTAGATGTAGAACCATGGGCTCCCAACATCACAACACTTGTAGATTTTGACACAAAATGGAGAAACTTGATTCCAAGCGATAAGCTATATATCAGTACAAGTGATGACAAGAACTTAGACACCAGCACAGTGGGCCTATATGAAGGAGCTGGTTGTGTGTTGAAAGGAGTGTATCGCCCCACCCCAAACTGCATGATGAAAACTCTCAAGGTGCCCGTGTTCTGCCCAGTGTGCAACAAGGCAATAAAAGATATTATCGATTTCTATACCAAATAATCAGATTATGAAGAAACTAGTTCTCTTAATCTTTGGATGCATGGCGATTACTCCTGCATGGAGTATTACATTCGACTACAGCAATGGACACAATACTGCTATTGGACTGAAGCTAGGCATGTCGAGTGTTCCTTCATTGGACTTTGAGATAGATGGTGAATATAGACCATTTCGTTACTTGGGAGCCAATGTGGGCTTTATGTACACAACATCGCTTGAGAACAAAACCAACAAGATTGGCAGCAATCCAAGTGGGGATGTTTTGTTATGGGAAATTGATGGATATAAAGAGGCCTCTTACAGAATGGCAGCAAAAGCTGGATTGCAATTCACCACACCAGCAATAATGTTGAGTAAGAATGAGATGGGGCTATCCATGAGATTCTCCCCAGGCATTACTATCCCTATTCCAACCAATAAAGTCGTCACAATAAATAATTACCAGCTCGTATATGAAGGAGAAGATGAAACTATTGATAATCTTCAAATCAAATTAATCTCTAAAGAGGACTATAAAAACTCAGGCGCCAAGTTCTGTTACTGGCATGCAAGAGTCGAACTGGTACTAGAGTATGAGGAACAATGGGAATTCTCTCTTGGGTATACTTACAGCAACCTTGACCTGTATGGAGGCAGCCGAAGTATTGAAGTGCACGGTAGTCCTCTTGTTATAGGTAAAAAGGAACCTATGCATTGTTTCAATTTAGGTATGACATTTAAATTTTAATGTATGCGACAATTTACACCCGAAGAACAGCTTGAACTTAATAAAATGATGTGTGGCGAGCCATATGACGCCAGCGACAATACCTTGCTTCTTGACATCTTGCAGGAAACACAGGAGATGTGCCGTGATTATAATAACATTCGCCCATCAGACTATGATGAGAAAACAGCTCTCATCAAGCGCATATTGGGCAAAACCGGTGAGAATTTGAAGATTGTCCAACCATTCTTCTGCGACTATGGTTTCAACATCGAGGTTGGTGAAGATTTCTTTGCAAACACTGGCATGGTTATACTTGATGAAGCAAAAGTCACCTTTGGCAATAATGTTTTTATTGGACCTAATTGCTCGTTCTATACTCCATGCCACCCACTTGATGCAGAAAGCCGCAAAGCTGGCAAACAGTGGTCGCTCCCTATTACAGTGGGCAACAATGTTTGGCTTGGTGGTAATGTGACGGTATGCCCTGGTGTGTCAATAGGCGATGGTTCAGTTATTGGTGCCGGCAGTGTGGTAACCAATAATATACCCTCAGGCGTACTTGCAGCTGGCAATCCCTGCAAGGTAATCAAAAAACTATAAAATTAACGTATAATGATATATATACTCATAGCACTTGTAATGGGATTTTGCACCCCATTACAAACTGCAGCCAACTCTCGGATGCGGCAACTTGTGAGTTCTGCGCCATTGTCAACTCTTATTTCATTTGCTGTATCAACAATAGTGCTAATTGTTGTAGCAATCATCGCATCCATTCCATTGATTCCCTCGTATCAAGCGTTTAATGACGCACCCTGGTGGAGCTGGTTTATTGGTGTTATCCCGCTTATAACCATTACAATCGCTATTCATCTATTTAAGGAGATAGGACAACTCCAGGCCTTGGTTATTCCCATGTTCAGCCAGTTGCTCTTTAGCTTGTGCATTGATAATTTTGGGTGGTTTGGTGCAAGAGTGATGCCCATGAGCTGGCAGCGTGTCATTGGAGCTTTGCTGCTGATTGTGGGAGTGACAATGGTAGTAATTATTCCTCGGCTTAATAATAACACCAAAACCGACAATGAAGGACTCCGTCAATTGCTGTGGCAACTGGCTGCTGTATTATCGGGATGTCTCTCAGCTATAGTTGGAGCTATTCTAGCCTCTCTAGGACAAGTAATAGGATCGGCAATCCAGGCCACTACGGTGCTTTTTGCCATTGCCACAGGAGTGATGATAGTATTTTGTTGCATAAATGGCAGTGTTATTAAGTTAAGAAAAGCGTTCACAACCGATGCTCCTTGGTGGATATGGATTGGAGGCATTATGGGCGCTATCATCGTCTATAGCAATGCCTGGCTTATACCATTGATTGGCGTGAGCGTATTCATGATGGCGCTACTCATTGGCCAACTCCTGCTCAGCTTGCTTATGGAGCGAAACGGCTGGCTTGGAGCACCGAAGAAACACATTTCTTGGGCTCAATATGCTGGAATAATCATAATGCTTGCAGGAGTATTTATGATAAAGTTTTAAGCCAATATCGCGAAATCACTAAGATGCTTGAAACAAAATAAAAAAAAGGAGGCGGCACTTGATGCCGCCTCTACTATTTTAGTTCAAATAAAGAATGATTAAATCATTGAGAACATGCTGGTGAGGGATGATGTGATATCACTCAGGCTTGTGTAGATACAACTTACAAGACCGATAAGGATAATACCCAAAGTGCAAATCCAAAGTCCTGCACGCTCGGTCCAGTGTGACTTTAATGCTGGAATCACACAGTCGTCTTGACGGATAAACATCGCCTTAACTACTAACAGATAGTAATAGAGTGAAATGATTGTGTTGATCAACGCAATGAGTACGAGTACATAGATCGCCACACTACCAGTTTTAGCTGCTCCCAAGAAGATGAAGAACTTACTGAAGAATCCAGCAAATGGTGGGATACCACCAAGTGAGAACATTGCAAGCATCATCACGAAAGCTAACCACGGATTGGTCTTGAACAATCCATTATAATCATCGGTTGTAACTTTACCAGTCTTACGCTCAATTACTGCTATCACACCGAAAGCAGCGAGGTTGCTGAATATGTAGACCAGGATATAGTACATCATTGATGCCATACCCACTGCATTGGCTGATATCACACCAAGCATTATATAACCTGCCTGAGATATTGATGAGAATGCCAAGAATCGCTTGAGGTTGCGCTGGCGAATGGCAAACAAGTTACCAACAGTGATTGTTATCACAATAATTGCATACAACATCCATTCCCAAACAGGAGCATAGGCAGCACCAAAGACCTGAACCAGAATCACAAAGAATGCGAACGCAGCCGAGCCCTTGCTGATTACCGACAGATAACTGGTAACCATAGTAGGAGCACCCTGATATACATCGGCTGTCCACAGATGGAATGGAACAAGTGAAAGCTTGTAGCCTACACCCGAAATAAGGAATGCCAGCGCCACGATGAGCAACAGCGACTTATCACCAACAATCATAGTTGCTATATCGGTGAAATAGAGGGTGCCTGTGAGGCCGTAAACAAACGAGAGTCCCAGCAACATGATAGCCGAAGAGAACACTGCAGTAAGAACATATTTGGCAGCAGCCTCATGACTCTCGTAGTACTTCTTCTCAAATGCCACCAAAGTAGCCAATGGCAATGACGCTGTCTCTAGACCAATCACGAACAACAAGAAGTGACGTCCAGAAATCATCAGGTACATACCAAAGAGAGTCAATATAATAAGCTCATAGAACTCACCACGTCGAATGCTCACAAAGTCACTATTTGCCCACTTGATAGACTGCAGTAACACTATGAACATGCCAATGTTTAGAATGTTCTTCATTGCCCATGTAGCCTTGTTTGACTCAAACATTTCGCCAAACACCATTCCGTCTGGAACAGGTAAGAAGCTGAATATCGTGAAAATGCCAAACACAACAGTCGCAAACAAGGGTAATCCCTTAAGCGTCTTAGTGGGCATAAAAGTGTCATATAAGAATACTAGCAAGAAAACGACCAAAAGCCCTATCTCTTGCGGCATCATTAAAAATTGAGAATAATCCATAAGTATATTATCTGTTTTTTAATTCAACACTATAATTACATAACACTTGTCAATGCCTTCACTACAGGTGTGAAGCTGTCACGAATGATATCGATAAAGAAATTGGGGAAGCAACCAATGATTGCCACAGCAATAATGAGTGTTGCTGTAGAAATGCGTTCGGTAGCATCGGCATCGGTGAGGGTGCGGTGATGCTCATCCTGGACGGCACCATATAGAAGCTTGCCTACAACACGCAAGATATATACTGCGGTGATGACTATTGATGTGGTTGCTGCAATTGTGAGCACGCGACGGAACATGTCTTGGTGTTCAAATGATCCAACGAATATTGTCATCTCGGCCACAAATCCGCTCAAACCTGGCAGACCTAACGACGCGAAACCGGCAATCACATATCCAACACCCAAATATGGCATGATGTGCATCAATCCGCCCATCTCACGAATATCACGAGTGTGGGTGCGACCATAAATCATACCGATGAGTGCAAAGAACAAAGCTGTCATCAAACCATGCGAAAGCATTTGAAGCACAGCTCCTGTCATTGCTGTCTTGTTGAACATCAAGATTGCGAAAAGTACCATGCCACAATGGCTTACCGACGAATAGGCATTAATGTACTTGAGATCGGTTTGCACACATGCGCTGAAAGCACCATATACAATGCTAATGCCTGTCAAAGTGAGGAATATCCATCCCAACTGTTGAGCTGCAAATGGCATTAGGAAGATAGCGATGCGGAAGCAGCCATAACCTCCCAACTTCATAAGTACTCCAGCATGAAGCATTGATACTGCTGTTGGCGCACTAGCATGACCATCGGGCGACCAAGTGTGGAATGGGAACATTGCACCCAGCACACCAAATCCCACAAAGGTGAGTGGGAAGAGGTAATACTGCCAATTGTGAGGTATTGCATCATTTTTGGCAATCTCAAGGATATTCATAGTTAGCTGCTGACCTTCGTGTGCCGAGTGGAAATAGATACCAATTAAACCCAGCATCAAGAATGCCGATCCACCCATAAGCATGAGCGTAAGTTTCATAGCACTGTAGTTCTTATTACCACTACCCCACACACCAATTAAGAGGTACATTGGGATAAGAGCAACCTCATAGAACATGAACATTGTGAATAGGTCAATGCTGATAAAGAAACCAAACACACCCGTAGAAAGCAGGAAGAACCACAAGAAGAACTGCTTGGGCAGTGGGTCCATCTTCCATGAAGCGAAAACGCCCGCAAAGACGATAAACGCTGACAGAAGAATCATTACTACCGACACACCATCTACACCAAGCGCAAGCTTGATATTTAGTGGTTCATACCAAGTGACGCTAGTTTGCAGTATCATATCACTTGTTTCACCTGTAGCTCGAGCATGCAGGAAGAAAATCACCAAATATATAGCCAAAGCCACAAGTGCTGTAGCGCCAGTAACGGCAACGGCTCTAATCGCGTCGATGCCCTTGTTCTTGGTCAAGGCTAAGCCCGCCAGTGTGAGCACCGGAATAATCACGAAATAAATAAGCATATTAGAGAAAATTTCCATAATCTTTACTGTATTTTAGAACCGTTGATTAAAAGAATAAAATCACTGCACCAGTAATGGCTGCAAGCAGCACCGCACCGATGATATAGTAGGAAACATAACCTTGAACATTACCCGATTGCATCTTTCGTATGCCAAACGAAGCGCTGTTAGTAACATTGCCCAGCAAGTTGAAGAAGCCATCAATGATGGTGCGGTCAAACCATGCAATGGGTTTACTGATGCCCTGGAAGATAATCTTATGGGTAATGAACTGATAAAGCTCATCCATGTAGAAGCGACGGTAGCTTGCTGTCCATAGTCCTTTGAACATTGTCGCAAGTTTGTCGGGCAGCGGATTCTCTTTCCAATACATCACAGTAGCCAGACCTATACCAATCAGAGCAATTCCCACACTTGCTCCTGCTACAGGCAAGTTCAAGTGAGTCTCAAGCAGGTTACCATCCCAAGTGACTAGTTTGCCGAATGGAACAAATCCAGCCACGCACGAGATAAGAGCCAGCACAATAAGAGGCACAGTCATAGTCCAAGGCTGGTCTTTTGGAGCATGTTCACCATGTACCTCATGTTTCTTCCAGAAGAAGATAAGGTAGTAGATACGGAACATGTAGAATGCTGTCATTCCAGCAACCATACTCATCCACAAACCCCAACCTATTCCTTTCTCATAGCAAGCTACGAGGATTTCGTCCTTACTGAAGAATCCAGCAAAAGGCGGAATACCTGCAATTGCCAAGCAGCCAATCAAGAAGGCTATGCTGGTGATGGGCATAAACTTGTGCAAGCCGTGCATCTTGCTGTTCTCGTTACTATGAACTGCATGGATAATAGCACCGGCACACAGGAAGAGCAACGCCTTGAACATCGCATGAGTGAACAAGTGGAACATAGATGCCATATAGCCAAGACCAGCTTCATGACCACCAATAAGCTTGCTATTGGCAGAGCTAACGGCAAGTGATGTCATCATGAAAGCAATTTGAGAAATGGTCGAAAATGCAAGAGCACGTTTAATATCACTCTGAGTGCAAGCAACAGCTGCCGCATAGAATGCGGTGAAGGCTCCTACAACACATATAATGTCCATAGCACCCTGTTCCAACACATAAAGAGGGAACATGCGGGCTACAAGGAACACACCAGCCACAACCATTGTAGCGGCATGGATAAGTGCCGAGACTGGAGTTGGACCCTCCATAGCGTCGGGAAGCCAAATATGCAAAGGATACATAGCACTCTTACCAGCTCCACCAATAAATATGAAAGTCAGCGCCCATCCAGTAACCGAGCATCCCATAAAGGTGAGACCTTGTGCGCTTGTGAATGCGTTGCAAACATCATGTCCATTGGCACCCATGATTTCTTTGAAATCAAACGTCTTGGTATAGAACGAGAGAATCAAAATACCAATCAGGAAGAACAGGTCGGCAAGACGTGTAACGATAAACGCTTTCTTTGATGCATGGTTTGCAGGTTGCAGTCCATAATAGAAACCGATGAGAAGATAGGACGAAACACCCACCATCTCAAAGAAGATGAACATCTGGAAAATGTTGGTAGAAACCACAAGTCCTAACATCGAGAAAGTGAAGAGTGCCAAATCGGCATAGTAACGTTGGAAACCTTTTTCGGGGTTACCATCATGGTCGCTCATATAGCCAAGACTATAGAGATGAACCATAAACGAAACAGTACTGATTACAATGAGCATCATCGCCGAGATTGGATCGACAAGAACTCCCAGCTTCACGACAAGTTTGTCGGCATAGAATGAAAGCCATGTCCAGTCGGTTGTCACGACTTGTTGCCTAACTCCGTCAAGCATTTGTCCCTCGCCATTGCCAAAGAAATAAGTAAACGCTATGGCATAGGCCCATACTGTTGTCACAGCCATACCAAGCACACCTATTACACCGGTAATCTTGCGAGGCATCTTAGTGGCTACAAGTCCCAGAAACAGGAACATGAAAAATGGTATGGCAAGAACGTATATTGTACTACTTAGTGGCATAACTGTTTAGAATTTCATTTTGGTTATTTGGTTGATGTCAACATTCTTAGCAAGACGGTACACATTGATGATGATTGCAATAGCAACAGCCGTTTCGGCAGCAGCAATTGCAATAGCAAACAATGCGAAGAACATACCCTCATGCTGAGCAGGGAACAAATAACGGTTAAACACTACAAAATTGATATCAACCGAGTTGAGCATCAACTCAAGAGAAATCAACATTGCTATCATATTCTTGCGGGTGATGAACCCATACAAGCCACAGCCAAACATCACAAGACTGGGGATTAGATACATTAATAAAGTTAAATCCATGTGTTCTCCTCCTTTCTTTAACGTTTGCGTGCAATTACTACGCCACCAATGATGCATGCTAACAACAATATGCTGACAGCTTCAAATGGCAACAGATATCCATACTTGTCGGTACTAAGCAACATTTGTCCAAGACGGTCGATATTGAATTCGCTCATCGATGGCAGTGTCTGACTACAGAACTTAGCATATCCAAAGAGAGCGACACCGCACAACACCACACCTGCACAACAAGCAACCAAACCAAGGATTCGCTTGTGTGAAGTGAGTGGTTCAGCATCTTCTCCAGGCTTGTGTGTGAGCATGATGGCAAACACAAACAAGACCACGATACCACCTGCATAGACGGCAATCTGTGTTGCTCCCAGGAACTCATAGTCCATCTGGAAATAGATGGCTGCTGTTGCCAACAAGACAAAGAGCAAATAAGTAGCTGAGCGCAAAATCTTCTTTGTCGTCACTGCAAGCACCGAAAATACTATAATTGTCAAAGCAATTATAACATACATGATTACATTTCCGAGTGACTCCATATTATTCTGTTTCTTTTTGTTCTACATTAGGTTGAACATCCTTGGGTTCATCGACCTTAACAGAAGCTTCAGGCTTGGGCGCTGGAGCTGGTTTAGGTACTGGCGTGGGTTTTTCCTTCTCGGGCAGATAGTTAAGCTGCTTGAGAAGAGCCTCACGACGGAACACCGCCTGCTCAAAGTCGTTAGAGAACTCAATGGCATCAGTCGGACATGTGCTCACGCAAAGTCCACAGAAAGTGCAGCTTCCCAAGTCATACATATACTTGTCAAGCTTCATCTTTTTCTTGCCATTGGGCAGATCAACCATGCGAGTGATAATCTGAATGGTACCATTAGGACAATTTCGCTCACAAGTCTTGCAAGCGATGCACTTGTGGTAGCCCTCATCATCATAGATGAACTGCAACGTGGCTCTAAATCTCTCTGGAATCTTCAGATCAGCCCTATTTTCAGGATATTGTTCGGTGATTTTCTTGGTAAAGAGCTCTTTACCCGTCACCTCCATTCCCTTGATGAGGCTGTGAGTTCCCTCAAATAGTGAAGAGAAATACTCCTTGATGTTCATATAATTATGTTTATTTCGGTGCTGTGCTAAAGCAACACTCTAATAACTACTTTATGCCTTAAAATATATTGTGATGTGCCATGGCGTCGACAGGCATAAAACAATCGTCCGCTGTTGGCATGTTATTTTCTATTAACGCTCCACTTGGCCACCAAGAATATCGAGTAACTCGGTGGTAATGCTCTGCTGACGCAGTTTGTTGTATTCCAGGTTTAGCTCCTCAAGAAGTTCGGCAGCATTGTCACTTGCTGTCTGCATTGCCATCACGCGAGATGCCTGCTCAGATGCAGTGCTAGAGACAAAAATCTCTTGCATTGTAGAACGCAGGTGCAGTGGAAGCACGCTGTTGAAGATGCTGTTGGCATCTGGTTCAAAGATGCAAGGACTTGCAGCGGCACGTGGGTCCACATCCTTTGCAAGTGCCTCGGCACTCAATGGCAGCAGTTGCTCTTGTGTCATAAGCTGACGACTTGAACTTACATACTGCATATAAGCAACATCTACACGGTCATAAGTGTGATCAACAAAACGACTACGAAGCAACTCAGTAAAATCAGTTAACTGTTCCATAGTGCTCCTGGTGCTCATGAAAGAAACGTCCTCCACCTTGACACTCTTAGACGCAATTTTGCGTACAGCCTTCGAAATCTTTTTGCCCACTGGTATTATAGTGATGCTCAATTTCTTGCCATACTGCATGTGCAAAGTATCAATTGCATCGAGCAACTTCTTGAAGATGTTGATATTGAAAGCACCACACAAGCCGTCGTCACTACCGTAAACTACCAGCGCAACGCTTCGCACTTCACGCTCCTCAATTAAAGGCGAGACGAATTCCTGATCGGTTATGAGCAGATGGCTGAGCACGTCACGCACCATCCCACGATAGGGCTTGAGGCGCTGCAACTGTCCTGTAGCCTTGTGCATCTTGGCAGACGAAATCATCTTCATCGCGCTTGTTGTCTTCTCGGTCGAAGCAACCGAACCAATGCGTCCTTTAAGTTCTCGAAGTGTTGCCATTAAAGCTAAACCTTTAAATCAACAAATTATTAAGCATTATACTTACCCGAAATCTCACTTGCCGCGTCTTTGAGTTTTGCCATTACCTCATCATCAATCTTGCCACTCTTTAAGACATCGAGAACGTCATTCTGATGCTTTGCATGCAAATACTGAATGAGAAGTTGTTCAAACTCGGCAACCTTGTCCATGGGAACATTTTCGAGCAAACCGTTCACACCACAATAGATTACAGCAATTTGCTCCTCAACAGGAACAGGCTTGTATTGTGGTTGAACCAGTAGTCGCTCATTCTTGCGACCTGTGTCGATGGTTCGAGCTGTAACGGGGTCGATATCACCACCAAACTTGGTGAAAGACTCAAGCTCACGGAACTGAGCCTGTGCTATCTTGAGCGTACCAGCCACCTTCTTCATCGCTTTGATTTGAGCGTTACCACCCACACGCGATACCGAGATACCTACATTCACAGCAGGACGGATACCATTATTGAACAGAGCTGTCTCCAAATAAATCTGTCCATCGGTAATAGATATCACATTTGTTGGGATGTAAGCGCTCACGTCGCCTGCTTGAGTTTCAATGATGGGGAGCGCAGTAAGTGATCCACCACCCTTCACCTTGCCCTTGAGGGCGGCAGGGAGGTCGTTCATAGCCTCGGCCACTTTCTGGTTCTCATTGATCTTTGCTGCACGCTCGAGCAAGCGGCTGTGCAGATAGAAAATGTCGCCAGGATAAGCTTCACGTCCTGATGGGCGCTTAAGGATGAGCGAAATCTCACGATAGGCCACTGCCTGCTTAGACAGGTCATCATATACAACCAGAGCGTCACGGCCTGTGTCGCGGAAATATTCACCTATGGCAGCACCGGCAAATGGTGCATAGTAACGCATTGATGCCGAGTCGGCAGCTGTTGCAGCAATCACAACGCTATAGGGCATAGCTCCATGCTTGTTAAGTTGGTTGACAAGCGCGGCAACAGTTGAAGCCTTTTGACCAATCGCTACATAGATGCAATATACTGGTTTGCCTGACTCATAGCCTGACTTTTGGTTAATTATTGTGTCAACAGCAATAGCAGTCTTACCAATCTGGCGGTCACCAATAATGAGCTCACGCTGACCACGGCCAATGGGAATCATTGAGTCGATAGCTTTGAGTCCAGTTTGCAATGGCTGGTTCACTGGCTGACGGAAGATAACTCCAGGTGCCTTTCGCTCAAGAGGAAGTCGCACGAGTTCGCCCTCTATGGGGCCCTTGCCGTCAAGAGGCTCACCCAGAACGTTGATAACACGTCCTAGAAGTCCTTCACCAACGGGGATTGAAGCGATTTCCCCTGTGCGACGCACCTTCATGCCCTCGGCCACACTGTCGACTTTGTCCATAAGAATCACACCAACGTTGCTTTCCTCAAGGTTCATTGCAACACCGGTAACTCCATTTTCAAACTCGACAAGCTCATTGGCTTCAACATTTTCCAGTCCATAGACATGGGCAACACCGTCGCCAACCTCAAGCACAGTACCAACTTCCTCAAACGCCACTTTACTCTCAATGTCGCTGAGTTGCTGTTTCAGTATGTCAGATATTTCACTTGGGTTTATCATCTCACTCTTATTAACTTAGGAGTTTTAAACGCAATTTTTCTAATTGGCTTTTAACCGATGCATCGAGCACTCGTGAGTCAACATCTACTGTGAAGCCACCAATGAGGTCGGGGTCGACTCTCTTGCTAAGTTCAATAGTCTTGCCTCCAAGTTGCTCCTTCACAACATCGATAATAGCATTCATCTCGTCATCACCCATTGTTGTGGCTGTGACGACTTCGACTTTAGCGATACCATTCAGCTCTCTATACTGTTTCATGAAAGCAAGAGCGATAGCTCGCAAAAAATCGATTCGGTTGTTTTTAATAACCAACTCCATGAACTTCGACGACGTGCCACCCTGCTGAGAACCCGATGCCGCACAAAGTAGCTTGAGTTTATCATTGAGGGGCAAAAACGGATTGTTGACAGCTTTTTTCAAACCAGCCTCAAAAGCATAGGCAAGATCCAACCGCTTCATCTCATTATAGACTTCGGCAGTGTCCCCACACTCTTTTGAGAGCTTGAAAAGCGCTTTAGCATATCGGTTTGGTATAAGTCCGTCGTTCATCGTGTTGATTAATTATTCGATTCAACCTCTGTAAGTAATTTTTTCACCAAGTCACGTTGTGCCTTGTCGTCACTCATGTTGCGACGAATTACCTGCTCGGCAATCTGCAAAGCATAGGCACCCACGTCTTGGCGCAGCTGGTGCTCGCTCTCCTTGCGTGACTGTTCAATCGACACTTGAGCGGCATCGGTCACTTTCTTTGCTTCGACAGCAGCCTCGGCCTTAGCCTGCTCGATGATTTCGGTTTTCATCTTGGCTGCGTCGCGCAAAATGTCGGCCTGCTGCTTGCGAGCATCGGCTACAAGAGCATCGGCTTCGGCCTTAGCATTGTCAAGCTTCGACTTCGCCTCCTGAGCATAGGCAACACCCTTATCAATCAAGCCGGCACGCTCGTCCATGCTCTTTATGATAAAAGGCCATACCCATTTTGCCAGGATGAAGTAGAGGCACGCAAATGCCAAGAACATCCAGAACACCAGGCCAAATTCAGGCTTAAACAGTTCCATCTAAAAACCTTTCTTTTTTGAATGGTGATTAAACGAAGAGCGCAAGGATGCAAACGATGAGAGCGATAAGTGCAACACCCTCGATGAGAGCAGCAATCACAATCATGTTGGTACGAATGTCACCAGTAGATTCAGGTTGACGTGCAATAGACTCCATTGCCGAGCCACCAATGCGACCAATACCAATACCTGCTGCAATAGCAGCGATACCTGCGCCTATGCAAGCTCCCAATTTCGCAACGCCTGCACCTGCGGCTGCTTGAGCTAAAATTAATCCTAACATAATCTTTAAAGTTTTAATTGTTATTATTTTGTATTTTTATTTTCTTATTCTGTTATAGCTTTGGATTCCTCATGAATGTGAGCCATCGATATGAAAATGGTCGATAATAAAGTGAACACAAATGCCTGGATAAAGCTGATTAGCGTGTCGAGAACAAGCATAAACAACGACAGCAAAACCGACACTACCGAAGTGGCCGCACCAACACCTACACCAAACATGCCAGTGAATACCATAATGAGCACTATAAGCACAATAACTACCATGTGGCCACCAAGCATGTTGGCAAACAGACGGACCATTAATGCCAATGGCTTTGTGAGAATTCCCAAGAACTCGATAAGAGGCATCATAGGAACTGGACACTTGAGAGCTATGGGCACATCGGGCCAGAAGATGTCTTTCCAATAATGTTTTGTGCCTGTGAGATTGGTCACAAAGAAGGTGATTAGTGCCAATACCATAGTAACGGCAAGGTTGCCGGTGAGGTTGGCACCTCCTGGGAATATCACAATCAGTCCCAGCAGGTTCATCGTGAGAATGAAGAAGAATGCTGTGAGCAAATAAGGGCCATATTTGGGAGCCTCTTTACCCATGATGGGCTTAATAGTGTCGGTATAGACAAACTCAACAACGAGTTCAAGCATTCCCTTGAATCCCTTAGGACCCTTAAAACCCTCACGCTTGTACCAGTTGCGCAAGCTCATAGTCATGAGTATCACCAAGGCACCAGCAATGAGTATGCCGAGTACGTTCTTGGTGATTGAGAAGTCCCAAGGACGATACTCTGAGCCGTCACCTAAGACCTGCACCAGTTTGCCCTTGTAGCCCCCATCTTCATCGGTCGAAATCTTAAAATCAGCATCGCCCGATTTATAAGTGTCGCCGTCAGTCACCTTACTTGACATGAAGCAATGGAAACTGCCATCCTGAGCAAAGGCAATAATAGGGAGTGGTATTCTCTTGGTGTGAGAGAATGGCACTTCCCAGCCATAGGCGTCACCCAAGTGCTCAAAGATAATCTCTTTGGGCTCAACCTTGCCTTTGTCATGACCTTCACTATGATGAGCATTTTGAACGTATCCCCATGCCATCAAAGCAAGTATCACCAGTGCAACTAATGCTGTTATTACTTTCTTCATAAAAAGAGAGTTACTATATTATCAGTAAAGACACACACTCACGACGTTGTCCTTCACGTCAACAATGCCACCTTTTATCTCACGCTCCTCGGTATTGTCGCCAATAACATAGCTCATGGTTCCAGCTACCAATGACGAGATGAGAGCCGCATGATTGTTAAGAATTTGGAACGAGCCCAAAGCTCCAGGCAAGGTGACCTGGTCTACTTCGCCCTCAAACTCTATCTGCTCTGCCGAGATTATTTTCAGTGTCATAGCGTATAGTCTTTTTATCGTTTCAAATTAAGGGTTATCCCACTTGAGCAAGAAGCTTCTTACCTTTGGCAATTGCATCGTCGATGGTTCCGACATTGAGGAATGCCTGCTCGGGCAAATCGTCAACTTCACCATCAAGAATCATCTTGAAGCCACGTATAGTCTCATTTAATGGCACCATTACGCCTGGCACACCCGTAAACTGCTCGGCCACAAAGAATGGCTGCGAAAGGAAGCGCTGTGCGCGACGGGCACGAGATACCACAAGCTTATCTTCATCACTCAATTCATCAACACCAAGGATGGCAATAATGTCCTGAAGCTCATTATACTTTTGCAATAGGTGAATAACTCTTTGAGCAACCTCATAATGCTCCTCGCCAATAATGTTTGGATCCATAATTCGAGAAGTGGAGGCCAATGGGTCTACAGCAGGATAAATACCTAACTCAGTAATCTTACGGCTCAACACAGTAGTAGCATCGAGGAAGTTAAATGTGGTTGCTGGAGCGGGGTCGGTCAAGTCATCGGCGGGCACATATACAGCCTGAACCGAGGTGATACTGCCGCTCTTGGTTGAGGTGATTCGCTCCTGCAGTTTACCCATCTCACTTGCAAGTGTGGGTTGATAACCCACGGCACTCGGCATGCGACCCAACAAAGCCGAAACCTCACTACCGGCCTGGGTGAAACGGAAGATGTTGTCCATAAACAAGAGAATATCACGACCACCACCGTCCTGATCACGGAACTGCTCGGCAACAGTAAGTCCCGACAGTGCCACACGCATACGTGCGCCTGGAGGCTCGTTCATCTGTCCGAACACAAGTGTTGCTTGGCTCTGCTCAACCTCATTCATGTCAACACTGTCGAGGTTCCACTCACCATTAGCCATCTCTTCTTTGAACTTCTCGCCATAGCGGATAACGCCACTCTCTATCATCTCTCGTAGAAGGTCGTTACCCTCACGTGTGCGCTCACCTACTCCGGTGAACACCGAGAATCCGCTGTGTCCATGAGCGATATTGTGGATTAGCTCCATGATAAGCACTGTCTTGCCCACACCGGCGCCACCGAACAAACCAATCTTACCTCCCTTGGAGAATGGCTCGATAAGATCGATAACTTTGATTCCGGTATATAGTATCTCTTGCGAAATTGACAAGTCACTAAAGTCGGGAGTCGGCTGATGGATAGGTCGGCGGTCACCGCCCTTGAGATCAGGAAGGTGATCGATGGGCTCGCCAATCACATTGAGCAATCTACCTTTTACTTGCTCTCCTGTGGGCACTGAGATTGGTTGTCCAAGATTATTGACCTTTGTGCCACGCTGCAAACCATCGGTACTATCCATTGCGACGCAACGCACGGTATTCTCTCCAATGTGTTGCTCCACCTCAAGCATCAGTTCTGTTCCATCGTGACGAGCCACCGATAAAGCGGTATAGATTTCAGGCACTTGATTGCCTTCACCTTCAAATGTCACATCAACAACAGGGCCGATTACTTGTGTTATTTTACCAAAATTTTCGTTCATAATCACGAGAATTTATATGTGTGCTTTATTGTTTTATTATCCTTGTTATCCAGCAAAATGCCATCCCATGCTAACGATTACTGCCATAAGCACTAGGTTGAACAAACCTATTGGCATCAAATAGCGCCACTCAAGAGCCAGCATTTGATCGATTCGCACGCGTGGGAATGACCATTTGAACCAAATGATAATGAATGACACTAATATAGCCTTGCCCAAGAACCAGATGGTTGATGGTATGTAATCCATTACTGCATTGAAACTATCCCATCCGCTCACGTGCAACGGCATCCATCCTCCTAAGAAAAGAAGTGTGGCAATTCCCGATACGATGAACAGGTTCAGATACTCTGCAAGATAAAAGAAACCAAAGTGAATACCTGAATACTCGGTATGATAACCGGCAGTGAGCTCATGCTCTGCTTCGGGAAGGTCGAAGGGGCCGCGATTGGTCTCGGCAGTAGCAGCTATAATGTAAATAATAAAGGCTATGATGGCTGGAATGTGGCCAGTGAATATAAACCAGCCATTTTCTTGTGCTTCAACAAGTCCAGTAACAGACATTGTGCCTGCTAAACACACAATAGTAAGCATAGCCAGACCTATCGAGAGCTCATAACTGATCATCTGAGCACCACTACGCATGGCTCCAATCATAGTATATTTACTATTGCTAGACCAGCCAGCAAGCAGGATACCTACAACGCCAAGTGACGATACTGCTGTCATGAAAAAGATACCAATGTTAAAGTCAATAGCCTGAAGACCTTTTCCCCATGGCAGACAAGCAAACACCACGACTGATGCTACCAAAACGAAATATGGTGCCAACTTGTGGAGAAGATTATCGCTCTTCCACAGTCCTACAACCTCCTTGATAAGCATCTTGATGACGTCGGCAAAAATCTGCAACGACCCCCATGGACCCACACGCAATGGACCACGACGACACTGGAACCAGGCACATACCCAGCGCTCATACATGATGTAGAACATCGCAAGCACAGTGTAAGCCAGAAGCAGCAAAACTGCCACGATCACACACTCAATAGTCGTCGCCAGCCATTGGGGCATTACTCCAAGAAGCAGGTTATTAAACCATTCTGTGACTACACTAAAGTCAAACATAATCTATATATAAAAATATGTGTTTATAATCTGTTTGTATATCTCAGTCAAAAATGAATCACCTGTCAATATCGGGAATCACATAGTCGATCGACGCTGTGATTGTGATAAGGTCAGCAATCAGGTTATCTTTACAAGTCAAGTCCACTATTCCGACTAAGTTGAAGCACGGACTTTGGAAATGCAAGCGATATGGCTTCTGGAATGGCTTGGGATCGCCATCACTCTCCAAATATACACCAAATGCTCCACGGCTGCCCTCAACCTGCTGATACCAGTGACCAGCTGGCAACTTTATGAGTTTAGGAACCTTGGCAATGTATTCTCCTTCAATTCCCTCTTTCTCAAGCATGTCGCAGCATTGACGCAAAATCTTGATACTTTCCTCAATTTCCTTCATACGAACCATGTAACGGTCCATAGAATCACCTGTCTCATAAAGTACCTCATCAAACTCTACTTCGTTGTAAAGTGAATATGGATGACATTTGCGAACATCACAATGATGTCCACTTGCACGCCCCGAAGGACCAGTGATTGCATAATTGATAGCATCTTCCTTACTCAGGTTACCAACACCAACCATACGGTTGCGGGCTATAATATTACCTGTAAAGAGTTTGTGGTACTCCTTGAGATTTTTGGTAATAACATCACAAGCGTTACGCACGTCATTGATGAATTCGGGATGTACATCGGCTTTCACACCACCTATTGTGAGATAGCTCATCGACATACGGGCTCCACAAGTCTTGTCGAAAATGTCATAAATAAGCTCACGATCACGGAAACCATAGAAGAAAGCAGTGGTTGCTCCTTGGTCCATAGTCAAGCATCCATAACTTAATAAGTGGCTTGACAGACGCATAAGCTCGTCCATCATCATACGGATGAGCTCGGCACGATGAGGAACTTCGAGCCCCATTGCCTTTTCAATGCATAGACATAGACAATGACGATTAATGTGAGCCGACATATAGTCCATTCTTTCGGTATAAAGAAGAGTTTGAGGATATGTGAGGCTTTCACACATTTTCTCGATACCACGATGGATGTAACCACTTACCACATCAACCTTCTTGACCAACTCGCCCTCAATTGAAGCGCGATAACGCATAACTCCATGAGTGGAAGGATGCTGAGGGCCAACATTTACAACATATTCTTCGTCATCAAATACCTTGCCGTCGATGCGAGTAACATTTCCATTCTCATCCTCAACCAAACGATAAGTATTATCTTCGTTTTCTTCATCGTCAAGACGCAGAGGATTTTTCTCGGGATCGTCATCATAATCTTTGCGAAGAGGAAATCCAACCCAATCGTTACGCAAGAAGAAACGACGCATATCGGGATGATTTATGAACTCTATACCGTAGAAGTCAAACACTTCACGCTCTTGATAGTTTGCCACCGCCCAAATATCGCTCACGCTATGCAGACGAGGCTGCTCACGGTCGCTGGTAGCCACTTTCACGTGAAGCATTTCTTGGGTCTCTGTGTTTGTCAAGTAGTACATCACTCCTAATTCCTCCTTCCAGTCCACACCCACGAGTGCGGTGAGGTAGTCAAAGTGCATATCTTCCTTGAGCGATTTAGCAAGATTGTGCCATTGAGCATCGGGCACAATTATCAGTAAGAATTCACCGCTTGTGTCAAATTGAGCCACGGGACATATCTTACCGATTTTTTCTTGTAGGTCTGCCATATATAATAATGTGTATATGTTTTTATTCGTTTTTATCACTCAGCGTTCTGCTCGAAGAACTTCTTACGACTCTCTTTGCGGTTCACTCCACCAAAGAATTTCTGAACCTTTATTTTGCGTTGAAGCTGCATCAGAGCATAGAACATGGCCTCTGGACGTGGTGGGCAGCCAGGAAGATAAACGTCGACAGGAATTATCTCATCGATTCCCTTAACCACACAATAGCTATTCTTGAAAGGACCGCCACTCACCGTGCACGCACCACATGCAATTACATATTTGGGCTCAGCCATCTGCTCATAAAGACGCTTGAGCGCAGGTGCCATACGATAGGTGATAGTTCCCTGGCACATGATATAGTCGGCCTGACGAGGTGAATTACGTGCTACTTCAAAACCAAAACGAGCCATGTCATAACGAGCTGCGCCCAAGCACATGAACTCGATAGCACAACAGCTGGTACCAAAGCAGAATGGCCACAGCGAGTTGCTGATACCCCAGTTAATCAGCTGGTCGAGTTTGCCTACTACGACATTGGTGCCACTGGCATTCAACTCCTCAACAAGATTGTCGATATATTCATTGTCCTTGAAGTCCTCATGCTTCATGCTTTTAATCTTTACTTCCATCGCAGCGCTCCTTTCTTCCAGGCGTAAGCCAGACCTAAAACAAGAATAAACAAGAATGTACTAACTGCCAACAGAGCCGTCGAACGTAATTCCTTAGCTATCGACGCCCATGGGAATAGGAACACAGTTTCCACGTCAAACATGAGAAACAATATCGCAAAAAGATAGTAACCCACGTGGAACTGAGCCATGCTCTCACCACGTGTAGGAATACCACATTCATAGGTCTCGCCCTTCTTCTTTGTAAAACTGCGGGGAGCAATCAGCCTGGCAATAAGCAAAGCTGCAAACACCAGCACAATGCCTGTGAGTACCGCAGTAATGGCTAAAGTGGTATTATGAATACTTAGTAAAACCATAAAAACAATATGTTATAGTAGTTAATTATTATTTCAACAAAAATACCATTAGTGAGTCAATTCTTGAAATTCATCAAGAATAACTCAACATTGCAATAAATGAGTGTGTACATGAATAAGTGCCAAAACAATCACTAAGGCACTTATTATCTAATATATATATATAAATTCTCTCATTAATTGCAATTTCTCTAATCGTGACACATTAAAAAACATATCTACAACAAAGACATTTGAAAAGTGTGTCACATACTCTTTATTTCGGTGCAAATATAATGTTTTTTTTTAGAATAATAAATAACTTACATAATTTAATTATTAACAAATTCACTTATTCCTTATAAAACAAATTATCATTCACCCTTTTTTGCAATCAAAATTTTTTTATTAACTTTGCAGATACAAATCTAAATTATGTTTTTCAACATAAAAATGCGCAAAAACGCCCATTTCACACAAAGTCCTATAACTCAGTCTGTTATTTAAATTTATTAAAATAATAAGACAAACTTTTACACTTTTTAGCTGCCAAAATTAGGTCTATCTCGTAATAAATGCCTAATTTTGTGCGTTCAAAAAAATGTAGTGACCCAATTTTGAGGTCAACAAGAAGCCCGAGGTGAGGCTTTGCAAACTGGGCCCACCACCTCACTCCACATTGATATATATTATTCTTTGAGGCTTCTTGAAACTCTTAAAAAGTAAGTTATGAAGTTTTCTTTTAGTACACTGCGTATGGCTATTCTTGGTATGGCAATAATATCGGTTAGCCTTGCAGCCAATTCACAATCAGTAAATGACTATCGTTCTAAACACCGTAACCTTTTAGCTAAACAAAACCGTGTAAAAGATAAAATTAAAGTTGAGGAGTCTCAAAACTACGCTCGCGGACTTTATGGCGACAAAGAAGCCGACAAAGCCGACATCTACAGTGAAGGATGGAACAGCGATAGAGTAAATCCATATCAGAATGCTACTATTCCTAATTCAAAAGTAATCGACGTTTCTAAATACTGTATGCCTGTTAAGCACAAAGTTGTTACTTCGCACTTTGGCTATCGCAAGCAATTTGGCAGAATGCATTACGGCGTTGACCTTAAGGCATCAGTAGGCGACACTGTTCGCTCTGCTTTCTCTGGCAAGGTTCGTCTCACTAAGTTCGAACGTAATGGCTACGGATTCTATGTAATTGTTCGTCATGACAATGGCATGGAGACAGTATACGGCCACCTTTCAAAATTCTTGGTTAAGCCAAATCAGCACGTAAAAGCTGGCACACCTATCGCCCTCAGTGGAAACACAGGACGTAGCACTGGTCCACACCTTCATTTTGAAACTCGTTATATGGGTGTTGCCATTAACCCTGAGAAGATCTTTGATTTCACTAATGGCAAAGTGCAACACGACCGTTACACATTCAATAAGAACAGCAGCGACAACGCTAATAATCAGCGTCAGAGCGCAAGCAGTGGCAGCAGCCGTCGCCGTCGTTAATTACAAGAAACTACTTTCCTATTCTATAACTCAGCGCAGTCAAAACAAAATGGACTGCGCTGATTTTTTTATTATCACAACTTTTTAAGAATTTATTAAACTGAATTCAATTGATTTTTGTTATCTTTGCACCCAGAATAAGAATTCACAGGTAATAATTTAATAACATTTCAAAATGGCTAATTTTAACGATTACAACTTTGCTGGAAAAAAGGCAATAGTACGTGTTGATTTCAACGTTCCACTGAACGAAGAAGGTAAGATAACCGACGACACCCGCATCCGTGGTGCCTTACCCACACTCAAGAAGATTCTTGCTGATGGCGGTTCGCTTGTAGTAATGTCACACATGGGAAAGCCAAAAGGCAAAGTAAATGCAAAACTTTCGCTGAGTCAGATTGTAGATGCTGTTTCGGCAGCACTTGAAAGAGAGGTGAAATTCGCTCCTGATTGCGCTAACGCAGCCGATGCAGCCGCTGCGCTCAAACCTGGCGATGTACTCCTTCTTGAGAACCTGCGCTTCTACCCCGAAGAAGAAGGCAAGCCAGTAGGCATAGATAAGGAAGATCCTTCTTATGACGCCGCAAAGAAGGAAATGAAGACTCGTCAGGCTGAATTCGCAAAAACACTTGCCAGCTATGCCGACTGCTACGTCAACGACGCATTCGGAACCGCTCATCGTCGTCACGCATCTACTGCTGTTATTGCCGACTACTTTGACGATGACAATAAGATGCTCGGTTTGCTCATGGAGAAAGAGGTTACCGCTATCGACAATGTTCTCAAGAATGCACAACACCCATTTACCGCCATCATTGGTGGCAGCAAGGTTTCATCGAAACTTGCTGTTATCAAGAACCTCCTTGACAAGGTTGATAACCTGATCATTGGCGGTGGCATGGGATTCACATTCTTCAAGGCCGAAGGAGGAAAGATTGGTAACTCGCTCCACGAGGACGACTTGATGCCAGAGGCACTGAATGTGCTTGCCGAAGCCAAAAAGAAAGGTGTACACGTTCAGCTTTCAGTTGCAACTGTGGCAGGTCGTGAGTTCAGCAACGACACTGAGCAACGCATCTTTGACACCCACAATATTGAGGACGGATGGGAAGGTATGGATGCCAGTCCCGCTTCGCTTGCTCTGTGGAAAGAGATTATTATGAATAGCAAGACAATCCTATGGAATGGTCCCGTGGGAGTGTTTGAGTTTGAAAACTTTGCTAAGGGTACAGGCGAAATCGCTAAATATGTAGCAGAAGCGACCAAAAACGGAGCTTACTCACTCGTGGGTGGCGGTGACTCGGTTGCAGCTGTCAACAAGTTTGGTCTTGCTGACCAGGTATCTTACGTATCAACCGGTGGAGGTGCCATGCTTGAGGCGATCGAAGGAAAGACACTTCCTGGTGTTGCTGCCATCAAGGGCGAATAATTCTAAGCACAATAAGAATACTAAGGCGGAGCCATTATCGGTTCCGCCTTTTATTTTTACATTCACTCCACATAATCAGCATAAGCAGCAATAGTCCCACAATACTAATAAATGCACCTGTTTTTAGTCCAGGTGGAAAGTATTCTACCGATATCGAATGCTTGCCTTGAGCTATTTTAAGGGCCATCATGCACCAATTTGCTTTATAGATAGGTACATCTTTTCCATCGACCCTTGCTGTGAAACCTTTAGAGTAAGGAATACTGAAAAACACCATCCTGGTCGAAGGCAAGTCAATCTTTGCTGTGAAACCTCTTGAATTTCCTTTGAAATCGGTAGTTGTATATTCTCGCCTTTTCGCTACCAAGCTATCTATATTGAGCGGCTCATAAATATCGCATCTTTCCATACTGTCACAATAATTCCCATCAACAACCATTGCCGATAGCATTATCAACGGCAAATTAAAGAGTGAGTCATCTCGCATCTTATAGAAATCGCTTGACAACAGATATTTATCATAAGCGAATCCCATAGGTATGAAAAACTTGTTCTCTCGCTTTGCGACATTACCAGTTGAGTCCATCTCATAGATTTCCTTTACTGAGAGTAGCGCATCGAGTTCATCCTGATGAATATTAGCGCGAAGCTTGTTCTTCGCCCAAAAATCTTTTGTGTAAGTTCTCAAAAACACATCCACATCTTTAGTAATCACCGAATGATAACTCTGCACGCTGGCACGATTGCGTAGTAATCCAGCATTATAAGTCAGGAAACTTTTACCATTTCTGAAGTCGGTACGACAAGTCACTTCACCACTACCCTGTTCAACATTGTTCTTTAGGCCATTGACCCATGCTGAATCTGTTCCTAGATTCAGCATAAATAGCCATATCTGGACTATCACACATGCAACAATTGACACTTTGAGCCAACGCAACGAAATCTTTTTCATAGACCACATCACAATTGCTGCAATACCAATTAAAAACAAAGCAATCAACGCAAGAAAACGAGGGATTGATATTTGAAGACCATTGACAATAATCACTTTTGCAACAAAAGCAAAAACTATCACCGACGCCACTATCGAGTAAGACACCACTCCCCTTTTTACATCCCTCCTCTCATCAAGAACTCGCACAGTGCACAACACAATTATTATAGTTAATGCATAGGCCCAACGAGTATATAAAGGATTAGTAAACAGAGTGAAAATGCCATTTAATGGAGAGAGATAAAGCAATAAATACAACAGTAGCAACGACGAGAGCCAGTCGCGATGACGCCAAACATAAACAAATGCAAGTGACAATCCAAATACAGCAATACTAGCCTCATTGCTAAAAGAGTCGGAACCTTCGCTCACAAATATTGTTCGACCTTCCACCACCTTGGGCATAAACACTGTGCGCAGACGTTCAAGCAGATTAAGCATTGCTGTTGAATCTATTGCACTTTGGGCGTCGGTACGAGTTGTAATGAGCATCTGATTAAATACTGGCAACAGCAAAAATGAGCACATTACAACGCCCACAGCCACTGCAATCAAACCTCTTATAGCGGTCTTGACATTGAAATCAATATCGTTTGAAAATGCTCTGAAAATCACATATATCAGAGCAGCAATAAAAGAGCCTATCGCAAAGTAAAAATTAACAAATGTCACTACAAATGCCGCCAATGCTACACAAGCCATTCCCCAACGTTGGTGCCTTAACAATCGTTCAATTGCAATCAAAAGCAAAATGAACGCAATTATCGGTTCATAAAAGTGGTAATAGTAGAGCGAGGCAATGTTAAACGATGAAAAGGTAAAAAGGAAAGATCCCAGTAAAGAATTCTCACGGCTCACACCCATTTTACGTAGGTATAACCATGATACTACAGATATGCATAAAAACTTAAGTACAAAGGTTATGGCTAATCCAACTTCAAGTAAAGATTCAGGCAACAAGCAATTAATCCATACAAACGGACTGGTCAGAGTATAAAATGCATAAGAGCCAATGAAATCACTGCCTAAATAGGTGTTCCATGACCACCATGGCGCACCTGTTGCAAGCATTCGTTTGGTTTCAAGAATAAATGAAATCTCCTGATGAACGAAGTCACTGGAAAGCCACAAATCGCCTCTGTACACCATTACTGGCAATAATGCAAGTGCAAGAGTGATTAAAACCAAAAACAGTAACTTCCTCATCTTCTCAGTCTTTTTCGAGACCTACAGTGGTGTCTACGTTGAAACGCGGGCGGTTCTTCACTTCTGTGTAGATTTTGCCCACATACTCACCAATTATACCTAAACCAATAAGAATGAAAGCACCGACAAGCCAGATTGAGAGAATGAGCGATGGCCAACCCGAGACTGCGCGCCCCATGAAATAGGCAGTAAGGACATATATAAGCATTATCAAAGCGATAATCAGGAATAAGATTCCCACCATGAAAACCATGCGCACAGGTTTCACACTAAACGAGGTAATTCCGTCAATGGCAAAATTGAGCATTTTGCGCAAAGGATACTTGCTTTCACCAGCAGTACGAGCAGAGCGGTCATAAAATATGCTATCAGTCTTGTAGCCAAGTTTTGTTACTATACCACGAATGAAGAGGTTACGCTCTTTATAATCTAGCAAAGCCAATACAGCACGGCGACTCATCAAGCGGAAATCGGCATGATTGTTAATGGTATCAACATCAAGACGATTCATCATCTTGTAAAACATTGTCGCGGTGGTGCGTTTAAACCACGAGTCGCTCTTGCGTTCACGGCGCACACCAAAAACTATGTCACAACCATCCTTGTAACGTTCAACCATTTGAGGAATCACATTGATATCGTCCTGGAGATCGGCATCGATACTTACAGTAATGTCGCAATGATCCACCGCAGCGGCCAATCCTGCCATTAGGGCATTCTGATGACCACTATTGCAAGCAAGCTTCACACCAGCAACTTGATTGTTATCACCTGACAAACGATCAATTATCTCCCATGTGTCATCGCGTGACCCATCATCAACATAAAGTAACTTGCTGTCATTGGCAACATTTCCCTTTGCCACCATTTCTTCGAGTAGTTGGGAAAGGTGTTGATGCGACTGAGGTAATACTTCTTGCTCGTTGAAACAAGGAACAACTATATATAAAACTGGGCAATCTTTTTCCATAATATTTCTCTTTAAATGACAAAATTACAAAAAATAACATTAAACACAAGGGAATGAACAAAAAAACTGTTCAATAGTTTGTTTTGAATGCAATTTACTTTCACTATAACCCTCTAACATAGATTTTATATAATTTAATGTGTAAAATTACTTAAAAACCCCTCCATTAAGTGTACTTTTCACAAATAATTAGTACCTTTGTGGTCGTTTTTTGGAGATTAGTTTTTTAACGCAGAATATTACTACGTTACTATATAAATTTACTTTTAAAAAGTTATGGCAGAAAAATTTGAAAAATTGTTTGACCAATTCGCTCCTGTCACTCCCGAAGAATGGCGTGCAAAAGCTGAAGTCGACCTGAAAGGGGCAGACTACAACAAAAAGATGATTTGGCGAACAAATGAAGGTTTCAATGTTGAGCCTATCTACCGAGGTGTTGATATTGAGAACCTTAAAACTACTGAGTCCCTTCCTGGCGAGTATCCCTACGTTCGTGGCACACGTGTTACCAACGACTGGTATGTTCGTCAAGACATCAAGGTAAACGATGTTAAGGAAGCCAATGCCAAGGCCCTCGAGGTGCTCAATAAGGGCATCAACGATGTGTGCTTCAAGCTTCCTCACGGACAGAGTGTGGATCTCGAGGCTTTGCTCGACAAGATCGATGTTAACCTCGTGGCTGTTGACATCAACTGCTGCGTTAAGGTGGCTATCGACGTTGCTAAACAACTGGTTGCCATCATTGAGAAGCAAGGTGCTCAAGAGACATTTGTTGGTTCAATCAATTTCGACCCCTTCCGTCGCTACTTCAAGCACGGCGAGCCTTTCGCTGGCGACATGGTAGCTATGGCAAAAGAAATGCTTGAGATTGTTAAACCAGTGAAGCATCTGCGCGTACTGAGTGTTGATGCAATCATGCTCAACAATGCTGGCGCATTCATCTATCAAGAGCTTGGCTATGCTCTGGCTTGGGGTAATGAATGGATGGCAATGCTCACCGAGGCAGGAGTTTCTGCTCAGGAAGTTGCAACACGCATTAAGTTCAACATGGGCATCTCTACTGTCTATTTTATGGAGATTGCCAAGTTCCGTGCAGCCCGCATGTTGTGGGCTCAAATCGTGAAGCAATACAACCCAGAGTGCGACTGCGCTTGCAAGATGGTTGTTAATGCAGCTACAACCGAGTTCACTCAGACAGTGTTCGACAGTTATGTGAATCTGCTTCGCAGCCAAACTCAAGCCATGTCGGCAGCACTTGCCGGTGTTGACTCTATCGTAGTAGCACCATTTGACAAGGCATACCAGACTCCCGATGACTTCAGTGAGCGCATTGCTCGCAATCAGCAAATTCTTCTCAAGGAAGAGAGCCACCTCGACAAGGTAACTGACCCTGCAGGAGGTTCCTACTATGTGGAAATGCTCACTATGTCAATAGCTCAAGAGGCGTGGAAACTCTTCCTCGATGTTGAGGACAAGGGTGGATTTAAAGCAGTTCAAGAGGCCGGTGAAATCACTGCCGCAGTAAACGCCAGCGCCAATGCACGCTTTGACAAAGTAGCTAAACGCCGTGAGCAGTTGCTCGGAACCAACCAGTTCCCTAACTTCACAGAAAAGAGCGATGGTAAGGCTTCAGACACAAATTACGATGCTCAGCCTGATGGCGTACTCAACCGTCAACGCCTTGCAAGTCACTTCGAGCAGTTGCGTCTCGCCACCGAGAACGCTGACCATGCTCCCAAGGTATTTATGCTCACCATTGGCAACCTCACTATGCGTTTGGCTCGTGCCCAGTTCAGCAGCAACTTCTTCGCTTGCGCTGGTTACGAGATTATTGACAACAACGGTTTCAAGACTGTGGAGGAAGGTATCGATGCCGCTCTAGAGAAGAAAGCCGACGTTATCGTACTCTGCTCGAGCGATCCTGAATATGACGAATATGCTCCAGCAGCCTTCAAGTATCTAAACGGCCGCACTGAGTTTGTGATTGCCGGTCCTGAAAATGATGCATTCAAAGAGCTTGGAATCAAGTACTTTATTAACGTGAAGAGCAATGTGCAAGCCACATTAACAGAATTTAATGCTAAACTTTTAAAATAATCGAGCAACATGAGACCAAATTTCAAAAACATAGACATAGCAAACGAGGCTTTCAATGTTGAACACAAGCCTATGCATCTTGCCGAACCATGGCGCAATGCCGAGTTGCTCGACATAAAGCAAGTTTATACTAAAGAAGATATCGAAGGACTTGAGCACCTCAACTTCGTGGCTGGTATCCCACCCTTCTTGGGAGGTCCTTACAGCCTGATGTACCCTTTCCGTCCCTGGACAGTGCGTCAGTATGCAGGTTTCTCGACAGCAGCAGAGAGTAACGCGTTCTACCGCCGCAACCTAGCTTCAGGACAGAAAGGTTTGTCGGTAGCATTTGACCTTCCAACTCACCGTGGCTACAATGCCGACAACCAGCGCGTTGTGGGCGACGTGGGCAAGGCAGGTGTTTCTATCTGCTCGGTTGAGGACATGAAGGTGCTCTTCGACGGAATTCCTCTGGAAACAATGTCGGTATCTATGACTATGAACGGTGCCGTATTGCCCATTATGGCATTCTACATCGTTTCAGGTCTAGAACAAGGCGCTCAGCTTGAGCATATGGCAGGTACAATCCAAAACGATATCCTTAAGGAGTTTATGGTGCGCAACACCTATATTTATCCTCCTAAGTTCTCGATGCAGATTATCGCCAGCATCTTTGAGTATACATCAAAGAACATGCCCAAGTTTAACTCTATCTCAATCTCGGGTTACCACATGCAAGAAGCTGGTGCAACTGCTGACATTGAGCTCGCTTACACCCTTGCCGATGGTATGGACTACATCCGCACCGGTGTTGACGCAGGCCTTGATGTAGACGCTTTTGCTCCACGCCTGTCATTCTTCTGGGGTATCTCAATGAACTTCTTCACCGAAATTGCAAAGATGCGCGCAGGTCGTCTCTTGTGGGCTAAGATAGTTAAGAGCTTTGGTGCGAAGAATCCTAAGTCAATGTCTCTGCGTACTCACAGCCAAACTTCTGGTTGGTCGTTAACAGCACAAGATCCATTCAACAATGTGGGCCGAACTTGTATCGAGGCTATGGCTGCCGCACAGGGTCACACCCAGTCGCTTCACACCAACGCCCTCGACGAGGCTATCGCGCTACCTACCGACTTCTCGGCTCGTATCGCACGTAACACTCAGATTTACATCCAACAGGAGACCTATGTAACCAAGGCTATCGATCCATGGGCTGGTTCTTACTATGTAGAGCGATTGACTCATGAACTCGTTCACAAAGCATGGGAGCACATCCAGGAGATTGAAAAGCTCGGCGGTATGGCAAAGGCCATTGAGACAGGTGTGCCAAAAATGCGCATCGAGGAAGCAGCAGCTCGCACACAGGCTCGCATCGATAGTGGAGCTCAGACAATCGTTGGCATAAATAAGTATGCTCTCGAGAAAGAGGCTCCTATTGATATCCTTGAGATTGACAACACCGAGGTACGCAACGAGCAAGTTGCACGACTTGAGGAGTTGCGCAAGAACCGCGATGAGGCCAAGGTTCAGGCCGACCTCAAAGCCATCACAGAGTGCGTTCGCACTGGAGAAGGCAATCTACTGGCACTGGCAGTAGAGGCAGCCAAGGACCGCGCTTCACTTGGTGAGATTAGTGATGCCTGCGAAGAAGTCGTAGGCCGTTATAAAGCAGTTGTTAAAACAATTTCAGGCGTGTATTCAGCAGAAGCAATTTCCGATCCCGACCTCAAGCGAGCACGTGAGCTTACTGCTCAGTTTGCTAAGAAAGAAGGTCGTCAACCTCGCATCATGATTGCCAAGATGGGCCAAGACGGTCACGACCGCGGTGCAAAAGTAGTAGCCACTGGCTATGCCGACTGCGGATTTGACGTGGATATGGGCCCCTTGTTCCAAACTCCTGAGGAAAGTGCCCGTCAGGCCGTTGAAAACGACGTGAATGTCATGGGTGTTTCTTCACTTGCAGCTGGTCATAAGACTCTTATTCCTGCTGTAATCGAGGAACTCAAGAAGCTTGGTCGTGAAGATATCATCGTTACAGCTGGTGGCGTGATTCCAATGCAAGACTATGACTTCCTTTACAAGGCAGGCGTAGCTGCAATCTTCGGTCCTGGTACATCGGTGATGAAGAGTGCTATCAAGGTGATGGAAATTCTCCTCGACGAGGAATAATTTTCACTCTTAAATAAAACAGTGTGACGCCAATTTCACCCACGTGGTGACCACAATACAACCGCTCGGCAGAAAAGACCGAGCGGTTATTTTTTAATTTTTTCGACCAATATCCAAAAAAAAGTTGTAATTTTGCATCTTGAAGATAAAGCACAATATTTCTATGGGTATTTTAGAGAACTTTGAAACATGGGCACGGAGCGACAGCGACAATTCTAACGGCAAACCCAAGTCACGCGGTTTTGAGCCATGGGCGCGTCCACAACGTAACAACGACTATACTCGTCCAAGTTCCAATCCTGCTACTGATGTTGATGACGCTTCGCTCTACAATCCTCACAGTGAGTACCACAATTATCACGAAGACATTGATGACGTGGTTGACGATGATACCGATAATGAGTATTGACATATATCTTTGTTATCTTTTGATAAATAACTATAACACAATAAAGAAATGAAAAAATTAATGTTAGTGGCTGTAGCTGCAATTACTGCTTTAAGCATATCGGCACAGTCGTTTGAAGATTTCTTCTCGACCGAGAAGTCAACAGAGAAAGTCACTATTGGTGTTCGCGTTGGTCTTAACGTCAATGGAATGAAAAACAATATCCACAACAATGACGTATCAAAAATTTTTGGTGACCGGCCCTATGTCCTTGATGTTCATAACAAAGCTGGCATCAACTTTGGTGTAAACGTTGATATTCCTATCCTTAAGAATTTATGGATTAATACCGGTGTTTATTATAACTCTACAGGTGCTAAATTCAACTTCAAGCAGGATAACAGCAAGGTAGTAGAAGGTGTTTTCCTAGATGACTACACAGCAAATGTGACGATGCACAATATAAGAGTGCCAGTACAGGCTTCATATCGCTACAATATTAACAACCAATATCAGCTTCAAGTGAACCTAGGCCCATATTTCTCTTACGGAATTGGTGGCAAAGCCTATATCCACAACGACGTGAAAAAAGAAAAAATCGGTACTCTTGACCTAACAGGAAATCCGCAATTCAATTATATCACTCCAATGGATGACAATGATGGAACATCAATAATCGACCCATCACAAATTGAAAGAGACGAGGTGAAGATTTTAGGAGTTACAAACATCAACGATAAAAACAGCGACTACGTCAAACCATTTGACATGGGAATTGCTTTTGGTGCTGGCGTTACATTCAATAAGAAGTATTATGCTGGTTTCAACTATGACGGAGGCTTGATAAACGTTAATGGCAAGCGTACAAGGGCCTTCAACCACAACAGCATCAAGAACCATGTGTTTTCTATCAACTTTGGCTACAATTTCTAAAGAACACACATAATAACAATATTTTTGGGTTCGATAAATAATCATATTTATTGGACCCATCTTTTTTCTTGTCAGTGTGAAGGATAATTCATAACTTTGCACAAAAGATTATTATATGAACAACATGAAGTTTATTGCTATAATTCCAGCAAGATATGCATCGACTCGTTTTCCTGGCAAACCTCTTGCCATGCTTTGTGGCACAACTGTAATACAGCGGGTTTATAATCAAGTATCAAAAGCTGTGGACAATGTACTAGTTGCGACCGATGATGAGCGAATCCTAAATCATGTCAAGTCATTTGGAGGAAAAGCAGTTATGACATCCACCGAACATCGAAGCGGCACCGACCGATGTTGGGAGGCCTATAATTTAAACCAGGGCAAAGAAGACATTATAATCAATGTTCAAGGAGACGAGCCTTTCATACAACCCGAACAAATAAAGGCTATCATGCAGTGTTTTGATGACAAGAATACTCAAATCGCCACTCTTGTCAAGCCTTTCAACAAAGACGGCAGTTTCTCCATCCTCGAGAACCCAAATAATGTGAAAGTGGTTATAGACAGCGATATGAACGCTCTCTATTTCTCACGTTCAGTAATTCCTTGTCTGCGTGGAATTGATAAGAGCATATGGCCAAGTCATCATCAGTACTACACACATTTGGGAATGTATGCTTATCGTGCCGAGACCCTTAACAAGATAACACAACTCAAACAATCACAGCTTGAGATTGCCGAATCGCTCGAACAACTTCGTTGGCTTGAGAATGGTTTGAGAATCAATGTGGGTATTACCAATCAGTCATCCATAGGCATTGACACTCCCGAAGACTTAGCCAAAGCCGAACAATTTCTATCTTCAAAAACGTGAAACACAATGGCAATAGATCGTAGCACTCCACCACCGGTAAGCGACTTTCGCAATATCAAACTCGATATTCCCGATCCCGTCATTCTCTCAAACGGAATGAAGTTATGGATTGTAGGTAATGGCGAGGACGAAATCAACAAACTATCTATTTATATGACTGGCGGCACATTCCAAGAGGACCTTCCCATGCAAGCCACCACATGCTCTATGGCAGTGTTCAACGGCAACAAGAACATGAATTATGCACAAATTGCAGAAGCAATAGACTATTACGGGTCCTGGAGATCAGCGCAAGTATATGATAACAATACGGAATTTGCCATCTCTTCTCTCAATGAGAATTTTCGCCACACCTTACCAATTTTCATCGACAGCCTCAGATTTCCTGTCTTCCCTGATAATGAATTTGAACTCAATAAGCGTCAATTAGCGGTAAATATCGCTACTGCACGAGAAAAAGTAAAATATATCGCCAACAAAGAGATGATGCGTCAGTACTTTGGAATAAATCATCCGTTGGCAAGCGATCCAACTCCCGATGATATTAACTCGCTGACACAAGAGCAAATAAAAGGTTTCTATTCAAATTATTATAAAGCTCAGAATTGCAACCTTGTTATAGCTGGGCACATTACAGACAAGGTAATCGCCACTATAGAAGATGTAATATCACAATGGAAGTTCGACGGAAAGCCTGCGTCCTCAGAGGAGCCAAAAGCATCTCCTTCGAGCGAAAAGCTTAAATTAGTACACAAGGAAGGTGCAGTTCAAGCCGCTATTGCTATGGCGCTCAAAACTGTGCCACGTCGACATCCTGACTATCTCAAGATTCGCATCCTTACTACTATATTAGGAGGCTATTTCGGCAGCCGCCTCATGTCAAACATCCGCGAAGACAAAGGATACACATATGGCATTGGGTCAAGCCTCAGCGGCCGTTCGTTTGACGGACATATTTCCATCTCTACAGAGTGCGACACTCAATATTGCTGGGATGTCATCAAAGAGACAAAAAAAGAAATGCAAAGGCTGTGCACCGAGCCAATTTCTGATGAAGAGCTTGGCATGGTAAAAAGACACATGCTGAGTGACTTGGTTAAAACTCTTGACACTCCTTTTAATATTGCCGGATATATTGGCAATACTTTCCTTTACGGTACTTATCCAACTTATTTTAATGAGCACATTCAAGCAATTATAAATGTAAGCAGTAAAGACATACTTGAAACGGCACAACGTTACTTAGACACATCATTGATGCATATAGTAATCGTGTGCGATAAGAACAAACTACCCCAAAAGGACTTTTCATAACTTTTTAAGAAAAAAATTACATAGTTCTTGCATAGAATAAAAAAATGTAGTACCTTTGCAGTCGCAAAAGTCAAATGGCGGGATAGCTCAGATGGTTAGAGCGTCGGATTCATAACCCGGAGGTCCTGAGTTCAATTCTCAGTCCCGCTACTTTTCGAGAGGCTCAAAGAATGTTTTGGGTCTCTTTTTTTAGTAATGATAAAAAGTCGCAAAATAGAGCTACTCGCCCCTGCCAAAGACGCCACAATAGGTATAGAGGCAATTAAACATGGTGCTGATGCTGTTTACATTGGTGCCAATGCTTTTGGTGCACGCTCACAAGCCGGAAACGACATCAACGACATTAAGCGTCTGGTTGATTTTGCCCATCAGTATGAAGCACGCATATACTGTACTGTCAACACCATTGTCTATGACCACGAGCTGAATGATGTTGAACGTATGATTCATAAACTATACAATGCTGGTGTTGATGCTATAATTGTTCAAGACATGGCATTGCTTCGACTCGATTTGCCTCCAATTGCTCTACACGCTAGTACACAATGTGACATACGCACTCCCGAGAAAGCGACATTCCTTGAAAAGATGGGATTCTCACAACTTGTGCTCGCACGAGAGCTATCACTTGATGAAATTGAGGAAATAAGCAATAAAGTAAAGGTTCCTCTCGAAGGATTCTGTCACGGGGCATTGTGTGTGAGCTATAGTGGTAGATGCCAAATAAGCCAGGCATTGAGAGGCCGTAGTGCCAACCGCGGTGAGTGCGCTCAGTTCTGCCGTCTGAGTTATGACCTTGAGGATGAGAATGGCAACAAACTCATGAAATCGAAACATTTGCTTTCACTTAGAGACTTTAATACAAGTGACAGTCTAGAGCAAATGATTGATGCAGGCATCTCGTCATTCAAGATTGAAGGTCGTCTAAAGGATGTGGACTATGTGAAGAATGTGGTTGCCTATTACAAAAATGCGCTTGACCAAATTATAATCTCACGCGATGATTTGGCGCGAAGTTCCTTTGGCACTTCTACCCTTTCTTTCGCGCCAGTACTCGAGAAAAGCTTCAATCGTTCCTTTACACATTATTATATTAATGGCCGACATCCAAATAATGGCACATCGATGGCGTCAATCCACACGCCCAAGTCACAAGGCGAATATCTTGGCAAAGTAGTCTCGGTCAAAGGTAACACTTTAACCCTTGACAGCACTACCCCACTTGCCAATGGTGACGGATTAAGTTATATTGATAGTGACGGCAATTATGACGGTTTTCGGGTCAACAAAGTAATCGGAAACCAAATTTTGATAAAAGATTCATGCAGCATACAGAGTGGCGACAGAGTATACCGCACATTCGACAAGGCATTCAATGACATTCTCTCTAAGCCAAGCGCCTACAGGAGAATTGACATAGACCTAACCATGTGGTCCATAGGGCGTCAACTATGCCTAAAAGCCAGCGACGAACGAGGAAGCTCGGTTGTACATTCTATTACTCTTAATGAAGAACTAGAAGTTGCATTAAAACCTCAGAAAGAGAGACAAAAGCAAGTCCTGTCAAAACTTGGTGACACGATATTCACTGTTCATTCTTGTGAGATCAAAGGTGATTATTTCATTCCTGTTTCAATTATTGCCCAATTAAGACGTGAGACTATTGATTTGCTCGAACGTTCTCATCGCATGGCATATCAACGAGAACTACGCAAACCAGAAACCAGGAATACTATATTTCCATATAAAACTCTAGAAAGTGCAGATAATGTAGCCAACCACATAGCGGAGCAGTTTTATAAAGAGCATGGAGTGGATAGTTTCGTACCTGCAATTGAATGTGACGAGATGCCTACACTTGAAAACCATCCTGTCATGACAACACGTTATTGCCTGCGACGCGAACTTGGAGCTTGTCTTAAAGAAAAGAATACAAAACAGAAATTGCCATCTCCATTGTTCTTAAGAAACGGCAAAACTCTACTACAAGTGAATTGCAACTGCTCACGTTGTGAGATGACAATCACAATAGCTCAAAAAGGAAGATAAGACCTCTTTTTAATTCTTTTTATCATAGATTTAGTGTAAAGCTGTCGGCGTCGCGCCAGGCAGGGAATTTATCACGGAATCGTGCCAAATCGGCTGGTGAAAGGTCGGCCTCAATAATAGGTGATGTGCTGCGCTCCCCTATTATTTTTCCCTTAAAGTCAATAATAAGAGAACCTCCAAGTGCATATTCAAGACCCTTTGGATCGGTGCCGCATCGGTTAACACCGCACACATAGCATTCATTCTCTATTGCACGTGCCTGCAATAGAGTTTTCCATGCATTCAAGCGCACTTTGGGCCAATTAGCCACAACAAGCAACACATCATAGCTGTTGTTGATGTTACGGCAGAATACAGGGAATCTGAGATCGTAGCACACAATGAGTTTGATATTCATCCCTCTATAACGGAAAATTGGCGCATTTGTAACTCCCTTGTTATAGATATTCTGCTCACCAGACATAGTGAACAGATGGCGCTTGTCATAGAAGATCTCTTCATCATTAGGTTCCAGAAAAAATGCTCGGTTATAAAGCTGACTAGCCGTGGAAGCAAGAAAACTACCTGCAATAGCAACATTGTAGTAGCTTGATAAGTCTTTCAGGTATTTTATTGTTTCGCCAGTGTTCCGTTCGGCAAGCTCTGAGGCACTGCCGTCAACTATAAATCCTGTTGTGAACAACTCGGGCAAGACAATCAAATCGGTCTCATCACTTACATTCTTTATGTTGCGGCCCAGCTGCTCAAGATTGGCATACTTGTCACCCCAAACAATGTTATCTTCAATTAATGCTACTCGTAGGTTTCTTGATATCATAATATTTATTCTTTTTCTAGTCCAGTAGTGAAGTTCTCATGATATTTACCGCAAATGTCACTACTGTCATAATACTTTTTTATCGATAGCATATCGGCATCAATATCACCCGATGGTTCAAAAATCTTATCAAGGCATACTATCTTTTTCGGGTAGTTGAAATATCCCAGCACGATGGGTACGTTAGCTTCTTTAGCAATATATAAGAACCCCTTATGCCAGTGAGGATTAAGACTTCGAGTACCTTCGGGAGTAACAGCAACTACTAGTTTGTCAAGCTTATTAAAGCTGTCCACAACTCCACCTGTTACATTTGTACTATGCCTTCTCGATACCGGTATTCCTCCAAGTGCCTTGAGTAAATATTTCAGTGGGAAGAAAAACCAAGCATCTTTCATCAAGAACTTAGCTTTCATTCCCACTGAACGGCTTGCAAGCTCGCCCATGATGAAATCCCAATTGCTTGTGTGAGGAGCGACGCAAATCACACACTTGTTCACGGGAGGAATGTTCACAACAAACTTCCACCCATGATTCTTCATGATGCGGCCTAACAATTTACTTATCACGTCGATAATAAGATAACTGAGTCAACTTAATTCTTGATGAGGGCATTCATCTGACCGACAATCTTCTCACCACCCTCTTGCATAAATTTTCCCATTGCTGTCTCAACGGCCTTGAAATAGGTGCGACGAGCTTTACGGTACTCCTTTCCGTTGGCGAAATCTTTTGGAACTTTGTCAAAGTCAACCGATACACGCTTTAAAGCTTGATCTTGAAGTTCTGCAATATTGTCAATGACCTTATCCCAGTCTTCTGGATTAGTGTTCTCAAAAGCATCCTGAGCAAATAAGCACTCATTGGCCATCTCGATACATGCATTGCTGATGGCTTTTTTCATTTGTCTTTTGCTTGCCATAATTAAATTATGAAGATTAAAATTTTTATTAATTGTTAATGATTAGGGAAGTTTAATCACCTCCCTAATCATATCTCTAAATATCTCAAATTAAATGCCTAAATCGTGGCAGATGGTGTCAATCTTAGCATCGGCCCATTCGTTCTTGGCATCATACTCTGCTGCGCTTTCGAGCTTGTCGTGAACCTCGATGTAGAACTTGATCTTGGGCTCGGTACCTGAAGGACGTATCGAAACTTTGGTGCCATCCTCTGTATAATACTGAAGAACATTACTAGTTGTAGGCATCTCTATTTTGGTGATCTTACCGGTCTTGACATCAAGCTCTTCGAGTTTCAAAAAATCCTTGATTAGGACCACTGGAGAACCTGCGATTTCCTTCTGTGGATTCTCACGGAAGTTCTTCATCATCGCCTCAATCTCCTCAGCACCGCTCTTACCCTTGCGAACAACCGAAATGCCACGCTCCTTGGAATAGCCATAATTAAGATATAAATCGATGAGCATTTCATTCATAGTCATACCCTTCTCTTTTGCCCAAGCAGCAATCTCACACATGAGTGGAATTGCCGATACGGCGTCTTTGTCGCGAGCAAAAGTCTCGGGGAGGAAACCGTAACTTTCCTCGCCACCACCCAAATAGCGTCCCTTGCCTTCCATCTCGCGCATCACTGTCGCAATCCACTTGAATCCAGTATAGCAGTCAAACATCTTAACGCCAAGTTTATCGGCCATACGCTTGATTGTCTCGCTTGTGACAATGGTCTTAACAATGTATTCATCGCCCTTGAGGTTGCCCAACTCTCGGTTGCGTGTGAGCAGGTAGTAGTGGAAGATAATTTGGATTTGGTTTCCGTTCACCAATTCATATACACCCTTATTGTTCTTGAACACAACACTGATGCGGTCGGCATCGGGGTCACTGGCAAGAGCAATATCGGCTTGTGTCTCTGTGGCTTTGTCAATGGCCATCTGCATTGTAGGAGCATTCTCAGGGTTTGGTGACTCCACAGTTGGGAAATCGCCACTCATCACATCTTGCTCGGGAACATGAATTATATTTTTGAATCCCCAACGCTCGATAGATTGTGGTATGATGTATCGTCCTACACCATGAATGGGAGTATACACAATCTTGAGATCACTGTGCTTAGCATCTACTTCTGGACTGAGCGAGAGCGTGTGAATGTCTTCAAGATATTTCTCATCTATGTCTTTGCCTATTATCTCAATCAAGTCGGGGTTGCCCTCAAACTTAATCTCGCTAATATCTTTAATGTTGTTTACATAATTGATGATATTAACATCGTGTGGCGAAACAACCTGTGCGCCATCATCCCAATAGGCCTTGTAACCATTGTACTCCTTGGGGTTGTGAGAAGCGGTAATGTTCACGCCACTCTGGCATCCCAACAGTCGAATGCCATAAGACACCTCGGGAGTGGGACGCGGCCCCTCGAAGAGGAATACCTTAATGCCATTAGCACTGAAGATGTTGGCGACAGTCTCAGCAAAAAGACGACTGTTATTGCGAACGTCATGACCAACAATCACCTTGCGCTCAGGAAGATCTTTGAATGCCTCGTTGATGTAATTGGCAAGACCTTGTGTCGCAGCACCTACAGTATAAATGTTCATACGGTTGCTACCAGGTCCCATGATGCCGCGCAAGCCACCTGTACCAAATTCCAAGTCTTTATAGAAAGACTCAATGAGCTCGGTTTTGTCCTCGGCCTCAATCATAGCCTTGATTTGAGCCTTAGTTTCCTCGTCGTAGCCCTCGCCTAACCATTTCTGGGCTTTGAGCGTCAACTCTTGTATCAATTTCTCGTCATTCATAGTATAAAAATATTTTAATTAGTAATTTTTACAAAGTTAATTATTTTTTCTTTAACTGAAAAAAGTCTTAAACACTTTTATCATGTTCACATGGTCTTCGCACGATGCTGTCTCACGCGCCGAGTGCATTGCAAGCAATGGATTGCCAACATCTACACCTTCAATATCGATTTGACCAGTAAGAATATTTCCAAGTGTTGAGCCCCCCGCCACATCGCTATGATTGATGAAATACTGGCAAGGCGAGCCTGCTTCATCGCACAGGTTCTTAAATATGGCTGCCGAATGGGCATCACTCATATACTTGCAATTGGCATTAATCTTGATACATGGTCCACTTCCCATTGTGGGATGATTGGTGGGGTCATATTTCTCATTGTAATTGGGATGATGTGCATGAGCATTATCGGCACTAATGAGGAATGTTTTCTGCAAAGCCACACAGTAATCGTCAAAGTTGCAGCCTTGACTTTCGGCCATACGTTGAAGAACATTAGCAAGCACTGGTGAGCCTGCGCCTTGTTTGGTGCCACTGCCTGTCTCTTCGTTGTCGAATATAGCAGCAATGCAAGTATTGTCATCATCGGTTGCTTCGGTTATCGCTGTTATTGCAGCGTGAGCCATGCTCAGGTCATCAAGTCGACCAGACGAAACAAACTCATTGTTGAGCCCAAATGTACATGCAGGAGTAGTATCATAGAGCAACAAGTCAAAGTCTATAATTTCGTCAATAGTTACACCCAGCTCCTGAGCCACAAGGTTTTGCAACATGTTCCCTGTTTCAAAATCCTTGTTCACCTTGGCAATAATGGGAAGCATATCCTTCTGCTTTGACAAGGGATTACCTTCGTTCACAGCACGATTAAAGTGTATTGCCAGGTGAGAGATTTGCATGAGAGGACGATTGATTTTTATGTTGCGTGAAATAACGTCAAGTGCACTCTCGCCCTTGAGTATCACACGGCCGGCAATTGATAATGGACGGTCAAACCAAGTATATAATATAGGACCGCCATAAACCTCGGTGTTGAGCTTCACGATACCGCCATCGCAACGCATCTCGGCTTTAGGCTTAATACGGAAGCATGGTGAATCGCTATGAGCAGCCACAATTTTGTAGCCAGTCTCTGCAATGGGCCTTTTCCCTACTTTAACAGCAAAAATTGCTGAATCGTTCTTAGTAAAGAAGAATTTCTCACCAGCTTTAGCTGTCATCTTTTCTTTCAACGATTTTTCTTTGAAGCCGTTATCAACAAGAATTCTTTTCATAGTATCAACGGCAAGGAAGTTGCATGGACTATTGTCCATGAATTGTAATAACGAATCAATATATTTGCTTTTCATAATCATTTTATGTTATGTTAATAGCTTAATTAGTAATCTTTGTCTGCAATGCTCAATGAGTGTAATGCCCTCAAAACATTGCAAAGTGTCTGTCCCCAATACTCCTTGAAATTCTCTTTACACATTGAAAGGATGTTTCGCTGTTCATCGGTATTGAGATCACGCAGAGCAGCTACAAGATTATAGAATTCTTGGTAAAGGTCGGCAAGGTTCTCAGAAATTGAAGTAGCAATAGGTGTATCTGAGTACTTCATATCGTCTAGAAATACTTCAAGATATACATCTTCTTCACCCATAATTGAGCTTATACTCGAACGCACGATATCATAAGTGGGCTCGTCAAGCGCCTGAGTGATGAATGAGTCAAAATAGTCGAAATTTGGTTCTATGTCTATTACTGTTATATAAATGCGAGGCAACAGTTTCACCAGGGACTCAACCAGCCCTTCACGGCCATAGTCGCCACAGTTTTCCACAAGTTGACAATACTCATTAGTTAGAGCAATAAACGCCAGACTGGTAGGTGATAGTTTATCGGTTTCCATAGAAATCACTCAATATATAATTTGTTTTCGATAATATATTTTTCCACTGGCTCTGGCACATAGAAACTCACGCTTTTCATCTGTGCAAGTCTTTCTCGAACCTGTGTTGAAGACAATTCAACTAGTGGAGCATCAACAACTCTCACCCTATCGCTGTATTTCTTGGGGATATTGATATCGTAACCACGACGAGGGTAAATAAGTATGTGGAACTTGGCAACAATCTCATCACCCGACTTCCACTGGTCAAACACACACCAATTGTCGGCACCAATAACCAGAAAAAACTCGTCATCAGGAAACTTTGCCTGCAATGCATTGAGAGTGTCGATAGTATAAGACGGTTTAGGCATATCAAACTCAAAAGCCGAAGTGATAACATTCTCCAATCGTCGCGACACAAGCTCAGTCATACGCAAACGGTGATAGTCGCTTAACAATGCTCTATTCTCTTTAAGAGGATTTTGGGGAGAAACCATCAGCCACAGCGAGTCGAGCTCGCTATTCTCTATGATATAACTCGCAATGAGTGCATGTCCCACATGTATGGGATTGAACGAACCGCCAAAAATGCCTATCCGTCTCATTTATTCTCGATAAAATTGGTAATTATTTCTCGGGCTTGACACACAGCATCTTCAAGGACATCGTTAACTACACAGTAATCATACTGGTCGGCAAACGTAAGTTCATAAGCCGCTCTATCTACTCGGTTGTTGATGTCTTCCAGGCTGTCGGTCCCACGTGAAAGCAAACGATGGCGCAACGTCTCAATAGAAGGAGGCGAGAAAAACAATGCCAAAGCTTTCTTGCCATACATCTTCTTCACGTCTATTCCACCCAAAACGTCAAGATCAAGAACAACGTTGTGGCCTTTGCTTGTAATGCGTTTAATCTCACTCTTGAGTGTGCCATAATAACGCCCCTCATAGACTTCGTGATACTCGGCAAACTCATCGTTACTTATTCGCTGCCTGAAGTCATCGAGCGACAAGAAGTAGTATTCCACTCCATGTTGCTCTGTGCCGCGTGGTGGACGCGTAGTAGCCGAAATTGAGAACTCCAACTTGAGCGATTCATCTTTCATCAACTCTCCAATTATCGTTGACTTGCCAGTCCCCGAAGGAGCCGATATTACTATTAATTTTCCTTTTCCCATAGTGCTATAGTACATTTAGAACTTGCTCTTTTATCTGCTCCAGATTGTCTTTCATTTCCACTACTATTTTCTGCATTTCGGCATGGTTGGACTTAGATCCGGTAGTGTTTATTTCACGGCCCATCTCCTGAGTAATGAATCCCAGTTTCTTGCCTTGACGCTCAGCATTGTCAAGAGTTTCAAGGAAATAATTGAGATGATTCTGGAGTCGTATCTTCTCTTCGGTTATATCAAGCTTCTCGATATAGAAAATAAGCTCTTGTTCAAGGCGGTTCTTGTCGTAGTCGACCTGCTCAAGCTGTGATAGCTGTTCAATGAGACGAGATTTGATCTTTTCGATGCGTGTACTCTCATACTGAGATATGCTGTCAAGAAGCAGTTGAATTGAGTCAATTCTTTCTTTGAAGAAATCATATAATTTTTCCCCTTCTTGACTTCGGAAATCGACTGTTGATTTCAATGCTCTGCGCACCACTTCTCTTACGCCGTCGAGTTCTTCCTGAGCAACCTCCTCCGAAAGGTCTTGCTTGAAAACATCGGGCATTCTAAGCAAAGTGTTATACCAATCTTGCGGTTCTGCCAAATTAAGTTCATGAGCAACATTCTCAACTTGTGATTTATAGCCGCGCAGCATCTCAACATTAAGCTGTGATGCAATGCCTAAATCGATTGACTCGGAAGAAACATACACGTCTACTTTTCCACGCCCCAGTTCACATGTAATCATGTTGCGCAGCTCAAGCTCCAGCTCGCGATAAATGAGAGGTAGCTTCACCGACAAGTCCATCTGTTTGCTATTCAGCGATTTTATCTCGGCAGTAATCTTCTTGTTGCATACCACAAGAGTAGCCTTACCGAAACCAGTCATAGATTGTATCATAATATCTTTTCAGTTTATCATGCAAATATAAGAATTTTTTCTTGTTTATTTTTATATAATGTACATAAAGTTATTAACATACAATAATAATCGCGTCTTTACCACATTCATTAGTTTTATTTTAATTAAATCAAATAAAAATTATTCTGAGGTTTATTTTGCAAAAATTTTTTTGAAAAAATTATTTAAGAATTTGTTTTTTATAAATGATGTTTTTTTGTAATTTTGCGAAAACAAATTTATTGAATTGTTTATCTAAATTTACAATATTCAATGACTGTAATTGTCAATAATAGTCCAATCAGAATATTTAGAGGTGCAAAAGTGGGAGATTTATTGTTGCGCTTTGCTGTTCGCAATAAGTTGGACCTTAAGAGTGTAACACAACTCAAGGTTACTGACCGCTGGGGTCATGCTCTTGACAATGAAGCACCTTTAAATGACAATCAAATAGTACAAATAATTAATTCATAAAATTATGAAAAAGTATTTTTTATCAATCATAGCATTTGTTGCATTATCTTTTAATGGAATTGCAACAGGTGAAACTGTTAGAATATTATCCACTAACGATATGCACTCGGCATTAGAAAAAATGCCTCAACTTGCTGCAATTGTAGACAGCATTCGAGCAATCGATCCATCTGTCCTGGTTCTATCGGCTGGCGACAACCGCACAGGGAATCCATACAATGACCGTTATGAGCCAGTATCTTATCCTATGATTCAGTTCATGAACCTAATAGGCTTTGACGCATCGGCACTTGGCAACCATGAATATGATTCAAAAGTAGAAGGACTTGCAAAAATGACAGCATTATCCAACTTTCAGTATCTTGCTGCCAATATCACATGTCCTCCCGAGACAGGGATTCATGTGGTGCCGTATAAGGTGTTTGACGTGAAAGGCGTTAAGGTAGGAGTACTAGGAATTACTCAAGTAGGCACACTTGGAATCCCCGACACGCATCCCGATAATGTGATAGGCCTATCGTTCCAACAACCCGAAGAGATTATACCTCAGTATAAATGGCTCTCTGAGCAGTGTGATGTGAATATCCTACTTACTCATGTGGGTTATGAGGTAGATTTAGAGCTAGCTAAGCTCTTTCCATACTATGATATGATAGTCAGCAGCCACTCTCACACCCAGCTTGAAGGCGGTGAGATTCATAACGGAGTACTAATCACTCAGAACGGTTACCAGTTGCCACGTGTCACTCTCACTACTCTTGAAGTGGAAAATGGTAAAGTGGTCAGCAAGAGTGCCAAGAACATATTCATAGACAAGTCCACTCCGCGTGCCGATGCTGCAGACGCGCTTCTCAAGCATTTCAAGAACAGTCCTGAAATGGAACGTCAGATTGGATTTTTTACGACTGATATCTCGACATACGATGCCCTTGGTGTGATGATGTGCGACGCATGGAGAGACGAGCTTGCCTGTGACATTGCCTTCGAGAATTATGGAGGAGTGCGCTATGATGTGTTCCCTGCTGGTCCCATCACCGTTAAAGATATACTCAACCTAGATCCCTTTATGAATACAGCAGTGGTGATGACTCTCACAGGCAAGGAACTCAGCGACATGCTCATCGCTTGCTTTAAGGCCGACCGAAATCGTTTCCCTATCACTAGCGGTTGTACAGCAATTGTCACATATACCGACTCCAACAAGACTGATATCAAGACACTTCAGTTATTCGACAATGACGGTAGAGCGCTTGACATGAAGAAGAAATATAGAGTGATGACCAATAACTATGTTGCATCAATTTGTGACTCACCACGCAAGGATCAAGGCGAACGTGGCACCGAAACTACAAGCGACCTGATTATACGATGGATAGAAAAAGTAAAAACTGTTGACTATCAAGGACGTAATAGTTTTATTGAGGTATGGAACAACCACTAGCATAGGGTGTGTTGATAACTTTTACCGATAAAGTTATTAACAATTGTTTTTTAATATTCTTATTGTACGTAATTTTGCAAGCTGCAGTGCAAAAAACTATTGCTAATTAATTAAAAAAACCAATAAATACAGTGGAAAAGAAAACTTACACCTATGACGAGGCCTATCACGCTTCGTTACAATACTTTAAGGGCGATGAGCTGGCAGCTCGCGTTTGGGCGACAAAGTATGCACTCAAGGACTCCTTCGGGCACCTTTATGAGCAGACGCCCGACGACATGCACCATCGCATTGCCAGCGAGATAGCGCGCATCGAGAAGAAGTATCCCAACCCGATGAGTGAGCAGCAAGTTTTTGACCTTCTCAAGAACTTCCGTTACATTGTACCACAGGGCAGTCCTATGGCAGGAATTGGAAACAATTTCCAAATTGGATCATTGAGCAACTGCTTTGTAATAGGCCTTGACGGGCAGCCTGACTCATATGGAGGAATTATCAAAATCGATGAGGAGCAAGTCCAACTCATGAAACGCCGTGGGGGTGTTGGTCACGATTTGTCACACATTCGCCCCATGGGATCACCCGTTAAAAACTCGGCTCTAACTTCAACAGGACTCGTTCCATTCATGGAGCGTTACAGTAACTCCACACGCGAGGTAGCACAAGATGGTCGACGCGGAGCGCTAATGCTCACAGTAAGCATTAAACACCCTGACAGCGAGTCGTTTATTGACGCTAAGATGACTGAAGGCAAAGTGACTGGAGCAAATGTATCGGTCCGCATTGACGACGCATTCATGCAGGCAGCAGTTGATGGAACCGAATATACCCAACAATATCCCATCGATGCCGATAAACCCACATTCACCAAGAAGATAGATGCGACAAAACTATGGAACAAGATTGTTCATAACGCATGGAAGAGTGCCGAGCCTGGCGTCCTGTTCTGGGACACCATCACACGTGAAGCTGTGCCCGACTGTTACGCTGATCTTGGATTCCGTACAATTTCCACAAACCCATGTGGTGAAATTCCCTTGTGTCCTTACGATAGTTGTAGACTAATTGCTGTTAATCTCTACAGTTATGTGGTAAACCCATTCACCAAGGATGCTTATTTCGATTTCGAGAAGTTTGCCGAACACATAGGCTATGCACAGCGCATGATGGACGACATCATCGACCTTGAGATGGAGAAAATTGAAGCCATACTCGCCAAAATCAAGCAAGATCCCGAGACCGAAGAGGTTAAAACCACAGAACTAAACCTTTGGAAAAAGATTCGCAACAAGACCCTTAAAGGACGCCGAACAGGTGTTGGAACAACCGCCGAAGGCGATATGGTAGCTGCCATGGGATTCACTTATGGCACCGACGAAGCAACCGAGTTCTCGGTATCGGTTCACAAAGCTTTAGCTCTTGCAGCATACCGTTCGTCGGTTAATATGGCGCGTGAGCGTGGAGCGTTCGAAATCTACGATGCAAAGCGAGAGGCTAACAACCCGTTCATTCTGCGCATCAAGGAGGCCGACCCAGAGCTTTATGAAATGATGGTAAAATATGGCCGTCGAAACATTGCATGCCTTACTATCGCGCCTACTGGCACAACGAGTATTTTGACACAAACCACTTCCGGGATTGAGCCTGTGTTCCTACCTGTATACAAACGTCGTCGCAAGGTCAATCCCAGTGACAAGGACGTTAGGGTTGACTACGTTGACGAGTCGGGCGACTCTTTCGAAGAATACATCGTCTACCACCACAAGTTCATCACTTGGATGGAAACCAACGGCATCGAAGTGCGTAGCGACTACAGTCAGGAACAAATCGAAGATCTGGTTGCTCGCTCACCCTATTACAAAGCCACTAGCAACGATGTAGACTGGCTCAATAAAGTGCGCATGCAAGGTGCCGTACAAAAATGGGTTGATCATAGCATCAGTGTAACCATCAATTTGCCAAATGACATCAGCGAAGAAATGGTGGGCAAACTCTATGTAGAGGCATGGCGCTCGGGATGCAAGGGTTGTACAGTTTATCGTGATGGTTCTCGCAGTGGCGTTCTAATCTCACTCTCAGGCGACGGCAAGAACAAGAAAAAGAAAGGCGAGAAGAAGGGGCACTATATGGCCGAAGAGGAACATATCCTCAAACGTCCTGTAGAGCTTGAAGCTGACGTAGTGCGTTTCCAGAACAACAAGGAGAAATGGATTGCATTTATTGGCCTTATCGACAAACGTCCATACGAAATCTTCACCGGAATTGCCGATGACGATGAGGGAATTTTCTGTCCCAAATCGGTAACTAAAGGTAAGATTATCAAAGCCGTAAATGAGAATGGTGAAAAACGTTATGATTTCCAGTTCATCAACAAGCGTGGATTCAAAACCACTATCGAAGGACTGAGCGAGAAGTTCAACCCTGAGTTCTGGAACTATGCCAAGCTTATTTCGGGTGTGCTACGCTACGGAATGCCCATTGAGCAGGTTCTTAAACTTGTCACAAGTCTTGAACTTGACAACAAGAGTATCAACACCTGGAAAATGGGAGTGGAACGCGCACTTAAAAAGTATTTACCTAACGGCACTAAACTGAGTGGCCAAACATGTCCAAACTGCGGACAAGAAAGTCTCATTTATCAAGAAGGATGCTTGATATGCACAAATTGTGGCACATCTCGCTGCGGTTGATAGACGATTAGGTCACAAAATAAATAATGACGGATTGACAAGATCCGTCATTATTTTTATTATGCTTGTAATCTATAAAGAATTGATGCGTTCTTCTGCAAGCAACTCAAGTTTGATTATCAAATCTTTAAGTTCAACGGCTTCAGTATTACTGCTGTCAAGCGAAACACCGTTCACACCGCTGGCGCGAAGCATCGATAGCGTTGGAATGAAACCAAAATGAGCTATCACAGGTTCATCTCGTCCCGATGATTTCATCTGTTCAACAATTTCACTTTGCACCTTAACATCGTCAACATTTTTGTCAATCTCGATGTAATCAACAGCTGCACGTGGCACAAAAGGCACCTCACTTGAGTTGTTAATTGTAACTCCAATTATGGGTTCCTCGCCCATGTCTTTACGAGCATCTACAGCCGAGATTGATGGGTTGGTAAGATGAAGTCCGTCCAATTTCAAGCGTTTTACTGCTTCCACATCATTCTCGACAGTGAGGATAGCATCATACTCCTTGCAAGATTGTCTTATAATATCAATTGTGTTATCTTGCTCTGAAATTGGCAGAAGACTCACATCAAGCCTAATCCATTGACATGCGTTCTTGAGCGCTGCTTTTGCTGTATCAATGATTTCTGCACTATTTGTGCCGCTAACTATGAATTGAAGCATTTTTAATAGTTACGAGCAAATACAACGCGGCATTTAGAAGGTTTACCAGTGAGCATGTCTACACCTTCTTCGGGCTCAGCGTCAAGAGGAATGCACCTAATAGTTGCCTTGGTTTCCTCTTTAATTCGATCTTCAGTTTCGGGAGTGCCGTCCCAATGAGCTAGCACAAATCCACCTTTCTCAATCTGGGCTTTGAATTCCTCGTAGGTATCGACCTTGTAAGTCATGCTCTCACGCAAGTCATAAGCCTTCTTGTAAATGTTAGCCTGAATCTCATCAAGGAGATCCTTAACCGTCGACTCAATGCCTTCGAGTGAAGCACTTGATTTCTCGAGAGTATCACGACGCATAATCTCAATTGTGCCATTAGCAATGTCGCGAGCTCCAAGCACAAGCCTCACAGGAACACCCTTAAGTTCATAGTCGGCAAACTTGAATCCAGGACGCTTGTTGTCGGCATTATCAAATTTAACAGAAATGCCCATAGCCTTCAAGTTCTCAACAATAGGATAAACCTTGGCATTGATTTCATCAAGCTGCTCCTGATTCTTGTAAATAGGAACAATAACCACTTGAATAGGTGCTAATTTTGGAGGAAGTACCAAGCCGTTGTCATCGCTGTGAGTCATGATAAGAGCTCCCATAAGTCGAGTCGAAACTCCCCAAGATGTAGCCCATACATAGTCAAGCTTATTCTCTTGATTCACAAATTTCACATCAAATGCCTTGGCAAAATTCTGTCCCAAGAAGTGGGATGTTCCCGACTGCAATGCTTTGCCATCCTGCATCATAGCTTCAATAGTATAAGTCTCAAGAGCACCTGCAAAACGCTCATTTGCACTCTTGACGCCTTTAACTACAGGCACTGCCATATATTTCTCGGCAAAGTCGGAATAAACGTTTAGCATCTTTATTGCCTCTTCTTGAGCCTCTTCCTTAGTTGCATGAGCTGTATGTCCTTCTTGCCAAAGGAACTCAGCAGTGCGCAAGAACATACGTGTGCGCATCTCCCAACGCATCACATTTGCCCATTGATTTATGAGCAGAGGAAGGTCTCGATAAGAATTTATCCAATTGCGATAAGTATTCCAGATGACAGTCTCACTAGTGGGACGAATGATTAGCTCTTCTTCAAGCCTTGCCTCAGGGTCAACTACTACCCCACTACCATCAGGAGCATTCATTAGACGGTGGTGAGTTACCACTGCACATTCCTTTGCAAAACCTTCAACATGCTCTGCCTCACGGCTCAGGAAGGATTTTGGAATAAGCAATGGGAAATAGGCATTTTGAACGCCTGTTTCTTTAAACATGTTGTCAAGCTCTCGTTGCATTTTCTCCCAAATTGCGTAGCCATAAGGTTTAATAACCATACATCCACGCACCGCCGATTGCTCGGCAAGGTCGGCTTTGATCACGAGATCGTTATACCACTGCGAGTAATTTACGCTTCTCTTCGTTAAATCTTTAATTTCAATTGCCATATTATTTTATTTTGTTGTTATTTTAGCAAGTTTTTCTTTGCCTGGTCTATCATTACTTGTCCTGGTACCAAATATATCTCCAAACGACGATTTAACCTTCTATTTTGCATAGAATTGTTGGGCAACAGTGCACTAGAGTTGCCAAAAGAAAACTTATAAAGATTCTTGACATCGGCATTTTCGGCAAACCAATCATAAACGCTCTGCACACGTAAATCAGTCAATTCCTTAGAGTATTGCTCCGATGCACTGTTATCGTGATACATCGCAATTACCATGTGATAAAAATCAGGAGTTCTCAAGAAAGGACAATATTTCAGTAATACAAGTTCTGCATCTGAACTCAGCTCTGTCTGATTGGGCTCAAAAAGGAGATCTGCAGGAATTGTAACAATAATCACCTCAGTGTTGCGTATAGTCATCACATTAAGATTTCTGTCTTCCGACAAAATCTTGGCTTGTTTCATTTGATAATCACATATTGCTTTACGCGACTTACTATCTTTAATCTGGGGGTTGTAGATAACATCATCAAGCGACTGTGATGTAACCTGGACCATTGACGATAACGACAATGATATCATCACAGCAACTAATATAAATCTGATTTGCAAAAAATAACTCTTCATAAGTGGTATGTGTTTTTTATTTTAATACTATATTAATTACAATTCAAGCAGTTCCTGTGGCAATTCCATCTCTATGCAACGAGACTCGGTATCTATGTCAATGATAAATTCGTCGACAACAGGAATTAAAACCTTCTGTCCATCATCCATTTTTATTACAAAGAGAACATTGGCCGTAGTATCGTCAACATCAATAATTCTCCCTTTGTATTTTACGTTAATTATGACATCATAATTCAAAAAGAAATCCACAGGCAGCTCATCTCGGTCGGTTGATTGAGAGTATTCGCTCTTCAAGACATAGATGTCATGATTCACAAGCATCGATGCATCAATTTCGTTGTTAATACCGTCTATCTTCACAAGAACAGTATCACGTGATTTCTCACGGATGGCAGCAATGAAGAATGGCACAAAAATGCCGTCAACATTGCACACAAAGCATTTGCACTGTTCAAGAACATGTGCTTCGCCTAGGATTGTTGCAGAAATCTCCCCAGCAATGCCATGAGGCTTATTGAACTTTCCTATATGTGCAATTTCTTCACGAGTTATCATCTATCTATTATTTCTTTTTTTTCTTTTTTGAAGAAGACTGCTGCTGTGTGGGAGCAATCTTGAATTCATGAAGTGAATGTGTCTCAGGATCTAATTTAATTTTACCTTTTGAGAAGAATTCTAAATCTTTGAAAATCTTAGCATCTTCCACATCCTCATTGTTAATTTGATAGATAAGTTTCTTCATGTGATTGGCAATGAGCATCACAAGAGCCTCTTTCTCTTCACCATCAGGATATTCGCATGCTCGCTCAATCATTTGGTCAACAATCTTGCCGTAATGCCTCATCTTGATGCTTTCTAGTTTATATTTAACCGGCACGGGCTTTGTGTCAAGGTTTTCGGGCTTAATCACCTCATAAGGATAGTCTACATCTAGCTTGAAATCGCTCATTATAGCAAGGTGATCCCAAAGTTTATGCTTATAGTCCGACTCTTCGTTGATATTTGGAAAAAGATTGCTCATAGTATTGATTATAGAATGAGCGCATTTATTTCTTTCCTCCCGGTCGACGATAGTACAGCAATAGTCAACCATCTGCTGTATGTTACGACCATACTCAGGCAGAGCAAGTTTCTTGAGTTGTGAATTATAAGTCAGCATTATTATAACAATTATTGTGATTGCAAATATATAAATAATTTTGTGAGCGGTAAAGCTTTAGAGAACTTTTTTCTTGGGCACTGTAGCTTGAAAATCCTTAAGATATAATGGCGTCGAGTAAGCAACATCAATAAACCGTTGTTCTCTGAAAGCTTTTTCAGACAATGCAAGCATGTCGACTGCAACAGGCTTGATATCAGGAATAAAACGCACATTTGGATGATTAATCACCTTAGAGGCCTTCTCAGCACCATTGCCCAATATAACAAGATTATGACTTTGTAGCAAGTCACTGAAAGAATTCTCATCAAGTATCATGGGTTGTGGCTCCATAAACGCTTCAAGAGCACTATTGTAGACAGCAGTATAAACTTCCATGCGACGTGCATCTATCATAGGCACAAATAACACATCGTCATCAAAAAACTTACTAAACATTGTCGATACAGTGAGCAATTGTAAGGTGTTAACCCCAATGAGAGGCACATCCAAGCCAAAAGCTAAACCTTTTGCCTGAGACAGTCCTATACGAAGACCGGTGTAAGAGCCAGGCCCTATACTAACCGCTATTGCATCAATATGCAAACTCCGGCGGGCAGCTGTGTCCAAAGCATCTTTAATGAATTGGCTTAATAGTGTGGCATGTGAAAGACCTTCATAGTTCTCGTTGTGTTCAACTATTTGTCCTTCAGAGCCTAACGCCACTGAGCAAACGTTTGTTGAAGTCTCTATGTTGAGTATAGTAGCCATGATTGATTAAACAGAGTACAAAATTACAAAAAAACGATGAAAAAGCAGGACTGATTTACTAAAATAATCGCAATTAATACTTCAAATCTCATTTAAGTGAACATTGTAACTACAATCACTATTTTGGGCTTCTATTGAAAATGTGTAACTTTGCAATAAAATAAATAATTATGGACTTAAAATATTTCTTTGATCGTGCCACGGTGCGCGATTATTCTGAACAAGATCTCGACATCAATTATATTGACGAGATGATTGAAGCAGCAAGCCATGCCCCAACCACCGGAGGCATGCAGCTTTATAGTGTAGTGATAACTCGTGACAAGGCGATGAAAGAAAAGCTGGCTCCTTGCCATTTTAACCAACCTATGGTTATGACAGCGCCTGTGGTTCTTACTTTCTGCGCCGATTTCAACCGCTTTGTGACTTGGTGCAAAGTGTCAAAAGCCGATCCAGGCTACGACAATTTCCAATCGCTGATGAGCGCCATCCTCGACGTGACCATTTTCGCACAGCAGTTCAACACTATCGCCGAAATGAATGGTCTGGGATGTTGCTATCTGGGCACTACAACCTATAATGCCAAAGAGATTGCCGAGGTCCTAAACCTACCCAACCGCGTCGTACCAATAATCACGCTCACAGTGGGCTACCCAAAACAAAAAGAGCAGCTGAAGACCGACCGTCTGCCCCTAGAAGGAATTATCCACCAGGAGCACTATCACGAGATGAACGCACAAAAAATTAAGAAGATTTATAAACACAAAGAATCGCTCGAAATAAACAAAGCTTTCGTGAAAGAAAACAACAAAGAAACCTTAGCACAAGTCTTCACCGACGTACGTTACCCAAAGGAAACAAATGAAATATTCTCCAAGAAGTTCTTGGATTATCTTAAAGAACAAAAATATTTGTAAGAAAAAATCCCCGACGCTTATGCGCTGGGGATTTTGCAAGCTGTAAAAAAGGTTTGAAAATGACACTCTCACTGGTGTTAGGGATTTCTCCAGAACATCATTAGCGAGAGAGTTTTATTTTCCGCCTTGCTCGTAATAGAGGGTGCAGGAAGTCTGATCGCACATCTCTGGTGATCCAAAGTATTGGATTGGACCTGGATAGATGTAGCAAGTCTCCTGTGCCCATAACTTGCGGCTGTTGGCAAACACTTGGAAAGGCTTGCCCTTGAGGTCAACGAGAGCCTTCTTGATAACTGGTTTCTGTTTGCCGTTGCGGTGTTCCATGTTCATCATCATGGTGATGGGAATTCCACCAGCTTCCCACTCAGTAGCAGGCTTTGCAAGGTGACGAATCGACGACATATAACCAGTAGCTCCTGCATTGATAAGCATAGTTGCATTGTAACCAAGAGCGTAGCAGTAGTCAGCATCAAAGTTCGATGGGTCGGCACAACGTCCTTCGTAACCGAAGAAGTGGTGCTGAGTCTTGAACTTGCCCACAAAACGACCTTCGTCTTTCATTTTCTGAAGTTTCTTGGCAACCATCTCGCTGAGAAGTTTCTCTGTCTCGATGAGCGACAGCTGAACGTTGCCGTGAGGATCACGGTCAAGAGTAAGCTGACGAGCCACAGTTGGAGGCAATGTTTCAAAGCGCTCTTTGTTCTCGGGGCTAAGTTTTGAGAGTACGAATTCGCGTTGCTCGTCAAGATGCAGCTTCGAGAAGTTGGGGTTAGCAGCAAGAATGTCGTTAAGTTCGTCAATAAGCTTTCTCATGGCAGGCATAAACTCCACAAGACCCTCGGGTATAAGCACAGTACCATAGTTCTTACCCTTAGCTGCGCGTGCAGCAACCACACCAGCAATATCGTTAACTACATCATCAAGATACATGCTCTTAGCAGCAACTTCCTCGCCAATCACGCAGTAATTAGGCTGAGTCTGCAGTGCGCACTCGAGAGCAATATGAGAAGCCGAGCGTCCCATGAGCTTGATGAAGTGCCAGTATTTCTTAGCACTATTGCAGTCACGCTCAACGTTGCCGATGAGCTCACTATAGAGCTTGGTGGCTGTGTCAAAGCCAAATGAAATCTCAACCTTCTCGTTCTTCAAGTCACCATCGATGGTCTTAGGAACACCTATTACTTGAACTGGAACGTTTTTTCCCTTGTAATACTCAGCAAGAACAGCAGCGTTAGTATTGCTGTCGTCACCACCAATTATTACAATTGCCTTGATATTGAGCTCGTTGATGATCTCCAAGCCTTTCTCAAATTGCTCTGGTTTCTCGAGCTTGGTGCGGCCCGAACCAATCATGTCAAATCCACCACAGTTACGGTATTCATCAATAATTTCACGTGTTAATTCCTTGTAATCGTGATCAATCAGACCTTCTGGGCCCATCAGGAACCCATAGAGACGACTATTTTCATTGATTGCCTTGATGCCGTCAAAAATACCACAAATCACATTGTGGCCGCCAGGAGCCTGACCGCCCGAGAGAATAACACCTACATTGCAAACCTCATCACTATGCATGGAGGTTGAGTTCTCATCCCTCACAAAAGTGAGCTCGGGAAGACCGTAAGTGTTGGGGAACAACTTCTTGATTTCTTCCTGGTCACCTGCCGATTGTGTAGCAGCACCTTCAACAACCTTTACTGGTCCCTGCAATGCTGTGGGAAGTTTAGGTTGATAGGACGAACGCAATTGTTGAAGAATACTTTTCTGCTTGAATTTTAAGATATCCATTTTATTACCCTTAAATGTTTTTTAACTATTACCTTATTTTTTGCAAAGTACGCAAATTATGTCATTTTCTGCAAAATAAAATATTTAAAAAATCTTTATAGGGCTGGTATACCGATTGCATAATAGTTTTTGACTATCGAAAAGTTGACTTTTATAATAAAAAAATGTAATTTTGCCACGGTATATTGTAAAAAAGAATATGGAAGACAGCACACGCCCTCTTAAAGAACGCACCGAGCAAAGCTTGTTCTGGAGTTTGCTGAACAACGGCACGCTACAGGTGCTGAACATCCTCTTTGGCGTGGTGCTAGCGCGATTGCTCACACCTGGCGACTATGGCATCGTAGGTGTATTAACCATTTTCACGCTTATAGCAGGCAACTTACAGAGTAGTGGTTTTACACAAGCCCTCATCAACCTCAAGTCACCAAAAGCCGAAGATTACAACTCGGTGTTTTGGTTCAATGTAATAGTGAGCATTATCCTATATTCCATTCTGTGGTTATGTGCTCCGCTAATTGCCGCTTTCTTCCACCAGCCAGTACTCCTCGACGTCTCGAGATTTGTTTTCCTTGCATTTTTGATATCGTCACTTGGTATAGCACATGCTGCCTATATGTACAAGAACATGATGAACCGCGAGATTGCCATCATCAACCTCGTGGCATTGTTATGCTCGGGTAGCACCGGCATTGTACTGGCTTTCAACGGATATGCCTACTGGAGTCTTGCCTGGCAACAGGTAATCTACATAACAATTCTTAATCTAGGACGCTACTACTTCGTGAAATGGAGACCATCATGGCATATCGACTTTAGACCTGTAAAACGTATGTTTGGCTTTGCCGTCAACATCCTGTTTACCAACATTATCAACACCCTTAGCGGTCAGATTCTAACCTTTATTTTCGGACGTTTTTTCCCTATTGCTCAAGTGGGAAATTTCACACAAGCCAACAAATGGAACACTCAAGCCAACACCTTTGTGAGTGGCACTATGGGCCAAGTGGCACAACCAGTGTTGGTAAATGTTGACGACGACAAGGATCGTCAGAAACGAGTTTTCCGCAAGATGCTTCGATTCACAGCGTTCATTTCATTCCCCGTCATGTTTGGGCTGGCTCTGGTGGCGAGGGAATTTGTTGAGGTTGTATTAGGTGCCAAGTGGTTGGAGTGCATACCACTTCTACAAGTGCTTTGTGTTGCGGGAGCTTTCATGCCTTTGTATACGATGTACCAAAACCTAGCCATCGGATGTAAACGCAGCGACCTATACCTGTGGTGCAACGTGGGCCAAATAGTATTGCAGATTGGACTCATTCTGCTTTGTTACTACATATTCTCGCAATCAATCATAGTGGTTGTCACTGTCTATTCAGTTTTCATGATAATGTGGCTTGCAGCATGGCAAGCTGTGGCAAAGCATCTTATCAACCTTAAATGGAATGAGGCAATTCTCGATATAGCACCATTCATGGCAATCACTGTTGCTGTCTTCGCAATAACCCACTTTGCAACACAATGGATTAATAACAACGTTCTGCTGTTAATAACAAAGGTGCTACTAGGAGCTGTACTCTACATTGCTGTGATGAAACTCGCAAATGTGAAAATTTTTGCCGAGTGCTGGGAGTTCTTGCGCAAGAAATTAAATCGCAAACGCTCTTAACAATTATCAATTTTATATGAAACGAATTTCAGATATAAACGAGTTGCGCTCAATACAGATTGCGATACTAGACTCCATTCATGAGTTCTGCCAACGCGAAGGAATTACTTATTTCCTATCAAGTGGTACGCTAATTGGCGCAGTCCGTCACAAGGGATATATTCCCTGGGATGACGACATCGACCTTTACATGCCACGCGAAAGCTACGAACGTTTCGTCGCCTCATATACAAGCAAATCAGGAAAATATCGTGTCATTAATCCATACATCGAAAAAGACTACTACTATACATTCGCCAAAGTAGTCGACACCACTACCCTAATGGTTGAAACTGAGACACCAGGGTTTGAGATCGGAGTATATATCGACATTTTCCCAGTCGATTACATCAGCGACAACCCAAAAGAGAGGGAAAAAGTCTTTAAGCGCAAGCATCTGCTATACAAGATTAGGCGCTGCAAAATCTCGCACAACAATCCACTTTATTCCAAGTTGGCTTATACAGTCTATAAACACTGGCCGCGCTCGCTTAAAAGCCTAAATAATGAGATAAATCGTCTAATCACCGATTGCGAAAAGTCACCTTCGGTATGCAATCTCACTGAGTCGGGACCAAGCATTGAAGGCTGTTTCCCTGCAAGTTGTATTGAGAGTGATATCGACATTGAATTTGAGGGCAAATTATATAAAACAATGGTGGGATATAAAGAATATCTCACCAAGACCTACGGCGACTACATGACACTGCCACCAGTAGAGAAGCGCGTCCAACACAGCTTTGAGGCTTACTGGCTTTGAGCTATCATATCCATACCCCACCTATAGACCTCATCAATGACAGGAGCGGGAAAATTCAATTCTCTCGCCACTTTCACGATAGAATGTAGTCCGTAAGGAAAATCTTCGGTAAAATAGCGACTATTGAAATCGGGTTCGTAACCATCAACATCATTTCCAATCATGGGAGCCATTAAAGATTTAAATGCTGGGATAGAAGCCAGTTTATCACGGAGCGACTGTTCGTCATGACTCTCATAATAATCGAGAACATTAGGTATCGAATTGTCTGTTACAGGAAGTAATTTGAGCATGGCTTGAAATTCACGGTCCATCTCAATATAAAAATGCGCAGCCTCTATGGTCCAGTCAGCATAAAACCGCTGACATCGGTCATACCTCATTCCTGGTCTCCAATCTTTCCACATAGTATAAATGCGAGAAGTGTGAAGCAATGGATTGCTATTGGTAAGACTCACCTCGTAATGACTGCCAAGCAGCTTCACTGGCACATGGAAAATAAGCTCAAGCAAAGATGTAAAATCGTACTTCTTGACATCAGAAGTGTTCTCAATCGCAACGCTAAGGCTAGACTTATAACCCAATAAACTTGCACTCTTTCCGTATTCTTTGGTACGGGCAATAAACGGTACTCGCTGGAAACCAAATAAAGGAATATCAGATGTCAGCTCCTCGGCCGCCATAAAGAAAAAGCCTGTACTTGATACTACAGTCCCTACAAAAGTAGATGTACTTAAAAAAGGCTTTATCTGTTGCAGCACGTCTTTGATAGCATAACCAGGCAAACACAATAGCACAATATGAGCATTTGGCACCACTTTCGAGGGATCATTAGTCACACATGACAATTCTCCATAATAATGGCGGTTATCCATATCGGTGACATCAATCGCCTTACTCCATTTCTCAGAATGACGTGTCAACACACTGACATTATAACCTTCTTGTGAAGCAACATAGCCAGCTATCGTGTGGCCAAGCGAACCACCACCGCATATGCAGATATTTGTCATAATTTTTGTAATGCTTCAATTAATGCGTTATTGTCTTCTCTGGTTCGAATCGCAACACGTATATAGTTTTTGCCTTGAAGACCAGTCTTATTGTTGCAGTCCTTGACAAGGACATTATGCCGGTTCAAAAGTATCTCAGTGAGTTCATTGGCACTATAACCATCGGTTACTTCACATAGGAAATAGTTGGCCTGCGAGGGTATCACTCGTAAATATGAAATCTTTTCCAACTCTGCCGCAAAACGATTACGCTCCTCGACAAACTTACCACAAGCCGACTTGTAAAACTGCTCGTACTTGTTGAAAATCTGCATATAGAACTCAGCAAATGAGTTGATGTTCCATATTGCCACATCTTTTTTAGCGGTAGCAATGAGATCAGTATCACAGCTTGCCATCACACCTAGTCTCAATCCAGGCACGCCATAGCTCTTGCTGATACTCTTGACAACTACCATATTGGGATATTGTAACAATATTTCATTATGGAGTAATGAACTGGTGGCATAGTTATCTGTAAAGTCCACAAATGACTCATCAACAACAAACCGCACACCTCGTTTCTGGCACCACCTGGCAAGACCTATAATGTCATCTTTTTGGATGAAATTGCCTGATGGGTTGTCAGGGTTAATAAGCAGCAGGGTACTGATATCTTTGTCATCAAAGAAGTCTTTTAGGTCATCGGCAGTATAATGCAAGTCAGGGTTACTGGGTGTGAATGTCACAAGCCGTGAGCGGTCAATGCGGTTTGGGTACTCCTCAAAGGTTGGGAACACCATGCCGATGTTGCCATTAATGCTTGCCATCAAGCTCTTAATAAGCTCAGCAGCACCATTACCCACGACCACAAAATCTTGTCTAATATTGAAGTATTTGCCTGCCAACAGAGAATTGACCTGCATGCCTGAGGGATATTCGGTGAGAAGAACGTCAAAATTTGCACGCAATTCGTCCTTCATGCGCTTTGGCGGGAAATATGGGTTAACAAGATAGCAAAAATCAAGCAATTGAGGGAAACGCCAATAACCTCCATAACGAGCAAAATAACGTCGCATCCTATCAGTTCCCTGTGCAAACAAAGCCTCAGCTATATCCAAATCTTGCACATCATCAATCTCATACCATCGCTTGTTGCCTATAGGCAACGCCTTAAGATTAGCACCATCAAGCAACGTGATGACACGAAGCACTTGTTCGTAGTACTCATTGTTACCCATCACCCGGCAATAGGCATCAAGAAAAGGCACATACACTCGCTCGCTGAACTCACGGCTAAACTTATAGATATTCACCGTCTTATAGTAAGTGTCCACCTCGTCATAGTTAAATGCCTTCTTTGGAACGAAATTGATGATATTATTGTCACTGTCGATGCGAACCATAGTGCCGTCCATCCATGTCTCATATTTTGCCACTAACGCCAGATTGGGATAAGGGTCGGCAAGTATCATATCAAACATTGCATCGTCAAATATTAGATCACTCTCAATCAGCAATGTGTCATCCTTCACCAGTTCATCCTTGGCAAGAGCAAGTGAGTAAATGTTATTGGTCTTATCATAAATAGGATTTATGACCCATTGGATGGGAATTCCCTCATAGTTATCACCGACATGCTCCATAAGAGACTCTCGACAATAACCTGCAACAATCACCACTCGGTCAATCGACTGCTCCTTGAGCTGGCCAAGCATGCGATCAATCAGCTTGACACCATTAACCTCAATCATGCACTTGGTGTTGTTACTGGTTTTCTCTCCCAAGCGACGGCCCATTCCGGCCGCTAATATTAATGCCTGCATATCTATATGTTTATTTATTTCAAATAACTATTTTAATGCCCTAATAAAGTAAGATAAATCTTCCTTGTCAACAGATAAAGGGAAGTTGCCAACTTATATGGAATTGTATCGTTTTTCATCATAGAAAATAGAGCACTAATTACAATATTTGTTGGTTTCAACCTAAAATACTCTTCTACAAGAGCTTTGTCAACATTGAATCTCCGTGCAAAACGCCACACATTTACCCATCCAAGCTGCATTGCAAAAGAAAAAACGCTACATTTTGGATTTTTGATGAAGTAATCCCCCACTATCTGCTGTGCTTTCAAGAAAGCAACAGCATTCTTTGTAGTGATGTTATTGGTATAAGATTGTGGGTTATCATCTCTATAATAATATAAACACTCTTCAACCCATGAGCGTCGAGCGTTAACTAGCAATCGCGGCAATACCGAGAAATCTTCGCTATAATCTACACCGGGTGTAAATGAGATGTTATTTTGCTCAAAAAGACTTTTTTTAATAAGCCTTCCCCATATGCGGTTAGGCTCCACATTCTGACAAAGAATTGTCTTTAAATAGACCTTGTCGTTAACGTGAATCGGTAAACATTGTTTAGCAATCAAGCCATTACTTACAATTGCATAGCCAGCATCTACAATGTCGGCACCAGAGTGCTCCATCTGTGCTACAAGCATCTCTACAATCGTGGGAGCGACATAGTCATCACTATCTACAATAATTAAAGCATCACCAGTAGCAGCATTTAGGGCAGTTATCCTTGCCTTTGCCAAACCCATATTTTTTTCATGATCAATAATCTTTACTTGGGATTTGCGCTCAGGATAAGCATCAACAACTTGATTTAATCGTTCAATAGAAGTATCGGGCGTGCAATCGTTGACAAAGATATATTCCACATCTTTGTATGTTTGTTGCATGAGAGTTGTCGCACATTTAGCGATGTAACTCTCAACACCATAAACTGGTACTAGCACCGATACTTTCATTTATCACTCATTGTTTTATGTATATGCAAAATTACTCATTATTGTTGAATTTATAAACATCAATACTCTAAAAAAACTCCTTTTGACAATTATATGAGCACTTTTTTAGAAAGTTTGAGGAAAAACAAGTAATTTTGCATGATTTTCAGCAACAAGAATCATGACAGAGACAAAACAACATAGTCGCAGCAAGAAGTTCCTTAAGGACTTTGGGGTTTATTCAGTAGGTGTATTGGGATCAAAGCTAATAACCTTTGTAATGTTTGCTCTATACACTTTCTTTGTAGAAAAACCTAAAGACCTAGGATACTATGATTTGTGCTTGCAAATATGTTTCATGCTTGTGCCTATAGTAACATTGCAGATGCGAGATGGAGCTTTCAGATTCTTGCTTGTCACAAAAGATGAAAAAAAGAAGAAACAGATTATCTCTTTCACATTGAATACAGGTTTGGTTAGTTTCCTATCAACCATTATAATAGCATATTTCGTATCCTTATTCAAACCAATCCCCTATTTACCTTATATTGTTGCGCTTCTAATACTATTGGCAAGCGTTGAAGTATTTATTCAAATTGTTAGAGGATTGGGGCACAACAAGATTTTTGTTACATCAAATCTAATTAGCACGTTTGGTATAGGCGTATTTAGTATTATATTTGTTGTATTCATGTCAATGGGAATTAAAGGTATTTTTCTTGCAAATATAATTGCCAGATTGTTTTCGCTTATTTATTGTGAGTTTAGAGTTAAAATCATAAGAAATTATTACTTTTTCAATTTAAACCTTAAGACTATAGGAAAAGAACTATTGAGATACACGATACCTTTAATCCCAGTAGCCCTCTGCTGGTGGATTACTTCAAGTTCTAACCGAATATTCATAAAGATGTATCTAGGATTAGATGTAGCAGGTATTTATGCCGTTTCTGTCAGAATGGTATCTATTCTATACACCTTGGGAATCATTTTCTATCAAACCTGGCAAGAGAATGCAATCCAACAATACAATAGTAATGATAGGGACCTATTTTTTTCCAATGTATTTAATTCATATGCTGCAGTTCTAACATGCATATTAATCTTTTATGTTTTTATACTTAAACATGTATACCCTATAATTATATCAACAAACTATCAAGGTGGCTTTGAGTATTTATACTTGTTAGGATTTTCGGCGATGTTATATACTCTCACATCATATTTTGAATTAGGATATCAATGTGCTAAAGACACAAAACGTGCCATCACAAGCATTGTTCTGACGGCACTTTTAGCAATTGGATTAAATTTTATATTAGTAAGGACTATAGGAATCTACGGCATTATTCTATCATCCATTCTATCCTATCTCTTTCTTTTCACCTATCGGTTCTTCGAGACTAAAAGATATTTTAAGTTATCACTAAGTAAAAACTTAATTATATATCTCATACTAATTGTTGTTGGTGGAATTATTTACTATAAGAATCTGCCACTATGGGGTGACGCAACATTTCTATTATTTGCATCTGTGATTTACCTGAAGTTGTTGCCAATTAAAGAATTGAAAAATAGATTTCTCAAACAATAATTAACATGTGACTGCTGTGGGGGAACGAGATTCACCCACCAATAAAGACTATATTTTCTTAAAGAGCAATTTTATAGCCATTTTTACCAACGGCAACTGTCGCTTTATGCGTCTAGGTTCTTTAAAAAGTCTGTAAGCAAACTCCACCTTATGATCAACCCACCATTTGGGAGCTCTCTTAACATTACCAGTATAAACATCGAAGCTACCACCTAATCCCTGATAGATTGCCTTGTGCCGCTGCTGCATTTCACTCATTAATAGTTCTTGTTTGGGACTGCCCATTGCTACAAATACCACATCAGGCTTCTTCTCGGCAATGTCATCAATTAATGCTTTCTTCTCTTCTTCAGTATTTAGATAACCATTACGATAGCCTACAATATTTAATCCCATATACTCATCCTTGAGCCTAGAAACTGTTGCATCAATAACTTCTTGCTTTGCACCTACCAAATAAAAACTCTTGCTATTATGAAAATGCTCAACAATTTCGAGCCAGAGCTCACATCCAGGTATCTTTACAACATCTTTAACCCCTTTCTTTTTTAATGCGAGTACTGAAAATATTCCGTCACAATAGCCAATGTTATTATTGATTAGTTCTCGAGATAAGTCGTTTGCGTGTAAAATTTTTTCGGCATTTACAGCAACTAACATTACTTTATGATTATCAATATATTTGATAAGTTGCTCAGTAGATGAAAAAGGGTATATATTTACCCCATCAATTGATATTCTTTCCATTAAGCAAAAAAGTTAAAGCATAGAACATGAATGCATTGCTCCATCTCATATAAGAAATTTTTGAACTTATTCCAGGCTTGAGCTGATAATAAAAATATCCCTTGGGTGACTGCATATTTTTAATTGTCCAATTCAAAATATTATCAATTAGTTCATTATGAACATCTAATAATCCTAGCCGATATAAAGTAACAAAAAGCTGGGCTGGACAATGAATATCAATTGGGTATTTTTTATTGTCGTAATATTTTGGACAGCCATCCTGTTCAAAAAAGTTACTTATATAGTAATCTAAACCAATCTCAATGTTAGAGTCGAATGATTTATCACCAGTCAATTTTTGATAAGAACATAGAGCATCAAGATTGTAGCCTGTGTGAAAACTGTCAACCCATCGCTGAACTGGCAGCATTCCATAAACCCAAGCACCGCTATGTTGTTGACCTTTACAGCAAGCTAACACCGATTCTCTTGCTAATTCTTTATACTCTTCATTGCCAGTATAATGATAACAATAACTAAGTAATTTACTGCCAAGCAAAGAAGCATTATAAACTGTATCATTTCCTTGTAATGGACTATATGAAAACAAGAATCCATCATCACAACTAGTGCGATGCAAATCATTAATCACAAACTGTGCTGACGACAATGCAACATCAAGATACTCTTGCTTTTTAGTAATCTCGTATGCACTTATCAGAGCTGTTGCAGAAAAACAAGTGGCAACAACAGTAGGTGTGTTTTTGGGAAACAAAAACAACAAACGTGCTTGCCAATCAAAGTTGTACCCCCAGCATGCTCCATGATAATCGCCTTGAGACTGTAACGACAAAAGCAATGTAGCTAGAGCAACTATTTGTTTTTTCAACTCATCAGGCGAACCAAAAGTCTTTGCTAATTCTTTGTTTTTTGATACAGCGTCATATAAGTTGCAGTATCCCTGGAGAAGCAATCCCACACCTTTTGCATTATAATCCTTGGGAATTAAAGCCAATTGCCTGAGATTAATAGGATTTCGCTTAAATAACTGGATTACTGCAAGTCTATAAAAACCTTGATTCTTCAATATAGGAATTGACATTAAGAGTTTAGAGTTTAATCCATCATATGGATCCCAACCCTTAAACTGCTCTCGCTCACAGTATTCTTTTAAAGACAACAAGGAGCTTATCAACAAACCCATTTAATCGATACAATCAGATATTGAATTAAATCCATATACTGTAGGCACACCACATTTAAAAGGAGCTGCCAAATCAGCACTATCTAGAATCAAATGATTCTCCTCGTCTATGAATTTTTCTTTACGAACTTGTTGGGCCCACTGAAGAATCTCATCTATAGTTGGTGTTGAAATTTCGAGTTTCTCAGCCATCCACTTTGCAATCATATTGCCATAGTAAATATCATCAAGGAAAAAGCGATGATTTCGGTCAACTTCCCATAATCCATCTTCATTCTGAACAACTGGTGTTCCTATAGAGACAAGAGTTTGAGAGTTAACAAAAGACTCTCGAACATCTGTGTTTTGTGATTGATACGAGAATCGTTCAAGTGCAAGATAATCTAGCATATAGCGATAGTCTTTCTCGGGACACATCAACTTTATCGCGGCTCTAATCTTCTCGTAATCATCATCTAGATTAGCTAACAATTGCGCTGATAGTTCATCATAATCTCTATAGAACCAGGGGACATCTTCCTTGTTCTCCCATGTGGGACCACAAGCTTTATATAACCCTAGGCAACGAGATGTATGGATTATCTGGTTGTCTACTGATAATGACAATGACAGGAAATTGTCACACTGCTCAACTTTTCCTTTGCCAAACCAGCGATAGCAAATGGGCTCTAGCAACTCCTCGTCAATTTGTTCAAAGAAATGCTTCGGATGAACAGCAGCATAATTTGCTGCCTTGCAACCATAGGTGACACCCTTGTGACCATAATCAATAATACGACATATCCACGGGATAAGGCCAAAAGCAAATGGTACTATATCATCAAGTCCATATCTGCTCTTTATCTCATCAACCATCCAGTTCCAACCACCTTGGCCATAAACTGTTCCAACAAATACTGTTTTGTCTTTTCTGAAATATGGTGCTATTTGGTTTAGAGCAACACGATATTTATGCACAGGCATACAAAACATCACATAGTCGGCGTCAGGTATTAACTCTGCGGGATTATTAGAGATTTTGTCTAATTTACCAGAATAATTGCCAACCACATTGCCCGAAGGATCATGCCATTCCAAGTCTATGACGTGGCTCCACATTTTAGGACGAGATGTGTATACCGATACATCAAAAATCGAGTCACTCAACAATGGTATTAGAGTATGAGCACTACTTCCTCCACCACATATCACTAAACGTTTTTTTCTCATATTTTACCCAATTATTCTCGAACCAAACGAAGCAGCTTGCCTTGCTTGGTCTTCTTTAATTCTTTTTTAACAACAACTTTACTATCTATCAAACGATGAGGGAATGTCTCTTCAACATCTTGTGAAAGATAATTGAAATCTTCCTCGTTGAAACGATCATTTACCATAACATGAAACTCAAGCATTCCTGGCTTAGGCTGATAGTACTGAAAAGCTACCACATTCTCAAATGAACGATCTCGAGGTGTGATGATGCAAGGCATCAAGTCATTATTCTTGTTTAATATGAAATCAGATGTCCTCCCTATTATAGACACCACATTTCCCTCGGAGTCAATTTCTGCCATATCACTAGTATCATAGCGTATTAAAGGCATTGTGCTATTCATAAGACATGTGGATATTATTTTACATATTTTATTGCCCGAAACCGTCTTTTCTCCTGTGTCGACAAATTCAACATAACCATAATTATAGTTAAACTCATAATTTCCCAAGCCAATACTGTGTGCGGCAGCGGCAAATTCTGACATACAATAGAAGTCAATAAGTGTTACACCTTGAAAAACGTCCATCACAAGTTTCTTGTCTGATTTCGAGAAGATCTCGCTACTGGCAAGTATTGCCTTTAACTTTGGCAATGACACTTTACCATATTTGCTCTTAATCAATTGAGCTAAGACTGTAATTGAAGAAGGATAAACCAACAGACAGGTGATACCTTCATCGTTAATAGCTTTGATATATTTATCAACATTTTCAGGATACAACTGATAAGACGATAACACAATTCTATGCATCCCAACCCTTTCCACAAGCTTGCCGTCAGAGGGTTTTGTACCACGAAGCAATGCCAATTGTAGCGGTTTACCAACATACTTTTTGTATAGTATGTCAGGATAGACAGTTCTTGAAAAGGATAATGTGGGCGAATAATATAACTTTAACGGTTTGCCTGTTGTGCCTCCTGTATTTTCTGAACGTAATAAGAACTTATAGAATTTATCTGAAACAAAATCTTTCTCTTTTCCCGAGATATCATCTTTAGTTAGTATTGGGAAAGCATGTATAGAAAAATCCTTATCATCATGAGGCAAATAAGACTTATAGTCATTATTACGATAGTAAGGCACATCCAGTATTGCCTGCTTAATCTTTCTTGTGAGCTTGCTCACTGTAAATTCCTCACTCAAATCCTTGTACGTTGCATGATACTGAGGGGTAAATTTCGCTATATCACGTATGAATTCCTTAATTCTTATATTCATAGCATCTCAGATATAGTTCTATAATTCATGCGACCAATTGTCTTTCTAAACAGATAATCAAGGCTTTTAGTTGACACCAAACTTTTAGGATGTCCTATTACAACAAATGTGTCCCGTTCTTTCTGTCTTGAAATCTTGCTTAAAAAATAACGATGCATCCATTTTGTAAACAGGCAATAATCCCAAGTTTGATATTCTTTCTTGAAGAAAAAAGAGATTTTATTTATGAAATCACCATTGCCATAACTATCAGTTGTCTTTGCCGAAAAAGAAGCTTGAGCCGACTTGCGGTTGGCAAAAATAGATTTAATTCTAGTTATCGACATGAATTTGAGAAGACGGATAACAGGAAAAGCAACGACTGGGAATTCTTTTATTTCAGATGGCTCATCCGATGGTCTTTCCAAAACATCATTGACATTCCAAACTCCCATATCTAATGGCGAGATTCTATAGTCATATTGTGACAGCGATCCTTGCTCTACAGCCCCAGGGACCACCGAAGAATCTGCCTTCATGTCAAACTCACGCATTAACTCGACAATTTCTTTAGAAGGCTGCGCATTATATCCTCCGGCCCTTAAAACATTACACTCATAATCAGGGTTTTCCACCCTAATAATTTCCTCAATAGCACGCTTACCATCAGCAATAAGTTGTTTAAGCGTAATTGTGGGGCTATTGAAATCACTCAAACGCCAATTATCAAGGTCGACAATCCATTTATCATCCTTCCACCTTGCATTCACCCATTGAGGATGCAAGTGTAGTTGGACATCGTGTCCACGCTTTATCAGACCAATTAACTGTTGCTCCATCGCCTCAACAGGATTGTGCTTATAGCCCATGTGATTACCACTCTCCCACTCCTGCTTCAAGCGCCAGTATTCAACAACTTCGAAGAAAACCGTAATTTTGGCTCCATAACGCTCTGCCACTTCAATTATGGTGTTTGTGGGATCAACAATGTGCTTAAACACACTGCCTGAACCGTCACCAAACAACTCATAATCTAATGTAATAAGAAGCGATTTCATTTCACTCTAGTGTGACCGTTCTTGAAATGTTGCTTGATGGTTTCATACAAATCATCATTCTCAACAATACAAATACAGTTATAGCCTACATTTATCCTTTTATATGTCCTACAGTTTAAAGATGCAATATAATCACTTGCTGAAATACATTTGTTTAGAATATTTTCATCATGAACATAAGTAGTTACCGATGTTTTTTCTCCATTCTTATCTATTACGTCAAGAGTATACTTTTCTTTCTGGTAAAAAAAGCCCAAAGGCTCTGTCAGCACATCTTCTATTGTGTGCATCGGGAGCATATTTCTTACACCTAATGCCAACGATTTACTATGCATTTTTACCAACTTTCCATATGGCGAATCCCAATAATAAGGTGTTGTTGACTTATCGTGATCCTTCACAAGCTCCTTGGCACCTTTACCCCAGGCACAAACAGCTTTTATTGGATGCTTGCTCATATACACGTTAGGCATCCTAGCAAACACGTTAGTCACGATTCCCATACTTGATTTGTTCGTTTTCATGTCAAACGTCAAACCTTTTTGCGCCCATTCAACAGAACTGATTGGAGGATAAAACGGCATCATTATTATTCCTTCATCACTAATAACATCCATTAAAAGTTCAACAAGATCTTGTGGCGAAAAATCAGCATTTAAATTGCCAAATCCTGATGACACAACAATTTTATCTCCTCGATTCAATCCTAATTCTTGGGTCAACAAACGCCTCATTTCTTCCAGTGTCAGTTTAGAAACAGGATGTATTAAGTTGATTATATGACGTTTAGTCCTTTTTAATTCTCTTCTAACACTAGAATGAAAAATCTTTTTCAAAGTTTTTTTAATAATTGGCAACATAACAAAATTATGTTTTAAGAATTATTACCTATAGATTGATTTCTGAAAAAAAACTTCAATTATTGCTCAAAAGAATTGACTATTGTAATAATAAAGATTTATATATTCTAAATAGTTTTTTCTCAACACTCATCGGATAATATCTTTCTATGCTCTCGGTTGATTTTTGGCACATAGAGTTCAGTAAACTCTCATCTTCAACTAACATTTTTAGTGAATTATGAAGCTCAGAAATATACCCTGGTTGAATAAGAAGACCATTTTTATTATGTTTTACAGCTGAAGGGATTCCACCCACTCGAGTTGAGATAATTGCCATATTATAGGACATTGCCTCAAGAATTGACAATGGAAGTCCTTCAACATATGAAGGAAGTACAAGGACTTTACAAAGGTTCATCAATTCTACTTTTTTGTCTTCATCAACCCAACCTTCATATTTCACAAAACTACTCAGACCGAATTCTTTAATGCGCTCTTTTAATAGCTGTGTTTCACCATTACCTCCAATGTGAAGATATATCTTATCTTTATAATAACTTGAGTGGTCCCTTAACATCTCAAGTAAATCAAAGACGCCTTTCCTCTCATGAATCAAGCCAATAAAAAGGATGTGCAATCTATCATTAGATGTCTTTATTTGAAAATGCTCTGGATATGGTATAATATTCTCTATAATCTTAATCCTTTTCAACCCTAACGATCTATAGAAATGTAGCCATTCCACTGATAAAGTAAATACATAGTCACACTTTTGTAAATATTTCTCAACAAATTTCTTGTGGCCAAAATAGTAATGTCTAAATCCCCCACCATGTATGTGCATAATAACCTTTTTTTTGAACAAATGACCTATTCTCGAAAAAAGAGTTGACCTGACAAAACTAATACTTGATGCTGAGTGAATATGTATTATCTTTATATTTCTGTCAAACAATAACAAAAAGAAATATTTCACTAAAGAATACAATAATATTATGAGGTTATTAAATTTATTTGTCCTGTCGGAGACACGAAGGAATTTAAACTTATTAAAAATATATTTATCATAATAATAAATCACATGAGCTATACCACCACGTGGAGGATTATATCCACACCCTACTGTTAAAACACTTTTTAATATTTGGTCCTTATTCATGTCAATCAATTCAGTCTCTTAAATGACCCACCATGCCAGTCAATAAAGAAATTACCAAAGATCAATTCCTTGTTAAACAGATTTGCCCTTTGTTCAACCAGCACAGTAGCTATTTCATATAATAATGGCACTAAAGCCACAATAATAAATATCAAACTAATACCTTTTATTTTCTCATAATTTTCATATGACAAAATAAATAAGTATGCATAAAAGAAAATTAATGAAGACTTAAAAAAGCGCATATAAAAACTTAAATCAGCATAACCAAAATTAGCAATAGTATAAAGAGTCAGAGCGAAAAACAATAGCGTCAGATTTTGTTTTGAGAAAACAACTCTCCTACTCCACATCAATAGCAACAAGATTAAGCCAAAAATCAATAAAACATCTTGACGGTAATAGTAATATGGATTTGCTATCTCTCGGAATGAGGCTGAATGCTTAAGAATACTTGAATAGGTATATTCACTGGTTCGAGACTTACCAACAATAGAATTAAAAAATGGTATTGAATCAAAAAACCAAGACAACAAATCAGCATTAACAAATCTAATGATAAATGATATTCCTACTAAAATAAATCTAAAATATACCCAAAATTTATCTAAAACCCAATTTAGAATAGTTGCTAATACTAAAGTGTACAGAGAGAAGTGAAAAAACACACAACCAAAGGAAAACAACAAATTAATCTTCTTTCCAGTATTAATATACTTCATATAAAAGCCGGCAAAAAAGAACACACCAAACCAAAAGCGAACTCCCTGATACCAATAGAATTGTATCACCATAATCATAGCAAGCATAATAATGCCGCACGATATAGGTATGAATTTCTCATAAAAACGAGAAAACTGCCGGAAGAAGAACAAAAATACCCAAGCATATAGAGCTGCAAAAACTCCACCAAAAACTTGAGGTGACACAGCGAATCGAGAAAGGATTATTTTTATTATAACATGAAAATAATCATGACCAATGTTATAAATGAGGGGATTTTTAAGTATTTCTCTTATTCCATGATGAACATAATACATTTTCATGTTTAGGTAATGATTAGACAAATCATTTCCTATACCCATCAACATACCAAAATAAAAGGCAAATACAATCATAAACGCCTGTGAAATTGTATTCTTGTAGAAACGCAATGATACTAAAAAACTCGTAATGGGTGAGATTAGCATCAAGATTATTTGTATAATAACGTATTTTCCTTTATTAAACATCGTTTCTGTTATCTTGGATAAATATTCAAAATACGCCTAACACCTCCACAGCTGATTTGAACATGATCAATGCCATATCCTAAATTCATTTCAATTAACTGAACACCTGATTGTGATATAGCAAAGTCCCAACCTATCGCTCCAAAACCACTAAACATAGAAGCTATCTCAGTAATTTCATTTAAGACTTGTTTCCAATTATTGATACGATTTCCTTTAAAAACAAATCCAGTATCTGGATGGCGATAGAATTTTTCTAGTCCATGTTCTGTTATCGCATAATCAGAGAAATAACCCGTTTCAATTTGTATATTTACCGACATTCCTCCTTGCGTGTTATTATCAACACACTTTCCACCTCTGCCAAGCCGTAAAATACAATAACACACTTTTATGCCAGTATCAAATTCATGAGTTATTACTCTAATGGTATTCAAAGAGTGTGGATATATTTGATTTAATTCATCACACTGCTGAACCTTTTCCTGGAATATATAAGAACAATTATTCTTGAGTTCTTTTTTCATTAATTCGGCAGTGACATGCATGTCATTAATATAGTATTTGCCATTTATTTTATCAAAAACTAGAATACCTTTACCTCCAGAACCATTGAAAGGTTTAATAAACAACCTTGAAGAAGAAGAATTCAATGAATTGATATCAATCAATTCATTATCTAGATTATATAACTTACCCTTTTTGTAAACGGCAATTACTCTTGGTGTAGGGACACCTTTTGACTTAAATAATCTATATTGTGTTAATTTATCATTCGAGAAATCTGATTTCCCAATAATTGTATGTGAAGGCAAGAAATAATTATAAAATAAGTAAGGTGGTACATAGTCCAGCAAAGACTCGGTCTCTAAATCAATTTCATATAGCCTATATCTTATGTAATGACATGGCTGGCAATGCCAATAATCTTTTATTAATGACATCTCTTGAGATATCACATCCTTCGACTTGATTGAATTTGAGGCCATTAAATGACAACTCTCACGATAATCTTTATTAAAATATTTATATTTAATAAAGTAAATTATCTGATTTCTTTTGAGTATTGCCTTGATTCTATCTTTCAATGACTTGATCATAAAAATCAATTAGATTATTGTAAAAATCTACAACTTGATGATTCTTCTCAATGTGAGAGTTAAGAATTCCAATTGCTTTTTGCTCCATATCATCAATTGAGTGACTATTATATAATATAGTCCCTGAAGGACGACACGAAACATCAGAAGCCAGAACTTGACATCCGCTCATTAATGCTTCACGTACCGATAAAGAGTCACCATCAGTCTTTGTTGGGCGCAGGTATAATTGAGTATTATCAAAAATTGGTTCCATAGCTTTTACCGATTCCGACATCATGAAATTCTTATCTTCACCAACTTCGTCCTTTATTTTATCAACCAGCACTATCTGTTCTTTTTTAGATGCATCACCAATTACTATCATCAACATTTTAGCTGCTATGCCTTTGTTTCTAAGTCGAGAAAACAGAATTGCTGCATCAAGCATTCCGTATAAATCGTAGAATGTACTAGATATTGCAATCTTACCACAAACCACAATCAATGGATCAGAATTCAATGAAATAAAACTTTGAATTTTAGGTGGGATAGTGTCAGTGTCGTCAATACTACAGGCAAAAAAGGCAGGAATATCACTCAATATAACACTATGCCTCAAATATGGTCTCAATTTATTACTGTCTCCTTTCTGAACACAAATCACACCATCGGCATTATTAAGGGCATATAAAGATTTATTATCATCTAACATATAACTTACATCCCCATGAATAGTAAAAATAAGGGAGGCATTCTTATATAGAAACTTAAAGAATGAAAGATAATATTTTCTATATCCTCCTGTGGCATGACAATGAATAAGATCATAGCGACTCTTAAACAGTACCATAAATGGGATTAGTGCAAATCTAACAAATAAGAATAATTTGTTATTATATTTTTTGTCTTTGAACCTAAGATTAATGGTAGAGACTTCATGTCCATCCATTACAAGCCGTTTGCGCATTTTTTCAACGCTAATGCTAATGCCGCCTATGCCAGGCAATAGAGGTGAAATCAAAAGAATTTTGTATTTTCTTTTATTATCCATTATTTAAACCCAATATACACTGCATTACACTAATCAAAAAGTTCATTTTAAACTTATAAAAGACCAAAGCACAACGGTATTTTATAGGCAAATAAGACTGCTTTAAAATCTTTGACACTGAAGTACTCTTAATTACAGCTTTATCAACAGGTCCGCCGTAAATAAGAAACGCTCCTGATGATCTAAGTTTGAATAATGTTACTCCTTCATTAATGACATCATCAGCTTCATTAGCATTAAAAAATTCATCAATCTGATTTATAAGACTTTCAATTATCGACATTAAAGACTTTTGCTTAGTCTTTGTTAAAGAACCATTTGAGTCTCTATAATAATAGAGAGCATCATCAACATAAGCAATTCTATTGGAAAAATAAACGCATTTATACAATATAGATTTATCTTCCAACATTCGGAAATCTCCCTCTGGGTAAATTTTATTTTCCGAAATAATACTTGTCCTAATCAATTTATTACATAAACCATTATGAAAAGTACCTATAAGCAATCTTTTTATTAGCTCGCTCTTGTCTGTAATATGAGGCACGCTTCTTATAATAATACCATTATTACATACTGCTGCATTATTGCATATTGTTATGTCTGATTGTTCAATTTCTGCTTTACCTACAAGTTTCTCTAAAAAAGCCTTATCTATATAGTCATCGCTATCAACATGAATCATATATTCGCCTGTCGCATTTTGCATCCCAATCTTTCTTGAATAACCAACCCCCATATTTCTCTCATTCCTAATTAATTTCCATTTATCACCATTACATGACGGATAATTTAAAAGAACTTTCTCGAGGGTTTTAACACTACCATCTGTTGAAAAATCATCTACAAAAATAATTTCAAAATTATCATAAGTCTGGGACATTATTGACGACACACATTGTTGTATGTATTTTTCAGAATTATATATAGTAACGATTATTGAGATCTTTCCTTTATTTGATAACATATATCACGAAATATAATATAGAATGACTTAAAAATACAACCATTATTTAATGATAGATTATTTTTAAACTAGCTTTCGAATGTATAACATACTCCAAAACATTTCAATCATTATGACAATTACAACAGTTGCAGACCCGCCATTTATCTATTATTTTCCTTCAATCACACAAGCAATAAAAGTCATCACTAACAACATCAATCATTTTCTCATCTATGACATCTCTCTTACCAACAAACATAGTTTTTTCTAATAAAAAAATAGCCAGAAACAACTACTACTTTTCTATAATATTTGTTATTGTAGCATTGGCTATCATCCATACAATTAGCATAATAGCTATAATAACATTCACACCCACATATTTTGACATATATATTGAAATTCCAGTCATGAATATAAATACTATTATTTCTACAATTAATACGGTGTGTTGTGTTAGCCCCAATCTAAGCAATTTGTGATGAAAATGATTATCATCGGCTTTAAATGGATTACGGCCTTTAATTAATCGATACGTGACAACATTAATAACATCAAAGCATGGAAGCATAAGGGGAGAGAAAGCAATTATAAATGGATTTCTTTGTAAAACTGATGTATTATGGTCTCCATTTATGACAACTGCCAACACACACAAAACAAGACCTAGAACCGTTGAACCAGTATCACCCATGAATGTTTTATTATGTGTTGCCACTTTGCCAAAAACATTAAAATAGAAAAATGGTAACAAAACTCCAACAAATGACAACGGAATCAAGAACATATAGCTCTCATTGAGATATAATATCAATGAGTAATAAATAAGTGACAGTATAGCAATACTTGATGAAAGGCCATCTATGCCGTCTATAAAATTAAATGCATTAATACAAAAAATAACAAGGAACACAGTTATACACAAACTAAACATATAGGGTAAATCAAATAATCCTAGCACACCATGAAAATCATTTAACAGAATGCCTGTCATGCATAGAACAATTCCCACTACAAATTGATATATGAATTTTGTTCGATAACGAATTCCTCTTATGTCGTCAACAAGCCCAAAAGAATAAACAATTAAAATTGATATCACAAAACCTATTATGGGCTTAACTCCATTAATAGTAATTACTTCTCCAATACGACCGAGTATAATACATCCACAGATAAAAGATAAAATAGCAATAGGAACAAAAGCCATTCCGCCCAATCTTGGAATATCACCTTTGTGTATCTTTCTCTTTGTATGTAAATCAAATAAATTATGATTATAAGCATATTTTATAGTTCCTCTTATTAACATCGTCGATAGAACACAACTTATAATCAATAAAAATATAATTAAAAATAACATAAACGATATATTATTATCTTTTTAAATGTATTGTTTCCATAAACAGCTTCAACTATTTTCTCATGGTCTTGTCGCATTAATTACAAAAAGAACTCTCTCGTTTATTTGATTTTCTGTTTTACAAACAGACATTATGTTCGACAATAACATTATTTTATTGTAGTTAGTAAAAATGTATGGTAAAGAAAAGGCGAATTTGTAACGGAGGGCATATATACTGCTTTATAAATATTTACCAAAAAATGAGAATACAATAAAAAAGACAACAAGATTGCCAAACGATATTTCTTATTCTTGACAAAATAAACCATTAAATAGCTCCCCATCACTAAATAAAAGATTGTGAAATACTCTATTGGTCTAAGTATATAATGTGTTGTATTCATCAACAAGTTACTCAAGCACATTCCTATGAAAGCCAACCAGAAAAAAAATGGCAAAAGCTTGTCGTTTTTAAAAAATGCTTTCAAGTTGCCATAATACCAAATAATTAACACATTTGCAAGAAGAATTGACACACGACTTGGCCCCCAATTAAGAGTTCTTAACTGACCACCCACATTGGGGTCGTCAAGATTACCATAATTCTCATATCCTGTCAAATTTAAGAACCATTGATAATCATTGAAATAATTTATCCAAAAAGGCTTCATGCCCAATAGTACAAAAGCAGCAACTACAGTAAGCAGCAACCATTGATTTGGTACTTTTGCATCAACATTGACAAAAGTCAACAAGAACACTGGAAGCATTAGCAATGCCGATTTGTGAATGAATGCAGCCGCAATTATTATAATAAAATATGGTAAGAACTTACGTTCCTTAATAAGAGAGACAAGAGCAACAAAGAGACAAACTACTACACTTTGTCTAACAGAGTTCATCCATCCTAAAAAATATGAACCACACATTATGCCCAATCCCACCCAGCACAACAAGTGCTTATGGTTGCGTAAGCCAAAATACAGAAAACCTATTTGCAATAATGCCCAAAAGGCAAAATAGAAAAAATAATGAATATGGAAAAAGGCAAAAATCTTTGAAATCCACTCAAAACCAAATTCAAAATTTTGGCGACTAAATTCCCCCGTCTTCTGTAAATGCTCATACTGTTCAAGATACATTGCATGATCGAAGCCGGTATGATAACGAGCACCTGCTACTACGGCAAAAATAAAAAGAGACAGCATTATTTCCCAACAGAAGAAAGGTAATTTCTCCTCTCCATGCTGCTCTAATTGTTGCTCTCTCTTGTTAACATGCCATCCCAAAATAAATAGGATGGAACCTGTCAAGCTATATACTAATAAGCTTAGAAACATCTATTCCTAAAAACACCACAAAAATCCAATATCACCTTATCGTCACGCAATACTAGCTGCTTAAACTCATCATGAGCTGTCAAGAATACCACTATATCGGCTTTCTCATATGCCTCATTATATGGAGTGAGCTTAAACACGTTATGCTCCTTGATGTTAGGTTCAACCACAAGGAAATCAGCATTGTTCTTGCTTTGCATAACTTCAGTGGTGATGCGCTTAGCGGGCGATTCACGCAAGTCGTCAATATTGGGCTTGAAAGCCAGACCCATCATCGCCACAACTGGTTTGCGGCGTTTGTTGAGCTCAAACTCAAGCATAGCATTTTTCACCTTCTCAGCACACCATTGTGCTTTATAGTTGTTTATCTCGCGGGCCTGAGCTATGATTCGAGCCTCTTCGGGATAAGCGGCAGTTATGAAATATGGATCAACAGCTATACAGTGACCACCAACTCCACAACCTGGCTGTAAAATGTTTACTCGAGGATGCTTATTGGCAAGATCTATCAAATCCCACACATTGATGCCAGCGTGCTCGCATATCATCGATAACTCATTAGCAAATGCAATTTGCACATCGCGGCTTGAATTCTCGGTAAGCTTGCACAACTCGGCTGTGCGAGCATTGGTCCGATGGAGTTTACCCTTAACAAAATGTGAATAGAACTCAATGGCATGTGTTGTTGATTCTTCATCAATACCACCAATCACGCGGTCATTGTTGACTAGTTCATAAATCACATTGCCTGGAAGGACACGTTCAGGGCAATATGCAATATGAATTGAACCTTTTAGCTCGGGACGTTCACTGAAAATAAATTCAGCCATCTGCTCGGTAGTACCTACGGGAGATGTCGATTCAATAACAAACAAATCACCGGCCTTAAGCAGTGGAATTACCATGCTTGTAGCATTCTTGACGTATGAGATGTCGGGTTTATGGTCGCATTTAAATGGAGTGGGCACTACAATAAAGTACGCATCACACTCTACTGGGCTTGATGTCGCAGTGAATTTACCCGAGGCTAACACTTGTTGCAACAATTCTTCCAATCCAGGTTCCACTATGTGTAGATGACCTTTTAAAGTCTTTTCAACAACTTTAGCATTGATGTCAACACCAATTATTTGGAGTCCACTTTTTGCTGCTATTATTGCTGTTGGAAGGCCAATATAGCCAAGTCCCATGAAACAAGCTTTCATAATTAATTTCTATCAAAAAAAGACAATTTATTTTTTCTTGCGGTTCTTACTATTATTTTTCGATTTATTATCTCCATAACCATAGCCATAACCATAACGTCGATAACCATAGCCATTAGACTCTTCGGTTGTTCCGTTGAGCAAGATAACCATATTATTAAAACGTTTCTCAGTATAGTATTTCTCAACTTCAGGAAGCATATGACGATCCATCAGACCTGAACGTAAAACATATACTGTAACATCCACCAAATTATTGACGATCGATGCATCAGCAACAATATCGATTGGTGGGCAGTCAATTATTATTAGGTCATAAATTTTACGCATATTCTTGAACAACTGAATCAAACGATCACTAAACAACAACTCAGTAGGATTGGGTGGTATGGTACCAACTGGAATCACATCAAGATTCTCATGAATTCTACCTTTAACCATCACATCATCAACATTATCATATTGTCCATTGAGATAATCCGAAATGCCTCTCTGAGGAGAATCGACAAAGGTTGACAACGATGCTTTACGTAAATCAAGATCGACTAGCAAAGTTTTTTTACCTTTAATTGCAAAACTTGTTGCTAAATTACTTGAGACAAATGTTTTACCAGATCCAACATTAGAAGATGTGAGCATCATGACTTTATAGTCTCGGCCAAGCACAAACTCAAGGTTTGTTCTGACAACTCGGAACGCCTCATTAATACTATTACCATTTTTCTCTTGGACAACGATCTCACGTACTTCTCTACGCTTATTAAAGATAGAAAATAATCCTTTGCGCATACGGTAAGAAAGTGGAATTTCTCCAACAAATGGCAAAGATAGTTGTTCAATATCTTTGCGTCCCTTAACTTTGGTACTCAAGTTGTTCACTATGAATAATATCAACATCGGAATAAGCAGTCCTAAAACAAGTGCAATAATCAACACGTTGATTTTTACGGGAGACGTTGGAGAGCGACGTCCTGAGGGAGGATTAAGCAGCTTTGTATTATAAGCAGTATATGCTTTAGAAAGCTGATTTTCTTCTCGTTTTTGAAGCAAGAACAAATATAATTGCTCTTTAACCTTCTGCTGACGTTCTACACTCAACAAGTCTTTTGCTTGATTTGGACTTGCCTCAAGTTTTTGTGTTGTCTGTGCTTTTGATGACTCAAGGCTGTTTTTCCTGTCGTTAAGAGTTGACACTACAGTATTTAACGATGTTATTATAGAATTACGAGTGACATTTAATTGTTCATCCAAATCTTGAACAATAGGATTCTTAGGTCCACTGTTCTCCACCAAGCTGTTTCGCTGCAACACTTTTTCATTATACTCCTTAATTTGAGCCGAAAGAGCAGCATTATCTATACCAGAATTAGCTGGAAGCAGTTCATTCTTTCGTGTTCCCAGTTGTTTCTTAATCAGATTTGCCATATAAATCTGATTATCTAACTCGAGAAGCTGTGAACTTGTATTTTCAACTTTACTCAAATTAATCTGAGTTGCCATGTTCAAATCGGGTGTCAAACTTGAACTTTTATGCTGAGCTATATTAGCGTCAACACTACCCAACTGGCTTTCAATTGTGCTTAACTCTTCATCAATAAAATTACTTGTACTTATAGCTTGTTTATTGATATCTTCAACCCATTTATCATTATAGACATCGAATAACTTGTTAAGTATATTTTCGGCACGTTCCGGACAAACATCACTAAGAGAAATGTCAACAACAGAAGCTCGTTCATGATTCAACTCAACAACGAGCCGACCTGCATAACTGTTTGCCACATCCGAAATCCTATTCTTTGAAACCCTAATAGGCGTATCATATTTTCCAATATAATTTTGAGTTGGCTTAACTAGAATCTGACCTATTGGTGTTTTTAAAGCAGTACCAATTTGCCCTTTCACAACCTTTGTCGATGCCGAAGTATGATTAATGTCATGGAAATCTGTCATCTCAACCACATTATTAGGCTTAAGCATAAGAGTGAAAGAAGCATATTCATCGGCATCTATGTCGGGGAGTGTCACAATCACAGGTAATGTTTTACCATAAAGCGTGAGTTCATGAAAACGCCCATCTGTCTTATAGTTCATGTCAAGATGTAAATCCTTTACTACCTCAAGCATATAAGAAGGTGATGACAAGGTAATCATCTCATTATAAAGATTTGTTTTTCCCCCATCAACACCAAAATCGGAAAATTGACTGAACTCTGTCGATAGTGATCGGTTCTTATCTTCGTCCTTAATCAATATAGATGCTTTACGAGTATAAGATGGTTGTGCCATCAACAGATAAAGTATTGCTATACCAAATGCAATGAAAAGTGACAACACAAACCAATACCAATGTGAGATACATAGATAAAGCCATTCTTGGATTTTCTCAAAGTCTTCGTTTTTGGTCGCGGAATAGTTCTGTTTTACTTCTTCGGCCATAATATTATAATTTATTTAAAAATTAATACCGATATTGTTGTTAACAACGATGCAATAGAAATCCATAATGAAGGTTGCATGAATGCATTTCCTGTTGCTGTCGACTCTCTTGCTTTCTTCTCATTAGGTTCTACATAAATCATATCGCCTTGTTTGAGATAATATACCGGTGAATTATATATACTTTGGAGATTCGTCATGTCAACCCTATAAGCAAGTTGCTTTCCATCTATTTCACGCATGATAAGGACATTATCACGACGGCCATTAATAGTCAAGTCACCTGCACGACTCAAGGCGTCTATTAAAGTTGTTTTATCATGATCCATAAGAAAACGACCAGGTTGATTAACCTCTCCCATTACTGAAAAATACAAGTCTAAGAAATCCACTGTAACAACAGCATCCTTGAGAAGGTCACGTTTTGAAAGTTCACTCTTGATATAGGATGCTACCTCACTGCGTGTTTTTCCTTTTAAATACAATCTACCCATAACAGGAAAATCAATACAACCATCTTCACCAACGGTATAACTCGCCACTTGACTTGTAGTCAAACTTGCATCTGATTGTGACGTTTTATAACGGCTTACAATCTGCAAATTAAACAAATAAGCTAAACCTGGATCCTTACTACTTACTAATATTGACAACTTGTCGCCTGGTTCAATTGTCACTAAGTTCGCATCTTGAAGTTGTTGAGTTTGTCCCGATTGAACATCCTGAAAGTACCCCAATTTTGGTGCCTGACACGATGTCAATGTATAACAAACAAAAAACAACAAATAAATTAAATGTCTTGTCTTCATATAAAATTGATTTTAATTATTATCTTTTTATTTGATTAATTGATTGTGCTATTATTGATATAAAATGAATGGTTTTCTAAGTCGAAATTTTCATTCAAGTATATAATCTTAGGACATCAAATGACGCGTAAATAGCTGTCATTCAACGAACTTAACAAAAACATATAAATTATACTTTATAGTGCTTGTATTCTTAATTAAAATACTTGCCCTAAATAAGCCAACAAAGGTACAAAGAATTATGTAAATATGCAATTATTTTTAACAAATATTATTTCTGAATTATCATAATAAACGCTTAATAAACGAACAAAATTTCCAGTCTGCCAACTTAGAAGAAACACATTCTTTTTTCGGTTTTTGAAACAAGATAATAGGTCTATTGGTCAAAATGAGTGGTAAAATTTCCATCAAAGACTTCTAATGGTCAAAATGGGTGGTGCTTACAATCTGTAAGCAGAGCTAATATTATGAAAAACACCGAGGGGAGCGCCTAGCGACAAGGGGGCGAGC
>JAFZAC010000042.1 GCA_017548365.1 Muribaculaceae bacterium
GCTCGCCCCCTTGTCGCTAGGCGCTCCCCTCGGTGTTTTTCATAATATTAGCTCTGCTTACAGATTGTAAGCACCACCCATTTTGACCATTAGAAGTCTTTGATGGAAATTTTACCACTCATTTTGACCAATAGACCTATTTTTTCGATGATTACTTTCCTTTACTTTGTCAAGAACTTGCTGTTGATGTAGGCATTAAACTGCTCACGGTAGCTATCTCCAATTGGCACTTCAATGTCATCCCCCAGCGAGATGCGATTCTTGCTGATTTCTCTAATCATTTTCAAATTGATGATATAAGAGCGGTGCACTCTCATGAACAGTCGACTTGGCAGGCGCTCCTCCATCTTCTTCATGCTCAGCAGGACGATGATGGGTCGAGAATAATCTTGAAGATAAATGCGCAAATACTCGCTCATTGCCTCTACATAGCGAATATGACTGATATTTATGCGCACAATCTTATACTCGGTCTTCAAGAAGATAGCGTCATCTTCGTCAATCTGGCTCACCTCCTGAAGAGTGCGCAATGCGTCATATCGCTTCTTAATCTTCTCGGCAGCACGCTTCATGTCCTCAAAACCAAAAGGCTTGAGCAGGTAGTCGATAGCATTGAGCTGGAAACCCTCGACGGCATACTCACTATAGGCAGTGGTGAACACCACCATGGGAGGATTGTCCAACGACTTCACAAAGTCCAAACCATTTAGCTCTGGCAAGTTGATGTCACAGAACATCGCGTCAACTCTCTCATTCTCGATGATTTCCTTGGCATCAACTGCACTTTGGCACGAAGCCACAAGTTCCAGATAAGGAACTTTCTTGATGTAGCCCTCCATCTGCTGCAACGCTAGAGGCTCATCGTCTATTATCACGCAACGTATCATGTTATTTTAAATTATATTTTGTTCATTTATCTAATCTCGGAGCGCTTCTTCACTCGGAGCACTTGGGTCACTGGTGTAGACAGGGATGTCCATATTAACAATAAACTCATCTTCTCCATCGGTGATGTCGAGGGTGTAATTTTTGCCAAACATCAGATCAAGACGGCTCCTGATGTTGGTGAGACCCACACCACTTGCCTCACTCACTTTCTTGCCGTTGCCATTTGACTTGGGCGGCTTGCTGTTACGACACGTGTAGTTGAGACGCATCTCACCGCTGTCACTCGTGTAGCGTTTAGCGCCAACATTGATATATGACTCCTTGTTGTAGCTCACACCATGCTTGAATGCATTCTCCACAAACGAGATGAATACCAATGGCGGAACCCATATTTCTCGTCCGTCATCGGGACTGTCGACTGTGAATTTTAACTTGTCGTTATATCGCAAGCTCATCAAGCTCACATAGTTGGCCATAAATTCAACCTCACGAGAGGCTTGAACAAACTCATGATTGCTCTCATACAAAATGTAGCGCATCAATTTCGATAGGTCGATAATGCTTTGTTGTGCCTTTTGGGGGTCGATGTCGACCAGGGCATGGATGTTGTTGAGCGTGTTCATGAAAAAGTGAGGATGCAGCTGATACTTCAAGTGCTCTAATTGCTGCTTCGAATTCTCTTTCTCCAGTTCCTCAAGTTTTTGCTTCGCGCTTAATGACCTGACGTAAAGTTTCACACCAAGATTAGTTCCAATGCCAAATAACAAGAGAATAAACGACACTATGTCTCGACGCTGTAACGGCGGTGGCGCTACTGTGGGGTCAAAGGGTAAATTGCCTATAGATTCTTTGTTATTCGACGATTGAGAATCATCTATAGGATTTTTATCAAAATCATTTATCTCTTCAACTGCAATATTGGGAAACTTATCGGGTCGTTGGTTGCACTGATACAATTGAAATATTCCAACAAGTACGACAAGACCTGCTACATAATACCACGTCTTGTGCTTGTAAACCAGCCATGGTGCAATAATCTGGTCGTGTATGGCGAGTGCTATAACATAGACAATGAAAATCTTCCAGCTCCTGAGCAAGTCATTAACTAAAAACTCTGTGTCGGTGATGTCATGGCCATGAAATAAGGCACTGAAAGTAGGTGCCAAGAAAATCATCAGCAATAAGATTGCATAGATGGTGTATTCATATTTATTGAAACGGCTATGGGATTTCATGTTCAGCTTTCAGTGATATGTTTTTTCTATGAACTACAAAGTTAGTAATTATTATTATACCCACAATCTTTTTTCAGCAGAAGAATGATTTCACTCAATAAATACACCATAATATACTAATGAGATGAATATATAAACAAACGATAAAGCTGCTTAACAATCCTTACAACACCCTGAAAACGATATGCAAAGTGAAGAAAACACTCCTTTTTTCAAGTTTTTTTAAATTAATTTCCCGATTTGCTTTTATATTAGGCAAATATCTATTACTTTTGCACCGCAAAAATAAAAAGAGAAATTAAAAACACTGATTTTTCACATATATTATGGCAAAAAAGAAACAACAGGAAACCCGTACCAAGCTTGAAGAAATCAATGATTCGCTGTCGGGTATCGAACAAAAGTTTGAGCAACACAAGAATCTCATCTACTGGATTGTGATGGGTATTTTGATTATTGCTCTTCTCGTTTGGGCTTACTTTAAGTTTATCTATGGACCAAACTTGGAAAAAGCTAACAATGAACTCTCAAAAGCCGATACCGAGCTCATTATCAATAATGATACAATAAATGCTCTTAAAGGATATGAGAAAGTGGCTAAAAACTACAGCAACCCAGCTGGCAATATGGCAAAACTAAGAGCTGCCACAATCCTTTATGCTCAAGGCCAAGGCAATAAGGCTCTCAAGTATCTTGAGGATTACTCGCCAAAGGGAAAAATTGCAGGTCCAGCTTCTCAATCGTTACTCGGTGACTGCTATGTAAATGCCAAGCAGTATGACAAGGCATTAGCCGCTTACGACAAGGCCATTAAGATGGCAGGCGATAACAAGGCTTATGTCCCCTCGTTCATGCTCAAGAAAGCTAACGTGCTTCACTTCCAGAAGAAATATAGCGAGGAGCTCGCTATTTATAATGAGCTTGAGACCAAGTATGCTAGTCCTGGAGCATTTGATGCTCAAATTGAGCGTGCTAAAGCATTGGGAGGCAAATAATACTTTTGTGACACCTCTTACGATAAATAAAAAACAAAAATAAAGAGAGAGTTGGACACGGCGACTTGTTGCTCAGTCCAACTCTTTTTTAAAACCAACTTAAACACCCACAGCTATGGAAACAAAATACAAACGCATTTTGCTCAAGCTCAGCGGCGAGTCGCTGATGGGAGCACAAGGATATGGCATCGACCGCGAGCGTGTGGATGACTATGCCGAACAAATCAAGGAACTCGTTGATGCTGGTGTAGAAGTGGCAATCGTGATTGGCGGCGGAAACATCTTCCGCGGGCTATCAGGCGCTGCAAGCGGCTTTGACCGCGTGAAAGGCGACCAAATGGGAATGCTTGCCACAGTTATCAATTCGCTTGCTCTGTCATCGGCTCTTGAGGCTAAAGGCCAACCAGCGCAAGTTTTCACCGCTATCGCCATGACTCCCGTGGGAGAACAATACACCAAGTGGCGCGCCATCGATGCCATGAAGCAAGGCAAAGTCGCCATCATGTCGTGTGGAACTGGTAACCCATTTTTCACTACTGATACTGGCAGCACACTGCGAGGCATCGAGGTAGAAGCCGACGTGATGCTCAAGGGCACCCGCGTTGACGGCATCTATACCGCCGACCCCGAGAAAGACCCAACAGCAACAAAGTTCGACACCATCACCTATGACGAAATCATCAAGCGTGGTCTAAAAGTCATGGACATGACCGCAACCGTGATGGCCAAGGAGAACAACCTCCCCATCCACGTCTTCAATATGGACGTGAAAGGCAATCTGCACAAGGTTATATCAGGCGAGCCAATAGGTACTATTGTTACACCTTGAACGATATCCACAAATAATAATAATGAACCAAAAGTCTGTTGCTTTTGGTTCATTATTTTATGCTATTTAAATAACGTTAATCTACTGGTCTAGATCGAAGAGGGGATCTTCAGGCATAACCATAATGGGCTTCTGCTGACTGGCCTTGAGAATATTGGCTGGCACATATTTCTTGTCGACCACAAGGCGGAAGGCAAACTCATTGAACCACTCATTGGTCATTATGATATAGCCTTTTTGCCCACTATCAGCACCCCAAGAGTTTTCCACTTTCCACTTAATGGGATTGCCTTTGGCGTCGAGATCTACTGCTGTGAGTGTCATAGCATGGGTAGAGCCGCTGTCGAAGGTTGCGATGCGCTCGGCCTTGTTCATACCGAATGTGGTTCCAAACAATGTGCTGTAGTCATAATTATCGAGTGACAAGTATCCCGTATTACGATTGAGTTGCTTACCCACGTCATAGCTCGAATAAAGCTTGGTGGAATCCTGCAGCGATGCAATTGCCATCTGGGCAATGTCTTCCATTGGAAGGTTGATGTAGCACCAGTTGTGGCCATCGTAGGTGTGTCGGTCCCACTCCACCTCGTAAGTCTTGTAATACTCCCTGCGTGGGTCATTCATCGCCATGATGAATGTGCCGTTGATAGGTCCCCCTTGAGTTTCCTGAAAGAACTCCAGTGGAGTATAAGTGCGCACAGGAGTTACTGTTTTTCCGTCTTTATCCTTGAAAGCATAGGAGAATGACTTTATAGGTTCTCCTAAAACGAGAGAAAGCATGCTGTAGATTTCCCCCAACATCTCGGTCTTGCGCTGCTTGATGGCACTTTTTGACTTTCCATCGGCAACCATCTTGCGCAATTCCAGACCTTGTTCACGCAATTTTGATGACAACAGTTGGCTCATACGCGAGGTGCGCTCAGCAGTATAAGTCTCAGGCTGTACTTCAACAGGCACAAGTCCATATTTCTCGGCAAGGTCGGCAGCACCACAGAATGTACCACCATCATTGATAGGGTGGTGGAAGAAGAACTGCACACGCTGGTCGTCAAGTGGCTTGTCGGCACAATCAATCACTCCTTGAAGCATGAGATTCGCCTTCTCAAGCTGATCCCAGAAGAATAGGTAGTCGTGAGAATACTCCACACGCAATGTATCGTTGTGGCGACGTGCAAAATTGGCACGCATCACGTTGAAACTGGAATACATCCAGCATCGCCCGCTGGAACGCTGGTTGTGGATGCTCTGCTTGGGTGTTTCCACGCTGAAATGAGTGTCGTTGACTGTTGAGTTCTTGTAATTCCGTGCCAGGTCATCAATGGAATTTGATGCCATAGCATTGCTCAACGCAGCATTGCTTTTGGATGCTGCAATCTGAGTGATTTGCCGCATCATGTCGGCGTCAATGCCTCCCTGTGACTTGTTTTGTGCCAGCAACGGCATTGCAATCGTAAAGCAAAGCGCAAGTGTAAGTGTTTTAACTAATTTCATAATGGTGTATTTGTATTTTTAAAGAATATGTTGACTTTTTAAAAATTCAACCTGAGTGTGATAGCAGAATATGAGAGTCGCCACGAGAATGAAAAAGTATACAATCATCCAAATGGAGAAGGAGCGTCGGTAATTGCCTTCCTTGATGTGAAGCAACACATATAGTGCCACGACCACAAAGAGTGGTTGTATGAGCAAGGCATATCGGCTTACAAGTCCCCCAGTGATAAACGACATGAGCATAAAAGAAACCAAAGGCCACCAAGCCCATATGCCCAAGTTTGACCTTTTATAGTGAACTGCATTAATATAAAGGTAATAGAAAATGCAAGCACCTCCCACAATGTACCACATGAACCTCATGCGAGGCAATAGGGTGAGAACTGTAGCATTGCTATAGTCATAGAGCCATGGAAAAGGTATAATAAATTGAACACCAGTGGTGATGGGCAGCAACAACAAGCGCTCCCACTTTGGAAAAAAGTAGTAATCCCCAATAATCAAGACATATGGTTGCTGTGGTGTGCCAATCTTGAAATCACGAGCCATGGTTTCTCCACCTTCTAATATAAGGTATTGATGCTCGATAGTGTAGCAGAACATGTAATTGAACAAGAAAGTGAGAATCAAGGCAATGACTGCCATAAGAGTTCCAAGCTTCCATTGGGCGCACTTGTTGGCAAACGCCATCATAGCAGCTCCTATTACAATGAAATATACAAAATTGGTTCTTACAAATGCTATAATAAGTGTTCCTATCAGAAATAGCGCCATGTCACGCCGTTTCTCTTTACTGGTCAGATTGGTGAAACACATTCCAACAAAGGCATATCCAACCAAAGCAAAGCCTAAAGCGCAATAAGCCTCCTTTTGAATTCTCATTGACTGTGAAACCAAAAAACACATCAATGCCGTCATGAGCATTGCACTTGCTGCAATGGTCGATGGAGCTGTTGAAGTAAAACGATAGCTCAGAAGGCGATGAGCTATCTTTCCAGTCATCACCATAGTAAGGAGGAAGCACATATAGTTTAAAGCCAAGGGCCATACCACGCTAACACCCAGCACCTTCCACAAACCCACCATCAGCATGGATATGCCACAATAAGTCACTTGAGGCGAAGGGCAACGACCATCATAATGCGATAATGCCCATGCATAGTATCCTCCACTGTCGGAGCTCAAAGCAGGCATCTCAAGCGTGTCATCAGGATTCATTGTTCCCATCTTCATGCTATAGATTGAGTAGAAGGCAATCGCTGTTGCTACTATGAGCAACATCCATTGCCCCCATGAGCACGATATCTTACTTTGAGAGTATACGAAACGTGGAACAAGATAAGCAACAGCAAAAGCGAGAACTATGCTTAAAGTTCCAACAAAGTCAAAATTGGGTGCTGTATATGCGACCACAAGACCCAATGCCACTACCTCTCCCAATAGTAGCATCAAACCTTTGCTTTCCAAATGGTTGATTCTATTTGTCTTGTTGTCGCTCAATAGTTATGAAATCAGATGATTATATTATTCTTGCAAATTTAGTCTTTTTAGTTAAAACCACCACAAATAAACCTAAGAAAAATCCTTCATTCCTAAATAATGGGGAGAATTGAAGTGGCATCACCCCATTTTTTCTGCTTTTTTAAAAGTTTTATTGAATTATTCAACTCTTTTTGCGCAATATTTTCTAACTTTGTGTTTTGAAAATTTCTTGTTTGTATGGAAACTAAGCCATTGCAAATAGATGTAGAAAGTGTGATAAGGCAGCGCCTGCCTCGTCACTACAAATATATTCCCAAATGGCTCATACGCCGTGTGGAGCGCATCATACGCCAAGATGGTCTCAACAAAATTCTTAACGATATCGGTAATAAGAAAGGTGTAGAGGCAGCCGACATTGCGCTTGACGATCTCAACATAAAGCTGAAGGCCAAGGGCGAGGAAAATATTCCCGGCGAGGGGCGATTTATCTTTGCCAGTAACCACCCATTGGGCGGATTGGACGGTATGGCTCTAATATCGCTCATTGGCCATCGTTACGATGGAGATATCAAGTTCATCGTCAATGACTTGCTCATGGCAGTAAAGCCTTTTGACAACATTTTCATGCCTGTCAACAAACATGGACGTCAATCACGAACCTATGCCCAAGATATAGAAGAACAGTACCAGAGCGACCGACAAATGATAACCTTCCCCGCTGGCTTATGCTCTCGCCGTCTCAAGCGTGGAGTGATTGGAGACCTAGAGTGGAAGAAGTTTGTTGTAACCCATGCTGTAAGCTCTAAACGCGATATCATTCCCGTATATTTCGAAGGACAAAACAGTAAGTTTTTCTATAGAATGGCTCGGTGGCGTGAGAAATTGGGCATCAAATTCAACTACGAGATGATATTGCTACCCAGCGAGATGTTCAAGTCAAGCGGCAGCACTTTTAATGTCCACTTTGGAAAGCCCATTCCCTGGCAATCACTTGACAACCACAATGCACGCGAAGAGGCTACACGCCTACGCGAGAAAGTTTATGAGATGCAGAATTCTTAATTATGCCGTAATGCTATGACTCAGGAGAAGATAATAGAAAAAGTCAAAACTAAACTTATAGAGCAGGAACTCACGCCTGAACGCTTCTTGCGACCCACCAACAAGGCGGGCAACGAGATTTATGTCATCGACGCTCACAATTCGCCCAACACTATGCTAGAAATAGGTCGACTGCGCGAAATAGCTTTCAGGCATGCCGGCGGAGGTACTGGCAAATCATGCGACATCGATGAGTTTGATCTCATGGAACCCGCATGCCAGCAATTGTTGGTATGGAACCCCGACAATCGTGAAATATTAGGCGCCTACCGTTACATAACCGGCAGCAACATGACCTTTGACAAGAACAACACCCCTCGCATCGCCATGTCGCACATGTTCCACTTCTCCGATGATTTCATAAATAATTACTTGCCCTACACTCTGGAGTTGGGACGCTCCTTCGTCAGGCCCGAATACCAGTCCAGCCGCGTTGGTGCCAAAGGAATCTTCGCCCTCGACAACCTATGGGACGGACTTGGGGCGCTCACTGTCATACACCCCGAGATTAAATACCTCTTTGGTAAGATGACAATGTACACCAGCTATCCTGTCGACTGCCGCAACTTGCTTCTCGCTTTCCTGCATCTGTATTTCCCCGACCATGATAAACTTGTCACCCCCATTCACCCCCTTGACACTGGTCACGACATGCGTGAAGTTGCTGCTTATTTTGAAGGTGATGACTTTAAGACCGACTATCGTCGATTGAATACTTATATACGCAGCAAAGGCATCAACATACCGCCGCTAGTCAATGCATATATGAGTCTGTCACCCACCATGCGCATGCTGGGAACTGCCATCAACCACGAATTCGGCGACGTGGAAGAAAGCGGCATCTTGATTAATCTCGATGAAATTACCGACGCCAAAAAGAGCCGCCACATCGACACATATCATGGTTGATGAGAGTTTTGTTTCTTCATGGCTCCAAAAGATTACATCCACATTATTTCCAATAACACATCTATAAGCCATATCCGCACTGCGAGCATATGTGGCGGTGCTCGTGTGCAAGTTATGAATTGCAATAAACTCTTTCATGATCTCGCTCACGCGCTTCAACCAAGCCTTAAATCTCATATTTTGGTATATCCATTTTTGTAATAATTTGCAACTATCGGTAAAATCCTTTACATACACAAATTGTAGTAGTGTTTGATCCTTTATTCATACAACAAAAGCAGTAATTAAGACGTTATATAAGTAAATATATATTGTTATTGATAAGATTTGAAAAGGATATATTGTGCCTGATTTTGGCTATGATTGTGGGTGGTTCAATTGCTTGCGCAACCGACAGCATTGCTGTTGACTATAACGTGGGTCTCACCATCAACACAGGCGGCAGTGAGTTTGCCCCCTACTATATATCCAGCAATCGGCATGGAACCGTCACTCAGCAGCACTCAGCGTTGCTCTCAGCGGGTATCAAACATGATATGGACACTACTCGCCGTCTCTCGTGGGGTGCTGGAGCCGAGATGTGGGGTGGCTGGTCGTCGAGCATAGACTACCAGCGCTATGACTCCGAGCACATGGCTTGGACCTCCAACCCTCAACATCCTGCACGATTGTGGATGCAGCAACTATGGATAGAGGGTAAACACCGTGGCGTCTTCCTCACCATTGGACAAAAAGACATTGACCCTGAATTTGTCAATCGTGATTTAAGCAGCGGTGATCTGGTGATGAGCGGCAATGCTCGAGCAGCATTTGGAGCAAGAGCAGGGTTTATCAATTTCCAAAATGTACCTTTCACTCATGGTTGGCTGCAAATCAAGGGTGAATATGGCTACTACCGCCATCACAGCACCATATGGCTTAAGAATCATTACAATTATTATAACAACTTTATTACCACCCACTACTGGTTTAACTACAAGAATATCCATTTCCGCACTAATCCCAACAAACCGCTAATTCTCACGATAGGAGCACAGGCGGCATGCCAGTTTGCTGGCAATGCCTACTATTATGAAAAAGGAGAAAAATCGATGACAGTGAAAATGAAGCCCACATTCAAAGCCTTCTGGCGAGCTCTCTTTGCTGGCAGCGGTGGTGAAAACCAGGGAGATCAAGCCTATGTGCAAGGCAACCATGTGGGTTCGTGGGACATTGCACTCGATTATCACCTACCAATCGGCGACATGGTACGAGGCTACTACCAGTCACTATGGGAAGACGGTTCAGGAATTGGCAAGATGAACGGCTTTGACGGATTGTGGGGAGTGGAATACCGCAGTGGAGGTCACGGAATAGTGACAGGTGCAGTAGTGGAATTTCTAGACTTGATGAACCAGAGCGGAGCAATTCATTTTTCATATAAAGACATAATAGATGACTTTCATCCCAATGGCAGCGATATTACATACAAAGCCACTGGTAGCGACGATTACTACAATAACTACTGCTACAACGGCTACCAAAATCGCGGTATGTCGATTGGTACGCCCATGGCACGTTCGCCGCTCTACAACACCGACGGCTATATGCGTTTCACCGACAACCGCTTGCGTGGTTTCCACATGGCTGTTATGGGTGAGTTTGGAAGTCAGGTTAGTTACCGCACCATGCTGTCGTGGCGTAAATCGTTCGGCACACCGTTCATTCCACACGTTGAGCCGCTAAAATGCACCTCGATGATGATTGAAGTCAGCTACACTCCACAACGCGTTTCGGGCTTACAGCTTAAGGCCCAGCTGGCACACGACCATGGCAAACTCTACGGTGGCAACAACACTGGAGCTCTTATTTCTATAACATATAACGGCAATTTCACATTCAAGCGATGAGACAAACTGTTTCACATATCATTTTGGCATTGCTCGCCCTTGCAGCACTGAATGGCTGCTCACGCAACAATGGAGACATAGGGCTGTGGTTTGGACTGTGGCATCTCGATACTGTAGAGGTTGATGGCAAACCCGATGCCGCCTACGATGGTCAGTTCTACTTCTTGTTTCAGAACAAAGTGTTCTGTGTGAGGCATGTGGACGAAGTCTTTCACCAAAATTTAGAAAGCTATGCTGAATGGCAAGAGAGCGACGATGGCAAGACGATTATTATCAACTTCGTCGACAACCGCTTTAGCCCTCGTGTGGATGACCAGCTGCCCGATATATACCTGAGCACCGTTACTACAATGAATGTAGTTACACTTAATACAACCACCATGACACTTAGCCGCACTAGTGACTCGGGCACAACCATCACCTATCACCTCACTCACTGGCAATAAGCTAATTGATATTGCCATTTAATAAACAACAATCGCCACGAGCATTGGTTGCTCGTGGCGATTAATTTTCCTAAATCTGATTTCTGAAATCTGATTAAAGCTGTGGACCAGCGGCTACGAGTGCCTTACCAGCCTCGTTGCTCTCATACTTAGCAAAGTTCTTGATGAAGCGACTTGCCAAGTCTTTAGCCTTCTCTTCCCACTCTGCGGGGTTAGCATAAGTGTCGCGTGGATCCAAGATGCCTGGATCTACGCCTTCGAGCTGGGTGGGAACGGTGAAGTTGAAGAATGGAATCTCCTTAGTAGGCGCATTGTCAATGCTGTGATTGAGGATAGCGTCGATGATACCACGGGTGTCCTTGATAGAGATGCGCTTACCAGTGCCATTCCAACCAGTGTTCACCAAATAGGCCTTAGCACCGCTCACCTGCATGCGTTTAACGAGTTCCTCGGCATACTTGGTTGGATGCAACTCAAGGAACGCCTGACCGAAGCATGCGCTAAAGGTAGGAGTAGGTTCGGTAATGCCGCGCTCGGTACCCGCAAGCTTAGCAGTGAAACCACTCAAGAAGTAGTACTTGGTCTGCTCTGGAGTCAAGATTGATACTGGAGGCAGCACGCCAAAAGCATCAGCACTCAAGAAAATAACCTGCTTAGCAGCGGGACCGTGGCTCTGTGGGCGCACGATGTTCTTTATGTGGTAGATTGGGTAGCTTACACGGGTATTCTCTGTCACGCTCTTGTCGGCGAAGTCAATCTTACCCTCGGCGTCAACAGTCACATTCTCTAGCAATGCATCACGATGGATAGCGTTGTAGATGTCGGGCTCGCTCTCCTTATCAAGGTTGATAACCTTGGCGTAACATCCGCCTTCGAAGTTAAAGATACCCTCATCGTCCCAGCCGTGCTCGTCATCACCGATGAGTTTGCGCTTAGGATCGGTAGAAAGAGTAGTCTTACCTGTACCACTCAAACCGAAGAAGATGGCAGTGTTCTCACCATTCATATCGGTATTGGCGCTGCAGTGCATTGCTGCAATACCCTTCAATGGCAGATAGTAGTTCATCATCGAGAAGAGACCTTTCTTCATCTCACCACCATACCAGGTATTTAGGATTACTTGCTCTTTGCTCGAAACGTTGAATACTACTGCTGTCTCACTGTTGAGTCCAAGCTCCTTGTAGTTATCTACCTTTGCCTTGCTTGCGGTGTAAACAATAAAGTCTGGTTCCTGATCAAACTCCTCCTCGTTCTGTGGACGAATGAACATATTGGTCACGAAGTGTGCCTGCCATGCCACCTCCATGATAAAGCGAACTTTCATACGGGTGTCCTTGTGGGTGCCGCAGAATCCGTCAACAACAAACAAGCGCTTGCCGCTCAGTTGCTTCTGAGCCATTTCTTTCACTGCAGCCCAAGTCTCAAGGCTTGCAGGGTGGTTGTCGTTTGGATACTCGGGAGTAGTCCACCACACAGTATTCTTACTGTTCTCGTCCATAACAATGAACTTGTCCTTAGGCGAGCGACCGGTGTATATACCAGTCATCACGTTGATGGCGCCAAGCTCAGTCTCCTGGCCCACGTCAAAACCCTCGAGACCATCTTTGGTCTCCTCGTTGAACAATACCTCATAAGTTGGGTTGTAAAGCACCTCCTGAACATCGGTGATGCCATACTTCGCTAAAACTGACTTATCAAATTTTGCCATAGCTGTAAATGATTTATAATGATTTTCTTAAAAGTTTCCTATTGATTAATAACCTCATTACTTTTAGAACGCAAAATTACACATTTATTTTGTAATAATGAATAATTATGGAAAAAAATCCATAATTAGAGTGAAAAAACACACTGATTGATCCAGTGTGTTTCACAAGTATATTATATAATAGATCTAAATCAATAATAATGAACAAAAAAACGACCCATGCACACGCATGGGCCGTCCACGTTATTGAGAATTATTTAATATGAAGGGAGTCAAGAAAGTATTAAAAATCCCTTTACTACTGATCAATATATCACTTTGCTAGTTGTAGTAGCTCCGTTGCTATAGCGGGTTTCCACGATATTCACACCCTGGAATGGACGGCTGCTTGCAATACCCATCATGTTGTAGTAGGTCACGCCCACCACCTTAGACTCGGCATTGATAGTGCCAATGGCTGTTGGAGTGCCATTGTTGAACTTAGCAGTAATCTTATCCTCGGCAATGAAGTAGTCTTTACCGCTTCCACCTTCGGTCACTGCCATAGTATTGTGGTCATGGCCTGCACCGTTTTCTCCAGGAATTGTGGTTGCATAGAGACGCACGATGTAGTTCACATTCTTGTTGCCGTCGTAAGCCCAGTCAATGAAGAGGTCGTTAACGCTCACAGGATCATTGCTTGGATAGATGGTGTAGAGGCACTCATAATCGCTTGCCCATTGTGTCATAAGGCCAGTATTTGGATCTATACCTTCACCGCTCTGCATATTCTCGCGGTTGAGCAGTCTCTCGCCCTCAATGAGTGTAGGATTGTTCTTTGTGTCAATCTCGCGCCACACACGGTAATAGTAAACGTAATTGATGCTGCTTTCGGTGGATTTTGGCAATTTGGGAGTGATACTCAAATTCACACGGTAACCCATCTTGTTACCGCCATCTTCATAGAATGGCTCGCTCTTCTCCATTGCTGCAATCTCTACTTCAACCTGAGGATATAGAGTGCTCTGGATTTCGCAGCCGTAAGAGTTTGGCTTCGAGGCGTCACCATTGTAGAGAGTGTTGATTACTGGCACGTAGTTGCTCTTCTGGTTGTCGCTCGAGCTGTTGATGTCGTGAGTGGTGATGTTGCCACCCTCGGTGCCCACTGTCTGGGTACCTACCAGCTCGTTGAGCTGACCAGCATCGTTCAGGGCATAGATGTAGTAATTACCACTGTTCTGGAAGTTCTCGGCTTTGCCAATCTTGTCGAAATTCTTAAAGTTATTGGATTTCAGACGGCGTATCTCATAGTTCTGTACGTTGGCGGCAGGATTGTTTATGGCGTTGAATGTGATGGTGTTATCAGGAGTAGCCTTAGCACTATGATCAGTATCGGCAATCACCTCGTCAAGGGTGCGACCCTCGCCGCCCACTTCGTTAGTAGTCTTGTAAACAGGTACTACATACTTGTCACTGCAAGCATAATAGCCATTGGTCTTCTGCTCCTTGAATGTGTAGATATATTGGTCGTAGTGATTGTTTTTGGCAGTCGATTCGCTGAAACGGTCAATAATCTTCACTGTCGAGTTCTCGAAACTTGTGATTGTGCCACTGGTGACAGGTTCTTCATCATCAAAGAGGAAGCCAAGATCCTGAGTGTTGTTGTCGTATTCTACAGTGTAGCTGTACTGTTTCAAACCCTCTTCATTATCAATTGGGGTGAATGTTACGGTAGCGATAGGTTTGTCGGTGCTACCATATTTGCGATATACCCTGTAAGCCTCGGGACGGATAGTCTCATAGCTTTGAATTGAAGAAGGAGTAATCGAAACAGTGTTCTTGTAGATATTTATCTGCTTGGTTGAACTCTCGATGTGATAGCGACTGCGATATTCCGAAACCTCGTTAAAGAACGCGTATTTCTTACTTGGAATGATAACGGTGCGCACGGGGCTCTCGGCACTGATGGTGATGTAAGGTGTTTCGTCTTCACTGTCATCTGTCACGTCCTTGTTGCGTAGCACGGAAGTGCCATCTACTTTGTAGTTGATGGGATGAGCTGTGATGACATAGCGGATGGTCTGCTGCTCATCGGTCTGCTCCACTTGGTAACTGTGGTTTTGAACGCGCACCATACCGTTCTCGTCCTTCTGTACATCCTGAATTAAGGTGCGAGTGCCGTCGTCATTTAAGATATATACATAGAAATGCTGTGGCACATGAGTACCCAGGTTCTCATAAGTGAATGAAGTGCTCCAGTCAAGATTTATATCATAGAAACCATAGGTCTCGCTTGATGGCGTTGCCACGGCATTGAGGTCGGCGGTGTACATGAGCACTTTGGGCAACACTGTAAGATCACCATCGCCATTCTCGTAGTTCTTGAAAATCTGTGCGTCAGTGTGAGTATCACTGAGATTATTACGAGTGTCGCGATCTTTAGATTCATTATAACCATATTCCAGACGACGGTCAGGTATGAAAATCGACAGGTTTTCAAGGGCGTAAGACTCACCAGTCGAAGCAATCTCAAACCAATGGTCATAAGTTGTGCTGTTACCGAAACCAATCACGTTGGTGCAGTCGTGGTAGCAGGGATAAGGGTGGCCCTGCTTAATCTCGTCGATGAAGTCGTTGGAATTGTGGCCACCATCACCTTTCACGGGGCTGATTTGCTCAAACAGGCGATAGAAAGGAGCCCAATAGCTTGCTCTGGGCTTGCCCTTAGAAATGATGAAGAAGCGGTTTGTGACACCTTCAAATGAGTAAAGGTAACCAGGATTTTCAGCATCATGCACTCTGGTAAAATGCGACATCAATTTAACCGATGATATAGCGTTGTTGAGCATGTAGTCGGTGCTGTCGCTCTTGCCGTTGGCATAAGACCTGTACCAGCTGTCTTTCACGTTCACCATGAGCAAGGTCATTCCGTCTTGCTCAGGATTCTCAATCACCTCGTTTGGGTCAGCATTGTCCCAAGTGACTTTCATAGGTTTACTGGGATCAACACTTGCATGGGCATAGGCATTATAGTTAATCTTGCGCCACTGCTCGCCACCGAAGTCATAGGCATAGTGGATACCTGGGATTGTTTTGTCGGTGTAAATAGCCTTCACTAATGCTTTAATCTGTTCGGGGCTGTTGGCCTCGTCCATAATACTGGCAGTTTTTTCTACACCATTAGCATCTATATAAGTATAGGTGTAATTACTATAGTCAAACTTTGTGACTTTGGTGGTTGTCTCGTGATACACAGTAGCTGCTGCTGGGAGTATACCAGCTATTACTAACAATGTAAGGATAAAAAATTTCCAAGTTTTCTTCATAGTGTTATTCTCAATAAAATAATAAAAGTAATAATAAAAAATTGTGTATTACGTATTCCCCAAAAACTCAATAGTTCTTGTTTTTGTAATAATATCGACGGCAAAATTATAATTATTGATAATAATGTGCAATTATTTTAATTTAAAATTTTATTTAAAATATATAATTTATGTGAATATTTTTATTTAATAAGGTAAATAATTTAAATAAAATAATAAATGATTTACAGTAATTAATAATAAAATAAATAATTTAACATAAAATTATAATCACAAAATAACAATGTCAATAATAATCATTAATGACTTATATAAATTCTATGTAAACTGCTGATTATAAAGACTCTATAATCTGTCGTGCTTTAGTTCCATCGTTGCCTCGATAGAGCTGTTTTCCTAGTGAATCAGTTACAATTATCGTTGGAGTACTAACAATTTGAAGCCTAATAACTTCAGAATTCATCATCGATCCAGGAACCCAATAGTGTTTCCACGAGGTACTATCGCCTGAAACGGTTGAATTCCATGAAGTAGAGTCGGCATCAATGTTTATATCAACTATTTTTACCTTTTCTTGATCGAGCATTTTTAATTCTTCTATGACTGTTTTTCGCTCATTATTTTCCATTAATTTGTCCCAGAAGAACAACACACTTGGCTTTCCACCTTTAAAAGAAGTTGATTCAAAATCCTGGCTAATCAATTCAAACAAATTTAATGTGCCTATTTCGGTAGAGGGTTTTATTATTCTACTTTTCATAGCATTATAACTTTCCAATAAAGAATTTGGCTTGGCAACATCATCAATCATTTCAAGGAGTTTGTCAATTTTTGTATCATCGCTTGGTGAATAATCAAACAGAACTAGTAAAGTAGACACTACACTCCTGGGATTAGATTTTACAAATTTTTCTATCTCAGGATTGAGCATTTGAGGATTTTTTACTTGATAAGCTGCCTTGTGCTGTACAATAAAATTATTCCATTTCACGAGAATGTCACTGCCTTCAACCTTCAAGTCATAACTATTTATTAGTTTTCCAGTCACTTTAATTTTGTCGCCACCGCTGACTACAAGACGCATTATAGAAACACTCATACTATTATATATATACATCATAGAAGGACTTGCACAACTGCCTTTAATGAGCAAGTGGTCTTTCTCGGCCAGTTGCCATGTGTCGACAATATTACCGTCGGCACCGCAATAAACAATGCGCACCCGCTGATTTCCAAGACCTTTAAGCTCAATATCGGCCTGAAATTTATTATTACTGCAACTGCACAATGTTCCCACTATAAACAGCACTATACTATATAATAATATGTTATGTCTCATAGTAATTGTCTTTTTTATTTTTTCTTCACTGCAAAATTATAACTTTTACTCCATCTGCACAATCTCATTAACAAAAAACACACAAATTTGTTGCTTTTGCAAGATATGGAATTTTTTTCTATTTTTGTGTGACTTTTTTGAGAGTAGTGCGTCTAATGGTCAAAAAAAGTTTTAAAACACTACAAAAAGATGAACGAACTAGAAAGCAAATTTGCTCAAACCATCAAACAGAACAAAAGCACAATTTACACTGTGTGTTACATGTTCTCAAAAGATGCTGATGAGGTAAACGATCTCTTCCAGGAGGCAGTCATCAACATGTGGCGAGGATTTGAGGGATTTGAGAACCGCAGCGATGTGAAAACATGGATTTACCGCGTAACTCTCAACACCTGCATCTCAATTGACCGCAAAAAGCGCCGTAATGCAACCGAACCACTATCAATGAACATCAACCTCTTTGAGGATCGTGACGAAGATACTCGCCAGGTTGACATGCTTCACAAGCGCATAAGCCGACTCAAACCATTTGACCGTGCCATAGTGCTGCTGTGGCTTGAGAACATGCCCTACGAGGAGATTGGACAAGTTGTTGGAATCTCAACCACCAACGTTAGTAGCCGCCTCTACCGCATCAAAGAACAACTTAAAAAAATGAACGATTAAAAACTCTCAAAATTATGGAAGACTTCAATATTGACGAAATGCGCCAGCAAATGGCAATACTTCAAAATAAACTTGATAATCAAACTATAGTAAACGATCGCATTATCCGCCGAGCCGTCAAACACGGGGTGAGCACAATCAACAAACGCTACCTTATAATAGGTTTAGTTGCACTGGCTATGATTCCTTATGGTTACTGGGCATTTGTAAAGTTAGCCGGTATGTCAATGATGTTTTGGATTGCATCTTGTGTAATGATGCTTGCAGTAGTAGGATTTATGATTTTCAACAGTTATGAAATTAGTAAAAAAGATTTCGCCAACGGCAATCTACTTGATGCCAAACGTAAAGTAGCAGTCGCCAAGAAACGCGATGCTATTTGGCCTTTCTTCGCTGTTCCCGTTGTGCTGGGATGGGCTGCCTGGGGTGGCTGGGAAATGGGTAAAAAAATGGAAAATATAGACTATTTCATTCCATTCTTCATAATATGTGTTACTCTAGGAGCTATAATGGGCCTTATTGTGCACTTCAAGACCCAACGCCATTATCGCGACATCATTGAACAAATAGAAGATTTAGAAGACGACAAATAGTAAACTAATACAAAATTTAATTAGAAAAATAAAGAGCCTGGTTTCAAATGAAGTCAGACTCTTTATTTTGTTTTATATACTATTGTTAATGCTGAAATACCGTGTAGGAGTTCATGTAAGGACTTCTTGACAAATAAAGATATCCATTTCGATAATCATAATAGAAATAGTCATGACCACCATCATAATAGTAAATAACTACATAGTCACCATGATCATCCCATTCAAAACCATAGCTACCCCAATATCCATAATCATCATAAAATGCCATCGTACCAGTTCCATTGGTATAGAACTGAATTTCCATGTAGTCATAGTCGGTAGTATAGATGGGGAAACGGCTATATCCATCAACTCCCTCAATAGCATACCATCGTGAGCCCGAAAGCACCGACCAAAAATGCACATCGCAAGAGCTTAATCCCACTATCATCAACGACAGCAAAAGAGTAATACTTAATTTTTTCATATCGTGAATTTTTTAGTTAATATTCTATTTTTTATGCTTGCAAAGATAACAAAAACTTTTAATTTTACTACCAAATGAAGTATTTTTTTATATTATGAATAAAATAATTGACCAAAAGTTTAAATTTTAACAAAAAAAAATTGGTATTCTAATATATTAATTGTATATTTGTACCTTTGATAATCAATAATTTAACTATTTATTCACTTTAAAACAAAACTATTATGAAAAAATGGAAATGCACAGTGTGCGGCTATGTTCATGAAGGCGAGAATCCACCCGAGGAGTGTCCATTGTGTGGTGTTGGACCCGAAGACTTCGAGGAAGTAGTTGAATAAATGCACATCTAATCACAATTATTAATAAAACTAATTTTCACAACAACAAAACAATCAATTGATTATGGCAAAAAAATGGATATGCACAGTGTGCGGTTATGTTCATGAGGGCGACACGCCTCCCGAGAAATGTCCACAATGTAAAGTTCCAGCTATCAAATTCAAGAAAATGGAAGAAGGCAACGTGAACTACGCTGCCGAGCATGTTCTTGGTATTGCTAAGGACGTTGACCCTGAAATACTGCAAGGATTACGTGATCACTTCGCTGGTGAGTGTAGCGAGGTAGGACAATATTTGGCAATGGCTCGTCAAGCCGATCGAGAGGGTTATCCCGAAATAGCTGCGGCTTTCAGACGCTATGCTCTTGAGGAGGCCGACCATGCTTCTCGCTTTGCCGAATTGCTGGGCGAGGTAGTTTGGGATACCAAAACCAACCTTGAAAAACGTGCTGCTGCCGAAGCTGGTGCCTGCGAAGATAAAACTCGCATTGCTAAACTTGCCAAGGCTCAAAACCTCGATGCCATCCACGACACTGTTCATGAAATGGCTCGTGACGAGGCGCGTCACGGACAAGGCTTCGCTGCCCTGCTGAAACGCTACTTTGGTAAATAAAAAACTGCACTATCTAATTAATAAAAAAGGCTCTAAGCACAATGCTTAGAGCCTTTTTTAGTTTTATATATAATAATTTCATTTCCCACAGCAACAACAACTTTTACCATTTAGCAATTCAGCTATATCCTGCTCAATAAGTGTAATATCGTGAGTGGGTTCATATCGTGCTACAACTACACCTTCTTTATTTACCAAAAACTTGGTAAAATTCCACTTTATATCGGCACTTTTGGCATAGTCAGGGTTAGCTTTACTCAACATCTCGTCGAGAATTTTTCCAATAGGATGCTCAAGATTGAAACCATCAAAACCTTTTTCCTTCTTTAAGAATGTGAACAAAGGATGTTCATTTTCGCCATTTACCTCAATCTTCTTAAACTGTGGAAACTCAGTGCCAAAATTTAAAGTGCAAAATTCATGAATCTCATCTTCGGTACCAGGGGCTTGATTGCCAAACTGATTGCATGGAAAGTCTAGAATCTCAAATCCTTTGTCCTTATAATTTTTATAAAGTACCTCAAGTTCCTCATATTGAGGTGTAAATCCACATCTTGTAGCTGTGTTTACAATGAGTAAAACTTTACCTTTGTATTCACTCAAAGACACATCGTTTCCCTTGCGGTCCTTCACTGTAAAATCAAATACGTTGTTCTGTGCCATAATTGTAGAAAAATTAAGTATTACTATTAATAGAAAATATATCTTTCGCATAATATTTATTTAATATTACTTCTTGATGAGTCCAAGCCTATTAGAAATATCCAGCATGCGCTCTATGGGGCGCACGGCCTTGACGCGTGTCTCCTCGTCAACCTCAATGGTTGGTGCCAAGTATTTAAGTGAGTTATATAATTTTTCTAGCGTTATGAGTTTCATGTAGGCACACTCGTTGCATGCGCAGCCGGCATCGTCGGGAGGAGCAGGAATAAATTCCTTATCAGGACAATTCTTCTTCATCTCATAGAGGATACCACTCTCGGTAGCCACTATGAATTTGTTGCAATCACTAGCCACCGAATAATCGAGTAATGCCTTTGTAGAGCCAATTTTGTCGGCAATCAATCGGATAGGCTTAGGACACTCTGGATGTACAAGCACCTGAGCGTCGGGGTGCTCCTTCTTGAGTTCTATAATCTTTTCAATCGAGAACTTCTCATGCACTTCACAATAACCATCCCACACAAGCATGTTGCGACCGGTAATACTATTAATATAGTTGCCTAGATTGCGGTCGGGACCGAAAATAAGCTTCTCATCTTCGGGAAAGCTATCAACAATTTGCTTGGCGTTACCGCTGGTTACAATAACATCGGTGAGAGCCTTAACGGCAGCACTAGTATTAGCATAACTGATAACAGTATATCCAGGATGCTCCTTTATGAATGCTTCAAACTCATCGGCAGGACAACTGTCGCTCAATGAACAACCAGCATTGAGGTCGGGGACTATTACTATCTTTTCTGGGCTCAGAATCTTGGCAGTCTCGCCCATGAAGTGAACGCCGCACAATACAATCACTGGTGCTTCCACTTCTTCGGCCAGTTGTGCCAGCGCTAAACTATCACCAATGTAGTCGGCAAGATCCTGTATTTCGTCACGCTGATAGAAGTGCGCCATTATCACAGCGTTTCTCTCCTTCTTGAGCCTCAATATTTCTTCTTTCAGGTCAATGCCCTCAGGAATGGGTACATCAACATAGCCTTTTTCAACATTCATATAACAATTATATTATTTTTTATTTAATTATTTATAAAAAGATTTATACTGATGATATTAGCTTGTTAATTTAGTTGAAAACTTTTTTCAATAATACTTTATTTTTGAGTTATTATTATTAAAGAGCATAATATTTATAGTTTATTTACAACTTTATATCTTGATTTATAATAATTTGTGAAGTTTATTAACAAGCTGTTTACAATTTGCAAAGTTAATAAAAAACTTAAATAATAATACACAAATATGCTATAAATCATGTGTAAAAAATATACTATATAATGTGAGTAATATATTTGTTTTTTGGAAACTATTTTATAAGCCCGACGAGTTAGCAAAATCCAAATTTTTAGTCCACTTTTTTCAAAAAAGTTTTATACTGCTTTTTTCAGAGTTATCAACAAGTTATCAATAATATTATGAAAATGGATAAATTACGTATTTATAGTAACTTATCCATTTCTTTAAAAAATATATAGAAATTATTCAGCAGCAATCATTTCAATCTCTACCAATGCACCTTTTGGAAGGTTTTTTACAGCAAACGCTGAACGGGCTGGAAATGGTTGCTCGAAAAATTCGGCATAAACTTCGTTCATAGGACCAAAGTTGGCAATATCGCTCAGGAGAACTGTAGTCTTAATAACATTGTTAAGATCAAGACCGGCACTCTTGAGAATGGCCTGAGCATTGAGAAGTGACTGACGGGTTTGTTCTTTTATACCACCTTCGGGAAAAGCACCGGTAGCAGGGTCGATGGGAAGTTGTCCCGATAGAAAAATAATTTTACCTTGGGCAGCTATGCCTTGACTGTAAGGACCGATGGCAGCAGGAGCTGCTGTAGTGTTTAAAGCTGTTTTCATTACAAATATTATTTTAAAGATTATAATAGAATATTAGTTTTTTGCAAAGTTACAATATTTTATTTAAAAAGTAATGCTCCAACTGCAGTAATCGGAGCATTAAATTATTAAATATTGTGTAGGATATTATTCTCCTGCTTTGAACATGTCTTTAATTCCTCCTATGCTACCCATGAGGTTGCTTGCTTCGTAGGGGAGGTAAACAGTCTTGGTTGCTGGACCACCAGCGATGGTTTGCAATGTTTCGATGTAGTTCTTAGCTAGCAAATAGTTGGCAGGATTAGTGCTCTTGCCCACAGCTTCGGTAACCTTCTCGATGGCGATAGCTTCGGCTTCGGCGCGACGAATGCGTGCCTGAGCCTCACCTTCAGCAGCAAGAATAGCTTTTTGTTTCTCGGCCTCAGCGCGATTGATAGTTGAAGTCTTCTCACCTTCCGATTGCAGAATGACAGCTGCCTTGTCACCTTCACTGGTAAGAATGGTGGCGCGTTTGTTACGCTCGGCTTGCATCTGCTTCTCCATAGCTTGGAGTACACTTGCAGGAGGAGTGATGTCTTGAAGCTCGACGCGATTAACTTTCACGCCCCACTTGTCGGTTGCATCATCAAGTACAGCACGAAGTTTGGTGTTGATAGTGTCGCGAGATGTGAGAGTTTGATCAAGTTCAAGTTCACCAATTATGTTACGCAAAGTTGTCTGCGTCAATTTCTCAATAGCGTTGGGCAGATTGCTAATTTCATACACTGACTTGAAAGGATCCATAATTTGGAAGTAGAGCAGTGCATTGATTTGCATCTGGATGTTATCCTTAGTGATAACGTTCTGCTTGTCGAAGTCGTATACCTGTTCGCGCAAGTCAATCTTGTTGGTGTAGACATATCGTCCGTTGGCCAGAGAAATGATATTTTTTGGCCTGTCGATAAATGGGATGATAATGTTGATACCTGGTTTGAGGGTAGCATGATATTTACCCAGTCGCTCAATAATTTTAGTTTCGCTTTGCGAAATTATCACTAAACTCATCTTGATAAAAATGAGCACAAGCACTACGAGAGTGATAAGAATAATTAATGGGGTGTTGATTTCTGGCATAATATGATAATTTAATAGATTAATAATTTACATTTTTTATTCGCATGGTTTTACGGTTATAATAATACTCTCTATAGCAGTAACCTCGACTTTTGTGCCTTTGTCTATTGCCATATTGTCAATGCCGCAAGCTTTCCATGAGTCGCCGTCAATTTTAACGCGACCATAGCCATTGTCTTTTATTGCATCGGTTACAACTCCAGTTCGTCCCACCATAGCATCAACGTTGCTCTGACGGTTAGGATCCTTGCGGTGTAAATACTTGAGTGCAACAGGTCGAACGAACAGCAAGCACAGCAGCGAAGCCACAGCAAATACTATCACTTGTACCGTGAAGCTAGGCACAAATGCAGCTACAATAGCAGTAATGAAAGCTCCTATCGAGAAGCACATAATAAAGAAATCACCTGATGTGAGTTCAAGAATAAGGCAAATAACGCCTATAAGCGTCCATAGTTGCCACAAGTTTTGTTGAAAGTATTCTATCATAATAGTATAGATTATAATGTATATTAGGCAGTGTAAAATTAGAGAAAAAAATGAGATTGTGCAAATTTTTTACTAAAAAATATAAATACATAAGTTTCTATACAAAAATCATGCCAATTGTTTTGTTCTTAACTATTAAGAATGTAGGTATAAAAAAAATTGATTGTCTCCCGACAACCAATCTTAATTAACCTTAAATCTAATACCATGAAAAACACGGTGCAAAGTTAATTAATTTGGGTAATACAGCAATTTAAAAATAAAAAACTTTGCCTGCGTTTAAGATTTTTTAAGAAATAAAGCTAATTAAGCTCATATTTAGAGGATAAAATATAGATTATAGGTGTTTTATCTTTAGATGTAATAGTGTTTTATATCATTATTTTTTGATTATTTGATCTTCAGGAATTAGCGAAGGGTCAAACATTACCCGAGAGTGGTTGTCCCATTGCAAGTGGTGATCAATAAGTTCACCTGTTGCGCGGTCAATGGTATCGCGATAAATCTTCGAAACACGGTAGTAGTGTCCGTTAGCTTCTTGTGTGAAGTGGTGACCCTCTTCAACAAGGCGATAGGTGGTGGGATATTCTTGAGTGGTACGAAGTTCGGTCATAAGGTTATCGTCTTCACACCAGGCACAAAGCTGAACGGGTTGCTGTGTATCATTTCTGAAACGATAGTCTACGAAGTTATAGTTGACCGATGTACCAGCGCTGTATGGCACGCGCACACCACCAGGATCGGGTGCAAGAGCGTCGCTGTGATGATGAAGCTCAGTAATGGTCATAGGGCTGTGCAGAATCAGCAAGTTGATAGTATTGGCCAGGTTACACAATCCACCACCCACGCCAGCAACTAATTTGCCGTTTACTATCACTCTACCCTCTGAAAACCCATTTCGTTTAGATGTCTTTCCCACAAGTTTCCAAAATGAAAACGTCTCGCCAGGATTTATAATAACACCATTCATATAGCTGCATGCGAGCCTGATGTTGTCGGCTTTGTTGAGTTGAAGCTGCGGATCTATGCCTGGGCCACGCTTTATCATGTTATTGCTGCTGCTGTACACCACTACTGGCAGTTTTTCTTCCACAAGGTGCTTGGCAAAACGTTCTTTTCCAATCAAGTTCTTTATGTGACGGGTAATAATTTGCTTTTGCAGTGCAATGGCATAGGTTGTGGGACTTATCTCACAAAATAGTTTTCGCTTCTTTCCCATAATTTTCTATGTTATTGATGGCTGTATTAATATCAATATATAGTATTGTCCTGTAATTATTTTCTTTCTTGTATCATTTTCATAAGAGTGATAATACCCTCACGGCCTTCATTCATAAGCAGATCAAGAATGCTGAGTCCAGCGGTGAAACCGCCATGTCGCTGAGACCACATCTGGTAATAGGGAACATTGTCAATTGATTCATGGTCACCACGCTTTCCACCCATTTTGCCGCGCAGGTCGTAAGCACCGCTCTGTAAAGCCTTATCCACATCTTCTTGTGTAGTAGTCACAGTAGTGACGATGGGTAGCTCCATAAACTCAACAATGAGTTGGTGCAGTTCCATGTTCAAGTCAAGAAGATACTTCTGTCTACCCTCTACGATGATGCGGTGCAGGTCGTTGGCAACATAGTCAAAAAACGGGCTCTTTCCATAGGAAGAGAACAATGCACCCCAGTGCAAGTGTCGCCAGTTGCCGTGCTCGCTCACTAGTACATCTTTCATCATCACCGGCATGGCGTTAGTCCTACCCTCAAGTGGTACAGTGAGTTTTACCGACCCATTTGGGGAATCAATTACATAGCGGTGGTGGCTGTGTCGCAGCGGCAAATGTCGCTCGGTGGCGTCAATCACCACTTTACCAGCCTTGACCATGGCGGCATAACACCGCACATCGCCAGCACACATACTACCAATGATGAGCATATTAGTTTAATAATATTTAGAAATAGTTTATACGTTTATAAAAGCTTTGATTAAAAAAATGTGAAGGGAAAAGTATAAAAACTCTTCCCTCTCACATTATTTATCAGGATTGGCATCGCTGAATATTCGGTTCCAACGGATCTTTCCGTCAAACCAGCCTTTATCCTTGTCAAAGGATATTATAATGAACATGGGTGTACCCACTATGTGGTCTTCGGGAACAAAACCCCAGAACCGGGAGTCAAGTGAGTTGTCTCGATTGTCACCCATCATCCAGTAATAATTCATTTTGAAGGTATACTTCGCTGCAGGCTTGCCGTCAATATAGGCCTTGCCACCCTTTATCTCTAGATTGGTACCCTCATAGTCCTTTATGCATCGGCTGTAAAGCTGAATATTTTTATCGTTGAGTTCAATGCTGGCGCCTTTCTTTGGAATCCATATGGGCCCGTAGTCGTTATGAGTCCATCCGTAGTCTACACCCACAGGATAGGTGATTAGAGCTTCTCCATCTCCATATTGAACCCTTGTTATACTATTCACCCAGTTGCACTTGTCTAGCTGATTTCTCATAGTTGCCGTTAGTGGCAGTGTGAGATTTGGCGATATATATTGTGCTCCGGTAGTGGGTTCGAAAGTAACGTTACGGCTAATATCTTCATTGCTTACCCCTAGCTCATTGGTGAGAAAATCAAAATCGGGACCATTGCTATTACAAATAACTTCGTAGTTATATTGAACGTTCTTAGGTTCTTTTATTAAGCGGTTGTTGATGTAAACCTTGCCGTCAACAATTTTAAGAGTTTCTCCAGGAAGTCCCACACATCGCTTCACATAATTGTCACGACGGTCAACAGGGCGGTATATAACTTTGTGGTTTGCCCACACGTCATCACGTCCATGTTGGAATACTTGGGTGTAGTAGTCGGGATTAGGCTCGTCGACACACACTGTGTCGCCAGCTGGGAAGTTGAATACCACAATATCGCCACGCTCCACGTTGCGGAAACCTTTAAGGCGGTGATAATCAAGTTGTGGATGCTCAATGTAGCTCTTTACTCCAAACAGCTCGTTCTGAGCCAGCGGGAAGTGAAGAGGTGTTTGTGGCACGCGAGGTCCATAAACCATCTTGTTCACCCACAGGAAGTCGCCGGTGAGCAGTGTCTTTTCAAGCGATGATGAGGGTATTTGATAGTTTTGCCCCACAAAGATAAAAAGGAAATAAACCAATATGAGTGCATAGATAATTGCATCAACCCAGCTCATCACTTTGTGTACAAGTCGGCTCTCACTGTATTTCCACCAGTTCCAGGGTATGAATTGTGTGAGATAGATGTCGGCTAGCAGGAACCAAGCCAGAGCCACCCACCAATTGCCCAGCCATGCCACCCAAGCAAAGAAGATGGCACTCACGATGCCAAAGCGTATCCATCGGGTTTTCTTGACTCGCTTCAGGCGTTCCATGAGAGAACCAGTTTGTCGTTCGAGTTCTTCGTTATCCTCGGTGTCGTTATTGTTTTCTGCTTTATTGTTGGCAACCTTTTTGTCCTCTTCTTTTTTCTTGGAGGTTTTTTCGGTGGTCTTTTTGTCTTTAGAATTATCCACAGCAGTCTTTTTCTCATCTTTACTGGAGTTGTCAACTGCCGTATCATTCTTGGAATTATCAACTGAAGTTTTCTTCTTCACGTCTTTCATATATTGATGATTTTAACCTGATTTCTTAAAACAGAGTGCAAACTTAATGAAAAAAGTTGAGACGATGAAATTTAGCCTATTTTTTAGTATTCATTTAAACATTTCTTTTGACAAACAGCAAAATACATCATTATGCATTATACAACACTCATTATGCATCTAAGATTACTGTTTTAGTGTTGTGTCATGAGCTAATTAGAAATATATCACTATTGCTTTTGATGAAAAAAACTATCAAATTAAGTGAAAAATTTTACCTAATTTAAATGTTTTAAATATAATTTATTAGAAATACACTTGTGAGTGTTATTTTATGAAAATAACTTTGCAGTCGATATTTTTACACAATTACATAAAACTTGTGAGTTTTAATAGGATTACGTAAATTCATTATTATTTATTTTTTATTTGAGAATTAAACTATGAAAAAAATCGGACAATTATTTATTGCAGCAATTATGGCACTGGCAGCAATCTTGCCAGCTAATGCTGATGTGCATCACGATGCAACGCAAAAGGTCACCCATTTTGACTACAGTAATTACACCTATTCATATATTGATGCTAATGGTGTAGAACAAACAGCGAACCTCACAGATGAGGCTTCAAACACCGATCAGATTATAGCTTTACTGAAGAAGGTCTATACTGATCCCACAATCCCTGGCATTCGCTATGCCTATGCCTACAAGGATGATGAAGGCCAACCCTACCAGCGCAAGAAGCTCAACTACAACGCCAATGCCAGTCATGGCACGCCTTGGGGCAAAGCCAACAACATTGCCAATCCCGATGATGACGGCATGACCATGCTGGTGGTTCAGGTTAAAGACAGCTATAAAAAATCAATGCATACTGGAAGCGACAGGAACAAAATAAACGTCTCTATCCAGTCGGTGAAACTGGTCAACAATTTCACACGCGTGAATGACCCAGAGAATCCAGGCTACCTAATGTCTATTGACGGAATCAGCACCAACCGCTTCTTCTTCCTGTCGAAGGGAAAGCCCAGGGCAACTTACCTCTCACCATTTTATATGACCTATGAGCAGATTAGCCCAGTAAATTTTGCTACTGCCTCAGAAACAACCAACTTCATCAGCGAGATTAAGGCCGGTCACTCTTATCCATGTATTCATGACTGCGGACAAGTAACTAATTATGATCCAGGCCACTGGTTCACTATCGACCAGAGCGGTGAGAACTACAGCCTCAACAACCTTACCATCTTTATGCCCGACAGGCGCTTTGAGGAAAACCTGGATCCTGATGAGAATGTAGCTGATGATCATGCTAATGGCGAGGTTTACAAGAATTATGGAAGAACAGGCGTCGACACCGACCCATTCAATCCCACTATCGCCCCCAAGGTTCTCATGTACACCGCCGACCTTAATGCCGTGGCAACTCCCTCAGACTATTCTACCGGAGATGACCGAAGCTACTACGATGTAAACCTTGACTGGAGCACCTCGTTCACCTACGAGAAACTGGGCGTTGACATACCACAGCACTTCTATGTTTATATTGTCAATGAAGATGGCACTCGTACTCTTATTCAGGATGTAGCGAAAGACGATAACGGCATGGTAAGAGTACAAAATCACACTTATACTGTGGAGCAGACCGATGAGACACAAACACTCAGATATGTGGTTACCGCTCACCCCATCAACTACAAAGAAGATGGCACTACCGTGCTGCGCAACAAGGACGTGATAGATGGCAGTGAAGACGAAACGCCCTACATCACCATCAGTGCCGAGAGTCCAGTGCGCACTGTAACCATCCCTGGTTTGAAGAACGCATTCTTCACTGAACTCTCGGAGTATCGCAGCCGCTATTATGTTGAGAATTCAAGCAAACAATATAATATCTATAGGAACACCGTATCAATTAATCCAACTAACACCACCGAGTTCGGTAAAATCAATACTGTCGATAAGGCTTACAGATTATGCCGCAAGTCAATAAAGAACGGCAATGTGAGCTCAACAGAGAAAATAATAGCTCAAATCACATTTACACCTTCTGCTTACAATGAGAACAATGTTGTTACCGCATACAACTATTCAATAATTTATAAGGACAAAGATAAAACAAACGATGAGGGCGTTGTTACCGAAGAGGGAAAATATACTCAGGAAGTGAGAGAAGAGTACCTCTTTGACGAAAACACCCCTACATATCTTGAGACCAGTGGTACTATCACTATCGACGAGCCAGTATTTGTTCTTTATGACCGATTTATTGAGTCTACTATATCAAACAATCAGGATGAAGGGTATGTATATTACCTGAAAGGACTTGCTAATACAAACTACATCACTCGCAGCAACGAGTATAATGTTCCTGTGTACAAGACCGAGAACATTGTCGCTGGTGAAGGCCGCACCCTTGACGAAGTGATTGCCGATGTGGACCACAGTGCCAAGGCTACCCCCGACAACACTATCACCTTCAAGGCAATCAACGATCCTGCCGCCAATCTTGTGGACTATGAGATTCGCCGACTGAGGCAGAACAACTTCAAATTCTTCACTAAAATTGGCAAAGCCGAGAACTATAACAACAGCGGACAGTATTATATCTATGCCCTTAACGACGCTGGACAACTTAACGAACTGGTTAACATCGAGACTGTAGGCACCGAGGGAGGACACATCACCACTCACGATATCAATAGCTCAAATGACAACCAGACAAGCAGCTACGTGCCTGTTATCAATACTCTCTATAACGGTGATGCCTCGAAGCCCAACTCTTATGGCTGCGACATCCAGCGCACGAAATACCCTGCAGTGAAAGTTACTATTGAGGCTAAAGAGAAGACAGATCCCTTCTCTAGTAATGACGGCCCTCTGATGGGTTATCGTGTGAACCTGAAAATTTCTCCAGACCTGCCAAAATCTACTGAGAGTAGCATCAATTATGTGTATTACTACCGTGTGTGGCGCGAGATTGACAGCAAGAACAATCCTACACGCATCGAAGGAGAGAGGATGATGAATAGCGAAGACAACCAGAGCGGTGAAGGCTGGGCAAGCGACTATGACTGTCTGCATGTAACATATCCTGGTCAAAATGACGTTAGTGTTAATGACTTATTCATAGACTATGCTTACGAAGGCAACAAAGATGTGAAATACATCGTCCGCCTCTATGCCACAACAATTCCTGGTCAAGAAGGTTCTGGTCATGACTACAACACATTGGCAGTGAACGAAGGTGGAAACGGCAAGGACTACTTCATTGCCGAGGCTAAAATTACCGCCAATTTCACCCCCGACACTCCGACAGCTATAGGCACTATTAACGCCGAATCTAAGGTTGTGAGCGTTACTTACTACAACATGATGGGCGTGGCAAGCAGCCGTCCATACCAGGGTGTAAACATCGTGGAGACTCGTTACAGCAATGGCGCTACCACTACTAGCAAGGTAATTTACTAATGATGACGTTATAATTGAACTCCCTTCATATTTTTAATTCTCAATAACGTGGACGGCCCAAGCAGGATTGCTTGGGTCGTTGTTTATTACTATATGAAGTTTTTTTTGCATGAAAATGTTTTTATCTATATCTTCATTAAAACTTTAAAACAACAATATGCTAAGCAAGATAGTGGGATCGGCATTGCAGGGAATTGATGCCATAGCTGTCGAGATTGAGGTCTCGGTGGAGTGGGGCAGCGGTTATGTGATGGTGGGGCTACCCGATACCGCTGTGAAGGAGAGTGCCGAACGAGTTCGCTGCGCAATGGGCAATGCTGGATTTAAATTCCCTCGCAAAGCCGTGGTGATAAATATGTCGCCTGCCGATATCAAAAAGGAAGGCTCGGCTTACGACCTGCCCATTGCCATTGGCATCCTTGCCAGCGATGAGAAGGTAAGTAGTGAACGCTTGGGACGTTACATGATTATGGGTGAACTCTCGCTTGACGGCACGGTGAAACCCATCAAGGGCGCCCTACCTATGGCTATCTTGGCGCGCGAAATGCGGCTCGATGGCTTTATATTGCCTAAACAAAACGCTACCGAGGCAGCCGTTGTTAACAACCTTAATGTCTATGGAGTTGAGAATATTGTTGAAGTTATACAGTTCTTTAACAATGAGATAGCACTTGAACCTACAGTGGTTGACACTCGTGCCGAATTTGCTCGGGCGCAAGGTTCTTTTCCTTATGATTTCAGTGAGGTAAAAGGCCAGGAAATGGTTAAACGCGCCTTTGAAGTTGCGTGTGCCGGTGGGCACAATATTATGCTCATAGGCTCTCCCGGCAGCGGAAAGTCGATGATGGCAAAACGTCTGCCGTCAATACTGCCTCCACTCACTCTTGGTGAAGCACTTGAAACGACAAAGATTCATAGCGTGGCTGGCAAACTTTCGCAAGGCACAACTCTTCTCTCGGTGCGCCCATACCGCTCACCGCATCACACTATTTCGCCCGTAGCCCTATGCGGAGGTTCGTCATATCCTACGCCAGGGGAAATCAGTCTAGCCCACAATGGTGTGCTCTTTATGGACGAATTACCAGAGTTTCCACGTTCGGTGCTTGAGGTGATGCGACAGCCACTTGAAGACCGACACATAACGATCAGTCGAGCTAAGTATACCATCGACTATCCAGCCTCGTTTATGCTTGTGGCTTCAATGAATCCGTGCCCTTGCGGTTACTATGGACACCCAACAAAGCAGTGCATTTGCACCCCACATCAGCGGCATCAATATATGAGCAAGATTAGTGGTCCATTGTTGGATAGAATCGACCTGCAAGTGGAGGTTCAGCCTGTGAACTTCGAGCAGATGTCGAGCAAGAAGCCAGGCGAACCCAGCGCTGCAATTAGGGAAAGAGTCATCAAAGCGCGCGCCATCCAGAGCCTGCGCTTCAAGAACCACCCAGGCGTGCACTGCAACGCCCAGATGACCACCGCCCTGCTGCACAAATACGCCGAACCCGACGCCGAAGGAATGGAAAAACTCCGCGAAGCTATCACCAAGATGAACATGAGCGCCCGCGCTTACGACCGCATCCTCAAAGTCGCCCGCACCATCGCCGACCTAGAGTCAAGCGTCACCGTCCGCCAGCACCACATCATGGAAGCCATCGGCTACCGCAACCTCGATCGCAGCAACTACTTTAACCTATAATGCACCTCATAAACAATATAAGTGAGAACAACTTTAATCTCAATAACCCTCACTATGTTGGCATTTATGTTGAAGAAGCCGAAATCAATATTCTGGCGGTACAAAAGAGATTGAACGGCTTAAAAACTCACTGAAGTTGAAGCTAAAATGAAAGAGAACAGAAACAATTAGGATATTAATAATTATTCAAACAACAAGATGCAAAATTGTTTATTAAATTTCGAATGGGGCATAGTAATAGTTCAGTTTATTGCTGCTATTGTATTGTTTTTAATTGTTAATTGGTTTGGTAAGCACGCTATTGTCTCTTATGATTACACTTCGATCACTATTTTTACAGAAAAAGAATCTGCGCCAGCCTTTAATATCATATATCGAGTTGTTGCCCCAATAATTTTCTTTATTCTATATATGGCTCTTGTTCAAAGCTTAAATTTTCATCGTTTGAGTCAAAACTCCTATATGATAGTTGTCTATTATTGGGTGATTCGTACAATATTTAGAATATGTACAGGACGAATAAAATTAACAAATTTATATGCCTATTTTACATATGCTATCATAAGTGTAAGTCTCACATATTGGATATATTCTGTAACCAGTGAAGTTAAGAGTATTCTTCCAGATCCACATACTTTAATAGATGAAATATGGATACTTATCATTCTGTTCATTTATAATGTGTTTAATAAATTGAGTTTCCCTAACAATAAAGTAAAAAATGAAGAAGAAGTTTATATTAAAAGTAAATACAGTAAATTCAAAAAGAAATATAATGGAATTATTCAAAACAATTGCCATAATGAATTTTACGAAGCGGTTACATATTCCATTATGATTTATGAAGATTTTAACCGTCCTAAGATTGTGAGATTTTTTGAAAAAATACACTTCTGTATAACAAAAAAATCACATACATTAGGTATTATGCAAGTGCGTACTAATAAAATGATTGATGATAAAACTTCAATCATTTTAGCAATAAAAAAAATTAAAAAAGCTACAATGACGCATAAAAACAATGTAAAGGAAGATGAATGTGATTCACCTTATAATGCAGTTAATGAAATAGCTGGTATTTATAATTGCCACAATGAAGACTATCAACGTGAAATTGACCATATATTCAACATAATAAAAAGCAAATTTAATAATATCGAAAAACATTATAATAAAATAAAATCATGAATACATTAAAGGCACTGTGCCAATAAAGGTAGTCACTTCAGCCATTTAACGAGCGAATCGGCATTGTTCGCAAGGTCAAGTTGCGTAGAGACTCTTTCCCAAGCCATTGAATGGATTGCGAAAAGGATCATGAAGATTGAGATTATTGATAGCCGTTTCATCATCTTGAATGTATTCTGCGCTGCAAATATACAACTATTATATGTACTAGACGCTTCTATAGGGTAAATGTTGCATCGAAAGCATAAATTAGTCCACACGTCCATCGCTGCTCTTGTTGATTTGCGCATCGCGGAATGACGTGTTCACGCTGTTGAATGTGTAACGGAGGGTGAGTTTAACGCCTCGTGTGTCATACCTGTTGCGTTGCCACTGTTTGATATTTGAGAAGTCAATGCTCCAACGTGGTGTTACAGCCTCTCCGATTAGGTCGGTCAATTCAATGGCAGTGCGCAGTCTGCCGTCAAGAAACGTCTTGCTCATGCCGATGTTCAATCTCAAAGTTCTGCCAACTCTCATATTGCTGTCATACCACGGACTTTGATAAGAGAACTTACAGAAAGCCTCGGCAGTTTTCCAAAACTTATAACTCAAATCGCATGAGACGTAGATATTGTGCTGTCCAAATTCTTTGTTAATCATTCCGCTAATGTCGGGCAACTTCGTGAATTGATAGCTATACTCAATCTCCGGGTCAATCCTCAGTTTGCCGAGATCCGTTGAGTAGGACACTTTAAATGTCACATCGTTGCTAAACAAACTGTTGATAGGCTGGTCTATGATAGCTCCATTTTCACCATAGGGGAATGAACCAGTGACTATCATATTGTTGATTCTTTTGAGGTCAACGCCAAGCGAGATGTCCTTGATGTTGGCAAATAACGCCAGTTTGTGGGTATAAACATTTTCAAGATTCTCATTTCCTTTATCGTAATGCAACGTGTCGCTATATATCACCGCCGGATTGAGTTGCGATATTGTGGGATAACCGACAAACATCGTGTAATATGTGCCAATGGAGTAGCTATCCGCTATGTTGTATTTCAAGCTGATATATGGACGCAAAACCAATGTGTGCTTGTCGCTGGCTGTTGCTGATTGTGTCAACTCTGTGATGTTGTGCATCAATCTTGCACCCAAGTCAAGTCTCAGCTTTTTTATTTTGCGTCCCCATGAGCCGTATAGGATGTTAGTGTAATCCTTTCTTATGGTTGGTTGCCCGACACCGTCATTGATGAAGTCATAAGAGTTTTTAATGACACTAAGATTATATCCTAATCCCCAGTCATTGCCTTTATGTGAGAAACGCCAGTTTGCTTCCGCGTCCAGCAAGTCATATTTCGAGCTGCTGACGATATTCTTTTGGGTGAGTTTGTTGTCCGTTGTATTAAAGATGTCGACAGACTGTGTCTCACCCTTGTTCTGATGAGAATAACTCAGTGTAAGGTTAAAGAAGTGTCCTGCGGGAGAGAAGTATGTCATTCCCGAGGTTAAATTGTGTCCTGATGATTTGCGATGCGGTATGACCGTGTTCTCGTCGAGGTCTGTTTCAATGCCATTCATTGATAGTTGATGAATTTTATGTTCCTTGAAATCCACGTTGATAGAGTTGCCTGAGTATTGGAGTATGAAATTAAGTGTTGGCTTCGCCAGATAGTTCAGTCCGACATTCCACAATGGGCCAGTCTTTATTGCGGTGTATTCAGAATCAAAAACATCGCTGTAGGCAGGTTTACCATCTGTGTTGAATATAGTCGTTCCGCCATTGTCATAGATTTTACGGTTTGCATATTGGCCTACCAGCGAACCTGAGAACGAGAACTTGCCGTACTTGCCACTGAGATTGACCCAGCCATCATCTGACACACGACGACGTATTTCAATATTGTTGGTCACAGATACACCAATGTAGTCTTTGAGTTGCTTTTTGAGCGTTATCTTTATCACTGCTCCCGATTCTGCGGAATACCTCACTCCAAGGTCACGGATTACCTCTATTTTGGAGACTTGGCTGGATGGTATGGACAGCAGTATGTTTCGGTCTGCAACTTTCTGCTCGTTGATATAAATTGCACCAACGCTCATCAATCCACCAGCTTTGATGTTGTTGATGTCGTAGGTCACTATGCCGGGAGTCCATCCGAGCATGTCATAAAGAGTGCCCGCCTCTCCAATATGAGTGCCCGACAGATTGCTGATTGAATAGTTTAATCCGTCTCTTGTCACTGTGGCTTTCTTCGCGGTCACCACCACCTCATTGAGACGTGTCGTTTCGGGTTGCAAGGTGATTACGCCCAAATCGGCACTCATTGCACTAAGCCATTTCGTTTGAAACCCGATGTTTGAGACCTTCAATAACAATGGTCGCTGTTCTGCGTCAAACGAGAACAGCCCCATTTCATCAGTCATGGCCCCAGTAACGTATGTGCTGTCATTCGGAGATAGCGCCACAACAGTAACAAACGGAATTGGGTTGCCTGTCTCATCAATAACCTTGCCATGATAATTGGCGGCTAAAGATGATGAGGCGAACAATAATTGAAGAATGATGGTGCTGACTATCAGCATAATAATTCGTGTTTTCATATAATTTGATGTTTTAAAAATTAGACGTAGTTATCGCTGTTTACGTGATTTCGGTCACATAAACGGTGTTATTAAAATGTATGGTAGGAGCTTTTATTTACTCAGTCGCGCTTCAAGTATCTCTATGACCTGCTGCAGCAAGAGAATGCTCGATGCGTCCTTGTGCTTTCGCTCAAATTCTGCTTTTGACAGTTTGATTTGACCGATGGCGACCTGTAGGTCGTCATGGTCGAGCATATCACACTCTTTCGCCAATGAGTAAAGCCCGGATAGATACAGAGATTCGCCATCTTTGAGCTTATCAAGATAAAAGAACAGTTTTCTCATCCACATTTTGTTATCGTTCTTTGGCTCTGAAGGTGGGGTAACTGTGGGAGATTCTATTTGTGGTTTTATGGGTGCGTATGTGGTGATCATCCTACCTGTGACTCCGCCATCTGACGATTCGCTCCACTCTATGGTGTAAGTAGTTCTGAACTGTGTGTCATCCTCGTTGATCAATCCTACTGTGTAGCAGTTGTCGGATTCAGTTCCCACAAGTGTGAACTCGCTTTTATTATGATACAAGCGATACCCAGTATAAGAACGGTCTTTATTGCCGGTGATGCTCCATAAAGTGTAGATGCCGCGTCTGGGAATCTTGCCATCGTCCATCGCTTGGCTGATGGCCTCATACAGCACTCTCACGCTGTCGGTGTAACTGACGTCAGATTCAGGCAATACAAATTTATAGATTGTGAGCTCGCCTTCTTTCTCCCCGTTCTCGGGGTTGGTGA
>JAFZAC010000043.1 GCA_017548365.1 Muribaculaceae bacterium
CACGCTACAGGCGCCGCCTCACGGCGGGAAATCCTACAAATCATTCCAAATCTAAAAAAATATTTGTTGGATTTGTTACTGATTTGATTGATTTCTGCGCGAAGCGCACCCTTTCAAGCGTCTATGCACCTCTCCCCTAAAGAAAATCTCTCCCCTCTCACTCTTCCCTCTCCCCTAAAATAAGATTTCTACCGATCACGATCCCCGATTCAAGCGAAGCGTATAATTTTTTGTTTTTATCAATAATTTTTAATAACTTTGCACAAAATAGTTGAAATGCGTGTCGATTTGCAATAAAAACCATCAAAAAAACATATAAAACCTCTTATTATGAAGAAAAGACTACTACTCTCCATGCTTGCCTTTGTGACTTGCCTTGTGGGGTTCACGGCCTGGGCGGGCAACTTCACTGTGACCAACAGCGGCAACAAGTTCACCATCAAGCGCAGCGATGCCACCGTGAAGGTGACGGTGAAATACCGCACGGTGAGCCTCTCGGCACTCGCTGGCGTGCATTTTATCGCTGTGGCCGACGAAGTCACATTCAACGTGGGCGATACCGCCAAGTCGGTAACTGTCACCGAGAAATCGGTGGCAACGCTTGAGTATCCTTATCGCTACCAGAGCTCCACTTCGCGCACCTACCGCTTTGAGGTGCTCGACAAGAGCGGCTTCAGGCTCGCTTACAAAAACCGCGCCATCGACTACGGAGACGACTACAAGGTCTCAAACTCCTACCTCAACAAGAGTGTCTCAGACCTGGTGTATTTCAGCGCACTAGGAAGCATTGGCAGTGGTGCTGGCAACAAGTTCCTTGATGTGTCATACGAGTCTTCCGATTGGATTCAAGTCACCGATGCGGGCTACAACCAGGGTGTGCACGTCATGAAAACCAGCAGCCTCTTCAACGACAATTCAGGCTTGCGCACCTACCTCAACAGCCTTGGCTACAGGATGTATGCCACAGTCTATTTCACCCAAAAGGAAGAGCAAGACGGATATCAATACATTCAAATCCTTGCCGACACTCCGAACTACGACGGCAACGATCCTAATGGTGCCGTCAACGACCCGTCGGTCTCACTCTACAAAGCCTGTTTCATCCTGAGTTATGAGCCCAGCGGCAGCGTGATGAGTGATGCGCATCACCAGTTCTTCCCGCACCGCTATGACTATGTTGACAAGGCAGCCGAAATAGCTGCCGGCTTAAACTATTATGAGTTTGACTACGACAACAGCCACCTCTATCAGCAGAAGTACAAGTCATCGGCTTACGATGCCCCAAACACCGGCTCACTAAATCTGTCGCCCACCGTCAACAACATCGTCGTGCGCTTTGATGCGGCCGGCTCAGGCGGCGACACTTGGGACTTCATGGACCTGAAAGCGCGTCTTGCCTTGGTTGATGCCACGGCGCCCACCCTGCTGGGAACTCCCGTGCCATCGGCTGGGCCTTACAACGAGGGCAACACCTTCACCGTGAGCGTTCCTTTCAATGAGATTATGACAGTGTCGGGGACGCCCACACTCACTACCAGCTGGGGCACAATGAACTATATTTCGGGCGCTGGCAGCAACGTTCTCACCTTCCAGGGCACCATCGACGCCCCAAATGGCACGCCTTTGAGCATCACGGGCTACAGCGGAACAATCCGCGACTATGTAGGCAATAATTTCACTGGTACAATTACTGCCACCTTCAGCGACATCACCGCCCGCGGTCGCTACAATTACGACAGCGCGACTGGTGTGTTGTCGCTCATCTGCGGCGAGTTCTCCACTGACAACAAGTGGGGCAGCGAGGTCGTCCCATCGGCTGTAACAAGCGTCACTGCTACCGATGAGGTGAAATTCACTGGCGATTGCTCAAGATTGTTTTATAACTTCAACTGCCAGAGTATGGATTTGGGCAACGTCAACACCGTTGATGTCACCGACATGAGTTTTATGTTCAACAATTGCTCCAACCTCACCTCGCTTAACATCACGGGCTGGAACACTGTCAATGTCACCGACATGAGTAGTATGTTCAGCGGATGTTCCAATCTCACCTCACTCAACATCTCGGGTTGGAACACAAGCAGTGTCACCAAAATGAGATTTATGTTCAGCTTTTGTACCAGCCTCACCTCGCTCGACCTCACGGGCTGGAACACTGCCAATGTCACCGACATGTGCTCTATGTTCAGCAACTGCAGTAGTTTTACCTCGATCGATGTCTCGAACTTTAACACTGCCAATGTCACCGACATGTGCTCTATGTTCTACGGCTGCCATGGCTTAACCTCGCTCAATGTATCAAACTTCAACACCGCCAATGTCTCCAAGATGTCCAGCATGTTCGACAACTGCGAGCACTTAACCTCGCTCGATGTGTCGAACTTCGACACTAGCAACGTCACTGACATGGGATTCATGTTCTCCAACTGCCAGAGCTTAACCTCACTCAACTTATCGGAGTGGAACACCGCCAATGTCACCGACATGTGCTCTATGTTCTACGGCTGCCATGGCTTAACCTCGCTTGACCTCTCGGGGTGGAACACCGCCAATGTCACGAAAATGAACTACACATTCTCCAACTGCTATGGCTTAACCTCACTTGACCTCTCGGGGTGGAACACTGCCAAAGTCACCAGAATGGTAAGCCTATTCCAAAACTGCCAGGGCTTAACATCGCTCTACCTCTCGGGGTGGAATCTCGCCAATGTCACCGATATGAGTTCTATGTTCAGAGGTTGTACCAGCCTCACCTCGCTCGACCTCTCGGGGTGGAACACCGCCAATGTCGCCGATATGAATAATATATTTAACCAATGCACAAAACTCTCCACAATCTATGCTGGTGCTGAATGGAGCACCGAGAGTGTCACCAACTCAATTGGAATGTTCAATAACTGCAGAGTTCTTGCTGGCGGCATGGGCACCACCTACGACGTGAACCACACTGATGGCGAGTATGCCCGCATCGACCGCGGAGCCGACGAGCCAGGCTACCTCACGGGGTTGTTCGCACTAACCTTGCCCGAGAATGTGACAGCCACTCCAGCCGCCACACTCACCCACGACAGTACTGCCTACTACGCCGCCGGCGACACCATCACCCTGGGCTACAATGGCAATGTGCCTGAAAATTATAAAGTGGCATACACCGTCACCATCGACGGCAGCGACCCTGCCGAGACAGTGGAAGTCATCGATGGCACCTTCGTGATGCCCGATGCCGACGTGACCGTCAGTGCCGACTTCATTTTAGACGGCATTCTCATCGACGAGGAGAACTTCCCCGATGCGAACTTCCGCAACTACCTGCTGTCGCAAGACTACGGCAGCGACAGCATTCTCACCTTCACTGAAATTGCCGGTATAACCTATATAGATGTTGCAATGAAAGATGTTTCAGACATGACAGGCATCGAGCATTTCACTGCTTTGACAAGACTTGACTGCTTTGGTAATCACCATCTCACCTCTCTCGATGTGAGTAAAAACACCGCTTTGACACAGCTTTGTTGCAACAACAACAAGTTGACCTCGCTTGACGTGAGCCACAACACCGCACTGACAACTCTTTATTGCAATGTCAACCAGCTGACGGCGCTTGACGTGAGCCACAACACCGCATTGAAATTTCTTTCGTGCTACAGCAACCAGCTGACGGCGCTTGACGTGAGCCACAACACCGCATTGGAAACACTTGACTGCTACAGCAACCAGCTGGCGGCGCTTGATGTGAGCCAGAACACCGCATTGACAAGACTTGAGTGTCAACACAACCAGCTGGCGGCGCTTGATGTGAGCCACAACACCGCATTGAGGGGTCTTTACTGCTCCGGCAACCTGCTGAATTCGCTTGACGTGAGTCACAACACCGCCTTGCGGGCGCTTGACTGCTCCAGTAACCAGCTGACGGCGCTTGACGTAAGCAACAACACAGCATTGGAATACCTTTACTGCTACAGCAACCAGCTGACGGCGCTTGACGTGAGCCACAACACCGCATTGGAAAGACTTGAGTGCAACGGCAACCAGCTGACGGCGCTTGACGTGAGCCACAACACCGCTTTGACAGGACTTTCTTGCTACAATAACCAGCTCACATCGCTTGACGTGAGCCACAACACCGCATTGACATATCTTGACTGCCGCCTCAACCAGCTGACTGCACTCGACGTGAGCCACAACACCGCTTTGGTTGAACTCTACTGCTCTGAAAACCAAATCTACGGCGGTAACATGGAGGCGTTGGTAGCCAGTCTGCCCACGGTGGATGTTGATAATAATGATGGTGAAAACGGATGGTTCGGTGTCATCAACCTTGACCCTGGAGCCGATCAGAACGTCATCACCACTACGCAGGTGACCACGGCGAGAGGCAAGAACTGGACGGTGTATGGTCTTAAAAATGGTGATTGGGAGGAATACGACGGCAGCGAGCCCACCACGACAGTTCCTGGTGACGTGAACGGCGACGGTGCAGTGACCAGTGCCGACGTGACCGAGATATACAACTATCTGCTTAGCGGTGACGAGACCTATCTCGACACTGGCGACGTGAACGGCGACGGCTCCATCACCAGCGCCGACATCACAGCGATTTACAGCATCCTTCTGGGAAATTAATCAATGCAGAATGCGGAATGCAGAATTCAGAATGCAGAATTAAGAATGCACAATCAATGCAGAATGCGGAATGCTGAATGCTGAATCAATGCAGAATTCAGAATGCTTAATCAATGCAGAATGCTTCATCAATGCAGAATTCAGGATGCAGAATGCTGAATGCACAATTAAAAGCGCCTTCGGGCGCTTTTTTGTTCCCCATGCTGATTTTTAGTCGGATAGGGGCGCATGCAATCATGGTGTCAGGCGAATTGCGTCGAAGATGCAGAATGCTTCGAAGAAGCTATTTGTCGGTAAGACCATGCAAGAGGGTCGAAGGCCCTCGCTGCTTGGTCCTTGCGTCATCTAATGAAAAAGTGCCTCGAAGAGGAACTTCATCACGCTGCGTTTTTGTCAAACAATGTTGGACAAGGTCAGACTGGGTCAGACACAATCTCTCTCCTAAAATAAGATTTCTCCCGATCACGATCCCCAATTCAAGCGAAGCGTATATTTTTTTGTTTTTATCAAATATTTTTAATTACTTCACACAAAATCTCCGAAAATACCAAAATGTTTGCACTGAAAATCTCCGAAAATACGTAATTCTATCAAAAGGTCGCCGAAAAGTAGTGCATTGATGTTATTTTCATAATATGTCTTCGGCGATTTTCGTATTTTTGCGTCTTATACTATGCGCTCGTGCATCTTGAGTGGGGGGGTGACTCCAATAGGAAAAGATTCACTCGCGTCCGCTCGTGCATCTTGTGCGCTCCCGCGGGGACCGCTGCAAAATGACAAGATTCACTCGCGTTCGCTCGTGCATCTTGAGTAGGGGGGGAGGTGCTTTTGAGCAACTGACGATTGCTGCGCAATCCCCCCAGTTGTTTCTTTATGGCAAATCGCTCAAACGAGTTTGGCTTTTCACCATAAAGAAACAACCGGCCACTTGCGTGGTCGGTTGCTCAAAGGCGGAGAGGACAAGATTCGAACTTGCGGTAGAGTTACCCCTACGGCAGTTTAGCAAACTGCTGGTTTCAGCCACTCACCCACCTCTCCAGTGCCATTAGTGCTGAATTTTTCATTAAGCGACTGCAAAGTTAGTTCTTTTTTTCATATCTGCAAAACTTTTTTGAAAAAAATGATTTTTTTCTTCGGTTGATAGTGGGTTGTCGGGTTTTTTAATATTGCTGCTGGGCTGTGCATTGTTGTTTCTTTGCAAGAAAAAGAGCATATCATGGAAGCACACAATAATAAATATAATACGAGCCAGGAGAATGTTGATGCCACTCGTTTTGATATAGACAAAATGACGATTGAGCAGATTGTCGCTGCCAATGAGCTGCGCAATCGCGAGCTTGAGAGTCAGGGGCATTATGACCCAATCACTGGGGCTGGATGTTGCGGCCAGCGTGTGGAGCGGCAGGTGACGGTGGGCGACGAACTCAACGGCACGTTTTTTATTCCCGAGGAAATGGCGCAGGAGTTTGACGAGGTGGGCTGTGCCACTCGGGAGCAGTGGGAGCAGCTTCGCATCAAGCATGACTTTGAGTACTGGTGCGCCACGTGTGTGACAATTCTCGACAAGGTGAGCGGACGGCTGGTGAACATGGTTCTCAACCGTCCGCAGCGTCGTGTGCTTCAGGTGCTCGAGGGTCAGCGGCTCTCGGGCAAGCCGCTGCGTCTTGTCATGCTCAAGGCGCGGCAGTGGGGTGGGAGCACACTTGTGCAGATTTACATGGCATGGATTCAGCTTGTGCTCAAGACCAACTGGAACAGCCTTATTTGCGGTCACTTGCACCAGACTTCGGCAGCTATCAAGTCGATGTACACGCGTGCGTTGCGTACCTATCCCGAGCATCTGACTCGCAACGGAAAGGCTCCGCGGCTGGTGGCTTTTGAGGGCAGTCGCAATGTGCGTCAGCTCAACGGCAGTGAGTCGCTGGTGATCAGCGGTTCGGCACAGAGCCAGGATGCTGTGCGTGGCTACGACGTGAAGATGGCTCACCTCACCGAGGTCGCCTTTTGGCCTAATACGCCTGCGCACTCACCCGAAGATGTGATACGTTCGATTGGTGGTACCATCCCTCTCGAGCCTCTCACTATGCTTGTACTTGAGTCCACCGCTAACGGCGTGGGTAACTATTTTCATGAGGAGTGGCTGCGTGCCAAGTCGGGGCTCAGCGACAAGGAGCCGGTGTTTGTGCCCTGGTATGAGATAGAAATCTACCGCATGCCTGTAGCGGACGTTGGGGAACTTGTGGCAGAGATGGACGAATATGAGAAGTGGCTCTGGCAGGAATGCCATTGCACACTTGAGATGATAAACTGGTATCATCACAAGCGCCGTGAATATTCCAACCATGGACTAATGGCAGCGGAGTTTCCGACGACCGACATTGAGGCGTTTACCAGCAACTCCCACAATGTGTTTGCGACCGAGATGATAGAACGCCTGCGCCATGCCACTGTGAATCCTGTAAAGCGTGGTGATATCATTGCCAAGAGCGCCAAGTCGCTCGACGGCATCGACTTTGTGGAAAGCGGAAACGGTCCTTTTGAGTTGTGGAAACGTCCCGAAAAGAGCACCTTCCGCAATCGATACATGGTAGTTGTAGACATTGGCGGAAATTCGCCTCGTTCCGACTGGTCGATAATAGCCGTAATCGACCGGCATCTAGGCGAGGAAGGTTTGAACAGCAACAGGCCCGAGGTGGTGGCGCAGTGGCGTGGCCATCTTGATCATGATATGCTTGCGTGGAAAGCGGCACAGATAGCGCGCTATTACTGTAACGCGTTGCTCGTCTTTGAAAGCAACTCAATCGACAGCAAGGGCGAGGTGGGCGAACTCATTTTCAATCAAATCAAGGCTGCATATAAAAATGTGTACCACCGCAGGAGTGATAACGGGGAGATGAAGCCTGGTTTCCAAACCAACAAGAAGACTAAGCTAAGTGCAATTTACAACCTCATCGCCTATGTGCGCGACGGCTCTTACATTGAGCGGGATAATAAGGCGGTAGACGAAATGGCGTGCTACGAACTCAAGCCCGACGGCAAGAGCTTCGGGGCGCGGCGCGGTAAGCACGACGACATTCTCATGACTCGTGCCATAGCACTCATGATTGTCGAGGAGCTGCGACTCAACGAGGGACGCTCAAGAGCTGTTAACCCCGACTACTTTGTGAAAAGTTTGGCGCTGAATATGCAAACGGGCTAGATTCATATTTATGCTGCGATTGGTGATAAAAATCAACCAAATCACTTGAAAAAACATTGATTTTGCAGAAAAATATCAAAAAAAGTGATATTTTTTCATCAAAATATTTGTTTTTTCAAAAATAATACATAAATTTGCAGCGTACTTAAAAGTGAAAACCTTGAAATGAAATCACTAATTAAGTTGGGTAAAAAAGAAAAATAGTTGTTTTATAGATAATTGTGTATTTAAGGAACGGGACAGTCGGGAGACTTTCCCCTTTTTTATTGTAAAACTGTCCCATTTTCATTTTTTGTTGCAAAAATGTCCCATTTTCGTTTTTTGTTGCAAAAATGAGATGACAAAAAACTAAAACTCAAAATACTTCGTTATGTGAAATATTATTCATAATTTTGCATTGATGTAAATAAACACAACTTTATAAAAACCTTCTAATATATTTTTAAAATATTATGAAACAAATTTTCTCACTAATTGCACTTTTGATACTTGTTGCCGCCAACGCTTTTGCCGGCAACTCATTTCCACAAACCGACAACACTGCAGACGATGATATAACAGAGCTGCTATCCAAAGCAAAACAAGGCGACGCCCAAGCACAATTCGAGTTAGGTAAATGTTACGTGAAAGGCAGTGGCGTGAAACAAGACTACGACCAAGCGTTTTACTGGTTCAGCCAAGCGGCTGAACAAGGCAATACCTTAGCACAATGTAGTTTGGGTTATTGCTACTTTTTGGGCAATGGTGTGAAGCAAGATATAAACAAAGCATTTAACTGGATCAGCAAAGCGGCTGAACAAAGCGATGCACAAGGGCAATATCTTTTAGGCAAGTTTTACGAAGTAGGTCAAGGCGTGGAACAAGACTACAAACAAGCAGTTTACTGGTATCGCAAGGCAGCTGAACAAGGCTATGCTTCAGGGCAATTCGAATTGGCGTACTGCTATAATGAAGGCCATGGCGTTGAACAGGACTACACCCAGGCTGTATACTGGTACCGCAAGGCAGCTGAACAAGATTATGCCTTAGCGCAATGCAACTTGGGAGTTTGCTATGAAAATGGTCATGGGGTGAATCAAGACTACATCCAGACTGTATACTGGTACCGCAAGGCAGCTGAACAAGGACACGCTTTAGCACAATGCAATTTGGGAGTTTGCTACGAAAAGGGTCATGGGGTGAATCAGGACTACACCCAAGCAGTATATTGGTTCCGCAAAGCGGCAGAGCAAGGAGACGCTCTAGCGCAAAGCCTTTTAAGCGATTGCTACTATCGTGGTAAGGGTATAAAGCAAGATTATATTCAAACTGTATACTGGTGTCGCAAGGCGGCTGAACAAGGTGAAGCCATAGATCAATACAACTTGGGAATTTATTACGCAAAAGGCCAAGGAATTGAGCAAGACTACACCCAGGCTGTATACTGGTACCGCAAGGCGGCTGAACAAGATTATGCCTCAGCGCAATGCAAATTGGGAATTTGCTATGAGTATGGTGAAGGTGTCATTAAAGATATTAACCAGGCTGTGGCTTGGTATAAAAAAGCCGCTCGACAAGGGCATGAGGGCGCTAAAGAGGCTTTAAATCGCCTTGGTTATTCATGGTAAAAGTGATATATGTTATCACGTACCACCTCGCTATTTGCCATTTTATTGCTATTTTTGCAAATATGATAATCTACAACACAACCTATCATGTGGACTGCACCGTGAGCGGTGATTTCCTCGACTGGATGCGGGAGCGGTATGTGCCGCAGGCTGTTGCCAGTGGCATAGTGTCGGATCCACGCCTTATGAGGCTTATGGGCCATAACGAGGGTGGGGTGTGTTTCGCCCTGCAGCTCGAGGCTCCCACGTTGCGCGACCTGCAGCAGTGGAACGCTCAGGTGGGCAAACCGCTGCACGAGGAATTGACACAGCGCTTTGGCGACAAGGTGGCGGGTTTCACTACTTTTATGGAAAATGTAGATATCTAAGGCGTTATGGAAAACAAGGATTTTGATAAGATAATCTTAGGCATCGACCCAGGAACGACAGTTATGGGCTACGGACTGCTTGGAGTGAGAGACTCGAAGCCGTTGCTCATTGCTATGGGAGTGCTGCAGCTGAGCAAGCTCGAGGATCATTATCTCAGGCTCAGGCGCATTTATGACCGCGTAACAAGTCTGGTTGACGAGTTCCTGCCCGACGAGATGGCAATCGAGGCACCGTTCTATGGCAAGAACGTGCAGTCGATGCTCAAATTGGGACGCGCCCAGGGGGTAGCAATGGCTGCAGCACTGGGACGGCAGGTGCCTATCGCCGAGTATGAGCCCCGCAAAATCAAGATGTCTATCACTGGCAACGGAGCCGCCAGCAAGGAGCAGGTGGCGATGATGCTCCAGCGCCAGCTTAACATTAATAAGGAAGATATGCCGCAACTGCTCGACGCGACTGATGCGCTAGCAGCGGCCCTGTGCCACTATTACGAGAGCAAGAAGCCATTTCCAAGCGGTGGCGCAAAATCATGGAAAGATTTCATTAAGAAACACCCAGACCGAATAGTTAATTCATAATGCACAATTCATAACGCATAATGCGGAATGCAGAATTGGGCTAGGGCTGTCTTTGGGGGTGTTGAGGTAGGGATACAAAAAAAAGGGTAAGAAGACTACATCGCGCCGCTACAACCTGTTACCCTTGCTTCGGTCAAGACCTGGGGGATTGGCAGGGAGCTGGCCGTGTAGGACTTACCCGGCTGCAAAGGTACTACTTTTTTCGTTACCACCAAACTTTTTCGCTTTTTTTCCGTTATTTCCCATGGAAACGATGCTCAAAAGTGGTGGTAACAATGCGAGCAGTTAATTGCCTAAAGCGTCCCTAAGATTTTTGGCGTCAACTCTTTTCTTTGCATCCTTCATCATTGTGCCAATCTCTTTTCGTGACTTGTCGGGACCAGTTTCTTCTTCTGAAGGCTTATCGCTTTCGTCATCCTTTTGTTTACTAGCTTCTTTGCTGCTTTTGTGGCTTGACTTGCTGTGAGACTTGGCTTCTTGAGCCGACTTTACGTTATGCACTGGATGAGAGATTGAGTCGGTTTGTACGGTTGTGGAATCGTTTTTATCCAGGTAGTAATTCTCACTATTTGGTAGTGGTGCAAACAGAAAATAAGATACCAAAATGCCCAGTATTAATCCCAGCAACAATCCAAGGAAGAATTTCCACCAAGAGCCTTTCTTTTTGGGCTGATTGCTGTGTTTAGTGGCCGGTTGTGGCTCGGCTTGCTGTACTACTGTTACTTGCGGTTGTTTTTGCAGTTGTTGTGGTTGCGGTTGTTGTGGTTGCGGTTGAGGCGCAGCAACACTCGCGATGGGCGCCCCGCATCGTGGGCAAGTCTTTGCAGAGGTTGATACATCCTGTCCGCAGTCAGTACATTTAGTTAATGGCATAGTTATAATTTTTAAAGATGAATATTTAGAGGTCTTTTTGTTAATTATCAGTACAAAAATCCAAATAGCCAAAGCGGGATTTTGTTACCAAGGGTAAATTCTTCGTTGTCGGCAGCTATAAATCCAAGAGGTACATCTTTTAATTGTTTTGCTCCTTTTGAACGTCCTCCAACTTCTATAGTGTATTTTCCATCAATTGTGAAGTCAGCTGAACTCTTGCTGTATTCCACTTGGTACTTATAAGAAAGCTGGTTCACAAAGAAAGCTTCCCTTTCAGCTCCAATGTCGACCACTGTTGATAACGTATGCATTAAGTTGGTGTTCTCTAGATAAATCTTGTCGGGTTTTTGCATACGTTTTATTGACGTTATATCGGAGTATAATAAGTTTATCAGTCTTGCATCATTAAGAAATTGAAGATACTGCAATAGCGTAGTGCGCGCAATCTCAGCCATCTTTGACAATTTAGTGGCATCAACTTCAAAAGGTACATTGGATGACAAAGCCGCCAACAAAGATTTCATCTTGCGAATATTACCAATGTCAAGATGTCGTGACTGAGGCAGTTCACGTTCGATAGTCATGTTCACTATGTTCTCGATTCGGGTGTAATAGCTGGGCTCGCCTTCTTTCAAAAAAGGAAAGTATCCTTGTTGCAAGTAGGTGGGGAACAATGTGAGAGGACGCAACTTAGAGTTCACTTCAGCACAAATGTCATTGCTATGGAAAAGCACATCGTCAAGATTGGCAATATTAAAATGGAAATTGTGGAACATCGCTAGATACTCCCTGAATGACAAGCCCTGCATAGTATAGAAAATACATCTTCGTGACAAGTCAACATCACCATCCATCAGATTAACAAGTGAAGAACCGCTGAGCACGAAATGCATATCAGGAAATTCATCGTAGGCATTTTTTATCTCACGGCTCCAAGTTTCATATTTATGAACCTCATCAAGGAAAAGATACTTTCCTCCCATTTTGTGGAATTGCTCAACAAATGCAAGCAGTCCATGAGAAGAAAAGTATATGTTATCGAGACTCACATACAATACATCGCTCTGGTTTCCACTATTATGTGACATCATAATGTGCTGGAGCATTAGCGTGGTTTTTCCCACTCCACGTTGCCCTCTTATCATTATGAGCCGGTCGTCCCAATTGATTTCATGCATAATGGGGCGAATGAAATCCAAACTCACCGTCTGCATCCTGTTATGATGACTTCTCAATAAAGCTTCCATAATATTCTTGTGCCTTTTGGGTGCAAAGATAGCAAAAATGTTTTATATACAAAACGATTTTTGTAAAAAATGTTTTGCGCGTAAAACAAATTTAGCCCAAAAATGTTTTGCAGGCAAAACACTTTGCTCTTGCCTAATTAAAAAATAGGCGTAAAAATCGATTATTCTTTCTCGAGGTAGGTGTAGCCATAGAGGCCGGAGCGGTAGTTGCGTACGAACTCGTTTCCTTCCTCGGCGGTGATTTTCTTTGCGCGTATGGATTCAGCTACCCACGACTCGACGTTGCGCACCAGCTCCTTGGGGCTGAATTGGGCATAGTCTAGCACCTCGGCAACAGTTTCGCCGTCAATCACTTGGTCTATCTCGTAATGGTCTTTGTATACATCGATGTGCACGGCATTGGTGTCGCCAAAGAGGTTGTGCAGGTCGCCCAAAATTTCCTGGTAGGCACCAACGAGGAACACGCCCAGATAGTAGTGCTCATCATCCTTGAGTCCATGTACAGGCAAGAAGTGCGAAAATCCCTGATTGGAGATGAAATTGCCTATCTTGCCGTCGCTGTCACAGGTAATGTCCTGAATGGTTGCAAAGCGGTCTGGACACTCGTTGAGACGGCCCAGTGGTACCACGGGGAACACTTGGTCGATGGCCCATGAGTCGGGCAGCGACTGGAAGAGTGAGAAGTTGCAGAAGTATTTCTCGGGCAGCATCTTGGCAACGCTGCGCAGCTCTTGCGGCGCATGTTTCATGTCGCTGGCAATCATGTTCACCTCACGTGCCACGCTCCAGAAGAGTTTTTCAACAATGGCGCGTGTGCGCAGATCGAGCAGTCCCAGGCTGAAACGGTCGAGCGCCTCCTCGCGTATCTGCAGCGCGTCGTGCCAGTCCTCGAGCAGACGTGCCTTGTTTATCTTGTCGTAGATTTCGTAGAGGTCACGCACGAGCTCGTTCTCGTCATCGCGCAGATGATCCTTGTCGTCATCCCACTGTGGCAGACTCGCTGTTTCGAGTACTTCGAGCACAAGTACCGAGTGATGGGCTGTAAGGCTGCGGCCACTCTCGGTGATGATATTTGGATGCTTTATTTCGTTCTTGTTGCAGGCATCAACAAGCTGATAGACCGAGTCGTTGACATACTCTTGGATGCTGTAGTTCATACTGTTCTCGCTGGCGCTGTTGCGAGTGCCATCGTAGTCAACGCCCAAGCCACCGCCAATGTCGATAAAGTCGATGTCATAGCCCAGCTTGGTGAGCTGCACGTAGAACTGGCATGCCTCGCGCAGAGCATTCTTGATGCGGCGAATCTTTGTCACCTGGCTGCCAATGTGGAAATGGATGAGTTTTAGGCAGTCGGTCATCTTGTTGGCCTGCATGAAGTCCATTGCGGTCTGCAGCTCGCTGGTGTTGAGACCGAACTTGCTGCGGTCGCCGCCGCTCTCTTCCCACTTGCCGCTGCCGCTGCTCGAGAGTTTGATGCGGATTCCCAGATTAGGCTTTACATTCAATCGCTTGGCAACCGAAGTGATGAGCTTAAGCTCGTTGAGCTTCTCGACTACGAGGAAGATGCGTCGTCCCATCTTCTGCGCCAGCAGTGCGAGTTCGATGTAGTTCTCGTCTTTATAACCATTGCAGATTATGAGCGAATTCTCGGTAATTTTGCCCATGTTCATCGCCAGCACTGCATGAAGCTCTGGCTTTGAACCAGCCTCCAGACCAATGTTGAACTTGCGTCCGTGGCTCACGATTTCCTCTACCACTGGCTGCATCTGGTTCACCTTGATGGGATAGATGATGAAGTTCTTGGCCTGGTACTCATATTCCTTGGCTGCTTTCTTGAAGCAGCTCGATATCTTCTCGATTCGGTTGTCGAGGATATCGGGGAAACGCAGCAGTACCGGCGCACCAATGTTGCGCTGCCTGAGCTCGTCCATCACTTCCACCAGGTCAACGCCGGTGTAGGTCTGCTTGGGCGTTACTGTCATGTGCCCTTTTTCATTGATTGAGAAGTATTTGAGGCCCCAACCATTGATGTTGTACATTTCGGCGCTGTCCTCTATGCGCCACTTGCTGATGCTGCTCGTAGTAGTAGGGTTTTAAAGGGTTAATAATGTGATGAGCTGCAATGAGCCCACTTTCTAACTTGCAAAAATACAATTAAAAACTAAAAAAACGAAATTCTTACAGTGAAAATGCATCAGTAGGCGGTTTTTGACGCCTGTTGAATAAAATAATGTCAAAAAAATGAGACAAACGGGGCTGGCCCTGTTAGTCTCGATTCGGAGATTAAAATATCTATTCGCCGAATTATTTCGCCGAATTATTTGGTTGATGGTCTTTTTGGGGGACTAATTTGTCAAATGTAGTCGTCTTGAGAGGTGGCGGAGGGCGAATTTCAGGTGTCGGAGGATAGTTGGGATGGTGCCATAGTAGTGGCACATGATGCGGTAGCGCTCTTTGAGTGAGCGTTTGTGGTTCTTGGTAGTGAGTCCTCCGTCGTTGAGGAAGCTGATGATTGGTGTGTCGCCCACGTAGGCGTTGTTGTCACTCTTGCGCAGGACTTTTATGCACCAATCGTAGTCGGCGCTGAAGCGGTATGCGAGGTCGTAATGCGGACAAATCTCTCTCTTGGCAATGAAGGCTTGGTGGCACACAAGCATTCCGTCCTTGAAACTAGTCCAGTCGAGCTGCTTGGGAGCAGTGAGATGGCGCATACCCACTACATTGCGGTCGGCATCAACAAGCTGCGTTTGCCCATAGATTATATCAGGATCGTCCTGAGCCTTGAGAGCAATGTGCGCTAGTGTCTCGGGGCTGGCAAAGGTGTCGCCGGCATTGAGGAAGATGAGATACTTACCCTGTGCGCGGTCAATAGCCTTGTTCATGGCATCGTAGAGCCCTTTGTCGGGCTCGCTCCACACTGTAGTGGTGGCAATGCCGGCATTGTCAACGAGTTGGAGGGTGTTGTCGGACGATGCTCCGTCGATGACAAGATACTCAAAGTCGCGGAACGTTTGCTCTCTCACGCTCTCGAGAGTGGGCGGCAGCACTTGCTGTGCATTGTAGGTGACTGTGATGATTGAAAAAAGCATGACTTGAAAGTAGACGTTTTACCAATTGAAGATGTTACGGGTTATCCACCATGTTATCATTGTTATGACCAGCAAGGCAATTGTGACAGGGTGCATGAGCACATTGTTGAGCCACTGCGGAATGAGCTTAGTGTAGTCGTTGAGCAGGTATAGTGCTATCACTGGTATAGCACCAAAGAGGAAGGCGTTGTAGTGTGCTGCTTGGCGAATGTCGCCATTGAGCAAAGAGTGGAAGAATCGCTGGCTGCCGCACCCTGGGCACTTGTATCCTGTGAATTTCAAGAAAATACACTTGGGAAACAAGTGGCTTGTGGCTGGATTGACGAGCATATATACACCTATCACCGCCATGACAATTATCACGACGACGATGATGCTTAATACGCGTTTGCGACTCATTGTCACGGTATTACTGCATGAACTTCAGACTTTGAACAGCACAAGAGAGAGGCATGCTGATTAGCCCCAGGATGATGGAGAAGATGATAGCCCATGCACCATAGTCGCTCATCTTTTTTGCTTTATCATAATTGCCCTCTCGGTAGTGTTTCTTAGTGAGGTAAGCAAAGACAATGCCCACGATACCTGCAGGAGTGCAGCACAGGAGGGTAGTTATGATTGCCCACACAAGGTTGGAGGGAGGGCACTCGGGCTGTTCCTCTTGATTCAAGGGGCTAGCATAAGCTTGAGGTTGCAGTTGTTGAGGATAGCTGACTTGAGGCATTTGTGGCGGAGTTTCTTGCGCCACGGGTTCTTGAGGCATTTGTGGCGGAGTCTCTTGCTCCATGGGTTGCTCTTGAGGCATCTCGGGCGCCTGTTCGATTTCAACTTCAGGCTCTTGCGGCACTTCTGCATCCTGCTCGATTTCAACTACAGGTTCTTGAGTCATTTCTTGCTCTTGTTCCTGTGGCATTTCTTGAGTCTGCTCCTGTGGCAACTCAGGTGCTTGTTCCTGTGGCATATATGCCACATGGTTGGTGGCAGCTTCACGAGCTTGTTGCAGCATGTCGTTAAGTTCGGGGACAGCTGTGATTTTTACCCAATCGGACAGTCCGCTGTGCCATACATAAGCCGACTCGTCGACCCCCATCGCTGCCATCTGCTCAAGCGACATGGGTCCTTCTTGTTTTCCATTGAAATTGATCCAGTATTGCCTCATGTTATTGTCATTTTAAAAGAAACTAACTGCAAAGATAGTAAATAGTTTTCAGTTATTAATTATTAGCTGTGAGTTTTTTTGTTTTTCATGCTTTGCATTTTATAAAGTGAAGAACTCGCTCAGCGAAAAACCTTCCTCGCCGCCGTGGGTGAGGTATCCCATCTGATTGGTGAGCAAGATTGTATCACCCACTCGTGATCCTCGCTTGGCATTCCAGTGGGTGTGGCCGAAAATCCAGTAGTCGATGTTGTTGCCTTTGATGAAGTTTTCGAGGTCAATGACAAATGCGCTGCTCAGCCCATTGCCTCCGTAGCGTGGGTCTTCGGCAACGATGGGGCAGTGATGAGTGACAACAACTTTGTGGGCAGCGGTCGACTTTTCAAGAGCTTCATTGAGCCATGTGAAGCATTTGTCGTGGGCACGTGCATAGTCGGTCGCCAGCATGATGTGGTCGCCAAAGGCGATGCGGTGACAGTCGGTCATGTGAATCTGAACTCCCGCAAGGTCCTCATCGCTGACGCGTGTCCACAGCGTAGTGAAGAAGAACTCAATGTCGCCCAGCGTGATGCTGCGGTTGTTAAGGTAAATGACATTGCGGCGTAGTGGGTAGGTGAAGTGGTCGAGTGTGGCGAGAACATCCACGCGGTTGTAGTACTCATGGTTTCCCGGCACGATGAAAGTGTGGGCATAGTGGTCGCTGCACCAGTCCCAGAAAGGGTGCTCGTTCATCAATTTCTCGCCAAAGAGCAGGATGTCGCCAGCCAGGATGAGTATGTCGCCCTTCACCTCAAGCGGATTGTCGTTCAAGAACTTGGTGTTCTCATCAAACTCCAGATGCAAATCACTGGCATATTGGATTTTCATGATTTAATAATATAATTCTGCACATCGCCGTAGTGACGATGTGCAGAGAATAAAAGATTATCTGAATTATTTTAGTGCCATGAAATGCTTCAAGATGTCGCACTTGGTAATGTAGTCGGGAGTGAGGTCGGGGTGCTCACTGTTGAAGTCAACAAGGCGAGTCATTGAGCGGTAGTGTGGCACATCGGGGTTGAGATAATAGTTCCAAGTTTTGCTGTTCCAGTCATAATCGCCTTGAACGCAATATCCTGTGGTCTCACCCGTGATGAAAGTCTGCGCAAACACACACTTCTGCATCAGCTCTAAGTTAGAGGTGTTTCTCTCAACGGTACGAAGCAGTCGGCGTGTTGTGCCTATGAAGTCGAACTCGCTCTTTGCTGGCTCGGAGTAAACGCCGTTGCTGTAATGTGCTAGATACCAGCAGTCGCCCTTGTGGCTTGCCTGATAGAGCAGGTTGGCTTTCCTGTAGAGAAGTTCGTTCTTATCCTCGCCTGTAGCTTGCTCGATTTGTGCATCGAGAGCAATCATGTCACGGCAGAAGTCGAGTTTGGCGTTGCTCTTAACCGGTGTCAACTCTTCTTTGAGGAAGCTTAGGAACTGGCGCTTGAGCCAAATTTCCTGATTATAGTCCTTGCGTGCCATATAATAGCTGATGCCTTGCTCCGAGATGTAGCTTGTGGGCACTTTCTCTAGGTAGTTGATTGCTCCCCTGAATTCGCCCTCTCTCACGAGCTTGGTGCCCATGAGGTCGTTGAAGTTGTCGGCATTGAAACTACACTCGTTAACCGCCCATTTTTCAAAGGCATTGTGATCGCCATTGCGAATGTATTCGTCAAAGGCCTCTAGTTCGCTCGAAGAGATGTCGTCAAGCATGGTTAAGTAGGTGCTGCCCGAAGGTACATCGAGTGAATTTCCCACACCGAGCAGAGCCATAGCCAGATAAGGCTCACCCCAATCTTGGAGTTGTGGCACGAGATTGTCGTAGGTTACCCTTTCAAACACATCGCTATAGTGGTAATCTTTGTCTTTCTCGCTTGTGGCGTTGAAGCCAGCCTTCGATTCGAGCCACTTGTACTCGCCAAGCAAGTAGTTGTAATAGTCGTTGGTGGGTTGTGCGCTCTTGATGCTGGCCAGCAAGAGACATGCGCGTGCATTGTCCTTCATGCGCTGTGTGCCTTCAAGATTCTGTGCGTTTTTCAGTTGTGTGATGGCATCGTTTTGGTTTCCTGCCATGTAGTTGACAAAACCTCTTGCAGCTTCCCACATGGCCGGATACTTGGTTTTTCCCTCGGCAAGCACTTGTCCAGCAAACTCAATAAAACCTTCCATGTCCTTCTGGTAGATGCCAGTGGCTTCAACATACTTCATCACCTCGGGATCGCTACCGTTGTCGAGCGTTTCCTGGGTGTTGTTGACAAAGTCTTGAACGAGGAAAATGAGGGTTTGTGAGTTGGGGTTGGCTGCATACTCTTCTTTAATGCCGTTGAGGTTACGTTTCTTGCGCACGCAGTACTTGATGCTGGCCATGTCGCCCAGTTCAGCATAGATTTCACTGGCTTTGTCCTTCTCGCCGGTATTGTAAAGCGCTCCAGCATAGATGTCTTTCATCCAGTTCTTGTAAACGCTGTTTGGCAGTTTGCTGGCAGTATTCTCCCAATAGGCGATGTTGTCCTTGTGGTTGCCGGCGGTCATGTTGCATCTCATTTGCAGTAGTGCATACTGGCTCTTGTACTTCTTTCCCTTGTAGGCTGCAGCTTGAGTTTTCACCTTCTCTACCGCTGCTTTGTCTTGCGCAATTTTTTCTTTGCTGGGGTATTCCCAACTAGTGTAGTCAGAGCCGTCATGGTTTAGATACTCGGTGAGGAGTCGCAGGTAGTTAAGGGTCTCCTTGTCGCCTTTCTTGCGTGCCGTTTTTATTATTAAGTTTTCGGACTTGTCAAACTCCTCGGGCTTGACATAACCAAGTGTCTCGCAAGCATACTCGGCCGACTCATCGCCAGTGTAGTTAACCCAATACTGTTTTGTCTCTTGAGCAAACGGGTCATCCATCAGGTCGCGGTTGAACACACTGAACATGTAGTAGTTGGGTCTCACCCATCCACCACACGCCCAAGCCTGCAATGTCGCAACTGCAATGACGCTAAGGACGATAAATTTTTTCATAATCGCTAGATGTGTAATTGTTTATACTACTTTTATTTAAACTGTAAATTATCACTTGATTGTTGATGCCAGGACGCTCGTGGCTAAGGGCATCATGCACTTGGACTATAGTTTGTGCATCAGGTTTAACCACCATTACAGTATCTCCAGCATTTAGATAGGTGTAGCTGCTGTTGCTGCTAAGGTAGTTGGGCAGGTCGATGCTGCTGATGACAAGATATTTCCCTTCATCAACCTTGCGGTAGAGGGTGGTGTCGTTGAGATCCTCGCTGTAGAGGATGTCGCGGAACTTGTCACCGGTATACAGGAGCTGCCACCCGAAGTTGGGATAGGCTGCGCACAGCGGCAGCTTGTAGGCGGCAAGATGCTTGAGATAAGGCTCCACGTCGCGCTTGTCGAGGATGGGGTTGCGCTGCTTGCTGTTCTTGAGTTCGCCGGTGTTATACATCATGAGTGCGCCATAGTCCACTGGCGGCGGTGTCATCGAGAGCTGGTGCAGCCTGATGGTTGCGCTGAGCGTCATGTTCTTGGCTTTGAGTAATTGACGCACTTGCTCAAGGAACTTGAAATAAGCGTCCTGGGTTTTTACCGACCAGTCGCAGTCTATTTGCAGTTCCTTCACTCCCTTGATGTCGTGAGTCTCGTTCATCTGTAGCACACGGTCAACGAGCAGCTGAGCAATGGTGTCGAGGTTGTGATTGCAGCACTCGTTCACAATGAAGATTGTGGGAATTACCTCGATGCCTTGTGGCACAGAGTCCTGGAAGGTGATGGTGGCGTTGGGTCGCAACTGCTTCTTGCTGTCGACAACAACGTCAAAATATCTCACATACATCTTGCCCACCTTGTTCTGTTGCATGAACTGGCGCTCGGTAGAGTCAAAATAAAGCGAAGTGCGCCAGTAGTAGACGGCAGGCTTGGGGTTGTCAACGCCCTTGCCCGAGGGCTTGCATGCCGCCACGAGCACGAGCAGCAATAGCAAGATGTATGTGAAGTGTTTTTTCATTTATATTCTATGTCAGCTCGGCGAGGGCGGCCTTGATGCGGGCTACAGCCTCGATGAGGTTCTCGTCGCTGGTGGCGTAGCTCATGCGCAGGTAGCCTGGGCAGCAGAACGCGTCGCCTGCCACACTTGCCACATGGGCCTTTTCGAGCAGATATATAGCGAGGTCATTGGCATCATTGATGACTGTGTCGCCACAGCGTTTGCCAAAGAATGATTCAACCTTGGGGAACACGTAGAATGCTCCGTGAGGAACTTTTAGCTCTATGCCTGGGATCTCTTGGAGCAGGCCGGTGATGAGGTCGCGGCGGCGCTGGAAAGCCACTCGCATATCCTCAACGCACTGCTGCGAACCGCGATAGGCAGCTTCGGCAGCCTTTTGAGCGATTGACGAAGCGCCGCTGGTATACTGTCCTTGCAGCTTGTTCACAGCCTTTGCGAGCCATAGCGGTGCAGCAACAAATCCAATGCGCCATCCTGTCATGGCATAGGCTTTAGATACACCGTTGATAATTGCCACGCGGTCCTTGATTTCGGGGAACTGCGCGAACGACTCGTGGTGTCCCACGTAGTTTATGTGCTCATAAATCTCGTCGGCGATAATCATCACCTGTGGATGGCGTGCCAGCACAGCTGCGAGGCCTTCGAGTTCCTCTTTGGAGTAGATGCTTCCACTTGGGTTGGAAGGGGAGCATAATATTATGAGTTTGGTTTTATCGGTTATTGCTTCCTCAAGTTGCTCGGGAGTGATTTTAAAGTCCTGCTCGATGGTGGCGGGCACAAGTACGCTCTTGCCGCCGCACAGGTTCACCATCTGAACGTAGCTTACCCATGCCGGAGTGGGGATTATCACCTCGTCACCTTGATTGACAAGGCAGAGCACTGTGTTGCACAGCGACTGCTTGGCACCATTTCCCACAACAATCTGCTCGGGAGAGTAGTCCAGTCCGTTCTCATTCTTGAGCTTGTCGCTGATGGCTTGTCGTAGCGAGAGGTAGCCAGGCACAGGCGAATAGAACGAAAAGTTGTCGTCAACAGCTTGTTTAGCAGCTTCTTTGATGTGGTCGGGGGTGAAGAAGTCGGGCTCGCCGACGCTCAGGTTGATAACATCGACACCCTGAGCTTTGAGCTCACTACTTTTTTGCGACATAGCCAGTGTGGCCGATGGCGACAGTGCTTGAAGTCGTTGAGAAATGAAATCCATAGTTGTCTTACTTTAGAAATTGTTTTTAGGTTTTATTGTTCTTTATATTATTCTTTAATGTGCAAAGTTACCAAGAAAATCGTAAATCCAACAATTATTCATATAAAAAACGGAAAATATTTTTTAAAAAAATTGCCGAAGTGTGCAACTTTTTTGGAGGTATTTGCGTCTAATGATAAAAAGCACAAAAAAATGAGAAAAATTCAGACATTAGCAATTGTTGTTATTTCAACATTATTATTAAGTTCTTGCGTGGTGGGGAACGCCCGCACCCATAAGACACAAGTGAAAAACATTAATCAGGAGACCGCAATGAGCCGTTTTGACGGTATCAGCGTAGCAGGGTCAATGAATGTGGAGCTCATCCAGGGCGACGAGTACAGTGTGCTCGTGAAAGGAGCCGACAGCGAAAGCTTTGACAAGCTAGTGATTTATGTCAAAGATAACACTTTGAACATCGAGACAAAAAATGAGTTCTTTGATTTTGTTAGTACCAACAACATGAGGGAAGTCACGGTCTATGTCACCACTCCCGATATCAAGGATATCTCTTGTGCTGGGAGCGGCACTTTGACAGCCAAAAAGCCAATAAATACCGGCACTCTACATCTGTCAATTGCTGGCTCGGGTGATGTAGCCTTCAACGACCAGTTAAGTTGCAACAACCTTAAGGTAGATATTGCCGGCTCAAGCGATGTGACATTCAAGCATTTGAAAGCCGACATTCTGAAGACTTCTATCGCCGGCTCAGGATCGGTTGTTTACAAAGATATGGATGTGGATGAGGCTGTGAGCAGTATTGCCGGTTCAGGAAAAATCATACTGCAAGGAAAAGTGTCAAAACATAGTGAAGACGTGGCAGGCAGCGGCAACATCGATACCAAAGGCATCACGCAACAATAAGACAAATCATCATATATCCTCACTCCATAACTCGACATTTTCAAGAGTTATGGAGTTTTTTACATCCTTTGTGGTCATGAATGATTCTTGATGTTGTGATAGGGTAGACCAACAGTAATGGACTGGTGGTTATTAGAGATAAGAGTGCAGAGGAATTACTTTGCTCCCCAGCCAGGGTCTTTGATGGCGTTCATCTCGCGCTGGATGCGCTTGCTCTGCTTTTGGACAAACTTGCTGGGATTGGCCGAGTCGCGCTTTAGTGGATTGGGCAGCGTTGCTGCGATAGTTGCGCTCTCGGTGCGAGTGAGGTCGCGGGCATCCTTGTGGAACTTCTCCTGTGCGCAGGCTTGAACACCATAGATGCCGTCGCCCATCTCGATGGAGTTAAGATAGACTTCCATAATGCGCTCCTTTCCCCAAATATTCTCGATGAGCACGGTGAAATAGGCTTCCAGACCTTTCCTCAACCAGTTGTGACTGGGCCAGAGGAAGACGTTCTTGGCGGTTTGCTGTGAGATGGTGCTTGCACCTCGCTCACGACCGCCCTGTAGAGCTTCGAGACGTGCCTTGAGTATTTCTTTCTCTTCAAAGCCGTTGTGCTCGGTGAAATGAGTGTCCTCACCTCCCATTACCGCCAGCGGCATGTTGTGCGATATTTGATCAAGGTCTACCCATTGATGCTTGATGACAGGGTCTTCTTTTCCGTCAAGCCACTGCTCATAATATCGTATGTACATGAGTGGCGTGTGATAGACTGGCACCCACTTGAAAGCAATCACTGCCAGAATTGACGATACGAAGAAGAAGATAAGGATGTTGCGCACCCAAATCCAGAAACGGTTCCAAAGGAATTTAATATCGCCCATGTTTTATCTCTTTGACGGTTTAAAGTTTTACAAAAGTATTACTTTTTTTGTTAGCTACAGCAAAAATAAGAGATATTTTAAGAAAGATTGATATTTTGATGTGATAAATAGAATCTTGATGTGATGGAATATAGTTTTTTAAGCTACCTAACAGCATAGGTGTTTAGTTGACAGTAGATTTTTTATTCGATATAATAATGGAAGTTTGCTCCTGCTGTGTGGGAGTATCTATTTTTATCGTTTGTTGAAGTTTTTACCTATCTTGCTGAAAATTATTTGAAAAAAAAGGGCTTGTTGATGTTTTTTTGATTAAATTTGCCGTTCAATTGTAAAAAAAGTCCAAAGTGCTATGTTTGACAACACGATTTTAGACAGTTTTGCTCCCATCAGCCTCGACGAGATGAAGTCGGTGAGGTTGATGAATCGTGTTGACAGTAAGTTTGTGACTACAATCCCTCGACTGGTGGAACTGCTTGAGTTGGCCAAGGATGAGTATTTCATGCAAGATATAGACGGCAAGCGCAACAGCGCCTATACCACGCTCTACTACGACACTCCCTCACTCGATATGTATATCATGCATCACAACGGATGCCTGGGCAGGCAGAAGGTGCGCGTGAGAGAATATGTAGACTCGGGGCAAATGTTCCTTGAGGTGAAGAACAAGAACAACCACCGCCGCACCCGCAAGAAACGCATCTCGATAGATGAGTTCAATATTGAAGGTCAGGAGAAACACGACTTCCTTGCACCGCTGTGCTGGTGGGATGTGGAATCGCTGCGACCGGCGCTTCGCAACTGGTTCAACCGCATCACGCTAGTCAACAAGGCAAAGACCGAGCGTGTGACTATCGATACAGGACTTCGTTTCCACAATTTTGTGACAGGCAAGGATGATAGCTTGGACCAAGCTGTAGTTGTTGAGCTCAAGCGCGACGGCAACCAGCCTTCTCCGTTGCTGTCGATGCTCCGTGAGCTTCACATTCATCCTCATGGTTTCAGCAAGTACTGCATAGGCACCGCTTTGAGCAACCCCGGTGTGAAGCAAAACCGCCTCAAGCCAAAGCTTCACTACGTGGACCGGTTGATATCTATGGACTGCAATGATTAATACGGACAAATAAAAAACTATATAAGATTATGTTAGACAATATTTTTGAAGGAATTACTCCCGACTATTACGCAATGCTGATAAGGTTCTTTATCTGCGTTGTGGTGAGCTGGATAATTATCGACCGGCTCTATTACCGCAAGAGCAAGCGCCGTGACTTCTATTTCACATTCATGCTCATCAGCATAGCCATCTTCTTCCTCGTGTTCTTCATGATTTTCGTGCTCGAGGACATGAAAGGCAAGGCAGGAATTGGTCTTGGTATAGGCTTGTTTGGTATCTTCAGCATCATGCGTTATCGCACCGACACGATGCCGGTGCGCGAGATGACCTATCTGTTTGTGATTATCTCTCTGGCAGTAGTCAATGCTCTGGCGTCGACAATGCCGTTGGTAGAGCTGGTACTCACCAACTTGATTGTGATACTGGCAATTATCATCTGCGAGTGGCGTCTCAAGACCGAGAACGTTAAACTCATCCAGTATGACAAGATAGAGCTCATCACTCCCGATAAGCGCGAGGAGCTCATCGCCGACCTGAAAAAGCGTACCGGTCTCGACATCACCAAGGTAGAGGTTGGCGCCATCGACATGCTTCGCGACATGACCATGCTTCGCGTGCATTACCGCAGCACCGACAGCGGCAGCAACAGCGTTGACAAGATGACGAAACTCTATAAGCAGGATTTGCAATGATACGAGCGTTGAAACTTGCTGTGGCTGTGGCATTGTGCCTGGCCGTAGCTATGCCTGCAAGGGCACAGTTTGATGGCAAGGAAGGCAAGGACTTCGGGCTGTGGATGACTGTTGGCGTGGAGAAGAAGCTGAGCAAGAAGTGGAGCTTGGGCGCCGAGTTTGAATACCGTCTCAAGGACAATATAGAGGAAGGTAAAGGTTGGGGCGCGCCCAGCCGCTGGAATGTTGCTGTGGGCGCCGAGTACAAGGTGCTTCCCACGTTGAAACTGGATGCTGGCTATAAGTTCATGCGCGATTACTCGCTGCCCGAGTGGAACGAGGCTCAGCAAGAGGAGACCGAGGCTTATTGGGGCACCAAGCACCGCATCTATGCTTCGGCAACTGCCACTTTCAAGGCTCACAACGTTAAGATATCGCTGCGTGAGCGCTGGCAGTACACCTATCGTCCTGAGGTGCCTGATGTAACCTACGACTGGGAAAAAGACCGCCTTGAGCCAGTGAAGGGTAAGGGCAAGAATGTAGTTCGCTCTAGGCTGCAAGTGTCGTACGACAAGAAGAAGGCATGGTATGAGCCTTATGCTTCGGTCGAGGCCTATATCTCCAACGACTTCAAGGTGCGTTACACCGCCGGATGCGAGTTCAAGCTCAACAAGCATAACTCTGTTGATGTGTTCTACCGCTACATCGACATCTATGAGGATGACAACTACAACAACCGCGACTCACACGTAGTGGGAGTAGGGTATCAGTTTAAGTTTTAAAGGAAGTTGTGCTAATAATAAGATACAAAAACATCGCAACATGTTGCGATGTTTTTTATTTGAAGTGAGTTAAAACTCAAGCATGAAGCTCTTGTGCTTGAGTTCGTTGTATTTTTCGGGGTTGAACTCAAAAAGGAATGGCTGCCTGCGGGAGTCTTCTCCATTGCGTTCCACTTGGGTGAGAAGTTCCAGATGCTGCATCTTCTTATAGAAATTGCGGCGGTCGAATTTTACCCCCAAAATTGCCTCATAGAGCAGCTGCAGCTGCTTGATGGTGAATTGCTTGGGCAGTAACTCGAAACCTATGGGCTCGAAATGAATCTGCTTCCTGAGTTCATTGGATGCCATGCGCAAAATGAGGTCGTGATCAAAAGCGAGTGCTGGTACCGCGGTGAGGTCAAACCACTCGGCGCGCGCGGCGTCATCGCCTCCCTTCACTTCTTGCAGTCGCACTAGGGCATAATAGGCAATTGTGATTACTCGCTCTCGAGGGTCGCGGTCGGGAGTGGAGAAGGTATGGAACTGTTTGATGTAGGCAGTTTTCAACCCTGTTTCCTCCTGTAGCTCACGTACGGCTCCCTGCTCGGCATCTTCATCCATGCGTAGGAATCCGCCTGGCAACGCCCATTTTCCCTTGTAGGGGTCTATACCACGCTCCACTAGGAGCACTTTGAGATTGGTGCCGTCAAATCCAAAAATCACACAGTCGGTAGTGACCGCTGGATGCGGATACCGGTAGCAATATTTTTTCTCTTCCATAATGCGTTAACGTGTATTATTTACGCAAAGGTAAATGGTCTTTTTCAATTATCCAAATTTTTAGCGTAAAAATTACATATTTGACAGTGTTTTGATGTGGTGCTGGAAAAAAGTGATAAAATAAGTGTCAAGAGTTAAGTATTAAGAGTAAAGTGTTAAGTGGAGCCACTGGGGACGTGCTGGCCTTCGGCCAGCGCTCCATTTTTTAAGTTTTGAGTGAAGTCGCTGGGGCAGGAGGGGCGCAATATAAAACAACTGCCACGGGAGTGGGGTGCTCTTATGGCAGTTTATAGTGGTGTGAAAAAGGAAGAAGCGGAAATCAACACTCGAAGACTTTCTCGTTGGGTCGTTTTTGTTTTTTCTTGATTTCTTGTTCTTCTTTTTCGGCGTCTTCCTTTTTCTGGATTTTCTGCTTTGGTTTTTCTCGCTCGTTGGGCTGCTGGTTGTTGTTCTCGGAGAAGCTCTTAATCATGTCTTCGACAGTCTCTTTGTTGCCAACGATGTAGTTCACAATGACTTCGAGAACGGTGGGCGTTTTGTCGCTCACGAGGTAGCAGATGATGCACTGCGAGCCGTCGGGCATGGTTCCCAGCAACGAGTAGCACTTGAAGCCTTTTACCTTTATCTCCTTGAGCTTTGTTTCATACATGTTGAAACCCAGTGCCCGGCTTTTAAGTGCTTCGTTGAGGTTTTTCTTGTTGGTGTTCTCGTTCTTGGTGTATCGTTGCAGAGTCATGACCATGTCGTCCCAATTCACTTGTGCCGAGTTAGGGTCTTGGAAGAAGTCGAATGGCACGTAACCGTCGTCGGGCCCCTCAAAAGCGATGTTGAACTTGTCCCAGGTGTAGATGCGTGCTTGCATGGAGCTGGCAAGAGTGACAACAATTGCAGCAAAGAATAATATGAGTCTTTTATAGTTCATCGTCGATAATGTATTCGTCTTGTTCGTTAATTAAAGTGGAGTCGATTTGGTTGTTGTCGAGTTGGATAGGAGTCAGGTCTTCGAGCCATTTGAGCCATTGCTGCTCGTTTCCATTGAAGACATTGAGGTCAACGTCGCCCCAAATGCCTTTCACGCGTCCCCAGTGGCTGTATTGCTGCATTTGGTGGGGAATGTGCCGAATCCTGTCAGGCTGCTTGAACGAACATAGCCACAGGTTGATGTTGATTTGTCCGTTCTTGATGTATTTCTTGTAGCCGTCACCGTTGGTGTAAATCATGACCTTGTGCCCGCGCGAACGCAGGTTGTCGAGCATTGCATCGAGGTGTTTCTGCGTGCGCTCGTCCTTGATTTGGTCGTCGTTGCTCCAATCCTCCACATCAATCACGAGCGGCAGGTCGAGTTTGCGCCCACCCACCATTTCAAGGAAGTTCTTGGCCTGATTGAGCCCGTCGGTCTTTTTCCTGAAGAAGTGATAAGCGCCCACTTTTAGTCCCGCGCGTCGCGCCTTTTCATAGTTTGTCGAGAACTTGGAATCCTGATAATCCTCGCCCTCGCTGGCTTTTATGAATACAAAGGAGTATCCGTCGGCTTTCACCTTGTTGAAGTCGATGTCGCCGTTATGAGCCGAGACGTCGATACCCACAATGGGATACTTGTTGCGGTCGATGACAATTTCTCCTCGCCACCAGTGCTGGATGTCGACGCGGTTCTTATAGGCCCAGTAAAGAACAGCACCAGCGGCCACAAGCAGCACCGCCAGCCCAGCGAGGACCAGCTTGAGAATCTTACGCTTGCGTGCGCTTGATTCGGGTGTGCTTGCAGTTGTTTTCTTCATGGTTGTAAAAGTAATGTGTGGAGAGAGTGAAGAAATATGTTTCGCTTTAGAAAAGCGGGAAATTGTTGGTTGTGTAGATATACTTGCTCTCGAAATCCTGCTGCGACATGGTGAGCATCATGATTCCCTGGATGAGGGCGACAATAGCTACTACAGTTGCTAAAACTCCACAGGATACTAAAGATACAAGCAAGAATACGATGCCAGGAGTTGACTTACCAAGATAGAAATAGTGAATTCCTAAAGCACCAAGGAATATTGCCAACAATCCTGCTATACCACGGCTCTTGCCCGAGGGGCCATTAGCAAAAATGTCATTGCTTGCTGGTGCTTGCTGATAGGCACCATATTGCTGCTGATATCCTTGCTGCTGCTGTCCGTAGGGTTGTTGCTGTCCATAAGGTTGTTGCTGTCCATAGGGTTGTTGCTGTCCTGGTTGAGCATTGTTCCCAGCGTTGAACACAGGGGGCTGCTGTCCGTTGGCAGCTTGAAACTCAGTGCCACAATAAGGGCATTTAATGCTGCTTACCTCAAATTGAGTGTTGATCATGTTGCCGCAAGATGGGCATTTATAGTTAATTGACATAGTTATATGAATTATTGATTTTGTACTATAATTTATTTGTTGATTCTTGGTTAACGGCGACGCTTATTGTTGCCCTTGGCAGCTGCGCGCTTCTGCTGCTCGGCTTGACGCTGTGCTTCCTCGAGACGTGCCATGAAACCGCTCTTCTTCTTGGGTTTCTTGGCATTCTCGGCCATTACGGCTCTCACTTTGTCTTCCTTGACCATCATGCGTGTGATGTAGGTCTGGATAATTGTGATGAGCAGTGATACGAAGTAGTAGTAGCTAAGTCCAGCAGCGTAGGTGTTGAAGAACACGAGGAACATCAATGGCATCAAGTACATCATCCACTTCATGCCGGGCATCTGGCTCGACGACTGCGACTGCATGTTGATGTAGGTGTAGCCAATGTTGGTGACGGTCATGAGCAAGCAGAAGATGCTCAAATGGTCGCCCAGGAACGGTATGCTGAAGGGCAGCGAGATAATCGCGTCGGGGGCGCTCAAGTCGGGAGCCCACAGGAACGACTGTCCTCGCAGGTCGATGCTCGATGGGAAGAACCAGAACATGGCGATGAGGAACGGCATCTGCAGCAGCATGGGCAAGCATCCTCCCATGGGGTTGGCTCCTGCCTGCTTGTAGAGCTCCATCGTCTTTTGCTGCTTCTTCATGGCATCTTCTTGGTTAGGATATTTCTCGTTGATTGCCTGAATGTCGGGCTGCAGGATTTTCATCTTGGCCTGCGACATATAGCTCTTGTAGGTCAACGGCCACAAGGCGAGTTTGAGCAGGATGGTAAGAACCAGGATTACGAGACCGAGGCTCCAACCAAACTTGCACAACCAGTTGAACACTGGCATCACGATGCCTGAGTTGATCCAGCGGAACAGCGTCCATCCGAGCGATACGAGACGAGTGAGGTGCAAATCCTCTTTGGGTGAGAACTTGTCGTAGCTCGAGAGCAGCGCATAGCGGTTGGGACCGAAGTAGAAATAGAACGATGCCGGTGCAGGATTGGTTGACTGGTATTCGACTTGAGAGTTGATGGTAATATCCTTCAAGTAGGTGTTATAATCCTTCGGATTCTTATCTTTGTCGAACGCAGTGCTTGAGAAATTGGCTCCATTGAATGATTGGTTGGCGATGAGCACTGAAGAGAAGAACTGGCTCTTGCCCGAAATCCACTTGATGCGCTCTTGCACTTTCTCGTCCTTTGTGCCATTCTCGCTCAGGTTGCTCACATCGTCGTTGTCGCCCTGAATCTTCCAGTAGAGTGCGCTGTTGCGCTCCTCAAACTGCTTACCGGCTTCCTGTCGCTTGATTTTCTGGTGCCAAGCGAAGTCCATAGTGCTGATGTTGGTGGGAATCACCTTGTCCATGCTGCTTTGCAGCACTTCCATGCGCAGCATGTAGGAGTCTTTCACGAGCGTGTAACGCAGGCTCCACTTCGCTCCTCCTTCGAGGTCCATGGTCATAGTCACCGAGCTGTCGGTTTGTTCTTCGGGTTTGAAGAAGAAATCGCGAGTGTCGTAGCGTTGGGTTTGAGCATTGAGAATGAAGCTGTAATCGTTGTTCTCGGGATTTATTATTTCGACAGGAACACTCTTGTGGTTTTTATAGTCCTCTTGAGTGCGGTAGGCGCGATAACCTTTGAGGGTTGCTCGGTTTACCATCGCACCCTTGGTGCTGATTTCTATCTTGATTGAGTCGTTCTCGAGTGCTATAGTTTTTTCTTCTCCAGTGAGATTAGCGCTGAAAGCCGAAGCCTGGGCATATTTTTCTAATACCTTCTTGACCTCCTGGACCGCCAGATTCTGTGCTCTGGGGTCGTCGCTCTTGGCAACAGCGAGCGCACTCAAGTCGATCGACTTGTTTTCTATTTTTATTGTTCCAGTTGCTTTGCCGTCCTTGTTGACGAGTTGCACGCCGTCCATTGTTATTTCACCGTTTTTGGCGGTGAGAGTGTCGAGAAGAGTCATCTCGGCTGCGGTGAGTGTGTCAACACTGGCGTTAGAGGCAGCTTTATCGGCTGTCTTTTCGGTGGTTTGTGCCTGCTGCTTGTTTTGTGCGTTCTCGTCTTTGGGTTGGAAATACATGAAACCAAAGATGACTGCGCACATGAGCAACATGCCTATTACCGTGTTCTTGTCCATCATATTTGTATATCGTTGGTAAGTGTAAATTTTAAAGTTTTACAATCAATTAAAAACTATTTTTTATTCTCGATAGCGGCGCGCACAAAGTCCATGAACAGCGGGTGCGGTGACAGCACAGTGCTGCTGTACTCAGGGTGGAACTGAGTGCCTATGTACCACTTCATTTGTGGCAGCTCAATAACTTCGACCAAGTGAGTGTCGGGGTTTTCGCCCACGCATAGCATGCCTGATTCCTCAAACATCTTGCGATACTCGTCGTTGAACTCGAAGCGGTGGCGGTGACGCTCCTCGATGTCGAGCTTGCCATAGGCTTTTGCAACTTTCGTGCCAGCTTTGAGATGGCAGGCATAGGCTCCCAGTCGCATGGTTCCGCCCATGTTGGTGACGCTCTTCTGCTCTTCCATCAGGTCGATGATGTTGTGAGGAGTCTTTGGGTCTATCTCCACGCTGTTGGCGTCGGCCATTCCCATCACGTTGCGTGCATATTCAATTACCATGCACTGCATGCCGTAGCAAATGCCGAAGGTGGGAACGTCATTCTCACGGCACCATTTCAGGGCGGCAAATTTGCCCTCGGTGCCTCGTTGTCCGAAGCCTGGCGCCACAATCACTCCGTCCATGTCGGCAAGAAGTCGGCCGGCATTGCTGTCGTTTATTTTCTCACTTGAGATATAAGTGATATTCACCTTATGGTCTTGATAAACACCTGCCGTAAACAAGCTCTCGTCGATGCTCTTGTAGGCATCTTGAAGCTCTACATACTTGCCCACAAGTCCGATTTTAACTTCTTTCTTGGCGCCGTGAAGCTTGTCGAGGAAGTAGTTCCACTTGGTCAAGTCGGGCTCTCCGCTGAAGGGAGTGCCGGTCTTTTCAAGTATGATTTGGTCGAGACGCTGGCGGTGCATCATCAGTGGCACCTCGTAGATGCTAGGCGCATCAAGGCTCTGTGTCACAGCGTCGGGGCTCACGTTGCAGAACTGTGCCACCTTGCGGCAGTGTGCCGCTGGCAACTCACGCTCGGTGCGCAATACAAGCACGTCGGGTTGTATACCCACTTGCTGCAGTTGCTTGACGCTGTGCTGAGTGGGCTTGGTCTTGAGCTCTCCAGCCGCTTTGATGTAGGGGACATAGGTTAGATGCACAACCACGCAGTTGCGTCCCAGCTCCCACTTGAGTTGTCGCACAGCTTCAAGGAATGGCAGCGACTCGATGTCGCCCACTGTGCCGCCTATCTCGGTGATAACAAAGTCATATTTTCCTGTGCTTCCCAGCAGTTTCACGCAGCGCTTTATCTCGTCGGTGATGTGAGGAATGATTTGCACTGTCTTGCCCAAATAATCACCGCGTCGTTCCTTGTCGATGACGCTCTGGTACACACGTCCTGTCGTGATATTGTTGGCTCGCGTGGTTTTTATGTTGGTGAATCGCTCATAGTGCCCTAGGTCGAGGTCGGCTTCATGTCCGTCGACAGTCACATAGCATTCACCGTGTTCATAGGGGTTTAGTGTTCCTGGGTCGATGTTGATGTAAGGGTCAAACTTTTGCATCGTCACGTTGAATCCTCTTGAGAGCAGCAGTCGTGCTATCGACGACGAAATGATGCCTTTCCCCAACGAGGAAACAACGCCACCAGTAACAAAAATGTATTTAGTGTCCACTATAATATATTTATAAATATTTATTATATTACTTTACAAACTGCAAAGGTAAGCATTTTATCGCAATCTCATGATGCTTAACAGCAACATTTTTTCAAAAAAGCAGAAGTAAAGCAAAAATCGAGGTTGTTTTAGCTGTCAACCGCAATAATTGAACAAAACGCTTGCACATTTCAAGAATAATGATGAAATTTGCATAGTAAGTTGTGCATGGCGTTGATTTGGACTGTTTTGCTTGTTGTAAATAAATAACTGAAAATCAACGGTGTTCACAGTTTAAAAGAAATCATATTATTAACAAATAAATGCCTGATAAGGTTAACAACAAAGTATGGAAAACTACAAAAGCGACTCAGTTATTATCGACCATAACATAGAAGTTATTTACAGCAAGTTGAGCGATCCCAGTGTGTTTAAAGCCCATATAGATCAGAACATCGACCGTCTGCCCGACGAGGCGCGAGAGCACCTTGACAAGGTGAAGTTTGAGGAAGACGGCATCAGCATCGACTCGCCCATGGGAGCTATGAAGCTCAGCGTGAGCGATAGCGTGGCACCCACAATGGTGAAATATGTGGCGCAGTCATCGCCAGTGCCATTCGGGCTTACCGTAAACTTGGAGGCAATAGATGAGGAGCACACTCAGAGCATTGCCGAGATAAACATCGAGCTTCCCATGATGCTTCGCGCCATGGTGGGCAGCAAACTCGAAGAGGGTGCTAAAAAGCTGGGTGAAATGATTGCCAAACTGCCCTATGGGAACCTTTAAATAATGCATAATGCAGAATGCATAATGCACAATCAGTCTTAGCTATTCCTAGTCATTCCTAGTAATTTCTAGCAACTCCTATCCTATTCTAGCTGCGCTGCTGCGAGGGTGAAAAGGGAGATTTTCACCCCTGGGATGGCGTCTTTCAGTGCTGTGGCACAGGCGAGCAGAGTGGAGCCTGTGGTCACCACATCGTCAACAATGAGAATGTGCTTCCCGCGAAGCTCTTCCACGTGGCGCTTGCTTGCGCCATACATTCCCTGAGTGCTTTTCAGGCGCTCGGCAGCGTCTTTGTGCGTCTGTGTCGAGTGTTCATGTAGCGCTTTCAGCGCCTTTGTCACAGGGAGCCCGGTGGCCTTGGCGATGCCTTGTGCCAGATACTGGCTCTGGTTGTATCCACGGCTGGCTAGCTTGGTGTAGTGCAGCGGTACGGGGACGATGACATCGATGTCGTCAAAGAAATGACTGTCTTTCATGTCTCGGGCGGCACGCTCGCTGAGCCAGCGCCCCAGGGTGGGCATGTTGCGGTACTTGAGGTCGTGAAGAATCGATGCGTAAGGGTCGCCCTTTTGGTAGAAAAAATAGCTGGCGCAGTGTTCTATAGGGACTTTTCCCGCCATAATCTGCTCAAATGGGTTGAAGTTGATTTCCTCATAGTGAGTGCGCGGAATGTTCATCAGGCACTTGCGGCACAGGAATTTCTCGTCACCGTCAAGCGGTTTGCCGCACACCGAGCAGGTGCGAGGCATGAACACGCCGGCAGCACTTGTCAAGAGGTCTTTAATTTTCATCTCTACAGGAAATTAGACGTGAGACAGCAGGGAAGAACAATGCAGGCTCAAAGCCGCGTGAGGCTGCAAACCGCAGCAGCGAGGCACGGGCTTGTTGCGGATTCTTGTCATTGAGAGTTCGCGCCTTGGCTTCAAGCGCCTCGTTGAGGATTGAGGTATATTGCTCTTCGTCAATCTCGCTCAAGGCATTGTCGATGTATTCCTGCTCAACACCTTTTCCCTTAAGCATATATGCAATTTTGACACGTCCCCAGCCGTTGAAGCGCAGTTTGTCACGGCAGTAGGCGCGTGCAAACCGTTCGTTGTCGAGATAACGCTCCTGTTTGAGGCGTGAGATAATGGCATCGGCATCTCTTGTGCCTATACCCCAGTCACGCAGCTTCTTGCGCAGGTCGCCCTCGGCGTGCTCGCAGCGCGCACACAAGGTCGCCAGCCTCAGATATGCATTTTCGGGAGTTATCTCTTTCCGTGCCATATAATAGTTAAATTAAATATTCGTAAAAGTTGTCTCGGTTGATAATTTGGAACTCAACATTTGGATAGGCATTTTTGAATGATAGCGGTAATTTGGCCTTGCGATTAGGATTCCATTTTATCTCAAATGCTTTAATCAGGCCGTCCTTTTCCTCGATATAATCAATTTCTTGTTGAGTGCTTGTACGCCAAAAACGGCATAGTGAGAAATCACCAGTGTAATATTTGCGCTTTATCCGTTCAGAGATGATGTAGTTCTCAAATAAGGCCCCAATATCTCCTCTTACTTCGGCAGGAGCAAAGTCGCGGATTACGGCATTTCTAATGCCATTATCATAAAAGTAAATTTTGCGGCTGTTTTTCAGCTCGTTACGCAAATTGCGGCTGAATGACCTCAGACGAAATACGATGTAAGCTTGTTCTAGAATGTTGATGTATTTATCCACAGTTTTTACATCTATGCCTGTTAGTTGTGAAAGCTCGGTATAAGAAACTTCACTGCCTATTTGATAGGCGAGCGCTTGTAGTAGGTTCACCAATTTGTCGGTTTTGTGAACGCTATCAAATTCCAAAATATCCTTATATAGGTAACTGTCGGTTAAATCAACTAGAGTTCTTTGTTCGTCATTGACATTGTTTATTACTTCAGGATAGCTACCATATACTAGACGCTGAGGCAATGATTGTATTTCTTCTAGAACGTTTGTGGTGCTTGCCAATTCGTTGAAACTAAAGGGAAAAAGATTGTACTCCCATTTGCGGCCAGTGAGTGGCTCATTGATCTTGTTGGCAAGATCAAACGAAGAGCTACCGGTAGCAATAACTTGAAGCTCTGGCATACCATCAATAATAATCTTCAGTTTAATGCCAATGTCTTTAATCCTTTGTGCTTCGTCAATTATCAGGATTTTAGAATTCCCGATAATAGGTTTGATTCTGGTCAGTGAGACGTTTTCAAGAAGGGCTCTGGTGGCACTATGATCTCCATTGAGCCACATGATATCGTTGCCATTAGCAAATAATTTTTTGAGAAGAGTGGTTTTGCCTACTTGCCGTGCGCCCATTATCACTATGGCTTTGCCTTTAAAAAGTCGTTTTTCGATGTCTTTCTCTATGCTTCGATTAATCATATCGCAGTTTTTTATTTTGTTGGCAAAGATAGAGTATTTTTCTGCAAAATCCAAAAATCTTATGGTTTTTGTGGAATTGATTCCATAAAAATCATGGTTTTTTCGGAATTTCACACCATTTTCAGTAGGTTTTCGGTCGTTTTTAAGCATTCTTCGGGGTGGCACCAGGTGATGGAGGTGTCGCGTTGGAGCCAGCGGAGCTGTTTCTTGGCATAGAGGCGGGTGTTCTTCTTTATGCGCTCGATGGCGGTGGTGCGCTCCATAGTGCCGTCGAAGATGGCAAACATCTCCTTGTAACCCACGGTGTTGAGCGAGTTGAGATGGCGCAGGTGATAGACGCTGCGTGCCTCTTGTTCCAGACCTTGCTCTATCATGGCGTCGACACGGCGGTTGATGCGGTCGAAGAGCAGGCTACGTTCCATGTTGAGTCCCACCTTGATGATGTTGAAAGGCCGTTGCTTGGTCTCTCCGGTGCGCAAGGTGGAGTAGGGGACACCAGCCTGGCGGCAGACCTCGACGGCATGCAGCACGCGTCGGTGGTTTTGCTTGTCGACCTGGGCGAAGTAGACCGGATCGAGGCGCTCGAGTTCGTCAAGTAGTGGCTCCAGCCCTTGTTCGTGCCACAATTGTTTGACGGCGTGTCGCACTTCATCGCTGATGTCGGGGATAAAGTCAATGCCGTTGCACACAGCGTCGACATACATCATCGAGCCACCGCACATCACCACATAGTCGCCATGCTGCCACAGCTGCGGGAGCAGTGCCATCACATCGGCCTCAAACTGTGCAGCGCTGTAATATTCGTCAAGCTCCTTGAACTGGACGAAGTGGTGTCGCACGAGTGCCTGCTCCTCGGGGGTGGGGGCTGCGGTGCCAATGGGTATGCCCTTGAACACCTGCCTTGAGTCAGCATTGATGATTTCACAGCCCAAGCGCTGCGCAACCTCGATGGCTGCCGCTGTTTTTCCCACACCGGTGGGGCCTGTTATGACGATTAATGTGCTCAAAATCAAGTGTTAAGTGGCTGGACTATTTAATAAATCTGTTGACAAAATTTTTCACGCGCTTTGTATACTCTTTGGTGTGGTCGGTGTAGGAGTAGGCATGCTCAGAGCCTGGAGCGACATATTTTTCCTTGTAGCCGCGAGTCTTGGCTGCGTAGAGTTCATCGAGCATGCGGTAGGGCACAAAGGTGTCGGCATCGCCATGGATGAAAAGCATGGGCAGCGTAGACTTTTTCAGTTGCTCCACTGCCGACGCTTCGCCAAATGTCCAGCCATAGCGCATTTTGCACAGTGCGCTTGTAGTGTACATCAGAGGGATGTCGGAAAGTGAGAACATGGTGTGCAGCTGGTCGGAGAATTCGTCCCACACACTGGTGTAGCCACAGTCTTCTACGAAACATTTCACATAGGGTGGGCATTTCTCTCCACTTATGCACATTGTGGTGAAGCCTCCCATCGAGATGCCGTGAATAACCATCTGTGTTTGAGCCGAGTCGCCACGGAACTTATTGTTGGCTATATCCATCCACCGCATCACGTCGTGACGGTCGAGCCAACCCATGTCGATGTGGTCGCCGTCGCTGTCACCGTGGGCATATCCGTTGGGCAGCAGCACATTATAGCCCATGCTGTGGTAGAGGAATGCGATGTGGAACATCGACTCGGCGCGGTCCTTATAGCCATGAAGGAGAACGGCGACTTTATTGGACGGTGTCTTGGCGTTTACATATACGGCATGCATTGTGCCGCGCTTATCGATTGTGATGCTCGTGTCGATGTAGGCATGATATTGCTCGAGTGAGTCGGTCCAGGATTTGATGCTTGATGGCTCGCGCTTGAAGAAACGTTCCATCGCCTCCTTGTGGCTGCGCTTGTATGGCTTCAGCGCAAATCCCAGCATATAGTAACTGGCGCCAATAACAATTGCTATTGCTATTATCAGAGTCGTGATGAACGCGACTGTTATTGTTCTCTTAATTGATTGTTTCATTATCAATTATTCTTGTTGCCTGTCAAGTTCTGGTAAAGTTCAAACAGGCGCGCGACGCACTCGCTCTCGGTCATGGTGATAGGGAAGCCGTAGGCCTGCATCACTGCCTTGTCGTTCTGCTGGTGGGCTTTGCGCAGCTCGGGCGGCATCGTCAGTTCGTCGTATAGGTCGGCAAGGCTGCTGTCGGGGTACAGTGCTCTCGCATCAAGTATTGCTTGTGCGGTAGCAGCTATCTTCTCGCGTTGCTCATCACTCACCTCTGGCCATGGGAAGTTGTTGTAAACAACGCTACCTGAATATTGATAATCGCTTTTCATTCTACCGCAAACCACTCTCATCCACGCCATGTGAACATTTGAAATTAATATGCCAAAATCAAATCTTGTAGCATCTGGAACAATTAAAGCACTACCATTAATAATGATTTCAGGAGAAACAAATGATATGGGAATATATCTTCTTCTTTCAGATGAAACTTTTGGTATAACAATCATATTGGATGACGGTTGTCTTATTTCTCCAAATAAATATGGTGTTTCTGCTAATTTTAGTGTTTGTGGACGATTGCTCGACTCTCTAAATTCCCTAGTTAATTTTACTCGTTCCATTATTATTTGAGATTGACGTAACTCTTTTGGATTGAATCCAGTCAACCAAAGACACCACCTCAATTTTTTATTTATAAGTTCTGCTCCACCTGCATATTGTTTTATAAACTGATTATTGCTAGTGGACTCTTTAAGCAAAGATTGAACATCTTCTTCATTAAGAATTAAATGCCCATCATCAATTGGCATACTTCCATATGAAATCTCAGGTACGTTGCAAATAGGACACACTCTTTTGTCTATATAAATTGGAGCCCCATCAATTAAGTATGGATTAATCTCTTTTGCTTGTTTTGTTATTTTATCATCAAAAATTATCTTATCAATTGGACTTTTTCCAAAAACAAATCCAATAATAACGCAATGAACATGAGCCTTATCGCTTGCTTCGCTGTCCCATCGGAAAGTGCGATAAGCAAATATTATTTCAAGATTATTCTTATATAATTCTTTCCAAAGAATAGGCACTTGTTCACCTTGAGTAATACTGTTGGTCGAAACAAAAGCAGCTTTGATATTCGTATATTGCATCATTTTTATGGCTTTTATATACCATCCAGCCACATAATCAAGATTTCCAATGCCTTTTACTTTGGGTCCAAATAAAGAAACTATTTCTTCTTTCTGACTTCTTGTCTGTTCTTTCTTTCCCACAAACGGTGGATTCCCAATTATATAATCCAGTTCATCTTTCGGCACCACTGATTCCCAGTCGATGCGCAGGGCGTTTGCCTCGTGGATATTGGCATTGTTTTTCAGCGGTAGGAAGTCGATGTCGTGCTTGATAATCTGCTCAGTCTCAGCAAGCATCTGCGACTCGCTAATCCACAGGGCTGTAGTGGCGACAGTTACGGCAAAGTCGTTAATCTCGATGCCGTAGAACTGATTGATATTCACCTTGATGGGCGAGAATTCCTCCAGACCGATAAACGCCTGTCCGTGAGTCATGGCACGAACCACCTGGTTCTCGAGTCGGCGCAGACACAGGTATGTCTCGGTAAGAAAGTTTCCCGAGCCGCAAGCAGGGTCGAGGAAGGTGAGGCTCGCCAGTTTGTCTTGGTAGGCACGAAGCAGTCGTTGGCGCTTTTTCTCGATTTTCTCTTCCAAGATAGTGTCGAGTTCTTGGCGCAGGTCGTTGAGGAACAGCGGGTCTATCACCTTGTGGATGTTCTCGATGCTGGTGTAGTGCATACCACCGCTGCGGCGAGTCTCGGGGTTGAGAGTGCTCTCAAACATCGCACCGAAGATGGTTGGGCTTATCTCGCTCCAGTCGAAGTCGAGCGATGCCTTCTGCAACAGCAGTTCACGCAGCTCGGGGGTGAACTGCGGAATGTCGATAAAGTCGGCAAACACGCCCTTTGCGTAGGGGAATGCCTGCAGGTCGGCACGCAAATATTTGCTGCGCTCCTCTACAGGGGTGTTGAGTGTGTCAAAGAGTTGAAGGAGCGCCGTGCGCATCATCTCGGTGTCGTATTTTACGAGATAGTCATGGAACTGGTCACGGGTGAAGATTCCTGCATCCTCGGCATATAGGCAGAACACAAGGCGCACACACAGTATGTTGAGCTGCTGCAGCGTCTCGGGGTCGCGTTCGCCATATTGCTTCAGCATCGCCTCATAAATCTCGCCTATTATCTCGCCAGCCTGCATCGACACTTCCATCTCGCGAGACAGGTGTTCGCTCTTTACATCAACAAGGAATTTCAGGCGGTAGTAGTCTTTCTCAAGGTCAGCAAGCAGCACCTGCTCAGGCTGGCTGTTGGGCTGCTCCATGTCGTAGACGAGAAACTCCTGGAAGTTGCTTACCACAACCCAACGCGGGTGGCGGCTCAGAGGCAGACCGCTAACGTAGCGCTTGGCTTGCTGGAAGGGCGTGAGGAATGTGCCGTCGCTCTGACGTATGGCTTTCCAAAGGTCTTTGTCGAGGCTTTTTTGCTCTATCAGAACTTTTGTTGTTGGGATATAGCCGTCGATAAACGAGGTGCTGTCGAGCATCACCTGGTCCTCAAACTCGATAAAGTCGGCGACATGCTCCACGCCATACACCTCGCTCAAGAGTTGCATCCAGAACTTCTGGCTCTCGCCTTTCTCATAGCCTCGGCCTTCCCATTTCAAGGAAAACTCCCTGGCCGCTGCCTTCTGTTGTTTCTCGGTCATGAATTCTTGTGTTGGAATCAATATATCTGCAAATATACATATTAAATTCGTTCGAGACAAAAAATAATTGAGTTTTGAGGAATTATAATGGAGAGTGGAGAAGTAATAGAATCCACCTCTACATCGTCGGACTTTGTCGGAGATAGTCTGACTTAGTCTGACAATTGGGCAATAAGAAATAACTGTGGAGGGGAAGAGTTTTTAATATTGCCTTCTACATCTTTTTACATTACCTTTGCGCGTATACACGAACATTATAATTTATATCAACCATGAGAAAAAAAATTTTTTTAAAAAGTGTCCCACGCCTGTTCCCGATCCACGATCACGATTCCCGATTTTTTTTAAAAAGTGTCCCACACCCGATCACGATCCACGATCACGGTTCCCGATTTTTTAAAAAAAGTGTCCCACACCCGATCACGATCCACGATCCCGATCCTCGATTTTTTTTAAAAAGTGTCCCACACCCGATCACGATCCACGATCACGATTCCCGATTTTTTTATAAAATCGTCCCACACCCGATCACGATCCTCGATCACGATTCCCGATTTTTTTATAAAATCGTCCCACACCCGATCACGATCCCCGATCACGATCCTCGATTTTTTTATAAAATCGTCCCACACCCGATCACGATCCTCGATCACGATTCCCGATTTTTTTTAAAAAGTGTCCCACACCCGATCACGATCCTCGATCACGATCCACGGTTTTTGCTAATTTAGGAAAAAACATTAATTTTGCAATCATGAAAAAAATAACACTGGCACTGGCCGCGGCGTTGCTCGCCCTTGCACCAGCGGCTGCCAAAGGACTGAAGGGCAAAGTCATTTATGTAAACCCAGGACATGGTGGGTGGACCGTGAACGACCGTCCACACGCTACCATGAACTATGAGGAGATGGATACCATGAGTTTCTTTGAGTCGAAGACCTGCTTGTGGAAAGGCCTTGAGCTGCGCAACCGCCTGGAGGCTGCTGGGGCTAAGGTTATAATGTCGCGCACTCGCAATGGATGGGTGTCGGAGGGCGACAAGAATGCCACTGACAACGACCGTTTCGAGACCTATTGCGACGAGAACGGCGAACAGCAGCTCATCACGCTGCAAAAAATCGCCTGCCAGGTCGATTCCATAAATCCTGACTACTTCATCGCTCTTCACAGCAATGCCACAGGCGGCGGTGACGGCAAGAAGGTGAATTATCTGCTCTATATGTATCGTGGAGAGACAGGTAACGACTATGCCAAAGGCAGCATCGAGAGGGCCAAGGTGGCTTTTCCCTATGTCTATGACAATCCATTGACGGTGTGGACCGTGAAAGAGACCGACCGCTACATAGCAGGCGACCTCACATGGATGGGCGGGACACCTCCGGGGACTCCCAATGTGCTGGGCTACACTGGTTGGCTTGCAGTGCTTAAGCACCGAGTGCCCAGTTTCCTTGTCGAAGGCTCGTTCCATAGCTATCAACCTGAGCGTCAGCGCTTGATGAATCGTGACTACTGCCGCATGGAGGGCATCAGGCATTTTCGTGGCATCAACGCTTGGTTTGGCGGCAAGCCCGAGAAGCATGGCTACATTGCCGGTACCATCAAGAGCGCCGACGAGACTGTTGATTCGCCTCTGTTCAACTACAAGGAAGACACCGACGACCAATGGTTGCCACTCAACGGTGCAACCGTCTATCTGCTCGATTCTCGCAACGTGCGCATACGTCACTATAAGGTGGATAACGAGTGGAACGGTTTCTTTGGCTTCTTCTACCTCAAGCCCGGCAAGTACTCGCTCATCTATGAGGCTCCCGGCTATGAGACCATTATCGAGAAAGTAGAGGTAAAGAAGGACCAGACCACCTACTGCAAGCCACGCTTGCACAAGTTGAATAATGTGGTGGAATGATTGCTTTTTAAGCTTTTTTGTTGCAATTGTTAATTTTTTTTAGTATTTTTGTGGCACATGCAAAAATGCTGCCTTGTTGCTGTCATTATTTGTCAAATGACATTGAATGAATGGTGAAAAAATGGGCGGTGATGACTTGTGTGGCTTTTTCTTGAGAAATCATCATAAAAACCATTACTAATTTAAAATCAGATTATTATGAAGAAATTTTTATTACTAGCAGTGATTTTTGTGCTAGCAGCAAGCTCGGCACATGCCTATCGTGAAGATGTGTCAATGGTTCCTATATTGCAAAAATCGCTTGGAATCATCGATTTGATTGAAAATGACTATGAGAATGAAATCGTGAGAATTGAGTTTGACATAGTTTCGACATCTAAAGAATCTTATCGCGTACTGACTTCGGATTACACCTACACAATCGTGGCATTTGGCGACGACCGCATCAAGGATATCGACGTGGCGCTCTACAAGTGGGATGGCACCGACTGGATACTTGTGAAAAAAGATAATGACGCCGAAGATGTGGCACTTATAACTTATACTCCAAGGACAACAGCAAACTATAAAGTCGTGGTTTCGGCCTACTCTTTCTATGGTAGCTACACGGCTGCGCATTATGGGTTGATTTACTACCACGAATAATAGGACAGTGCCCCCAAATCGCTACATCTTCGCTGTTGGCAGATTTCTCGTATTGAATAGTACATTATAAAAAAAGTTTTAATTTTCGGTAAATTGCTTTGGTAGTTTCAAAAGTTTGCAGTACCTTTGCAGCGATTTTCCGAAAGGCTCGACTAAGTGCCTCACGAGATTGGGGCCGCCGTACGGTATAACTTGTAATACAATTATTTAAATGTACGCAATTGTAGAAATTCAGGGACAGCAGTTCAAGGTTGAGGCCGGTAAGAAGCTGTTTGTTCACTATCTCGGCGATGAGAAGAACGAGGGCGATTCAGTAGAATTCAACAAGGTTCTCTTAGTAGATGCCGACGGTGCCATCACAGTTGGCGCACCTACCGTAGAAGGTGCAAAAGTAGTGTGTGAAGTTAAGCAGCCTCTCGTAAAGGGAGAGCATGTGATTGTCTTCAAGAAGAAACGCCGCAAAGGCTATCGTCGCTTGAACGGTCATCGCCAGTGCTTCACCGAGCTCGTGATTAAAGATGTAATTGCTTAACCCCTAAAAACTATTTCATTATGGCACATAAAAAAGGTGTAGGTAGTTCGAAGAACGGACGTGAGTCGCACAGCAAACGACTCGGAGTGAAACTTTTTGGTGGGCAATTCGCAAAGGCCGGTAACATCATCCGCCGTCAGCGCGGTACCGTTCACCGTCCAGGTGTTAACGTAGGCATGGGCAAGGATCACACCTTGTATGCACTCGTTGACGGAACTGTAGAGTTCCAGCACAGAGCAGGTCACACTTACATTAACGTAGTGGCTGCTCCCCAACAAAGCGAAGAAAACTAAGACATCATCTCAGAAGGGCGCAAAGCCCACGAGACTCTAGATTATAATCATCGACACAAAGAATGTGCCGATGATTGTTTTTTTTATTCTAGAGTGGAGGTGGAGAGTGGAGAGTGGAGAGATGGGCACGCAGTGTTGGCCCTCTTCGAGGCCAGAACAAGGGAAAGGGAGTGTGCACGTTCCCCATGCCACGCACCCCTTCGGGGTACGCGCCATGGGGTTTCTCACTTCGCCCCCTTCGGGGACGTCGTGGCCTGCGGCCGCCTAGTGCTATGATTGAAAAAAAACGCCGCGGGAGAAGAACTCTCGTGGCGTTTGGGGATATATGCTTATGGGTTAATTTCCCATTCCTTGGCCTTGGCCTCCGCCTTGCTGTGTGCCGCTTTGCTTGCTGCCACCTACAAGGTCGTTGTTCTCGATGGTCTTGTCGGTAGTCTTAACGCGGGCTTTGAGTGAGCCGAAGCGGTAAGTGACGCTGATCTTGAAGCCACGTGATAGGAAGTTAACTTTGTTAATTCCAGTATACTCGCCCTGGGTGGTGTGGCTCTCAAAGCTGCTGTACTTGCCACTGAAGAAACGGTCGGCGCTCAGACGTACCGTCAAGCGGTCTTCCTTGAGGAACGAGCGTTGCAGTGCTGCGTTGTAGAACCAGCTGCCACCGTTGTAACCGTAGAGGCCTTCTACGCCACCATTCCATTCGCCACCGCTCAAGCTGAACCTGAGCTTCCAAGGCAACTGCTGGTTGAGCTGAGCATAGAAGAATGAGCTCCAACGCTGGTTGGTAAGGCCTAGATCGTCGCTGTGGTAACGGTTGTGTGCCAAATTGCCGTTGAACACAAAGCTGGTTTTGGGACCTATTGTCCACTGCAGGAAGCCATTAGCTCCAACTGAACGGCTCTTGAGGGTGTTGGCATAGGTCGATACAGTCTTGTCGTCTTCCACATATTGCACTCCAGTAATCTCGTTGCTGCTGAAACTGATGAACGGACTCACGCTGAAGGTAAGCTTAGCACCAATCTGCATGTAGGTGAGAGTGATGGAGTGGTTGCGAGAACTGCTCAGATGAGCATTACCAAATGAGATGCTGGTGGGACCCTCTTCTCTGGCAGGATTCAGATAGCTGATACCGGGACGCTGGATGCTGGTGCTGTAGTTGAGTTTGAGGCTGTGAGCCCAGTCAAACTTATACTCAATGCTCAGGTCGGGCACCCAGTCGCTGAGGTTGCGGTGGTAGTTGTCCTGTGGGCTCTTGGGGAACTCGGCGTTGAGACGGCTGTACTCATAGCGCAATCCCTCGCGGGTGGTCCAGTTGCCTTTGCTGAAGGTATGGCTCAGGTAGGCAGCTGCCACATGAGTGCGGTGATTGAAGAATGTGACATTGTTCATTTCGGGCATGCCTATGTACTCAAAATCAGCTTCGCTCTTGTTGAAACGGTTGATGTACTTCAAACCTGTCTCAAACTTGTGATACTTAGCAAAAGGTCTTGTCCAGTCGAACTGGAAAGTGTGCTCGGCAAAGTTCTCCTTAGTGTCGGTGGTCTGTCCAGTGTAAGGGAACGGGCAATTGACCATATCGCTGAAGGTGTTGATTTGATTGCGAGCGTTATGGTTAGTCGAGAGCATATAGCTCAACGTGAGAACCTCATTGGGGTGACGGGTCTTGTGCTGATAGTCTAGACGTCCATGAAAGTCATAGAAATCACCTTTAGGCACCTCGCCTACAGAGGTGAATTTGTATATTAAGTTGCCGTCACGGTCGGTCATGCTGGTGTTGTTGAAACCTTCACCACGATAGTCATAATAGAAACCGCCAAATGACAATGACACGAGGTTTAGCGTATCGGGCTCCCAACTGGCACTCAGGTCACCGTAGTGAACATTGACTTTTGCCCGTCCCTCATTAAAGCTCGATTGTGTGTTGCCGCTGCTCAGGTAGTGAGTCTCACCCTCCATGATGTTGTGGCTGCGGTGGCGGTTCTGCCCCATGTAACCGTAGTTTAATGAAGTTACCACTTTGCCTATCTGTGATGTGATGTTGGCATTACCGTTGACGCTGCCAGTGTTGTCAATGCCGGCACCTATGGTACCTGTCACGCCGTTCATCTGGCCACCATCGGCCATCACGATGTTAAGGATGGCGCTGGTGCCCTCGGCGTCATATTTTGCGCCTGGGTCGGTAATGACCTCAATCTTCTTGATCATGCTAGCTGGAATGGCTTTGAGTATCTCTTTCATGTTCTGACCACTCAAACTGGGGTCGGGGTGTCCGTTGCGGAACACCTTGAACGATGATGAGCCTTTCACCTTTATCTCGTCCTGGCCATCGACAGTGACCATAGGCACTTTCTTGAGCATGTCGAGAACGCTGTTGGTCTTGCTGTCGGCATCGGCTTGAACATCATAGGCGAGACGGTCAATCTCGGTCTTCACAAGCTGACGTTGAGTAGATACCACTACTTCGCTGAGCATTGTGGACTCGGTAGACAAGACTATTGTGCCAAGCTGCGCCACAGGAGAGGTTTGATTAACTTCAAACTCTCGGTTCTGTGTCGCCATTCCAATAAACTGGATTTTCATAAGATATTTTCCAGGCTTACCAATCTTGTGAATCACAACACCGAAGGCATCGCTCACATCGGAGTCTACCACTGTTACAGTGTCATTGCTGTTGTAGATGTAGATTGTAGCGTAGGGAACACCTTCGCCTTCCTCATCATTCACTTGACATTGAACGCTCATTTGTTGTTGGGCTACAGCTGCTAGTGTGCAAGCGGTTAGCAATAAAAAAGTAAAAATTTTCTTCATTTTCTCTATTATTTGCAGTTTTGTGTATTTTTCCACGTCTTTTTTACCATTAGACGCAAGAATTATGCCAAATGTTTCAGAAAACTCTGTAAAAAAATCAAAAAATATGTTATTGTTTGAGGTAGTCCTGATAAATATCTCGCAGTTCGGCAGGGGTAATGCCCACAGCCTTGAGCTGTCCAAGGAAGTAGTCCATCTCACCTTGCATGAGTTGCTCACGACGCATGGCAACGATTTTCTCTTTGGCATCAGGACTCACAAAATAACCCAGTCCGCGCTTAGTGTAAATCACGCCACTCTGCTGCAAATACTCATAGGTTCGCGCCACAGTATTGGCATTGACCTCAATTTCAGCTGCAAGTTCGCGCACACTTGGCACTTTACCCTCTGTTGGCAGTGTGCCTGAGAGTATTTGATTGCCAATGCGGTCGGCAATTTGCAGATATATCGCTTTATTATCTTGGAAGTTCATAGCTTATTTCCACCATTTTAATGAAACAACATCCTTGCGCTTAAACAGATACCACGACAGTGGCCAGTACACAATCAACTGAATGGCTATAAATGCAGTATACCAAAGCATAACTGTGTTTTGCCCTAAACCTTTTAACCATTTTGCTGCTGTCGGCATGTCGCTGAATATTGAGATGCCAATCATTGCTAATATGAAAATAACAATCTCAATTACATATACTGCTGCAAAAGTCTTGAGGAACGATAGTTTAGGCCATAGTACACTTCCTAGTAGATATAGTGCTGGGCTAGCTAATACGCCCAACCATAGGGTGATCTCAAGAATAACCTTTGAATCATATTTCCACCATTCTTGCTGATGTGCAACATTGTGAAATGTGTTTAAAAAGTTGATAGGTCCAGGCACATCGCCATCGCTCCAAGGCCATAAAACCAGGATTCGTGTCAAATCGGCCAACTGAGCACATATTGGAAAGACAACGAAAAATCCCACCACATAGATGAGAACGTTAACCAAGTATTTCTCAAGAGTCGATGACGGGGATGTTAGAAATTCAGTTCGTCCTTTCTTGTCTTTCAAGCCACGGAATGCTAGAGAGGCCACGATAATGCTGCCGAAGCCGTAAACCATAAAAACTATGTTGTAGCGTAGCATGGTTTCTGGTCTGGAGGTGTTGGCGCCAAGGGTGATATTGCCTATAATCATTATCATTGCCAATATACCATAGACGGCGATAACCGAGAAAAGCAGTGTGCGGTTGTTCTCTACCACTTCTTTGCGCAGTGCTGCAACGAAGCGATTCAAATTAAAAGTTTGACTTACAGTATTCATAGATGTGTTCTTTTTTTAGGCGTTAAACATTTGGGTTATGGCATCGGGATTTTGAAGGGTGGCGTTGAAGAGCATCTCCAAGTCAACTGCTGTCTCTTCTCCAGGCTGGGTTGGAACGACCACGAGCGAACCCATCACGCTAGGCAGCGTGAAGAGTGGCTGATCGCCTTCGTGCATGGGGCGGAATGCCAAGCGGCTCATCACGTCGGCAATGGAGGTGTTGAGCAAAACATTACTCTTGTCGATGATGGTGACATGATCTAGAATCTCGCTGATGTCACGCACCTGGTGGGTAGAGATGAGCATCATCTTGTCGTCGGTCATGCCTGTGGTTACCAACTTGCGGAACTGGCTCTTGCTGGGGATGTCAAGGCCATTGGTGGGCTCATCCATTATGAGCACGCGAGTGTTGGTGGCAAATGCGAATGCCAATAACACTTTCTTCTTTTGTCCCATCGACAGCGAGTGAAGTTTCACATCAATGTCGCCACCCATATCGAAGATGTCGAGGTAGCGCTGCATGTCGTCCATCGAGAAATTGGGGTAGAACGGAGCATTGATACTCACATAGCGCTTTAAAGTGAGATTAGGCAAGTCAAATTCCTCGGGTACGAGGAATAGGTCGCTCATTGTTTTGGGAAGGCGGGCGCGCACATTCACGTCATCGAGTGTCACATTGCCACTCTTGGGGGTGAGCAGGCCACTCATTAAATTAATTAGGGTGGTTTTGCCCGAACCATTTTTCCCTAGCAAACCGTAAACGTTGCCTGCATTCAACTCAAACGAGAGATTATGAAACAAATCTCCAACGTGTTTGTTGTAACTGAAAGTTAAATCATTGATTGATAACATAGTACTGTAGTATTTTGATGGTTAAACGATAGCTCGGCTAGTGTACTACTTAACTAGTACACTGCAAAGGTATAACATGATGCTGTATATTTCCAAATTTCTTAACTTTTTTAAGGTTTTAATTATGATAGCCTAGATGTTTTTGAGAATCGTTATATAGAAAAACTCAAAACTTTTTTCAATAATGTGATTGCGGTTTACACTAAATTTATTAACTTCGCAGTTAAAATTAAAAAAGCTATTAGAATGAAACCCATCACAAACATACTTCTTGTCCTGGCACTGGTGTGCTATGTTTTTCTTCCGTTGTTTGAGTTGTCTCACTTGGGAAGTGTATCGGGCCATGAATTCACCTCAAGCGTGATAAACTATAAACAAGGATTTAAAAGCACATTGTTTGCGTTAACTCCATTTATTACAATCTTTCTTGCCATAGGTTTCAACTGTCTGAGAAACAGGTGGTGGGGAATCATTGACGTGGTACTTATATTCTTTACCTTATATTTCTTTTTCAATCTGCTGGCAAAGTTTCAAGGATTTCCCATCAATCATGATCCTGAAGTGATGACCAATACCGAGATGAGCGAGGGAATGTCAATCAATGGTCTTGGTGTGGGTTTTTATGCCAGCTCGGTTTTTACCATACTTGCTTTTTTGTCGGCTCTGATTTCACTCATGCCATTCAATTTCAACAAGAAGATAGAAGAGAAAATAGACAACCGTCTTGAGTCGAGCAAGAAACGTCTTTCAAAAGTTGGTCATGGCATTAACGATGAGTTTCATAAGATAGGGAAGCACAGCAAGTCAAAAGAACTGCTCAAAGATTCGGATGATTTGTTACCACCGCCCATACCTGAAGACAAGGAAGATGACTCCCGCTTTATGCCTCAAGGCAGCATAGAGGATGAGCAAAACAGAGACTACATGCCCAAGTAGTCACTCCTTAAAAAATCTATATAATGTGCTGGGGTGTTATTTGAGTTTTTTCATCAGGTTAATATCGCCCACAATCCATATCTTGTCGCCCTCTTCAAAGACAATCTCAGGGGTGAGCTCCAGGAAATCTTCTTCTCCACGTTCGACCGCAACCAGCATAGACTTGTAGTCTTCGCGCAAGCTGGTGTCGCCCAGCCGCTTGCCTACCAGTGGCGAATTGTCGGTAAGCACAAAATTAGTGAACTTCACTTCTACCGGCTGTAGAGCGGTGTTGTTCTTGCTGGCTTCGATGAGCGGCAGCAACTGTTGTATTTGTTCGTCGGTGCCAATTACGCCAATTTGGTCGCCCGGGAAAATCCTCATGTCACCCGTGGGGATAGGATATCGTACCGAATTGCGCTGAATGTCGACTACATTAATTCCATATTTTCGCCTCAAGTCGGCATTTTTGAGTCTATCCCCAACAAAGGGGCAATTATAGCCCACAGTAATGTAGGCAAGGTGCATGTCGCTCACCAGGTTGTTGTCTTTTCCTGTGCGCCGGTTCTCGCGTTCGTTCATGTTGCTCATGAAGCGTTTTTCCATCAAGTAGAGCTGTTTGCGTGCCATGGGCGCAAAAATCAAGAGCAAGGCAATAATATATATAACCGCCACTACCACCGAAGTAAGGCTTGAGTAGAATCCATAGAGCAGCGACATGAGGAAAACTGTAGTCAGCAGTCCTCCCACGACAATCATCACAAGTTGAGGCACGAAAACGCCTCCCATTCCACTATTATTGTTTAGCTCTTCCCGCTCCTTGCGGTTAATCTTGGGTGTGATAATGGCATAGAAGAAAGGAGAGAGAACCAGCATGGCCACTGTCATGCTCAGCAGCAAAGCCCATTTGGGATCCATCATTTTTCCTAGCACATTAGTCATGAGTGGAATGAGATAGGAACGCAACAAGAAGATTGCTGCAAAAATCACGACCGAGAAAAGAATGAGCCTTGTTACATTGCGCTTGATGATTACAATCCACAAGCTGCGTTGGGCGGGCTTGACATCGGCTGTTGCAGTCTTGCTGTAGCCCTCGAGAAGTGCGTTCCATCGTTTAGGGATGTGTTTTTCAACAAAATTGTAGCATGGCAAAGCGCTCTTGATGAAAAATGGTGTGGTAAAGGTCGTAAGCACCGATACAGTCACAATAATGGGATATATGCTCTTGTCGAGCACGCCCAACGTTGTTCCCAGCGTGGCGATGATGAACGAGAATTCACCAATTTGGGTGAGGCTGAATCCGCTCTCCATCGCAATCTTGAGAGGTTGCCCTGTAGCTAGCATGCCTGTTGTTCCAAACACTATCATACCAATAATCACGACCACCGAGAGCAAAGTGATGGTGCCTGCATACTGGACTATCACCTGGGGATTGACCATCATTCCCACCGAGATGAAGAACACAGCTCCAAAGAGGTCTTTGACAGGGTTGATGATGCGCTCAATGCGCTCGGCCTGGCTCGTTCCTGCAAGTATTGACCCCATGACAAATGCGCCCAAAGCCATCGAAAATCCACTCTCAACCGAAAATATTGCCATCAGGAAGCACAACCCCATGGCGATGACGAGCATCATCTCATCACTTATCAAATTCCTGAACTTATTGAATATTGTGGGAATAAGATACATGCCCACTACAAACCAGATGATGAGGAAGAAAGACAAACTCAGGATGCTCTTTATCATTTCTCCACCTTCCACTGTTTTATTGATGGCTATGGAAGACAAAATAACCATCATCACCACGGCAAAGAGGTCCTCGACAATGAGCACGGCAAAAACTCCAGGCACAAATTTGCGGTGGCGCATGTTAAGGTCGGTCAACGCCTTGAGAATGATTGTTGTTGACGACATCGACAGCATGGCTCCCATGAAGATGCTGTTGACCGATGTGAAGCCCATACTCTTGCCAATGATAAATCCCGTTCCCATCATTCCCAGGACAATAATGAGTGCTGTGGCTATTGCCGACCCACCGGCATTGATGAGCTTCTTGAAACTGAACTCCAGCCCCAGAGAGAAAAGCAGCACAATGATACCAATCTGAGCCCAGAACTCGATATTTCCTTCTTCTCTCACCGAAGGCAGGAAAGCAAAGTGCGGGCTGGCAATAAAACCAGCAACAATATATCCAAGCACCACGGGTTGCTTGAGCAACTTGAAGATTATAGTCGCCGCTGCTGCCAACGTTAGAATGAGTGCCAGATCGTATATCAGGCTTTGGAAATGGAGTTCGTCCATTATGAGAGTATTTTTTGATAATATGTGCAAATGTAACAAATAAAACTCAACTTTCAAAAAAGCTCAACAAAAAAGCGCCTTCACCGCAGTGAAAGCGCCTTTGTTGTTTAAAGATGTTTTGTTCTTAAACTCCAAGCAGGATGTTGTAGACTAATGTGACATCGCTCGAAGTAATAACTCCGTCGCCATCCTGGTCACCGTTAACGATACCACTCTCGTCGCCATTGAGGATAACGTTGTAGAGTAGAGTTACATCATAGGATGTCACCTCACCGTCGCCGTCCACGTCGCCGGGAATACTTGGTCCGCCAGCGAGGGTTACAACCTCTATTTTGTTGGACCAATTACCCTGCATAGGTCCATTCACAGCTTTCACGTCATAGAGATAGGTGGTGGCTGGCTGTAAATCAGTTACGGCATAACTGAGGTCGGTAATGCCAGATATGATAATCTCTCCGAAACCCTTGGAAGGCTTGTTGATGTCGCCCGAGTAGAGTTCTATTTCGGTGATGACCACGCGTTTGTTCTTGGTCGTGGTTTCAAAAGTGATGTCCTGGTCGGCAGCTGTGCAGTCAAGCACCACGGTATATTCGGCCACGTTGTTGTCGGGCACAGTTATTGTCTCGCTTGCATCGCCGCATGAAATCTTGAGCTCGCAGTTGGTGTCGGTGTTGAGTGTCTGAGCCTTGATTCTTGCGCTCACCTTGTTATCACCACTCAGGTCAAGAGCGGGGCTGGTGAGAGAGCCGATATAGTTGCCCGTGCCTAGTCGCAGACCTCCCACAGCAGTGTAGAGCTTGCTGCCGGTCCAACCTGGATTGTCAAGATAGTTGTCGAGATTGCTGCTCACATCTTGGGCTCCAACGCTGGTGCAATTGGCGAAGGTCTCGCTAATGAGCAATGATGCATTAGGCTTGGGCATGATGCGCAGGGTGTAGGTTGCGGCACTTGGGCACAGAGTCCAGTTGGCAGTAAATCCGTTGGCCTTCACGTCGGTTGCTGCAGTAGCGACAGGCGTCTCAATAGTGTTGAGCTGAGTCTTGAAACCAATCTCATACAGCTTGGAGAAGTCGTTGAAGATTGCCACTTTGTAAATCTTGCTTGGGTCGAGCTCGTCGGATGCCAGCACCTCTGCTGTGTTAGTGGTGGTGTTCTGCTTGGTTTGAACAGCAGTTTCACTTGGGGTGACGGTGCCGTCGTCGTTGAGGGTGCACTCATAGATGTACATCTTCAATGGATAGGTCGAGTTGCTGCGATTCACGGCCAGCTGTTTAACCTGCAAGCAGTTAGTCACGAAGAACGTCTGGCAATCCTCGCTCCAGTCAGCATATTGTCCTTCACCGCTGAAGTAGCTTGCGCTACCTAAGAACACATCGGTTGCGGTCCATGTCTCGGAGCCAGTTCTTATAGTTCCTGAGTTGGTGAACCAGTTCTGAGTGGCGTCGGCCTTTATCACACCATAGTTGGAAATTGTGAGCCAGCCACATTCATCGTTCTCATACTCAGTGTATTTGTATAGGTCACGAATGTCGTTGGTATTCCAGCCAGCCTCGTCAATTGTCTCATATTTGGAGATGTCAAGATATGGGTCGCTGGCAGTGTTGCCTTCGTTGGCTCTACCAGTGAGCTCTACTGTTACACTCTCGGCACCCTCGCTGGCAATTACCAGTGAAGCTGAGAATCTGCCCTCGTTGACTGGGTTAAATGTTACCGCCACTTCAACAGGGGTGTCAAGACTGATGCTGCTCTGAGGAACGGCAGTTGGAATAACGGAGAAGATGCCGTTGTTGTCGTTCAGCGTCAATGTGGCATTGCCGGTAAGGAATACGCCAGTAAGGCTGATAGTCTTAGTGAGAGGGCGCGACAACGAAGTTGTGAAGTCGAGCGATGTGGGCTCAACTATGAGAGTGGGCACACGTGGACGTGCCACACCTGTTATGGGCACGGTAACAGTCTCGACATTAGCGTCGTCGCACGAGAAGGTAAGAGTTGCGTTGTTCTCGCCGCCCTGGGTGGGAGCATAGGTCACAGTGACGTCAACGCCATTGATTGCCTCCTCGGGAGTGAGTGTTGTGTGACTCACAGTGTAGGCATTATCGCCACTGATGGCTATGTTGACGTTGCTCTGGATATTGTGAGCCTTGACATGCAAAACATGGGTGTAGGTTTCACCGGCAAAGCCCTGGAAGTCGACAGTGGAAGGAGTCACCCTAATCATGCCTTCAGATGGCTGAATACCCAAGATCATAATCTGGTTGTCGTTGAAGTTGGCACCTGTGTCATCAATGAATGCATTCAATGCGCACCAGCTGTTGCCTTCTCCACTCCAACCGAAGTTGATGTGATACTTGTTGGTACTTGAGTCGTATCCGTCAACGTTGAAGGCATGTCCTCCGGCACTGCTGGCAGTCCCCAAGAACACGATAGGACGACCCTCTATCATCTCTTCTTGAATCAGTTGCGCCCATCCGGCATCGTTGTAATTTGTCTTTTGAACCAGACGGGTTGTAGACGAATCGTAGCCGAAACCAATGAACATGTCGGCAATAATTTGAGAATCGGCAGTATATATGCCACTACCTCCAGCTTGTGGGGTGCCATACTTCATGTGCTCGGCTTGACCCACATAGCGCATCAGTGTTGCAACGGCGTTGGCTTGAGCTGTAGTGTAGCCAGTTGCGTTTTCGCTTGTGTAGTCGTCAATCATATTATCCCAATCGAAAGTCACTTCTGGCAGCGCGGGATAGGTGTAGTTAACGCTGTTCCATTGCCCAATATCAAGGGTGCCTTCATATGCAGGAACTGGGCCTACAGGGGCTGTGGGGTACTTCCAGTAGTAGAGCACCATTGAAGCCGAGGTTGCTGGACAACCGGTATAGCACATATAGCTTGAGCCATTGTAGGTAAACTTACATTGGTTCCAGTAAGGAGCCTCTTGATCCCAAAGGGCAGTAAGCAGTGGACCATAGGTTGTGGCTTTGAGCTTGGGTGACTTGTAGGTCATGGACTTGTCAACCTTGGCGTCGGGGTGTGTGAGCAGCCAGTCGAGCTGTTCACGATAGCCATCAAGCCATGCTTGCATATTCTTGGGAATGCGGTCGGGGTTTAGGGTGTTGTCACCATAGGCTAGGATTTCCTCGGCTCGGTCATCTCCCGAGACAATCACAAATGTAGTAGCCGTGTTGAAGATGTAATACACTGGAGTCTTGGCAGTCTCACCCATCTCGGCCTTGACGAGAGTGGCGTCGGTGGCTCCTAGTGTCATAATCTTGCCGGCATATACTTTTTGTGATATATACCGCTCGGCCTTGTTCTTTGCAGTAGACACGTCGACAGGCGCTGCCATGAGTTGCGCAGCTACCATGACGAAAGTAAGAAATGATAAGAACTTTTTCATTGATGAATTTTTGTATGGTTATGTACTTATTAATTTCCCAGCAGGATGTTGTAGACGAATGTAATGTCGTGGCTAGTGATTTCGCCATCGCCGTCCTGGTCGCCATAAACGATGTCGCTGTTATCGCCATTAAGAATGAGGTTGTAGAGTAGAGTGACATCATAGGAAGTCACCTCTCCGTCGCCATTCACGTCGCCAGGAACTGATGGTCCGCCATCGAGAGTTACAACCTCTATTTTGTTGGACCACCTGCTTTGCATAGTGCCGTTCACTGCCATCACGTCATAGAGATAGGTAGTGGCTGGTTGCAAGCCGGTAACGGCACAACTGAGGTCGGTGATGCCAGTGAAGATGGTCTCGTCGAAGGCTTTGGTTTGTTTGGTGATATCGCCCGAGTAAAGCTCTATTTCGGTGATTACCACGCGCTTGCCATTGACGGTGGTTTCGAATTTCACATTTTGGTCTTCGTTTGTGCAGTCAAGTACAACTGAGTATTCGGCCACATTATTATCGGGCACGGTGATAGTTTCGCTTGCGTCGCCACACGAAATCTTGAGATCGCAGTTTGTGTCGTTGTTGAAGGTTTGAACCTTGATTCTTGCACTCACCTTGTTGTTGGCACTCAGGTCGAGAGCAGGGCTGATGAGGGTTGATTTTGAACTGCCAGTACCCATGCGAACGCCACCAACGGCAGTGTATAGCTTGCTGCCTGTCCAACCAGCATTATCAAGATAGGTGTCAAGATTGTTGCTTATGTCGAGCGCTCCAGCGCTAGTGCAGTTGCCAAATGTCTCGGTCATGAGCAATGTGGCTGCAGGCTTGGGCACAACGCGCAGAGTATAGCTTGTGGCACTTGGCGACAAGGTCCAGTTGGCAGTGAATCCATTGGCCTTCACTTCGGTAGCAGCTGTGGCTACTGGTATCTCTATGGTGCTGAGCGGAGTCTTGAAACCTATCTCATAGAGGTAAGAGTAGTCATTGTATATGTGAACCATGTAAATCTTGGACGCATCGAGTTCGCTCGAAGCAATTACCTCGGTAGTGTTGTAAACAGAGCTTTGCTTGGTGTCGACAGGAGTGGTCCCCGGGGTAAGAGATCCATCGAAATTGAGCGAGCACTCATAGATGCGCATGAAGAGTGGAAATGTAGAACTTCTGTTATAGGCATACTGCTTAACTTGAGTGCAGTTGGTCACATAGAAATACTGATGTAGGCCATTCCAGTCGGCCGCATAGCTGCTTGAATTACCGAAATAGCTATTGTCGCCGAGGAAAATGTCGGCAGCGTTCCATGAAGTACCGTAGGTGGTGGTGATATTGTTGGTGAACCAGTTTTGAGTGGAGTTGGCCATTATCACGCCATAGTTAGATACTGTGAGCCAAGCGCATCCTTCATCTTCATACTCGGTGTATTTGTATAGGTTTTGGATGTCGCTCGCGTTCCAACCTGCATCATCGATGGTCTCATAGTTGACGATGTCGAGATATGAGTCATTGGCAGTGCCTCCGTTGATGATTTTACCAATGAGTTGAATGGTCTTGCTCTCGGCGTTATTGCTGGCAAATGTAACTGCCGCATTGTAATCTCCCTCGACAAGAGCGTTGAAAGTCACAGCCACAGTTATAGGAGTGTTGACATCGGTGCTACTCTGAGAGATAGCAGTTGGTGAAACGGTGAAAACTCCATTCTCGTCATTGAGCGTCACTGTCACGTCGTCGGTCAAGAACGCACCGGTGAGGGTGAAGGTCTTGGTCAATGGCGACGAAGCAGTGGTGGCGAAGGTGAGCGATGTTGAGTCAACAAGCAGAGTGGGAACACGGGGCTTAGCCACACCGGCGATGGGAACGGTAACGGTTTCCACATCCTCGTTGGGGCAGCTCAGGGTTAGGGTCGCCTCGTTGCTGCCTGCTAGGGTAGGTGCATAGGTTACTACCACGTCATAGCCGTTGGTTGCCTGCTCTGAAGTGATAGTGGTGGTGTTAATGCTATAGAATTCAGAACCTGTTAATTCTACAGAGATGTCGCTGTTGATATTGCAGGTTTTAACTTTCACAACCTCGGTGTAGGTTTCGCCGTCAAAGCCATCGAAGCTCACTTCAGAAGGATTGGTAATGATTCTGCCCATTGGTGGCTGGATGCCGAGCACCATGCGTTGATTGTCGCTGAAGGTGTAACCGCGGTGGGAGAATACGTTCATGGCATACCAGCTGTTGCCGTTGCCGCTCCAACCGAAGTTCACGTGATATTTATTGAGCTTTGGGTCATATCCGTCAACATTGAAGGCGTGTCCTCCTGCGCCGCCCACGTCAACGCCACAGTACACCACTGGGCGATGGTCGATAATCTCCTCTTGCACCATCTGCGCCCATTGCTCCTCGCTATAGTCGCTTTTTCTCACAAATCGGCAAGTAGCTGCGTCATAGCCGAAGTCAATATACATATCGGCGATAACCTGAGTGTCGCTGGTGAAGATGCCACTGCCTCCGGTGCCATACATCATGTGCTCTTTCTGGCCCACATAGCGCATCAGGGTAGCAACTGCGGCACCCTGTTCGGTGGTGTAGTTGCCAGTATAGTCATCAATCATATTGGCCCAGTCGAATGTCACTGCCGGCAAGGCAGGATAAGTATATGTCACATCGTTCCATTCGCCGAGGCTAAGAGTGGTAGTGTAGGCGGGAATAGGACCCACTTGCTCGGTGGGATATTTCCAGTGATACAGAATCATCGATGCCGAAGTTGCAGGGCAGCCTGTATAGCACTCGTAGGTAGTGCCATTGTAAGTGAAATGGCACAAGTCGTTGAATGGTGCGGCCTGATCCCAAATGGCAGTCAACAATGGACCAATGGAGCTGTTGCTCTTGAGCATAGGCGACTTAACGGCGGTGGGTTTCTCAACTTTCACGTCGGGGTGAGTGAGCAGCCAGTCGAGTTGTTCGCGATAGCAGTCGAGCCACGCTTGCATGTTCTCGGGAATGCGCTCAAGTTTGAGAGGCTTGTCGCCTATGGCGAGAATCTCCTCGGCTCGGTCATCTCCCGAGACAATCACAAATGTGGTAGCAGTGTTGAAGATGTAATAGACAGGAGATTTTGCTTTATCACCCATCTCGGTTTTGATGAGTTTAGCCTCGTTAGCTCCAGGAGCCATGTATTTACCTGCATAAACTTTTTGAGCAAGATACTGCTCGGCTTTAGACTTGGCAGTCGATACGTCAACTGGTGCCGCCATTGCAGCAACATAAGCCACAATAGCAGTAATGATAAGTAGAAGGTTTTTTTTCATTAAGGAGGAATTTTAAATGTTTCGGTTTTTTCAAAAGAGCCGCCCCCTCTTGAGATTGGGGGGAGCGGCTCTTTAAAGATTATGCTTTAATGGCAATGATTATTCATTACCAAGCAATATGTTGTAGACGAATGTGATGTCGCTCGAAGTAATAGCTCCGTCGCCATCCTGATCACCGTAAACGATTCCGCTCACGTCGCCATCGAGGAGTGCGTTATAGAGTAGAGTTACATCATAGGAAGTCACTTCTCCGTCGCCGTCCACGTCGCCGGGAATACTTGGTCCGCCAGCGAGGGTTACAACCTCAATCTTGTTAGACCACTTGCCCTGCTTGTCACCGTTTACAGCCTTAACGTCATAGAGATAGGTAGTGGCTGGAAGCAGTCCAGTTACAACATAGCTCAAGTCGGTGATGCCAGTGAAGATGGTCTCATCGAAGGCCTTGGCTGGCTTGGTGATGTCGCCCGAGTAAAGCTCTATTTCAGTGATGATCACGCGCTTGCTCTTGGCGACAGTCTCAAATGTCACCTTAGTGTCGGCTGCTGTGCAATCAAGGACAATAGTGTACTCCTCAACGTTGTTGTCGGGCAGAGTTATTGTATCGCTTGCATCGCCGCAAGAAACCTTGAGCATGCAGTCTGTGTCATTGTTGAAGGTCTTTGCCTTGATTCTGGCGCTCACCTTGTTGTCGGCGCTCAGGTCGAGAGCTGGACTGGTGAGAGCTCCTGCAGAACTACCTGTGCCCAAGCGAACGCCGCCAACAGCAGTGTAAAGCTTGCTGCCGCTCCAACCTGGATTGTCGAGATAGTTGTCAAGAGTGCTACTCACGTCTTGAGCTCCGGCGCTGGTGCACTTTGCGAATGTCTCGGTCATGAGCAATGTTGCAGCTGGCTTAGGCATCACGCGCAGAGTGTAGCTTGTAGCGCTTGGACTCATGGTCCAGTTGGCAATGAAGCCGTCGGCTTTTATCTCGGTAGCAGGAGTGGCAATAGGAGTCTCAATAGTATTGAGGTCGGTCTTGAATCCAATCTCCACAAGGTCGGGATAAGAACCACCACCATTTAATTGTACCTTATAAATCTTGCCAGCGTCAAGATTTGCCGAAGTTATAACTCCATTACCGCTTTGTTGTGTGTCGGTTGCCGAACTAGAAGGAGCAACTGATCCATCAGCATTAAGTGAGCACTCATAGATTGCCAATGATGCGTTGGAACTTGAGTAGCTGCCTCCCTTAACCAAAGCCTTAACCTGGGTACAATTGGTCACAAAGAATGTTTGTGATCCACTACCGTAGATAGAATAAGCCTGATTGTTGCCGAAATAAGCAGCATCACCTAAGAATATGTCGGTTGCGCTCCATGAATTGTTGTATTGCGACAGTGATGAAGTCTCAAGCCATTTCTGCTGTGTATCGGCCTTTGACGCACCATAGTTGGACAGGGTGAGCCAAGCGCACTCTTGGTCTTCATATTCGGTGTATTTGTAAATAGTACTCATGCCACTTACGTTAGCACCTGCCTCGGTGATAGTCTCATACTGAGAGATGTCGAGGAATGGATCGGATGCAGATCCGCCATCACGAGCTCTACCCATGAGCGATACAGTCTTGGGTTCAGCACCCTCGCTAGTGAAGGTGATAGTACCGTTGAAGCTGCCCTCGGTAGGCGAGTTGAATGTTACAGCAACTTGAACAGGAGTATCTACGTTGGTGCTGTTTTGAGAAATAGCGGTTGGCGAAACAGTGAAGACACCGTTGTTGTCATTCAGAGTAACTGTAACGTCATTAGTCAAGAAAGCGCCAGTGAGAGTTATTGTCTTAGTCATAGGCATAGACAACATTGCCGAGAAGTTAAGCGATTCAGGCTCTACAAGGAGAGTTGGAACGCGTGGCAATGCCTCACCGGTGATGGGTACTGTAACGCTCTCGACATCCTCGTCGTTGCACGAGAGAGTAATGGCGGCGTTGGTGGTGCCAGCTTGAGTTGGAGCATAGGTCACTGTAACGTTAACGCCGTTAGCTGCCTCGGCTGGAGTGAGAGTTGTGTGGCTTATTGAGTAAACATTGTCACCAGTCAAGGCGATATCAACATTGCTCTCAAGGTTGCGAGCTTGAACTTTCACTATTTGGGTGTAGGTTTCGCCTGCGAAGCCATTGAAGTTGACTTCCGAAGGATTAGCCTTAATCATACCCATAGGTGGCTGAATACCGATAACCATTTGCTGATCGCTGTTGAAGGTGTAGCTACCGCCGCTGTCGGAGAAGGCATTCATTGCACACCATTGGTTGCCATCGCCACTCCAACCGAAGTTGATGTGATATTTATTGGTGCTTGAATTATATCCGTCAACGTTGAAGGCATGACCTCCTGCGCCGTAGTCAACGGCCATGAACACAACAGGACGGCCCTCAGCAATTTCTTCTTGAAGAAGTTGTGCCCAAGCAGTTTCGGAATATTCTGACTTGTGAACCAAATGTGTTGTTGCATCGTCATAGCCAAATCCAATGAACATGTCGGCAACAATTTGTGCTTCGGAAGTATAGATACCGCTACCTGAGACTCCGTACATCATGTGCTCGGCCTGACCCACATAGCGCATCAGTGTAGCTACTGCAGTAGCCTGCTCACTGGTGTAGGGCTCGTTTTGAGTATTACCATTTTCATCATACCAAGTGCCATATCTGTCTTTCATGTTGTCCCAGTCAAAAGTGGTAGCGGGAAGAGAGGGGTAAGTGAAGCTTACTTGATTGCCCCAGTAACCACCGCCAATGTCAAGGGTCGAGGAGTAAGCGGGAAGAGGACCAACAGGCTCTGTTGGGTATTTCCAGAAGTAAAGCACCATCGAAGCCGAAGTTGCAGGGCAACCTGTCAAGCAGGTGTATGTGGTACCGCTATAAGTAAACTTACATAGGTTGTTATATGGAGCTTCCTGATCCCAGAGGGCTGTCATCAATGGACCTGTGACAGTGTTTACAAGGTTACGAGACTTAACGGTAGTGGGTTTCTCTACTTTCGCGTCGGGGTGAGTGAGAAGCCAGTCAAGCTGCTCCTTGTAGTTGTCAAGCCATGCCTGCATGTTCTTGGGGATGCGCTTAAGCAAGAGAGGCTTGTCGCCATAAGCAAGAATCTCCTCGGCACGGTCGTCACCCGAAACAATCACGAATGTTGTTGCCGTGTTGAAGATGTAGTACACTGGAGTCTGGGCTTTATCACCCATCTCGGTTTTGATTAGAGTTGCCTCTGTGGCTCCAGGAGCCATGGATTTGCCGACATACACTTTCTGTGCAAGGTATTGCTCGGCCTTTGTCTTCGCTGTTGATGGGTCAACAGGCGCTGCCGACAGCTGTAATGCAACAGCCATCACAGTGAGTAGAGATAAAAACTTTTTCATAGATAAATGTATATTAATAACTTGGTATTATAGTCGTGTTTTTTTAGTAATAGTTGTTTTATTCTTTTAAAAAGCCCTCAAAGTTATAAAAAATCTTTTTCTGAGCCAATGTTTTGTAAAAATATTTATTGTTTTTTTGCTGTTAAGCGTTAATATACAAATGTTCATTATGTGAAAGATGAAAAATGCCGCTCCCAAATTTTGGGAGCGACACTTTTATTGTGCTTCAATGATATTGAGTTACACCATTGAATATTGTGTCGTTGTTTTATTCTCAATTGCCGAGTAGGGCATTGTAGACTAACGTAACATCGCTCGATGTGATAAATCCGTCTCCATCCTGATCACCGTAAACGATGCCAGTTTCGTCGCCATTGAGGATTGCGTTGTAGAGTAGAGTGACATCATAGGAAGTAACCTCTCCGTCGCCGTCCACGTCGCCAGGAATGCCAACAAGGGGCTCATCGTCGTCCTCAAGGAATACAGGCCAAGGTGCAGTAGAGTAATAGATTTTGTTAGACCAGTCACTCTCCTGACCATCATAATAAACTGACTTAACATCATAAATCCAGTAGGCGTCACCATTAAAGTGGGAAATGTCGGTAAGTCCAGTGCCAAAAGAGAAGGTGGTGTCGGTAATGTTACTAACGATAGTGGAGTCGCCTTCCCATGAGGCAATCACATACTTGGAACCAGCACCTTCGCTGTAATCACCATAATAAACCTTGAAATCGGTCAAAACCACACGATGATCTTCTTCTTCTCCTTCATCATATGGATTATGATAGTATGTGTTCTGGAAATTAAAGAATGCATAATTGGTCGACATGTAGTCATAACTTCCGTTGAGTCCTCTTTCAATGACCATGGTGTAATACTTCTCGGGACCTGAAATATCAAATGTCTGAGTGTTGGCGCCCATACCTACAAGCAACTGACCATTGGTTACACCGTCGGCGGGTTTTGCCTTGAACTTAAGGGTGTACTTTCTTTGATATTTAGGTATATATACCGCATTCTCATTAGACATTGGGGACATAAGCATTCCACTATTCTCAATCACAATACCACCATCGGCAGCACTGAGGCCGAAGCCTTGCCATTCGGGATGGTCGGTATAGGCATCCAATGATTGCCAGTCTTCAATAGTGTTATCGGCACTGAAGTTTGTGAATTTCTCACGGTAAATCAAACCTTCAAATTGGCAAGGATATGTGCGAAGAGTATAACTCTTAGCGCCTAGGCATGGGCTCCATGACATGGTTACGTGTTCCACTTCAACGTTAGTTGCTTCGTAAGCCACAGGAGCAGTGATGTCACCGTCAAATTCACCTGGAGTCTTGAATCCAATCTCATAGAGGTAAGAGTAGGAGTTAGAAAGCACAACCTTATAAACCTTCTCAGGGTCGAGCTCGCTAGAGGTGAGCACTTCGGTTCCAATCACTGAGTTAGTTAAAGTTTCAATTGGTGTTGTGCCATCGGTGATTGAACCATCGTCATTCTTAGTGCACTCATAGATGTACATTTTAAAGAGATAGTAAGAAGCGTTGCTGCGATGGTAAGCATACTGCTTAACTTGTGTACAGAAAGTCACATAGAAAGTCTGAGTCTTTGTGGGCATCTTGTATTTTGCCGAATAAGCGGGATTTTCACCAAAGTAAGCGCTTGGACCTTGGAAAATGTCGGTAGCAGTCCATGCAGTAGTGTACTGGCTTCCAGTGTCGGAATCATCGACCTCGTTGGCAAACCAATTTTGAGTGGCGTCGGTCTTCATTACGCCATAGTTAGAAACTGTGAGCCAATAACCGGTACCTTGCTGGGTGTACTTGTAAATTGACTCCATGCCATCGACAGTAGCTCCCGCCTCGTCGATAGTTGCATACTTAGTGATGTTGAGATAGGGGTCACTGGCAGTTCCTACTGCCATCATTTGCAATGCACACACTGCAGCTGTGAGTAGTGTAAAAATTTTTTTCATAGTAATAATAATGTGTATATAAATAATTTAATTAGTCATTCAGTATTGAGCGAATAGTTGTTTTATTCTTATTAAAGCCCACAAAGATAGGAATAATCTTTTTCTTAAACAAGATATTTACCTTATATATATAAATAATTACGAATTTTCCTTAAAAAATTTCTTTATGAACGCCTTTTATCTAACCCTTTCTTCAGGTCACGCTACCTCTTGTAATAAATGAAGAGCCGTCCCACAATGTCTGGGGAACGGCTCTTTTAGTTGTTAAATTGGCGATAATTATTTAGATCCAAGCAGGATGCTGTATACTTCGGTCACATCGGCCGATGTGATTTCGCCATCACCGTTTTGATCACCATTAACGATATCGCTCATGTCTCCTGATAGCAGGAAGCTGTAAAGAGCGGTAATGTCGGCCGAGGTCACATCGCCGTCACCGTTCACGTCGCCAAGAATGGTGGGATTAGCAATAGGAACAACTGTGAGTGTCATATCGTTTGCGTTAATGCTGAAGGTGAAGTTTCCACCTTGCTCGATGCGGAAGTTAGAACCATCAACCATTGTAATGGGTTGGTTGAGCAGGTCACTGTTAATCAAGAAATAACCGGCATTGTTCTCATCAATGCCACCATACCAGGTCCAACCATCACCGTTGGGCGTGATAACCTTGAATTCATCATTAGCCTCAAGTGTGCCTTCGGCCTCATAAACGCCTTCGGTATCGGTTGCGGCAAATACCAGACGACCGCCATCCTCAGTTTGGCTCCATCCATTGAATGTGCCTACCAAGTAGAATTCGCTAGGTATAACAACGGGCTCATCGTCGTCTCCATCTTCAAGGAATTCAGGCCAAGGCGAGACAGAATACATGATTTGGTTAGACCAGTCACTTTCCTGATTAGCATATACTGCCTTGACATCATAATACCAGTAGCAATAATCATCATTATAGTGGGTCATGTCAATCTGTTCATTTCCTTCGGCATTTATATATTTACCAAATCTAAAGCTGGTGCTGTCGGAAGGTATATTATAAACGAAGGTTGTGTCGCCACTCCACCCTGCTTGTATATACTTAGTGGGAGGTACATTCTCGTTGGCGCTGTAATCGCCAAAGTAAACCTTGAAATCGCTTATGACAACACGATTTTGACCTTCTTCATAAGTCATGTTTTGAAATAAAAAGCCTGCATAGGTTAGTGCATAATAGTCGGGATAGGACCTGTCTATCACCATAGTATAATACTTTTCGGTATCAGTCAAGTCATATATCATCGCAGTACCACCGCTTGCTAACCTAATTTTACAATTAGTATCGTTACCGTAGGGTTTTGCCTTGAATTTAACTGTGACTTTCTTGACGTATCGATAAATCTTTAGATCGGCTTCCGACCCATAAATGTTGAGTGTACCATTATTATTAATTACGATGCCACCATTAGTTCCTTGTACGTTGGTACCGTACCATCCATTGTGGTCGGCGTGTCCATTCAATGTCACATCACCTGATTCGAAGGCTTCATATACATCATTGGCAGTACAATTAGAGAATTTCTCACGGAAAACCAAACCGCCTATTTCTACTGGGTAGACGCGCAGAGTGTAGCTCTGGGCGCCTGGGCATGGACTCCAATGTGCAGTCATTGTTTCTTTAGTGACATCGGTAGCTTCATAAGCTACAGGAGCAGTGACATCTGCCATCAGTTGCAGTGCAACTATTGTCGCTGAGATAAGGGTAAAGAATTTTTTCATAAATATATAAATAATTGATTAAGAAGACAGTTGTTTTATAAAAATCTGCCAAAGTTACAAAATAATATTGATTTTCACAACAATAGTCACAAAAAAACAAAGAAAAGAGCTGTCTTCACGTGTGTGAGGACAGCTCTTTTCTTTGTGTCGAGAATATGATTCGTATTATTTCTTTGCGCCAAGCAAAATTTCGTAAACAACAGTTACATCGTGAGTGGTGATGTCTCCGTCTCCATCTTGGTCGCCGTTGACGATGTCGCTGTCATCGCCAGTGAGCAGGAAGGTGTAAAGTGCGGTAATGTCGGCTGATGTCACCTCACCGTCGCCGTTCACATCGCCGGCAACAACAGTTGTGATGTCTTCGGCTAATGCCTCCTCGGGCAGTCTCAAAGCATAGCCAATGTAGTTGTTGTCGTTATCGATGAGCATTGCGCAGCGCACTTTGTATTGCTTGCTGTTCTCCAAGGTGTTGGAAGTTGCGCCCCAAGTCCAGTCGAGAGCCAAACTTTGACCTTGATCACCTGTAGAAGGAGCGAAAGCATGAAGAGCGTCATCGTTCCACCATCCCACAATATCAACAACTTGGTTTACTTTGGGAGCAATTTCTCCATCGGCGAGATTAAGCTCCTCGATTTCAAATATAATATCGTTGTTAGTGGCTGTAGGTTTGGCTTTCACAGTTAACAATGGGTTGGTGTCTACGCCACTCAGTGTGCCAGTAATTGTGCCGCCTTCGATGAACTGATTGTTGACAAAGACGTTGAAATAGGTGTTATTGGTTGCGTTAACTCGAATCCAGTTGTTCTTTCCGTCGGTGAGGAAGGCATAGTTGGCATTGTCGGCGATGTCAACTACAGCAAGGTTGTTAGTGATAGTGTACTCATTGCCGTCAACGCCTTCTTCGAGGATGTATTGTAGAGTTGTTTCGGGATCTTCAAGTGTGATGACCTTGATTTGGTTAGACCAGTCACTCTCTTGGTTGCCATAAACAGCCTTCACGTCATAGTAGTACTTAGTACCTGGCTCAAGACCTGTAACCTTGTAGCTTGTTTCGGTAATTCCAGTGACGATGAGTTGGTCATCGACATTGGTCTCGTTGGCTCTGGTCTTAGAGAATTCATCTTCAATAGTAATGTCGCCGGCATATATCTCAAGGTCGGTGATGATTATACGTCCTTCATATGACCTGGAGTTCTGAATTATCATTTGTCCGTGAGGGGCGTTGCAGTCAACGACGATAATATATTCGGCTTCGGTGTTGTCAACGATGATTGTCTCTCCGCTGTCGCTGCCGTAAGTAACCGATAGGCCGCAATTGACATCGGTTCCGTAAGTCTTGGCTTTTAATTTAACACTAAGCTTGTCGAATGTAGTGCCAAAAGACAGGTTTGGCGTGATGAGATAGCCTACGTTGTTATTTGTGCCAAGCCTGATGCCACCCTCTGCCGAGTAAACATCCGATCCATACCATTCGGCATTGTCCATATAGTCGTTGAGTGACTGACCTAAATCGGTAGTGCCCTCAGCTGTGAATTTGGTAAATCTCACAGAGAGTACCATGAAAGGATCGGGCTCATTAGATGGCATGACTCGCAGAGTGTAGCTTGTCACTTCGCCGCATGGATTCCAGTTGGCGGTGAAGCAATCGGTCCCTATCTCAGTGGCTTCGGTAGCTACAGGTTTGTTGATATCAACAGCGGGTACTAGAGGAGTCTTGAATCCTATTTCATAGAAACGAGAGTAGTCATTGTAAATCTTCACCAGATATATCTTGGTTGGATCCAAATCTATTGAAGAAACAACCTCGTCTTGGTTGGTTGTAGTGCTTTCTTTATAGTCAACAGTCGAAGTGCTGGCGGTAAGCGTACCATTGGCATTTAATGTACACTCATAGATGTACATCTTCATTGGATATACATTGCCAGTGTTGTAAGAGGATTGAATGTTGTAAGCCAACTGTTTAACCTGTGAGCAGTTGGTTACATAGAAGTTTTGGTAAGCCTCGTTCCAGTTGGAATAATAGGCTGTTCCGGTGAAGTAACTGCTGCTTCCCATGAAGATGTCGCTGGCTGTCCAGGTCCCTGTGGAGGTCTTTGCGGTTCCCTCGAAATTGTACCAGTTTTGGTTGGCGTCGACTTGTTGAGCGCCATAGGTGCAAACTGTGAGCCAGGCGCATTGCTGGTCGGTGTACTCGGTGTACTTGTAGATTGAACTCATTCCGCTCACTGTTGCGCTCGCATTGTTAATAGTGGCATAGTTTGCTATGTCAAGGTAGGCATCGCTGGCAGTGCCACCTGCGGCATACACTTTTACAGAAACTGCCATCAGCATGACAGCAAGTAAGGTAAAAATCTTTCTCATATTAGTTGTTTTGGTTATGAATTATTTTTCAGTTGTTTTATAAAAACCACCAAAGTTAGTAATTAATATTCAAACACACAACACTTTGACACAAAAAAATCAAAAGAGCCGCTCCACGATGGTAGGGCAGCTCTTATGACTTGGCTGAACGATGGTTAGTTCACATCATTCTTTGCCTTGGATTATTTTAGCGCCAAGCAGAATTTCGTAGACAACTGTCACATCGTGAGTGGTGATTTCTCCATCACCGTCCTGGTCGCCGTTGGTGATGTCGCTGTCATCACCAGAGAGTAGGTAAGAGTAGAGTGCAGTAACGTCGGCCGATGTCACTTCACCGTCGCCGTTCACGTCGCCAGGAACTGCTGTAGAAGCAGCAAGGGTGACAACCTCAATGAGGTTAGACCAGCTGCTCTCCACGGTTGGATAAACAGCTTTCACATCATAGATGTAGGTTGTGAGTGGGAGCAGTCCTGTAACGGTGTACTCGGTAGCTGTGATGCCCGAGAATAGCATCTCACCTTCGGCCTTGGCCTCG
>JAFZAC010000044.1 GCA_017548365.1 Muribaculaceae bacterium
CTGAGCAGCGACAGCTGCACAAACGGACATTCAGGAAATGCATCCTTCCATCCATTGAACCGCATTATCAGGCGATGCACGGTGAAAAGCAGGTCGTGATAGGGTTTCTGCAACGAGTGGGCGATGGTGTAAAGCTCGCGCTTGTCCGAGCCGCTGTTGTTGGTCTGCGACTTGCCTGGCACCGAACCCACGAGGTTCGAGTGCACACGCATAGTGAAGCAGAACATATTCACTGCCTCCTGGATGTCTGTGCTCCAGTCGCCTCCTTCCTTGTCGTTGTCAATCTTGTTGATCACGACCTCGTGCTGCACCTCTCCAGTGGGAGCCACATAAAATGTGGAGAACCACACTTTGCCGGCGTTCTCAACGCCTGTGAGGAAGTCGAGAATCTGCTGCTTCTCCTTGACGATGCGTTTCTGTTGCTCCTTACGGTCTGTGATTCCCTCGCTTTTGAAGATTGAATCCCAGTACTTGTTACTGATTTCAATCTGGTACTTGATGGGGGCGATGTTTTTCAGCTTCGCCTCCTTCGCCATCCCTATAAGCTGCTTGATGTTGTACCATTTCCCACGGAACAGCGAACCGTAATAAGGAATAGGATAATAAGTGCTGTCGGGTGTCGGGACACGTGTCAGCACGGCAAACTTCCTCGACTTGGTGCGGATGGCGGTCTTGCCGTCATCGCCAGCAATCTTTCCCATGCGGATGGCGAGGTCTCGCCATGGAGAGTTGATGTCAAGCAGGTCAATAACCTCGATGTCATCACGCGAAGCGATGACATTGCGCCAGTTGGCGTAGAGCAGGTACTTTATGCTGCCGTCCTTCTCCGCAGGAGAGAGCCGGCAATAGCACGCTTCCTTGCGAATCAGCCTCACCACCTTGTTGCCTTCGGCATTAAGGATGATCACCGAGACGCAAAACGCGAAGTGTTTGAAGTCGTGGCACACACCTAGGAAATACGACGGCATGGCATTGTCGAGCAGGAAGTCCTCCACTTGCTGCTTGACAGCCGCACTGCACTCATCGGTGACATAGTTAAGGCCGCTGCCATAGCACACCTCAGCATTGAACTGCTGACACGTCGAGAGCGTCTCGTCGCTCTCAATAAGGTCAAGGATGTGGTATGGCAGATTATTGTCACCACCCCAAGGAACATACGACAGTTTCTTGTCAATAATAACAGGACAGATGTCCACATCATCCTTGAACACCTTCCCGCTGTCAACCTGGAACGCCGCTGAAGCGTTCAAGTTAGCGATTGTTTCTACACTATTAAAATTCAACTCCATAATTCTGCGATTTGGTTTCCGCAAAATTATGGAGTTTGTTCCGTTGTCTAAAAGACAAGACTATTAGTTATCTTTTATTCATTTCAGAAAGTTCCTTAAGGAAGTTGTCTATGAATGAAACAAGCCCAGTCTCGTCGAATAAATCAAAATGTTTATTTACTCTATTTATTCCATCTTGCGCTTTTACAGCATCGTATAATGTTTGAGCATTAGTGACAATATCATTAAATACTACTTCATCTTGTTTGGATTCAGTGGTTAGCCAAAAAGCAGCATCGTATCCTTCTTCTGAACACCAAATATCAATTTTAACGTGTATGCCTAATATGTCACCTTCGAAAACGGCATCTCTAGGATCATTGGGGCTATATAGAAATACTTTTGAAAACGGAGCACATTTGTTATGGTATTTCTCATATATACGACGTGCCAAATATCGAGGTAGCTCATTTAGCATATTACGTATTGATTGAGCCGTTTTAAAGTTATCACCAACTTTTATTTCGTTGTAGAATTTTTCTAGAATAACTGTATCCATTATATTCTTGTTTAATAAAATTATGAGATTCGAGTATTGACGGATGGTTGACAATACATCGATATTGTTTGTAATCAATTCTGATGGATGTAGCCAATCATCAACTAGATTAATAGTTTTTTTATCATAAGACGGAATTATAGTTAATAAAGGATCAACATGCTTTTCATCTTCGTCAGTCCAATCTGACTTGTCAGGTTTTTTGCCTGTTTGCAATGGTATATATACGATAGCATCAATTTGATAATTTTGAGATATATAATCATAATAGCGTGGTAATTGACGTGGCATGTCACCTGCGTTATTAATCTTATTCTCTATTATGATTGCTCTTTTAGTACTTTCAGATTTAACTAAAATGTCTATTTTCCCCTCTTCTCTAATTGCATCTGCATCTTGATAGCATCTTGCGTTGATATTACGACCCAATTTATTGAGCATAGAAATAAAAGATGCTAGGAATTTATCTCCACATCCATGATTCCCTTTGGTATCTAAAAAGAAACTAATAATATCTGAATGAAAGTTCTCTCGATAATATAAGTCTGAAATGAGACTGAAAATATTGAACTGTTCTGAATGTGTTTTTTGTTTTGATTTCTCAAATTCAAAACAGACGGGTTTACATAATTTTAGAAATCCGTTAATGGATTTCATATGAGCATCAACAAGAGATTCCCAAGTATGCAGTAAATTTATTTTATTTAAACCGTCTATCATACGGCAAAGATACAGCATTTTTTCATTTATTATTGCGTTTTTGCTCACAAAAACACTACAAGATTATTCACGCTGAAAATGCAGCAAATGCGGGCTTGTCTGATTTGGTTGCTATTCAGCAACTTAAACTGTTGCGTTCCTTTGTAAAAATTGTAGCGTAACGGAATGCAGTTCTTCCACTCCTGAATCTCGCCTGATTTCGTCCATAGCTTGATGTCAACGGGGTCACCCGCTTTCAGCATCTTTCGCAAAGTCGATATGTGTATTGAGTTTGCCATTATTGGAAAGTTGGATCATATTCTTCAGTAAATATTCTGTCGTGATCTACCGTCAGGTAGTCAGTCTGCAAGTAGGTTCGGCGGTCGGCGAACTGGAATGTGAACTTCACCGAGTTGAGTTCACCGTCAGCGTCGGAGATCTCACAGTTGAAGTCGGCAATCAATATCTTCGGCATAATCTCTGGCACCACCTCACCTGGTTCCTGGTCGTGTCTGAACCCCATCCTAACATCATGCGAGTAGAACAGCTGCTCAATCCATTGAGCCTGCTCGTATGTCAGTCCCGATGTCTCAACCTCATATTTCTTCTCGTTGCGCTGGTTGTAGAACGTGGAGATGCGGTTCGTGACCGCGATTGAGCGGTCAGACTCGGCTATCTGAGTGGTGACGGCATCAAGCTGGCAGCACTCAAAATAGTTGAAGGCATTACGGAAGTAGAGCGTCACCTGTGGCTCACGCTGAGAGACGTAGTATGTGTAAGCTCGATTTCCTATATGTACACTGTAAGCGAGCAGCTTTGTGTTCTCGCTCAGCGAAGCCATCTCCCTTATACCCAAGCAAGATATTTCCGTGAGAAATATCATTGCCCTGTTAGGTATCATCATCTGTTGCGTGATTATAGTCAAACGAGGATCTTCCCCAGGCTGCTGAGTCACTATTTCATAACGAATAGTAGTCTCTTCTCCTGCATCAAGGAAAAAGTGGAGATGCTCCACCGCTTTCTCCGAAGTCATTTTCGATGACGTGTTCGTGAGGAAGTTATTACGCAGGAACTCGGAGATGTCCCCATCGAATCTATGCTCAAGGTAAACGACCTTGAACGAGCATAGTTGATGGGTTACTTCGTTCGCAGTGGCGGTAACTGTGAAGTCCATCAGCGACTCATTTTGCTCACGCAGATACATTTCCACCACCGAACGCAAGTCAAAGACCTTTATCTTGCGGTTATATGGGAAGTAGCTTGCCGTGAACACATCAGTATTTCCCGATGAAAGAGCAATCTCCACCTCGCCATCGGTATCAGTATTGATGGCGAGGTCAGGGATTGCAGACGAGAACAAGAGCTGCGGAATATTAGTTGAGAGTGTTATAGCCATATCGTTATCATTTCATTAAAAGCATAGAACCGAGCGGAACGAGGTTTCTATGCGGCAAAATTATCATATTGACATCATTCTTTAAAAGACACAAAAAATACTCACGGATCCCTTTCAGGTTTCCGTGAGTTTCGGTGCGTCATTGTGAAGAAGCGAGCGAACCTCGTCGGGTTCGCTCGCGCGATTTTCTCACTTTTGAGATTTCTCCTTGTTCCGTGTCGTCAGTTCTAATAGGCAGTAACTGCCCATCATCGCCAGCTCTCTGTACTGGTCACACTGCGCCATCCATTCGATGGTGTCCATCCCTGCGGGTCGGTAGTCCTGCACTATCAGTGCCGCATCTATCGCCAGGGTCTGCAGTCTCTCCAGGTCTCGGTCGGTCATCTTCTTGTAAATCATAGTTTCGGGTTTCTTTAAGTGGTGGGGAGCAATTCCCCACCACTCGGTTAGACAATCTTGTTACTCGCTCTCGCCATCCTCGGCGCAATACTCTTGCCATCGTTGGATAGGTCTTGGAGGGTAGGCCCACTGAAGGACCACAGCGTTAGAGAAAACTGCCTTCAGGTCCACTCCGTTAGCGTACTCCCACCCGTTGTGAAGGTGGTATTGCAGTACCACAGTGTTACGGTATCCGTTATCCTCGATAACTGCGATAACCTCGTGACTTGTCTCGATGCCCAGATGGGTGAGACTGCACTCGGGCAGCAGGCTGCCGTCTTTCCACTCTAAATTTGCGACTTGTACCATAGTAGTTAGGGTTTCTTTGTGAGGTGGGGATCTCTCTCCCCACCTCGTTAAACAATCTATTTACTTGCTCTCGGTGTTTGCGGTGTTCTCGGTCTGCGCTCTCTTGGCGGTGCGCTTGCGTGGCGCTTTCTTCGCCTTGCTCTCGCTCTTGCTCTCCACCGGTGCGGTGCTCTCGCTCTCTGTGGTGGTGCCTTGTGCGGTGCTCTGCTCCTGTGCCGGTGCGCTCTCGCTCTTGCTCGCCTTGACGTCTGCCATCAGTTTGCCATAGACTCCCTTAGGGATAATGGCATTGTGACGTGAGCGCAGGATGAAGGCGTAACGTAACGCCTTGAGTGGGTTCGCAAAATAGAACTCCTCGCTCTTGTTGTTGTTCTCACTGCGGTAAACGTGCCAAAACGAACCGCTTTTCAAATCTCTCTTAGATGCTAAAACTAAATTTGCCATAGTAGTAAAAATTAGAATGTTAGTAAAAATATGGTTAGTTAAAAAATCATTGCTTGTAGATGTTGATGTAACTCACTTGGATGCCCATCTCAAAGGCGATGCGCTCCGCCTTGTCGCTCGCCTCGCTCTCGGTGAGTGCCTCAACCTCAAGGGTGTAAACCTCGTTGTCCAAGTCCACCAAGTCGGCGGAATAATTATTGTATGCGGTAGAGCGGTAATCTTTTTTCGATGCTGCGCTTGCAGCTGGCTCTGCTGATACAAAGAATGATATGTTTACTGATGTTGCCATAATGGAAAAATTTTATTGAAGTGAATAATCATTGTCTACGTATGTCGCGTATAATCTTTTTTCGGTGCAGAATAAGTGAGGCGAGGGAAGCGACCTGTTAGACAAGGCTTGACCGAAAAAAATCCACCTCTCGGGGCAGGCAAAATTTCGGGCGCAGAACTAAATTTTGTGGATTATTTTCAGGACAACCCGACCTGGGCCTTGTCGGGAGCGGCTCGCACTAACTTTGTGCCAGAAAACAGTTATACACCAGCGACAGCAGTACGGCAATGATAACTTCGATGAAATTATTATGGCCACATCACATAGAATTCTTCAAGCAGAGCGCGCGCAAAGCCCAGCTAAAACAAATGAATAAGAAATAACACCTTTGGATAATATGAATAATTGGATTTAATCTCTACGACTCATATGGTTATTGATGAAATAGCAGCAAGTAGGTAAGTATCTTATTCTAATGCATTGGACCTTGTATTGTACTTTGAGCTACATTACAATAGGCCGACCTTTGTAATAGTGTTTTACAAATGACAGACAAAAAGGTAATATAAGCTATAGACTATATGATGAATTAAGAGCAAATAATTAATAAAAAATGAGATTTGTAGATTTGTTTTGACAAAGAGTTAAAAAACGAAAAAGTATATAATAATTGCAATTAGATTTGCTATATTTTATTAATTTTGCAAATTAAAATGTTTTTATGGAAAATAAAAAACTGTTGCAGTTTAATGTATCAGCAAGAACGGCGAAACTAATTGGATTAGAGAATTTCGCTAATGCTGAAGGCGCAATAATCGAATTGGTAAAGAATGCTTATGATGCCGATTCGGAAACTTGTGTTGTGATTTTTGACATTAAGGACACTCGTAGGGATTCAGCTATATACATAGTTGATACTGGCATAGGAATGAATGATGAAATCATAGTCAAGCATTGGATGACAATTGGCACGGATGACAAGCTAAAAAATTTAAAAACTTCTGAAAAAGGTAGGGTAAAGAGTGGCGCTAAAGGGATAGGTCGTTTTGCTTTGAATAAACTTGGACGCCAGTCTTCAATGATCACTTTTCCAAAAACAGGCGGTAATGGTTTTTTTTGGTCTATTGATTGGTGTGACTTTGACAAAGAAGGGTATAATCTATCTGACATCAACGCTGAACTTGTTGAAGTTGATAATGCTTTTTTAACAGACAAAATTACTGAATATGGTATTTCGGGTTTGGACATAATACACAAACTTAGTCATTGTGGATTCCATGGTACTATATTTCAAATAACCAACCTAAATGATGACTGGGATGAGGATGCTATCAAATCTTTGAATCAAAATCTTGAAACCCTTGTTCCTTCTCATCTCTCTTCAGATTTTTCAATGTATCTATACAGTCTTGGAGATTTAGAGAAATATGGTTTGATTAAAAACGCGGGATATGATGATTTTGACTACAAAATAGAAGCTTCATTTTTAGGCAAAGAAAATAGAAAAATAAAGATTAATATAACAAGAAAAGAACTTAATTTATCTTTATTAGAATCCACATACAGAGATTTATTCTCAATGCCAGATATGAAATCATTTCCTTATAGACTAGAGGATTTTCAGGCAAAGACATTTGAAAAAGAAATAGAACTAAATGATCATATTAAATCTGACCTATTATCGCGAATTGGACAATTTAACTTCGTTTTTTATTTTATAAAGAATGAGGTAAAGGATGATGCTGATGAATATGCAGACAAGAAATATCCATATAATAGCATAAACAGCCGACAAAGGAAACGTTGGCTTAAAAAGTATAGTGGAATTAAAATATTCCGCGATGACTTTAGAGTTCGACCATATGGAGAGAATGGTGATGATTGGTTAGGTCTAGGTAAAAGACAGAGCCAAAGTCCTGCAGGCGTGGGTCGCAAAAAAGGCGGTTACCGAATAAGACCCAATCAAATATCTGGAGCTGTCTTTATTTCGAGGCTATACAATGAAGTTTTTGATGACCGTTCAAGCCGAGAAGGTATTCAAGAGAATGATGAATTCCGTCTTCTTAAGAATATATTGCTTAGAATAATAGAAGAATTTGAACTGGATCGTAATATTGTGATGTATAATCTCTCATCTCTGTATAAATCTAAGCATCCTGAGGAGACTAAAGCTTCGGAAATAGCAAAGAAGGTCCTTTCAGAAGAGGATAAGCAGCCAGATAAGCAGCAAAATGAAAATTCTTTCAGTAATGATGAGGAATTGAAGTCATTAGCTAAAGGATATCAAGCACTGCAGGACGATTTGTTTGATAAAGAAGAAGAGAATAGAATGCTTCGAAGTCTGGCAAGCACTGGTGTGGCTGTGGCTTCATTTACTCACGAATTAAATGGTATATCTGAAAGCTTATTACCTAGAACAGATTTACTCAAATCCGCGCTAGAGAGTTTTGTGAGTGAGAGCGATATAGAAGTGGAGAACAAACTGGATAATCCTTATTATCTGATTGAACTTATAAAAAAACAAGATACCAAACTACATCAATGGCTTGATTATTCTCTCAATGCTATTAAGCGAAATAAAAGAGACAGAACGGATACTTCAATAAAAGATTATTTTGCTCGGTATATGGATTCGTGGATTGTGGCCTTGTCACAAAAAAATATCCATATTGAAGTGTTCCCGAATCCTAGAGAGGCTCTTTTAGATTGTATGTTGAATTGCTATGAGATGGATTTGGATAGCATTTTTAACAATTTTCTCACCAATTCTGTTGCATCATTAATAAGATCATCTCGAGTTGACAAAAAGATACATGTTAAGTGGAAGATTGATGCTCAATTCCTTGTAATTGATTTCATAGATAATGGACTTGGAATAGCAGATGAATATAAGGATGACCCTTATAGAATTTTCAATGCGTTTGAGACATCATCTTGCGACAATAAAGGAAATAAGATTGGAACGGGAATGGGGTTGTTTATAGTGAAAAGTGTTATTGATAGTTATCCTGATGCATCGGTTTCTCTTATAAACGGATTGGATTGTGGATTTGGAATAAGAGTAATGTTTAATATCAAAAAATAATATATATGACCAACATTAAGTTTAAAGTGGGATATCTTGATGAAGATGAAATTTGGATGGCTCTTGTTCGAAAGAAGTTGTCATCAGAATTTGATATTTGTTTGATAGAAATACCCATTACCTTAGAAGAAATCTGGGAATATATTCTTGAAAAAGAGTTGGATGCAATTATAGTAGATTTCCAGTTGTTTGATTCTGGCAAAGTTTCATTTGATGGGAATGATGTGGTCAATACAATCACTGCACACAACCAACACTTTCCGATAATTGTACTTACGGCACACGAGAATAGGGCATTGGATGAGCTTGACAATGTTTTGATTGTAAAAGGCAAGAAGATAATAAATGATGCCGAGGAACTTCCCAATTTTATTAAGATGCTGAATGCAATAATACGCTCATATAAAGAAAAATTGGCAAATAGCCAACAAACAATTCTTGATCTTCAAAAGAAAGATTGCTTGACAGAGTTTGAGGAATCCATTCTATTTAATGCTCAGCTATTTCTTGCAGAGACAAGCAAAGATGATACAGTATCACCAAATAAGTTTTCCTTTGGTTATTCGAAACAGCTACAGGATTTGTTAGACAGGACCAACAACCTTTTAGAAGAATTAGAAAAGAAAAAGAAATGATTATGGATTTCAGAAATAAAACCCCTAAAAGAAGGTCAAATCATAAAACAGAAACTGATTATCACAAATATAAAGATGATTTACGTGAGGATTTCTATTGTAGGTGTGGATATTGTGATGATCATGATTTTTTTCGTTCAACCGACTATCAAATAGACCATTTTGTACCCAAGACACAATTAAAGACCATTAACCTAACAGATTATTCAAACCTTGTATATTCTTGTAGGAGTTGTAATCGACATAAGTGGAATAAGTGGCCAACTTGTGTTGAAAGTATTTCAAATGATGGCCAAAAAGGATTTATAGACCCATGTGATTCCGAATATGACAAACAGTTTTCGAGAAATAAACGTGGCGAGATAGTACCAATAACACCTCTTGGTGTTTGGATGTGGAAAGCTTTGAATTTAGGAAATCCTGCTCATTCTTTAGTGTGGAAACTTGAAAAAATTTACAAGAAGATCTCTGAACTTCGGACAATCTTAGCTACCTATCCTGAAAATGCCGAAAATTATAAAAAGTTAAGTCTTTTAGTTGACAGTTTAATGTTTTTTCTTGAACAACAGAGAGGTGGCAAACCAATTTTCTAAGGTTAATGATAAGACAGTTTCTTAACTTCCTTAAGGGCAAGAAATTTACGGATGTTGATAAGGTAAATGCTCTATTTGTTACCACATTCGTTAAATGCAATGGTTTGAGTGTTAAGCACAACAAACTGTTGTTGAAATATTTATTGGCAGAAGAAGGAGTCTCGATAGATTTCTTAAAGCAGTTTGTAAAGAACAAAAGTGTTTTGACTTTAGAGGATTTGACAAGATTGTTTGAGTTTGTGGTATCCCCAGCTGACAGAATTGTTACAGGAGCAATATATACTCCAAAACATATCAGAGATACAATTTTAAATAAATGCTTTAGTAACAAAAACAGAAATCTTTTAAGAACAATTCGTGTTGCAGATATATCTTGTGGGTGTGGTGGCTTTCTAATGGATGTTGCTTCATATATTCATAGGGAAACAGAAAAGTCCTATTTTGACATATTCAAAGATAATATTTTTGGAATAGATATCCAATTGTATGCAATAGAAAGGACAAAGATTCTGTTAAGTTTGCTAGCACTTTCAAATGGAGAAGATGAAAATTTTGAGTTCAATCTTATGTGTCGTGACACATTAGATTTCGCTTGTAATGATTGGGATATAAGATATAGTGGATTTGACATGATTGTAGGCAACCCCCCCTATGTGTGTTCCAGAAATTTGTCAGAAGAAACTCACAAGAAGTTGAAAAAATATGAAGTCTGTGGTACAGGACATCCGGATCTTTACATCCCTTTTTTTCAAATTGCTATAGAAATGTTAAACAAGAATGGGCGATTAGGATATATTACTATGAACACGTTCTTAAGATCTGTCAACGGCAGAGCGGTTAGGAGCTTTTTTTCGGAAAACCGGTTTTCAATAAGTATTGTTGATTTCCGTGGCTATCAAATTTTTGAATCAAAAAACACATATACTTGCTTATTTTATCTTGATAAACGACACCGAGCGGAAGCTCTTAATTATACAGTTGATGAACAAGGAGAACTATCTGGAGACATACGATATAATGCTATTCCATATGATACATTGGATAATGAAAAGGGGTGGCCTCTGAATGACTTTGGCAATACGACAGCGATTGAGACAACTGGCATTCAAATTAAGGATTATTGTCCTTCTCGTCATGGAATTGCCACTCTCAATAATGACACCTTCATTTTCAGCCCAGTAACAGTTGATGAGATGTATTTTTATCTCGAACTTAATGGGAAAATGTACCCCATAGAAAAAAGGATTTGCCGTGATATAATTAATCCCAATAAACTCAACAGCACCGAAAATATTGATTTGCTTAAGGAGAAGGTGATCTTCCCTTACAGAATTGAGAAAGGACGTGCTATTGTATTCAATCCTGAAGAGATGAGTTGTCATTATCCTAAGGCACTGTCATATTTATTGTCTAGAAAAAACCTTCTATTGAAGAGAGATAAAGGCAACACAAGTAAATATCCACAATGGTATGCTTTTGGTCGAACACAATCATTGATTATGCCTCGATATAAACTTTTCTTTCCAAAATTCGCAAACAAGTCATTAAGGTGTGTAATTTGTGATGATCCAAAACTAATGTTGTACAATGGTCTCGCTTTTGTGAACTCTGATAAGAGGAAATTAATGATCTTGAAAAGAATTATTGAGAGCAAATTATTCTGGAGATACATTCAAAAAAATGCCAAACCATATGCTTCTGGATATTATTCGCTGAGTGGAGTGGATATCAAACATTTCGGAATACCTATTTTATCTCCTGAAGAAGAAAATGAATTGTTAGCCATTAACGATAAAACTATTATTGAAAGTTGGCTTAAGGATCATTATAAGACAATTGAATGACTTGATTAGAATATTTGTCAAATTCATTAATTGTAAAGCCCAAAGATGTGAGAGAGAAATTTGCAAAAGAATACCAAAACCTCCTTGATGAGAAGTCTCGTAATAAGTTAAACCAAAGAAGACTAAAATAAATTATTTAACTTTGCATATAGAGTATTTAATTCTCTGCGAATGGATAGTTCAAGTCCATTAATAGTCTCAGGAGATTGGATATGTGAATTATCTCATTAAAATATGATAATATCAATAATTTAACGCATCAGTAGTAAAGTTTAAGGAAGAATTATTAACTTTGCCGTATCAATAGTGTAACTGTCACACTATATCTTACTCAATAAATTATAATAAGATGTTTCGACTTACTAATTTGGGTGTTAATTTCATAACTACAATATGTAACTAAATAATGTTATTTGAAATTTTAAAGTATTTTACTAAAGATGCATCTCCCAAAAATCCTTAACATCTAAGTTACTATTATATGCCTGACTATATTTTATCAAAATTGCCTTCAGCTGAGTTTGAGCAACTATGTCGCGATCTGCTTCAAAAACGCGAAAACGTCTTTATTGAAAGTTTTAAAGACGGTAAAGATCGCGGAATCGATTTACGCTTTGCCAAAGGCATAGATAATACAATAATACAAGCCAAGTGCTATAAAGAATGGACTGTTTTAAGAAATAAATTAGCAAAAGAAGCTGAGAAAGTAAAAAAACTGAATCCTGAAAGATATATATTTGCTACTTCTGCACCTTTATCTCCAGATAACAAAATTTTTATTAAGAAGACTTTTTATCCTTATATTAAGCATAATAATGACATCCTTGGAAATGATGACCTAAATAATTTGCTTGGACTACACCCAGACATAGAGTGTCAGTATTATCGACTATGGTTGTGCAGCACAAATATACTTAATCGAATTCTTCATAGACATGTTGTAAACAAAAGTCTCTTCAAATTAGAAGAATGCGTTGATAAAAAACAATGCTTTGTATATAACAATAATTATTTTAGAGCAAAAGCTATATTAGATAACCATCACTATGTAATCATATCTGGCATTCCAGGAATTGGTAAAACAACATTGGCAGAAATGCTTGTCCTTGAAAACCTGAAAGATGATTTTGAAGAATTTGTTTTTGTCTCTGATGATATCAATGATGCTCTTAAGCTTTATGATGACAATAAAAAACAAATCTTTTTGTATGATGATTTTCTTGGCGCCACATCCTTTGAATTATCATCTAAAAGCTTCGATGGGAATTTAGTGAGCTTAATTAAAAGAATAAAAAAATCAAATAATAAAAAGTTTATACTAACCACTCGCGAATATATCCTTCAAGAAGCAAAACTACATTATGAAAGGCTAGCTAAAGACAATATTGAAATTGCCAAATGCACAATTGATTTAGGATCATATTCGAATAAAATTAAAGCTCAAATATTGTATAATCATCTTTATTATGCCAATATTCCCATAGATTGTATTGAATCTTTATTAGACAAAAACAGAGTTCTTAAAATAGTGAAACATCAAAATTTTAACCCACGTCTAGTCGAAACTATTATAAACCATCAACTATGGCATACAATATATGCTGGTACTTTTTTTGACAAAGTATACCAAGTGTTTGAGCATCCTGATAGAATTTGGGAGATAGCATATAATAAACTTGATATAACAGCTCAATATGCTCTTTTGATACTTGTTAGTATGCCTGTACCAGTTTTGCTTAAAGATTGGCGAGATGCTTTTCTGAAATTTGCCATTAACACGTGTAAACAATTGAACATTCCATTAGATGAGCCTTCTTGGAAAAATGCCTTGAAAATATTAGATGGATGCTATATTAAAACAAATAGAGAAGTAAGAACACAAATTGTAGATTTCTTTAATCCTTCTATTATTGATTATCTGGTGGATTATCTCAACAAGATGGGAGAAACCGTAAATCTCTTAATTGACAACGTATTATTTGCAGATCAATTAATGACTATTTTTGCTCAAGAGGATAAACGTTTATTCTCCAATAGAAAAGTTATTATTAATTCAGACAATTATGCCAACTTCGCCTCTTCATTACAACGCGTCATTATGGATTTTCATTTGTGTAGATATTTTTTTATTTCACGCTATGACATAAATCATTTTAGGAGCATTTTTCATTATCTGGTAAAATTCAAGCAGAAGTTTCCCGATATTGTTGATAATTATTTCACGTTAAATCCTCTAATGTTGGATGATAAATCTTTTATTTTTGATAAAGGATCTGTTAATGATAAGATTAATGTATTAGACAATTACGATTCACAACTATTTTACATTGATAAAAAAACAATTGTAGAAACATTAGCTTACGACATAGAAGATGTTGACGATTTGGAAGTTTATGTTGACTATTTAGAGAAACTCTCAGATTTGAATATTGAAATTAATGAGGTTGTTGAAGATAAGGCAAAAAGCATTATTGCCGAAGAAATTGATTATTACGATACAGAAGATGAGTTAAACGAAAAAAGAGATATTGCTGAGAAAATCTTTCGTTCCTTAAATATTGACGCAGATGATATACTCAATAAATACGATGATAAGATACAAAGTATAAATGATGAGGAAGAGGAAGATTTATCGGACTATTTTGACGGGCGAGAGAAGGAAGATATGGAAGATGCTGAAATAATTGCATTATTCCAGTCCTTAAGAGAACAAGGAAAATAAACACGACACTTTGGTGAAGATATCACTATGTGCTTTGAGCAATAAAAAAATATTGCATTACTGTAAATGGAGCGATAGAAACACCTGACTTCGTTATAGGGCAAATTAAATATTTGTAAAATCTATTGCAATTCTTTTTTTATCTTCTTTCTTAAAAAAACGAGTTCTTTCTTTACTTTCTGCTTAAGATATATTTCAAGAATTTTTTTATTGGACATATCCAATTCAAAGTCTTTATTGCGAACAAAGGAACGTATCAGATTGACTATTAACATCCAAATCAACTTCAGTTTATAAATTCCTGAGCTTTTCTTAAATGGCAACTTGATCCAAAGGTTAAAGTTTTTTTTAATTCGTTTAATTGACTTTTTACATCTATAAATAGTATACCAATCAACACAAAGATGAATTAGTATAAGAAACAAGCCTGATATACATGTAAAAAGTGTATAAACACTAATTGATGTGTGACTCCATGAGTAACCTATTTGAATTTTTTCTATAATAATAAAATGAAAAGGGACATATAAACCTAAACACATAGCACATAAGATTGCATAAAGTTTACTTTGTCCCCAAACAGTTTTATATAAAATTCTGTTAAGAAGAAAATAAATTAATGCAATTGTGTTTGTTGTCTGCAACGCTTGAAAATAGATTCCATATTCATTATGTTTTTCAATTCCTGCAAGAATTAGGATTATCAAAGAATAAAAGAAACTAAATACTGCCATACAATAAATAGATGCTCTGAAATAATCCCAATGTTTGTCCTCTTTTAACATATCTAAATCACAATTATAGATGCTATCGTTTTCTGGAATAAAAACTTGATATTTTGTTGTCAATTCATCATAAATTTCTCCATATAGCTTAAACAGTTGAGTTTTCGCAGAATTAAATGGAGATTTGTCCAATAATTCACAGTAAAAAAACAACAAACAAATGCCCGCCCATAATTGAATAAGGGGGGCAAACGAAGAAAGATAAAGTATTGCATCTTTTGATTCCATTAGTTAAGGAGAAGTGCATTATTGAAAGCTTCGTCAAAAAGATTAACAAGTATTTCACAATTTTTCTCATGGTTGAATGAACCAAAAGCTTTAAAACCCTCTGGATCATACTCAAAACGAAATTTATCATGATCAAAAACAGCGAAATTACAATCTGCCCAATTAAGAACATTAAATATTTTTTGACAATCCTTTTGTCCAATTAATCTAAAATCTATAGTATCGTCTCCACGATTAGACTTTGTTCTCCTTAAAAGTTCCATGGGTTCATCATTTAAAAAATCTTCAGATTCTACTAATACATGTAGAATTTTCTTATCATCTTTCAAATAGTCTTTTAAAGCATCCCAATATGGTTGTTTACATATCAAATCGGGGCGGAATCCATGACAAAACAACCTTGCTTCACTTTTCGTATTACGGAAAAGCACAGCCATTAAATGTGATGCATACTCAATACCCCCATTAGTAAAAATCTCACAAGATCTCTCTTTTGCAAGTTTCTCAATATACTTCACATATTTCTCTAACAAGAGTTTTCTTGTTTCTAACATAATAGTACGCTGTTAATTTATTTCAGTTATTTATACGTATCTAAATATTTATATGCAGATATAACAAATTTCATGCCAAAATACCACTATGAGCAAATTGACGTACCTTAATATATGGGCATAGTATCCATAAAAGATTGCAATTAGAGCTATTTCGTCTTTTTCGCTTGCAAAAATAAACATTTTGCAAGAAAAAAACAAATATTATAATTCTTTTTTTAGCATTTCTTATAAATATGCTCAAAACACTATGATTTACATATATAACAAGAAAACAAATATATATTAACATAAATGATTCTATCAGATTTATTCTATGACAAGAAAACAACCAATAGATTAGATGAAACCTATTTGATTGGTTGTTTAACAAGCCATGCAAATGAAAATAAATTCAAACCATTAACTGTTTAAAAGCTTTTTTTGCATGTGACCAAGTAAAAAGATAAAAAAAATAATTTGACTTTCATACATTCACACAGAACTTACTATTATACTTAGCAAATACACAAATAGTAAGATATTCATATTTCAAAAAAATGTGTGCATACACAAATATTAAGTCTAATTATTATAAGATTAATTATTCACAACAAAAAGAATTAGAGACTGAAAAACATCCAAAGAAAGAACTATAAAAGCAAACATATATATCCTTTTTCTGTTGTTTTTTTTGATTATAAATATACCGGAGAAAAGTGTAGTATATTCTTGACACTCATAGAGACTTCTATCACTCAGAAGAAATATGCAATATATCAGCTCTTTGTCGAAGTTGTATCAATATATGAAAAAGGCAACTTTATGCACTTTAAAATATTTACTTCTGCAAAAACATCAAATATTTAAAGAAGGAAAAATATTTCTCAAACTTCTTTTATACCATGGATTGATAAAAGACTCATACTCTTCTGTAATCTCTTCATCAATAAACTTCTTTATAGCCTCTTTAGAAACTTCTCCTTTTTCCTTGTACTCATCAGCAGCTTTTGCAATTATTTTCTCTTGCAATTCTTGAGATAAATCTTTAAGTTCTTTTCTCCCAATCTTTACCTCCCACATCATATCAAAATTAGCATCTAGTTCACGTATAACTGCACTCTTAACTCTAATATAAAAATAATCATATATTATGCGTAGAACAATAAGCGGAAGGCCTGAAACACAAGCGAAAAGAGTCCCAAAGGTAACTCCTCTGTTCAACAAAGAAGGGCCATTCCATATTTTAAATAATGCCAGGCATCCATTAGTACTAATATAAAAGTAAAAGTACAGAATCAACGCAATAGTATACAACAATGGAGTGACATATGAATGAAACAACTTATATCCCGAAAACATCATGCATATTACTACATATAAAATAATAGCACAATTCATGACAGGCAAAGCATGATACCAATAAGAATTAGATGACTCCAAACCAACATAAAAAAGAAGAAACAAAGAATAGAAAAAAGAAAGGGCCGCCATATTCTTAATGGCAGGTAGAAAATTATTCCAGTTCGAGACGTAATGCTTTGGTTTGTCTTTTAATCCAAGATATCCTTGGTACTTGTTGAAAAAAGCATTGTAAAGTTCATAAAATCGTTTAATATGTTTATGTAGAGGCGATGTTTGCAAAATGCTCTCATAAAAAAACAACAAACAAACACCTGTCCAAATCTGAATGAGCGGGGCAAAACTCGTCAAACCAATATCTAACACTCTGTTCATAAGCCTTATATTATTTGAACATCCGAATTTGCAAAAGAACTATCAAACAACTCAGTAAAAATCATACAATCATCTGGACGATTGAAAGAACCATAAGCCCTATAATCCTCAGGGTCATATTCATAACGGAACTTATCATTATCAAAGATACCAAAATTGCAATGATCATCACCAAACTTCTTGCAGATACGAACGCGATCCTCAAGTCTGATGACCTTCACTATTATTGAATTCTTATCCACACGACGTTCCTTAGTCTCACGTAGCAGACGCATAGGAGCTTCTTGTTCATATTTATCTGTTTCAACAAGCACCATCAACCGTTTATGCTCATCACTTAAATATTCACGAAGTGCACTCCAATAAGGATCTTTATTTATAAGTTCTGCCTTAAAACCATGAGAATATAACCTTGTTTCGCTACGTGTGTGGCGTAACAAAACAGCCATCAATGCCCGAGCATATTCTTTTCCACCATTCGAGAATAACTCCGATGAATTATTATTTGCCAACCTCTCAAGATACTCAGTGTACCTTTCAAGCTGCATATTCTTAGACTCAACCATAATATTATTTGACTATATAGTACATATCTATGATAATACTCTACAAAAATACTAATAATTATCTACATTAACCAATTTTTCAACCATTTTATGACCATAATTATATAATATATGATAGTATAAAACTCTTATAATCAACAAATCTTATAAGACTTCCTGTGATTATTTTCTGTCAAAATTAACATATTTATAAAACACAAAATATCAATATAGAGCGAGATAATATATTCTAAGATTTGTTTTGTCGTTAAGATGTGGTTCAAAAGGACGTCCTAAACTTGAACGATAATGCAAGGTTGCCTCATTCGAATCAACAGAAACGATATAAGATTTGCCATGTGTCACTATGGTTCTACGTTTTTTGCGTTTTGATGCCATTAATGTTTTCTTTTTTTTAACACTTTGTTTATTAATAATACTGGCATAAATAACTTTATCAAATTGTTTGACAACTGTTTTCGTGTTATTATTATCCATTATTCTAATGTTTATTAGTTATTTAATATTAATTCAGTTTCTTTTTTGACATATGTTTTACAAGAATCAATTATTGTTGTCAAGTAAAATTTTAAAAGTCACACAATAGTTTACTGATAACACTGTTTAGTGACTATGTTTAAAGCATGGGGAGCCACCCATATTAAACGTTTGGAATTCAATAAGATGAACATATTTAGCTGGCAATAACAAAAAGATTGTGGCTTTAGTAACCAGACTACTTCTACAATAGCCATTTCTTGATTAATTGGGTGCGTCGCGCTAATGGACTGGCGATGAGATAGGCCAGAGGAACTGTAATTGACATAACGATGACATACTCCATGAAAGGTCCATAGTCAACAAGTTTGATGCCAGTGAAATGCCTAATTGCACGCTCGCCATAATCGATAACCACAAAATGTATGAAGAAAATGCATTTGCTCATGTTGCGCATCGTTATAGACCATGTTGGCAATTGCTTCACGTGCAAATTAAACATGAATGCGCACAGGAGAATCACAAAGCATGATGTCGCGATATAACTTATCAAGTCACTAGGCACGGCTGATATTGCTATAAACGATGCAAGAGATATCCATAGCCCCCACTCGGAGTTGACTTTTTTAAGCTTGCCTGCAACCCATGGTATAAACCAAACGCATGCTTCCATGTAGAATAGGAACCTGATGCACAAGAAGTCGGTATTAAAAACACCAATCTTGACGCAGACACCCAGATAATCATAAATAATGCCTTCAGAAGCAAGGTTATAATAGGTCTGTGCAATTAATGTGAGGATAAAAGGAATCATCTTGCCTAAGTGGCGGTTGAGCAGATAGATAATAGTGTTGCCGTAAATAAGCGACATAATGAAATATCCTCCTCGACAGCCACCATAGAGTAACAACTTGGGTATGAGATAAGATAACCAGTTGTCGGGATAATGCTCAATGAACCGATGTAACCAAAATGGCAACAAGACTATCGACCACGCTATTATACGCATCACTAGTCGTCCCATATAATGCCGTAGCTGCTCTCTTGATTTTTCCTTATCGTGCCATTGAAAACGGCTCCAAAATAGCAACGACGAGATGGTGACAAACATTGGCAAATTCATTTCTCTTACATGTACCAGCCAATCTCCGAATTCAACTGTCTCGTTTGAAAGCAGGTGGGAGATGGGAACCAACATGCAACAAGTGAACTTGAATATGTCGAAATATTTATAATAGCGTTTCATTGAGTGGTTATTAATGCAACTCTCGGCTGCTATTGCTTTTATATCCGTTGTGGTTTTGCGACCTATACTGTTGATATTTCAGCTTGCTAAAAATTTCTCATTAAAAGCCATGAGTTATTTGTGCACCCTCATTTATTGTCGGTTTGTCGTCATCAGTCTTTTCTTTTTTATTGCTGAAAACGGGCTTGAGAATTAAACTAAGTCCAAAAGTTACTGAAAGATAAACAACAAGCATACCATAGTAGTTACCGGTTGCATTAATGCGTTCGATCATTATCTCCCTTACTGTGGGATGAACCACAAACAATATAGCCGACATAGTACCGCACCAGCCTAACACAGAGCCAAGAATGTTTGTCCTGTTAATCAGTTTAACTAGCGTCACTGCTGTGATTATAATAAAAATGGGCATTATGAGCCAGCTGTAGAAATTAAACTTTGAGGCTGTCAAAAAAACAAAACCCAGCACAAACCATAACACACAAGCACTCGCATTGTTAATAGAGAAAGATGTAGCATTTAAATGACGTGCGGCAAGTACTCCCATACAGAAAGGAAGGATTGCCAGGAAACAGTTTATTCTCAGGTAGTTCAGGGCAAGGCTCTCGGGCGGGAGTAGTGCCATGACTACAAGAGAGAATATCGTCAACACAATTGCCACCCAGTCTTTCCTCTTGTATATGAGTAATCGGTAAATCACATACATTTCCATTATCATCCCAAAGAACCAGTAAGGACCTGGATTAAAGTTCCAGGATGGTTTCAGATTCCCTATAAGCAGTAATTTGAGAATGAAAGATTTGTTCAGCACATCGTTGGGGTAAAGCAAGAATAAAGCAGTAATGAAGATTGCCAATCCTTTGAGTTGCATAACAAACAATTTCTTGTAGTGATTGACTAAGTATACTCTGTGTGAAGTGTTGCGACCACTTCCTTGCTCATATTTCAATGTGAGGCAATATCCGCTCAAGAAGATGAACAGCATCACACCATAAGGACAATAAAATGACAGCAAATTAAAAGGCAGCAATGCATCGGGGTGCCTGAGGTTATTTAAAAAACCTTCCACTGAGCTCCACCGGTAAATGTGCTCATTATCAATAAACACCCCTTTGAACAAGTGTGTAATGTTATCAATAACAATTAAAACTATGGCTAAACCACGCATGATATTACACTCAGTACGATTCAAGAATGTGTTATTGCCTATTGTTGTCGTCATTGAAGCGTGAATTTTATTTCTATCATTAGGCATAAGCAATGCTTTTTCTTTAATAGCGCAATTGCATGTTATTACTAAATCAAATTATTGTTTTTGCATATGGGGATTGTCACAGCATTTTTTCGCACTTTTTGGTGCCATCACTGTAAGTAGTAACCTTGACATTCACGCCCTTGAATGGCTCAGCACTTTCCACTCCAGCGAGGTTGTAGTAGCGCACGCTCTTCACCTGCCTGTCACCTGCAACGGTGGTGATAGCAGTGTGAACTTTCAACTCTTGGGCTTCGTCGTATAGGCAACCTTGATAGACAAGTTCGCCATTCTCATAAACGGCGGAGAGACCAGCCATTCGCCATCCCATTGCATCATCGTAAGTTGGTCCTGTGGGGAATTCTCGGAACGGTACAAGCAAATCGCCATACATGCAATCAACGCCAATGCCTTCTATTATTTTGAACTCCTTTAAATCTTTATCATGTTCTGCATCATAGTTGACATGATAACCATTACGTGTGGTATTACCCACCTGAACAGTAAAGGTTTCAGAACCTGCTACATTATGCAACTGATAAGAGAAATAAATGGCTTCGTCAGGTAAGAAATAAAGATCATTATTGTTAAAGTCATATAATTTATCAAACTCAGATGTATAGACATTTAAATAGTAGGGCAGAGACTCATCAACAGTTAGAGTCACCACTTTGTTCTCTTCTTTCACATAAGCCACCAAATATGGCTCTTGTGGTGTGACGAACTGACTATAGTCTGTGCGGTAAAGCATATGACCTTTTTCGTTCTCTCCATTAAATTCTAGTGTGTACAATTTAGTTTCCTCGGAAGTTGGATCTAGCCCTATTCGACTATTGTACTCAACATATTCCCAAACAACCCCCTCACGGATGAGAGGAACGTATTCGTTTGCGATTGCGCTGACGCTGGTTATCATTAGCAGTCCCAGCAATAAAAATGTAATCTTTTTCATAAATTCTTATGTTTTTACGCTTGCTAATTCATTGATTTTTTATACGGCATAATTAGCAAACTGTGGTTAATAATCTAACTATTTAGTTAACAAATTGTGAAAATTCCACCATTGAGCCTTTTTCAGCTGTGAATTTACCTACTAATTCAACATTTCCAGATTCAATCTTCACTTTGGCTCCGCTCTGGAACACGCAGCCGTCAATAGTCACTTTGCCAGGTGTCTTTAGGGCAAATGTCGCCCCATTCTCAACAATAAACCCTTCTCCCAAAAAAACATCATCAGTTGCCTCTATTTCATATTCTGCCCCATTCTTAATCGTCACATTGCCATGAGTATTATTTGGCAGAATTGATTTACCAGCGCTAAAAGAACTTGCATAGACATATTGAGAATTGCTAATTTCACAATTCTGAAGCATCATTGGCGCTATATACGGTATGTGATCATGATTAAATACCATAAGGGTACTTGAAGGATGTGCAGATATGAACATAGAATTATTATTGCCTACTATTAATCCTTGGTGACCATAATTATCACAATATGCAATAGTATCAGTGTTTGAAGTGCCACTAATCCTAAATCCATTATCTAAACGAGAAACAAATATCCCGCTATATTGCAATGGCTCACTAGTCCAAATCTCAAATTCAGGATCTCCTAAAAGATTATGGGTCAGCTTGACATGATTTGAAACAGAAGATGAACATGTTTTAGACAAAGCCTCTATTATACCAATCTTATAATTTGATGTATTTATTATCTTTTTTAAAAAATAATTCTCTAAATTAGTTGAATAATATGTATATCCTTCTCTAGTGTTTCCCAGAAAAGCTACTCCACCATAATCTTTTCCAAGAACAAAAGAGTCTCCGAAATTATATTTATCTTCATAAAGTGTGAAGCTATAAGTAATTTCATCATCATAAGGCATTGTAGTACATGCAATACTATAGGCAATTGCTGGTTGATATATGTTTGTCAAGCAATCAAATCCATTACCATTTTCTTCATAGGTGTGTTCGGAAGGATTTCTTGGATTACTGTCTAAAGCAGACAACACATGTACTCTGGTATTTGTATCATACACAGCAATAGACTGCGGTGAGCCATGCGCATAAAAGCTCATATATCCATATTTAGTGTCATTAAGTTCATTAATGATATCAGCACCTGTCGGATATATTGTACTGTCACTCTGCTCCATTAAATAAACTGTATTAAACAGATTATTTGCGGTCAATCTGACTTTGTCAGATTCATTTTTCATGCCTCTGCCATGAGAATTTGAGAATAATGCCCTTAAAAGATAATCTCCATTCTCATGACAGGGATCCATAGCATATCTATATAGTTTTTCACTATAATTAGAAACGTCATCTCTGTTTTTAGCTGGCAAACGACCGACAAAAATTAAGGGAGAATAAGAGTTTGCACCTATATTGTCCGAACCAGTGTTAGTCTCGCTATAAACCTGATATTCATTATTATAATATTGAGAATTATATGGTTTCCAAATTTGTCTTAGATCACTAAAATACATATCTGTTGGCACATGTTGAAATTTCAGTTTTTCGCTATAAGAATGCACATATCTTATAGGTATATTTTTAGATTTACCGCCAATGAGAAGATATCTGGTTGGATTCTCATCTGCTCTACTTGCATATTTGAGGTATTGTCTGACAACTCCCGCCGTGTCTGGTATTACAGAAACAAGATTGCCATGATTGTCATAGCATTTATCACCATCAGGGAACAAACCGCTGTCAATTAAGTCTTCAACACAAATCGTGCCTGCAGACAAACCTTTCTGCCTTTTCATTGCTATTATCTTTTTAAAAGATGGCTCAAGATTCTTGTCTGTAAGGATACAATAATTATATGTAGGAAGCGATGTGTTTTGTGATGGAGTGTTGATAGTGATTGGCACCTCATTTCCAGCAACATCTATTTTATTAATAACACAACTTTGTACTAATTTCCTATCTTTTTCTCTTAGTTCAAAATTACTGCTTGCATTTATTGGTATATAATTGTTGTCTATATCATAACTTAAAGATATTGAAATTGATGTCGCAAGTTGTACCTTATTCATCACAGGATTATATTTGACCGGTGATAAAACAATGTTAACCACTTTATTGCTTCCAGACAAGTAATAGGGCTCACTTACACTGCATTGATTGTGAGGATAGAAAGTATTTGACTGATATATTATAGTATCAGGCAAAGAAAATGCTGTTGTTGTGTCGCTTATAGCATGTGGTATTTGGCAAGGAAACACAAGTTCAGCAATATCTAATTCAGTATAACTGTTAATTTGGCATTGAGCACTAAAGTTATTTGAATTATAAGGGATAGAAAATGTAAGGTTATCCCAAGGCAGAAGTGGTTTAGACACAGAATCTGAAGAAATCAATCCTTCATAATCTAATACCGCATATGCTGTACCATTAATTGTGTCATAAGTGATTGACAACTTATTTGGGTCATAGGTAACTGTATGGGTTATCTGTACTGCTCTTGCCCCAAATGAAGTCAAAGCGAGCAATCCAAAAAACAGGATTAAATAATTATTATTTTTCATACTATCCGCTCCTTTCCTTACTTAGTGAGAATCATGCGTTTGCTCGCAATCTCGTTGCCGTCGGCAATGAGAGAGTAGATGTACATTCCGGCATTGAGGTCACCACCCTCGATAGTCACGCTCACGTTACCACGGTCGCTGACTGGAATACTTCTGAGCATATTTCCCTGCATGTCGAAGATATAGACAACTGCCTGTGCCACATCGCTGCGAAGTGACATTGAGATGGTTGTTGATGTGGAGAATGGGTTGGGACGATTCTGGTACAGAGCGTTCCTTAAGAAATTGTCCTCAATCTGGGATGCTTGATAGTTATCAACAGATGGCTGCTGAGCATTGATGACCGCCTGGCTCAATTCGGAATTATCTGCCTTCAATTCTTCTATCTGCGCATTTTGCTCCTCAATCTGTGCGTTCAACTCACCGATTGCGTTCACCAGTAACGGTATCATGCCAATGTAGTCAATATACATATAACCATCCTGGTCGGTATGAACCAACTCTGGGTATATCTCTTTTACTTCCTGGGCAAGAAAGCCGAAGTGCGGTCCATCATTCTCAAGACTCTTGTGGAAGTTGTTAAAGTACTCAATGTCGCGCAGATCCTTATCTGTGAGTCCGCCAGATGGAATATCGTCGGGGACCCCATTGCCACTAAACGCATTCTCGCCAAAGCGAGGAAGAAGCTTGTAACTGACAGGAGAGAGCGAAGTTATTGTCTGCAAACTGCTCTCAAGCGGTGTGATGTCTGTCTTAAAACGGCTGTCACTTGCCACTGAGATGCCGGTGGCCACAAGGCTGCAATTGAAGTGAAAATCGCTGCCTTTATTTGTGTCATAATAAAAAATAGTATCACGACATTGGCTTGCAGAAGTATAATAAATGCCTTTTTTGCCTTGTAGCCACAATTGGTCAGTGTCACCATTGCCATTTTTCACTTCACCAACTGAAACGTTTGTTGCATATTTGCTGCAATTGTCACCGATGGCGATTTTCGCTCCAGAAAACAAATAACCATTGCCCTTCACGTTTAACACGATGGACGTGTCTTTTGACCATTCCTCTATTCCAGCATAGATGTCATGCTCGTAGTTACCGACTTGCACAATGCCGAGGGAGTCGACATACAGTTGTGCGTTAGCCACAAAAGGCACGAATAATAAGAGTGCGATGCTAAAAATAATGTTTTTTGTGTTCATAATTATCCTGAATTTAATAAATTAATATACTGTTTACTAATTATTTAGTGCCACTAGATTCATACATGTCTAAAAGGCATTTTTACTACATTATTAATAATAGAAATCTTTTTATAATAGTATCTAAGTTTGTTTTCTAAGGAATTGCCCACCTTATTAAATATAAAAGAGGGCAATCCCTTCGAAAAAACTAGTTAAAAAAGGAAAGTAGTTAAATGACGGCTTATTCAGCCTCAGTCTCTAAAACTCCAATGTAACCATCATCAACTGATGTAATGGTTATTACATAGTAGTTTTCAGGAAGCAAATTCACATCATAAGAATATGAATTACCGTTTGTCACAACTGGTACAGAATGTAGCACCTGCCCATCAACATCTCTCACAATTAGTGTGTATGAACCTAAAGCTTCAAATTCAACCGAGATTGTGTTCTCGTTTGGATCATAAGTCACCTCTGGGACAATCTCATTGTGTAGATTTCCATTTGCTTTTTGACTCGACATCTCAACATTTACTGTGTTGTTGTCAGCAAATAAAGAGAATGTAGTAAAGAAAATTAAAATAATTAACCAAAAATGTCTCATAATGATTTGTGTTTATAAATGAATAATTGCACCGCAAATTTAAATCAAAAAAGTGTTAAAAATCCATCTTTTTTTGATTTTCAGCCTAAACCTAAAAAGTGTTAATCAACTGAATGTCTATTGGTTATAAATTCAATTTTTAAACCACTCATAAACCACTTTCAGAATTGTTAATTATACCCCCCCCATTTTAATTTATATTAACAATTGGAGGCAAAAAATACAACTTTGACTGACATGAGACCGCATTTTGGCTAACTTGAAATATTTCATGAACATCTACAAATCTTTCAAAAAAAATGTCATATCATATAAAAAAGTTATTTTAATAGCTTATCTTTGCAGAATAATCAAGTAATCTCTAATATTATAGAACTATGGAAATTATGGGAATCAAGAAAAGTGTGTTAAAATTTACCATTTTTTCTTGTATAATTGCGTGTTTTTTTATTGGATGTAAAAAAGGAGAAGAAAACAAAGAACTAGTTCATATAGATTCTCTTATTTTACAAAAGCAATATGAGACTGCACTTAAAAAGATAAGCGCAATAGACGCAAGCAACTTTACAGACAGTGATAAGGCCTATTATTCATTGCTGAAAACACAAGCTGATTATAAGAATTACATTGTTGCAACAACTGACAGTGCAATTAATTATGCCGTAGACTATTACAGTAATTCAACGGACAAAGAAAAATATATTCGCTCACTCATTTATCAGGGTTGTGTCAATGAAGAACTTGGAAATCTTGAAAAAGCTGTTAATTGTTATCATAAAGCTGATGATGTTGCCGATAAAGATGATTTACAGAATAAAGCTTTTGCTAAAATGAGGCTTGGATTGTTATATCAAAATCAAATTTTTGAAGCAAAATCATTAGCCGTTGAAAAACTAAAAGAAGCCCAACAATTATATCACCTCATAGGAGACAAACATTATGAATTAGGGTGTTTGGGAGAACTTGGTGGTCTATATAGTAACAACCCAGAAAAAGAAGATAGTGCTCTTTATTATATAGAAACCGCAATCAAATTAGCGAAATCAGAGAATGAGGAATATTTGTTATTTGCGAATTTATATAGCAAAGCACTATATTATTTAAACATAAAACATGATTACAGTAAATCAAAGCAAGCCGCAAAAGATGCGGTTTCACTAAAAGAAGTTATAGACCATCCAAGAGCGCATTACTGTTTAGCCAAATCATATCTTAAACTTAACGACCTAGATTCTGCTAAGATCATATTAAGGTATGCACCACCTATGTCAAATGATGTGGACAGTATTTCGTATCTGTCTTTAATGTCGGAAATATTTAAAGAAGAGGGTAATTTAAAAGAATCTTTTCATTACTATGATATGGCACATTTAATCGCAGATTCAATTATGAACAATAGCCTTAATCATAGATTACGAGAAGTCGAAAAGAAATATGACACTCAAAAAGTTGAACTTAAGAATGAGAGATTAAGTTCAGAGCTGAAAACTTCACTATTAACAGCAGCAGTTATAGCAATTATTTCACTCGTGTTACTTCTGTTTGCTATTAGATTCCGTCAGAAACTAAAAATGAAAGAGATGGAAAATGAATTAATTAATGCAGACCTTGCCTCGTCGCTTGAGGATTTAAATAAAATGCAGAAAACTTTAAATCAATATGATAAAAAGCTGAGTGAGATAAAACAAGAGTATAAAAATACAATCATTGCATCCGAATCACAAGTCTCAAAATTGAAGAGCGAGATTGAGGATGCAAACAGGTCCATAGTCTTAAATGAACAAGAGCGAGAGACTCTGAATAGGCAAATACTTGAATTGGAAGAGAAAGAGAAACGGTCTAGTGAGATGAAGTCGGTGATTAGAGAGCAAATTAATGTTGTTCGTGAATTACTCAATTCTTCTTATGAGCGTAATCCTGAGACATTCACTAAAATATTCAACTCATCAATGACTTTGCCGAATCGTTTTTCTAAGAGCAACTATTATTGGTCAAATCTATATCTTATAACAAATGATTTCTTTGATGACATCCTCGTAAAAGCTCAAGACATGGCTGGAGGAAAACTGAATGATGACGAATTGTTCATCTTAGCCCTATGTTGCTGGGGTTTTCCGAGGCAAGGGATTATGATTTGCATGAAATATAAAAACCTTGCTTCAGTAACTAACAAAAAAGTAAAAGTCGCGAGAAAACTTAAGGTAAAAAATATGGAAGAGTTCTTAACTCTCTATCGTGACAATAAAGAAATCGAATAAGAACAGTACACATTTATTATATATGTCGTGTCAATATTGCTTTTGGCACGACATTTTTACAAAAATTTAGTAATCAATAACAATCATCGCTTATTTGAACAGAAAAGGCGCAGCACTTGGCGAGGAGCTTTCCCTGATGGATGTAGATCACTCTTATAAAAAATAAGATTGCCTTGCTCATCAATATCATAATCTATGTAGCACCTATCGCTCCATTCAAAGCGTTTCACGCGATTCCCAGTGTAAATCTGGAAGCCACTAAAATCTTTCATATTGCCGTCTTCGTTGAAAATGGCATTCATTACATCATGAGAAACCTCCAGCTTTATCTCACTCCCTTCATTCAATGAGGAAAACACTTCAGTGGACACGGGAAACGACAAAATGCCATTGTCACCATCAATCAATGTGGGCAGAATAAAATGAGAAGGAATCTCTTCGAAAGAATCAGCCTCTGCCAAGATTAACGCTTGCTCTTTGGACACATAAATGGGTTTGTCGAACACATAAGCCTCATTGACCTCATAGAGAAATCCGTGCCTCATAAGATTATTGCCCTCAAACTTGATTAGACATGAAACCACCACATAACCTATAACGGCTTTTGTTGGCAGCAAATTAGGTAGAACGCCAAAGAGTTGTTGGTTTCTCAGCATTTGTATCTGCTCAATCGAGCGTTCTGAATTTAATACTTGTTCGTCCGCATAGATATACACACAGTCGAACTTTTCAAGTTGTGCATCTGAATGCACAAGTCTCAGCACACCAGCGCAAAGTTTAGACGCATAGGGCTGCGGGATAAATTCAATTTTACCCATATTAATTTCTTTTTTTGTGAAACAAAATGATGCCTTTTCACACTTCAAAAAGGCAATCCACAAGCGAAATAACACAATCCCTTTTGCGTAACTTTTTGCATTATCATGAAAAGTGAAAAAAATAACACGAACGTGTCATCTCTTTACTACTCAAATTTATAGGACACCGCTGGAATTTATACCAAAACTATCTCTATAAGGAAATTTCTCACAACCGATATAAAGAGTGTCAAAAGCATCTGTTCCATCGGTGCGATGCTGGAGCAGATCTTCCTCCGTTTCTGCAAGTTTTTCTCCACCTTTATCCTTGCGAAATCCATTCCGTCCTCTTGTGACTCCAGCCGTTTGAATCGACAGTATCAAGTCATCATTATTTTGGCGGTTGAAGAATGGCATTAGCCTTTGTTTTCCAGCGAAACCTTGATTTATCAGTAGGTATTTCTCATCGTGGCGCATGGGATTGCCGAGGTTTATGTCCTCCACTTGCCATCCGTGCCGTTCAAACTCATGGCACACCACCCAGTGGAAGTCCTGCTCATTTACTGCATAGTTCCCACCAAGAGCCGTGCTGTCATAGTAATATACCACAGTTTTATTCTCATGATTGACATAGTAGCGGCAGAAGTCATCAATCAGCGCAGGAATCTTACGTTCAAACTTTGTGTAGAATGACTTTATCACATTCAGCCTACGGCCATCAGGTTGTCCAGCCACAATCCAGTTTATATTAGCGTTATAGTCCATCCCTATGCAGATTGGAGCAAGACTATTAACGTCCTTGTCTGCTCTGCTGTCAACCTGCAATGGGTCGAACTCATAACCCAAACTATCCAAATAATCAAAGTCGCTTGCGTTGTATTTATGACCCTCCCTCATCGACGAGTAGAAACCATCCTTGGCGATTCCTATTCTTTGACATAGAATCGAGGTCTGAAAAGTCTTTGGTGTAAGGTCACGCTTCATCTGCTTGATGTATGACTCCCCAAGCAGCTGCAGGTTCTCAATCGATGAGTACTCTTTGTAGTACACCGCCACTGACCGCATACGGTTCAGGTTGCGGTCCAACCTACGGATGTACTTCCTCAGATAGTTTGGAACATCGAAGCCTTTCTCTTTGAATGAGCGTACACGTTCCTTAACCTTCCAGATCTCATAAACAGTACCCTCGATAGCTTCTATAAGCTCAGGATCCATCTTGTCTTTGTAGTGGAGGAACCACGAACCCTTTTGAGTCTGCGGCATATCAGAAAGAATCATCACAGAGTGATTGTACGAATGACTGCCGAAGTACGACTTGATTCCGCCGTTTGCTGGAAGCGTCTCATCTTTTAGACGCTCGTAGTCAATAAACTTCGCCTCATCGATAAGGAGCCACGAGAGCGTCAGCGAGTTCGAGCTGCCTGGTCTGTCCTGTGATATAAGAATGGCACAAGAACCATTATAAAATGAAATCACATGCTCATATTCCGCTGGCTCTATTATTGGCTTGCCGAATGATTTTGGTGGCTTGCGCCCAATCACATAATGAATGCCATTGATATAGCCCCATCTTTTCCATGCTGCAAGCAGACCAGGTATTGTATTCGTCAGACCATGTTTATATGTCGGTACTACTATGCCGCCAGTAGAGCCAGGCATTCTCTGCATATTACGAAGCACGAAAGGCGAAGCAATGGAATCCGTCTTTCCAGTGCGTCGCCCAGCCACTATCACGGTGGTATTGGCACCGATTAACTGAGTTAACCTCTGTGGCGTATTAAAGTATATCCTCTTCGGGTTTGCCATCATCCTGTTCCTCCATATTGAATAAGTCTGCCTCTTCAAGGTCAGCCTCCTCATACTCTATATCTTCGATGTCGATATTCTCTGCCCGGTATTTGTTCAGCAGCGTCCTAATCTTCTCACGGATGTTTGGAATAGGCTTGATACCAAGAACTGTCGGGTCATCAGTAGCAGTGAATGGCTGCACTACAATCATATCGTAGGGAACTACCTGCTCATCCTCCAGATCCACACGATTGAACTTGGCGTAAGATGAAGCTGCCTTCTCCATTGTCTTAGTATCCTTGCGTTTCTTCGCCATCTGGAATGTTTCAAGAATCATCTCGTTATAGCGGTAGCGATGAAAGTCACGAGACGCAGACGCAAGGTGTGGCAGAAGTGCTTTTACCACCTTCAGGTCAGAGTATGCAGCTGACTTCTCTATCCCAAATCGAGCCATGGCATTCTCCACGAACTGTCGGTCTTTTGCATCGGGATTAGATAGGAACCAGTTATATTCCTCACGGATGCGCATGATGCGTGCCACCACCATGTCAGTGTAGCGCAATTCGAGATCCGACTTGGCAGTAAACAAGTCCTGCCTACATACATCTAATGTGCTAAGCTGTGCCATTATTCATCGTCCTCCATGTCGAGTAGATTTCTGTGTGTATTCTCAATGGCAAGTGGCGAGCCAACCTGTGCCAGCATCATCTCCTGATGGAGCAGTTTCACTTTGGAAGCAGCCTTGCCACGTCGATAGCGCAGACTAACCTCCGTATTATGGTCGGCGATGTCTGAGCGCAGCTGTTCAGCAGGGACACCGAGTATCACTGCCATATCTGAAATCTTCAAGTAGATTGATGCGAACTGTTCAACCTGCTCTAACTCTTTATCTGTATATTCCATAATCAAACTTCTTTTTCTGAATTCTTGTGCAAGCCGAATACAGAGGCATGCTTGCTTGAACTATGTTGAGGCGCCGCCAAGAATGCGCGTAGCGAATAAGTCATTGAGAGGAACCGAATGATTAGTTATTAAATCTTGAATTTGTGAGTGTAGAGTATTGAATATATCGTTGTCCGTTGTTATCACAGCACTCTCACACCTGTTACCACGTGTTAGATTTTGAGACGTAATGATACTCACAATCTCTCCTTGCTCACTTTTCACCAGCAGCACCTTGCTGTGGTTGTCAGCAAGGTAAGTGGTATCAATAACCTGCGTGATAAATGCCCATAGTTTCAGAGTCTTGTTTGTGGCTTTGTGGTCAAGCACCAGGTTAAACTGAGTGACCAGCCCTGACTTCTCAATAAAGTAGAGTCGTCGGATAAACTCCTCCGAGATTGAGAATGAAGTTTGCCACACCTCGCTTTTACCCAGCTGCTTCAGCACCCAATCAAGAATATCTGCCACCTGCAAGGCATTAGATAGATAAGCCTGATACGGTTTTTCCCGTATCGGCTTCAAATAATATCCTATATCTGCATTGCGTCTCATTCAAGGATGCCAATGTCTTTCAACTCATTTGTGAGTTTGTCAGTAGGACTGATCACTTGTTCATACCACGAGAGGATCTTACCCTTAAGTTCCTCCGTGGGCTTCTTGCTATATCGGTTCTTGTTGAGGTTAATCAGGTTCACCGCCTTTTTACTTTGCTCACGCAAATCCTCAGTCAGAACCTGCTCACCATCTGCACCGGTGTAATGGTCATAGATTTCCCAATTAGAGTGTAGTTTCTTATCGAGCGAGATAAGCTCTTTGAGGAATGGGTACCTCTCACTGTCAGGGCAAGGTGCGCTATCAAGAGAAAGCGATCTCAGCTTCAGATGCAGTTCACGCATCTTCTGCACGATAGAAAGGTTCTCGACATAGAGAGCCTGGACTTCATCAGGCAGTGAGTCATGGTCAGCACGCTTGCCAGCCTTAAACTCCGAAGTAGAGGCAGATTCCTTCTTTTCAAGGTGTCGTTTTTGCACTATGCCATCTACCTGACGCTGCATCTGTTCCACTTGCTCGTGAGTCAATTGAGCCAGTCTGAATTTCAACCGACGTTTCAGCTGATATACTATAAACTCCTCACTTTGACGAGTGCGTCGCATCGTCAGATTGCGGTACATTATCTGGTTGCCTGTGAGTTTGAGCAGAAGCATTGCTCCCTCATTATAGTCACGTTCCGTTTCAGGCGTGTTCAGCCACTTTTGGACTCTTTCGGTAAATTCATTATTCATATTCCAAAATGTTCCAATGTTTCCAATTTTTTTATAACTATCAGTATTATAGCTTGTTATTTATACAACTGTAGAAAACCACATTTTTCTTGAACTGAGTAAGCAGCTTCTTCATTCCAGCGAGAGTCATCCCTGTCGTCACGAAGTCGTCAAACACGATTATGTTGCTCTCTTTTGGAAGATTGTTAATCTCAAACACTGCGTTTACACGTTGCTTGCTGTGACACAGTGCCACGTCCTCATAGAAAGGAATCCCCAGCGAGGCAGCTATGCGCTCACTAATCAGCGTCGCAAAGTTCTTCTCACGGTGTCTTCGTTTCGGTGAAGTGCATACAGCCCACGAGCCATCAGCTAGGTGGTAGCCCAGCGTCTCACTAATTACAGGAGTAATATTCTCCGCAAAGAATGCGACCATATCAGGATCACCTTTGATGTCCGTCAGAGTGCGCCCATATATCGACTTCTTCCAGATTGAGATGAAGTCCACATCCGAACGGCGAGTCAGACTCAGCTTATAAGTGAAGTCGCAGCGAGCCTCCACAGTCTTATCCCATGACTTCCGTTTATTCACTGCGAACAAGTCCTTCTGCAGTGCCTTGTTTTGCTTTGTCGTAACATCAACGACGAGAGAACCCTCACCGACCTCAGGGAACGTCAATTCGCTCAGTGTTCCCCTCATATCGATGGATGTTCTCTCGTCTGTCATGATTCAGTTGTCAGAAATTAGGGGTCTGCAGTGTCATCTTCCGGGTCACCGTCCACCACTGGCTGAGCCTGCTGCTGGTCGGCATAGATGATACCATCCTCAGTTTCGATCTTACCTTGATAGAAAGGAGCCGGGCACTCATCGGTCGCCTCCACGTTCAGAGTCGTGCTTGTTGTGCCAGTAGCACCTTGTCCCAGGTCTTGCGCCACTGTTGACTTCACCTGCCATTTCTCGCTACCTACGACACGGAATTTTTTGCGTACAGTCTCCACGAGATATACGCAGTCGCAGTTGTTCACATAAGCAGAGAGTCCTGAAGCCTCCACGCCCACGCCTGGGTGAACAGCTGTCAGCTTGTTCAGCTGAGTCATCGATGGATATTCACCTTGCGCCTCACTTGTGAGCTGTGACTTGTCGGGCAGGATGTCGATGAACTTCCAAGTAGCGTCAGCCACCAATTCAAAGTTTCCTGAATATGCTGCCGAAGTCAGGCGACCGTTCTGGTCACGTGTCAGAGTCGGCCATGAAACAATCTGGTCCTTGCTGATATAGTAGAGCCTACGCTTGATGCCAGGCAGCTCAGGCGTGCCTTGGCACCAGGCAAGAGACCTCTGTATTGGAGTACATGTTTGTCTAGGCATAATGTTTCAGTTTTCAGTTGTCAGTAATCATTTGTCAGTTAGAATCACGCTGCGAGTTCAACTACTTTCAGTTTCCGGTAGTCGATGCTCTCGAACTGCACGCCGAAGAACATGGTAGCGATGTAGGAGAGGATGAAAGGCTCATACTCCTTCACCATCACGCTCTCGATGTCGCTCATTTGGTCGAATCCCACCAGCATGTTGCTCTTGGGAGTCACGTGGATGAACTTGCTGTCAGCCTTGTTGAACAGAGGCACGATGTGAAGTTTTCCGTTGCTTCCTTCCACAGTATTCTGATAGAAGTCGTTGTAGAAGTTGATACCTCCGTGGGTGAGCAGCATAGCCTCGTTGTACTTGTCTGCGAAGTCCTGCGAGCAGTACATGATCAAGTCCTGCGAGCGCAGGCGAGGGTCGAGCGAATAGAGAATCTCCTTCGCGATGTCCAGAGCGTTAGAGGTGGTGATTTCCTCCTCCAGTTGCATGTAGTTCTTATTCTCTTCCGAGATAGTGCCAGCAGTGATTTCTGCCTGTGTGATGGTGTCAAAGCCGTCAAAGAGGTCTGCGGTGGTGTCACCGTTGGCATTACGCACGCCATTCCAAATGGCATCATTGAGTTTCTCAGAGAGACCTTTGGCGATGAGAGTAAGCACGTGAAGCGCAGTGGGAGCTCGCATCTGTCCGTCACCTTTAGTGGCTGCCATATAACCGAGGATGGTAGAAGCTGCCGAGTTAGGCTCGAACTTGCAGTGCACCGAACCCATGAAAGTCTCCAGGGTACGGTATTCCACGTTCAGGTTAAAGTCTGATGAGCGGCTAGGCTTGTAAGGAGCGAACTGCGCCGTTCCGCTGATGGTGCCCACATTCTCCTTGTAGCGGATGCCGGGGCGTGGAGTCATGTGCTGCAAGGTGTCGTGACAGCCGATGATGGGCTGATAGAGGAGTTCCTTGCGCCACTTAGTCGCCGCCTCCTGAAATTCAGAAAGCGGGATAGCAATAAGTTGTCCTGCCATGATGTAGAATTAGATTTAAGGTAAAAGATTAGATTTCAGTTGTCGGTGAGCCGTCAGGGAACCATGTTGAACAGTTCCTTTGCGGTGTTCACTGTTTTCACAAATCCCTCGAACTGCGAGGGTTCGTTCTGTTCGTGTGATGTCTCCACCACCGAGTTCGATTTCTCCGCAGGAGCCGCTTTCATTGCGTTCACCTGCTCTGCGAGTTCCTCGTTACGCTTGTCACGTTCAGCGAGTGCGTTCTCCACGCTCTCGATCTGAGCTGCTGACAGAGTAATGCCATCCTCGCCCACGGCGAAGTCCTCGATTCCGAGCACTGCGCCAACAGTTTTGAATAGTCTTTTCATTTCAACAGATTTTGCTTGTTCTTTTGGGTTGTTAGTAACTTCGGTTTCTGTGCTCTCATGCTCTTGATTCTCATCACTCGTTTCACGTTTCACCTCGATGGGTTCAGCTTGGGTCTCGACTTTGTTAGGCTTGAAGATAGAAGTAAGTGCTGCGATGAACCTTGACAACAGCGACTCGTTCGTGTCCAGCGGGAGATTAGGAATCGGCATTCCTGCAGCCGCCATCGCACTGGCCACTGCATCGGTAAGGACCGGTTTCTCCTCGTTGAACTGAGTCACCTCGTCCACGAATCCCCATTCAAGAGCTTCAGCAGCAGTCAGCCATCCACCCTCACGCATCAGATCCAGGAGAGCCTCCTGCTTCTTGCTGCATTTACCTGCGTACATGTTCGCCACGTTGTTGTCCAGCTTGTTCAGGTCACGGATGGCCGCCTCGCAGTTGTCACGCACCTCTGCCAGCTGGTCAGCATTCAGCGAGCCCCACTCAAAGAACTCTGCGCTGCATTTGTGCACTAGGTACATTGCCGAGGAGTCCATGGAGATGTGCTTGGCACCGAGCGAGGCGATGGTCGCCGCGCTCGCGTTCATCCCCACGAAGTGCACGGTGACATCGCCATGCGCACGGAATGCGCTGGCAATCGAGAGAGCTGTCGCCAGCGAACCGCCGAGGCTGTCGATCAGCACGTTCACCGGTTTTCCCTCGTTCCTGGCAAGGATATAGTCCACGTAGTTACGGTCAAAGTCACAACCGCCCACGTACCCCTTCAGATGAAGGTGGTAATTTGTGTTTTTCATAGGTTTAGATAAATTTTACTGCTACAAATTTATAATGGATTTTGCAGCATTTAAAAGACAATATTTCGCCAACCTTATTCAAATTATTTGTATATTTGCAACCTTAAATGAAATAGTTATGGCAGAAAGTCAAAACATAGAATACAAAGAGTCATGGCGCGACGAATACCTTAAATGGATTTGTGGTTTCGCCAATGCGCAAGGTGGCAAGCTCTATATTGGCATCAACGACAAGCAGCAAGTCGTTGGAGTTGCTAATTCTCACCGTTTATTGGAGGATATTCCAAACAAGATTGTCACCACTCTTGGCATAGTCTGCGATGTCAACTTATTGAACCAAGATGGGAAAGATTATATAGAGATTGATGTTGAGCCAAGCAACATGCCGATATCCTACAAAGGCGAATATCATTTACGCAGTGGAGCCACCAAGCAGCAATTGCGAGGTGTGGCGCTTCAGCAATTTATAATGAAGAAAATGGGGCTGTCGTGGGACGATGTGACAATGGAAAATGTTACAATTGATGCTATAGACCGCAAAGCCATTGATTATTTCATTAACGAAGGCATATATCATAAGCGTTTATCTCCAGAAACCAAGTATGAGTCAACAGAAACCATACTAGAAAATTTGGGGTTGCTAACAACAGATGGTAAAATAAAAAGTGCTGCCATATTGTTGTTTGGCAAACGACCGCAAAAATATTTCACAGGCATAGAGTTCCGTATTGGTCGTTTCGTAAAGGATGAGGCAGATCTTCTCATACAAGATTCGATTGAGGGCAATATAATTCAAATGGCAGACAGAGTGATTGAGACTTTAAAATCAAAATACCTCATTTCTCCCATTCATTATGAAGGAATGGTGCGAGTAGAGCCTTTGGAAATTCCCGAAGAAGGATTGCGCGAGATATTGTACAATGCCATCTGTCACAAAGACTATTCAGGAGTTCACATTCAGATGAAGGTGTATAATGACCGCATAACTCTTTGGAATGAGGGGCCACTACCCGAAGGGTTTGATATGGAAGTCTTACTAAAAGAACACTCATCTCATCCACGCAACAAAAACATCGCAAACACATTTTTCAAAGCGGGTTTCATTGAGGCATGGGGACGAGGCATGAAAAAGATTAGAGATTCATTTGCCGAAGCTAAGTTGCCCATGCCCAAGATAGAAAACCGCGAAGGCGGTGTCTTGGTAACCATACAACGTAGTCCGTTGTTTGAAAAATTATATCGAGGTGAACCCCAAAATGACGCAAAAAAACTGACAAGTCGACAAGAGGCTGTTTTAGCGTTAATCCGAGAAAACATAGACATAACTGGAAAAGAACTTGCAAATAAGTTAAAAGTTTCATTGCCAACAGTTAGAAGAGATTTGTCAACATTGCGAAAGTTGGGAGTTGTTATATATGCTGGCTCAAGTAAAGATGGTCATTGGGAGATACTAAAGTCCTTTGAGTGATACTCGAAGTGATACTCGAAGTGATACTCGAAATGATACCCAAAATGATACTCAAAATGATACTCAAAATGATACTCGAAATGACACTCAAAATGATACCCTAAATGATACCCTAAATGATACAAAAAAATAGAGCCACCCTTTTTGAGGTGGCTCCTTTCTTTGGTATGTCTTCAGCCTACATCGTTCTGAACACAAAATTGTCACAGAAATCATAATCGTATTGAAAAAGCTCTCTGCTATAAGCACTTACATCAAAGAATCGGCGCAGGTGCTCGGGAATCTCGTCAAGGATTCCCAGCTCCTCGATCAAGTTCTCCGTGAACTCTTCCTCGCTGTTCCACTCACCGCAGTAGTGTTCACGGAAGTCCTCCACTGTCACGTCAGACTCGCATCTCAGGTCCAGGTAAGCCTCGTATGCACGCTGCTCATCCTCGTCAAGTTCAGCGTATGCCTTGATAAGGTCGAAAGTCTCCTCATCGAGACTACACTCACTGTACCAGCACTCGGGCACGTTATCTGCATCTTGGAACATCAGCTCGACATCCTCGCCTTCATCTCTATGGATATAGTGGCACACCCTCATAAACTCGTCATAATCAGCGCATTTAGCTATTGACACCCAGCAGCCGGTCAGGTCTCCCTCCGAGTATTTCTTGTAACTACCCACATACAGGGCAGGCTCACCGGTGCGGTAGTCGTGCTTGAAGTCAGCGAGGTCAATATCCTCGAACTCGTCATCATCATAAACCTCAACAACATTATTGAGATTGTTAGAACTTGAGAGAGCCTTTACGCTCTGCTCCATGTCAGTGCTTTGGGCACCATTCATTGATTCACTGAAAAGAGATAATTCATTCATAGCAGTAATTCTTTAAAAAGTTAAACATCATTGATCTTGCCGTCACTTACAGCTTCACCTTTACACTGCCTGCAAAGTCCGTTCGCCCTCACAGAGAGCAAGGCTTGCCTGAGAATTACTACCCGAAGGGCTGGAGAATTCTCAGAAGCAACGTAGCCTGGCCTTGCTAGTGAGTAGAGCGGAATAACTTTGCAGCGTAAAGGCAAGCGGTGAGGGCAAGGAAATGTTTAACTTCAGACTTACGGCTATGAGCCCATCTTTTCACGTAATGAATGGAGACCGACAAAGAGCGCAGACGTGGAGCAGGATAAAAAAAAGGAACCTCGTTTCACAACGAAGCACCTTAACGGAGTACATTAAAATATGAACTTCCCTAAATAACCATATAAATATGCAACATCTAATCCAAATGTATCTTTTGAGAGAGGAATAGTGACCTCATTTCTCAACGAAGCCACTCACGGAGTTAGACATAAACTAATTAACTTCTAAATCCAGTCATAACCATAAAATATACATCATGAAAAAAGTTACCAAACAATAAAATTATAGAACCTATAAATTATACTGAGCAGGGAATCAGAGAGCGCTGAGCATACAGCGTAACCTCATAAGAGAACACTGCCGGCTCGCCGCCTGGATCACCTGTATATATTGTCATCCGTATGATAGGATGTGGTTTCTCACGTGCTCCAACCACAAACGACTCTCCGTTTGTGTCTGTAACCACGAATGCGATATCATGGTAATGCACTATCATTTCATCCGTGATGAATTTCAGCGTCGTCTTCTCTATGCGTCCACCATTATCATAGTCAGATGCCGCCTCGCAGGTTGGATTGCCCACGAAGTTTATAGGTGTTATGTCCGTCATTATGGCCACAGGCAGACCTGCCAGCGACTTCATCATCATCTGTCTCTGAAGGTTTTTCCCTTGAACATATCCAAGACTCTTAATTCCTGGTAAATTCTGTCGTATCACACCTTAACTCAATGAATAATAAGCTGTTATAAAATGATTACGGAACATTTTGGAAACTATGGAACATACATGATTTTCTATCTTGACAAGTAGTGCAGTTTTTACCCCCGTTTTAACTTGAATTAAGTTTCTAAAGGTTCGTTAACTGTGTTTTTCGCCATTTTTCTTTGTTTTCGATACACATCTTGTCGACGCTGATATATCTTCGCCAGCGTATTCCAGTTCGTGTCTGAAGGCGTTATTCCGTGCGCCTCCATCCATGCGAAAATGAGTTCCTTTCTCTGCTTGCCTATATTTCCGAACTTGTGAAGGTCACGCCAGAGTTGCATCATGAACCTTTGTCTGATGCTTTTCTGAATCGCCAGCTGTCCGTTTTTCGGCAGGTAGTTGTATGACTTCACATTCTTGTATTTGAAATACGGCACGGCTATCGGAATTTTACCTTCCCCGGGGCCATCTCCGTCATCTTCCAAGTTTTTCGGTCTCAGAGTCAGGCTCATCTCCAGCACGTCATTCTCATACGAGTTTTTGGGGAATGCCACAGGTATTCCTCCATGCTCATGCACCAGCCACTCCGCCAGATAAGAATCCAGCTTTACGTACACTCTAATGTCACTCATCTTTAAATCGTATTTTGCCATTTCATTCGCAAAATTAAAGATTCTTATTAGTTTCTTGAAAGACTTTATAATCATGGTCTGCGAAGGCTTTTGCCCTTGAATTCTAAAAAGTTGAACATCTCCAGGAACCTGTCTGCTATATATTTGCCATATACTGTCTCGATCTCGCAAAGAGGCAGGTTCGTTGTCGCATGAGTCACGCATGAATATCTGTTGTCATACCTGATCTGCATCAGGAACTGGAGCACGTTCATCTTTGTGCCGTAGTTGCTTGCCGGATTGGGTTCTCTTCCCAACTCGTCAACAAACAGACAGCAGTCATGTTTAAGCAACTTATCCAGTCCAGGCAGTCCATCGGCCGCATATCTGTTCGCTATCATGCTTGCCGACATCCATTCCGTGCCGAATCTGTATTCAGATTTGCAGTATTCTTTATGTCTTGTACGCACATCCTTCAGGTAATCCCGCAGTAACATCAGCGTCATCGACTTGCCGCGCCCGATGTCACCATATAGAAAAAGTCCTTTTGAATAGTCCAGTTTCAGCACGTTCCAGCTGTCTATTCTCCACACCCATCCAAGGATGCTGTACAATATCTTGACATCATAATTCTTTTTGTCGAATCTGGGCTCTATTTTCAGAAGAATGTTCCACAAGACTCTCTGTTCTGCGCGAATGTCAACCATCTGTCTCAGCTTTTCTAATTTTTGCCCTACTGAGCGGATTGTCTGTAGCCGACGCTCCAGTTTCGCCATATCCTTCTTGCGCTTCTCCTCGGGTGTCGGTTGCCTTTCCAGCTGCTTGTGGTATACTTTGAGTCCCTCCACTGTTTTCTGGTTTCGCCTTGGCTTTGGAGCCTCTCCCAGCAGAATTTCGCTTATTTTTTGCGTTTCTTTTGCCATCCTGAATCGTTTTTTTCAGCCAGTCATAGAAATGGCGTTTATAATCGTTGAAATTCTTGTGTTCAAATGACTTTATCTGCATCTCTTTGTAGAATTCTTTGTGCCTCTTGTGCAATTCTGCTTTTGTCACTTTCAATGCTTCCATAGTTTTCTTGGTGAACATCTCAGAATCTCTTAATTTCTCAAAATATTTATTTTCACGCGCAAGCGCATTAGTGAGAGAAATATTGTTTTTTGTTTTATTATATATTGTTCTTTTGTGGTGGATTCCGTGATGGAGTTCGTGATGCATGTCTTCATCTTTCTTGTCTTCATCGTTATCAGAAAACTCTTCACTTTCTTCATCAAAATCTTCTGCTTCCTCATTATGTTCACCAACAAACACAGGAAAGTCTTCATCCAACTCACTTGTTGATTTCATTCCATGGGAATCATCCTCGACTTCATCATCAACAAACTTCCCTGAGCGGAACTTGTCTAGCTGATACTTGTCGTAGTTGGTTATCGTTACTATTGTGACGTCACCTTCTTTCTCAACAGTCACCATCTTGTCTAGAACAAAATCCTCAAGACATCGCTTCGCGGTTCTTACATCTCCGGCATCCCATCGGCGGGCAAGTCTCCTCATGCTAGTCACCAGCTGCCCACGCTTTAGGGAGACTCGCTGCCCGAGGAATCTCACCTCACAGTCTTTCCATGCTGCTTGTATCACGAGGTCAAGCCACCATTTAAGCGCTTTTGTGTCGTACCATACCCAGTGGAACACTATGCCGCGGTCAAGTGCAATCCAGCCTCTCATTTTAACACCTTATTTATATATTGTTTATAACTGTGCTTTCCAAAAGCGTAATATCTCTCTGCCAAGGTAGAACCTTCGGGAGTTCGACCTTCTTATTCCTGTCTTTATTATGCCTTTGTTTGCATATTTGAGCAGGGTGTTCCTGTGTATGCCCAGCAGCTTGCTTGCTTCTTCTAGAGAATACCTTGATGCCTCTTTTACTCTTGGTTCTTCAGTCACCATCTTCTTCCTCCCTTCTCTCATTTGTGCGCTGGGTACACTCTTTGGGTGGAAAGAGCTCCTCAATTGGTCTGTTGAAATACTGTGAGAGCTTCTCCTGGACATTCATGTCGGGAGCGCATTCTCCTGCAATCCATTTCCTCACTGCTGCTTTTGACCTGTGTGTCAACTTGGCGATATCTTCAATAAATGTATTCGCCTGACTCTTAACATCTTGATAGATCTCTTGAAATGTCATGATAAAAAAGAAAGTTTAATATTAAAAAAAAGTGGTTATTATTTTGTTATAATGATTATAATTGCTTAACTTTGCAGTGTGAATACTCATTAGTAGCATTTATTAGCATTTGGATTGCAAATATAAGCATTATTTTGCTTAAACTCCAAATTAATTAAGCACTTTTTTGGACTTTTTTTCATAAGATTATGGAAAGGCTTGATTTAAAGCGATTAAGGAAAGACGCTGAAATAACACAGTCAGAGCTGGCTAACCGTATCGGTTATCCACAGGCGTTCCTGTCTCAGATTGAGCACGGGAAGCGTCCCGCACCCGACAAACTGATAAAGATTGTGGTAAAAGAGCTTGGCATCAGCAATATCAATGACTACATTGAAACTGTTCCAGACCCTGTTCCTTCGCAAGATCTGCCTAAATTGGAGCCGCTCTCTTTTGACAACATCATCAAGGGCGAGCCTAACGTGGAATCGCTGCAGAACACTATTTCCCAACTGGTGGATTTGCTTGTGAAGAGCCAGCAGAGGATAGATAATCTGGAGAAAGAGAACAAAAAATTGTTGGAACTAATCAGCAAAATATAAGCGCACTTTTTTGCTAATGATTGCCCAAATGATTGCTCACGTTTTTATAACCAATATAATTTATTAACTATCAGACTTGTACAGGGTCGTTGTCCTGCCTTACAAGCAGAGGGTCGGCGGTTCGAATCCGTCAGCACCCACCCTAGGACGAAACGCTGACAGTTAATGACGAAGGTCTACAATAGCTGTCAGCGTTTTTGTTTTTACTACATAAAAACCAACATACTGTGTAATCATATGAACCGCTGGAAAACCCTCAAGAGCGAATACCTAATCCGCCGCCCATGGCTCACAGCAAGACGCGACGCTGTGCAGCTGCCAAACGGCGAAATCAACGATGAATTCTACGTACTCGAATATCCTGATTGGATTAACGTCATCGCCATCACACCCAATGGAGACTTTGTTTTTGTGCGACAGTACCGCTATGCACTCGACCTTGACTCGGTAGAGCTGTGCGCTGGCGTGATAGAGCCAGGCGAGACTCCCGAGGAAGGGGCACGACGCGAACTCCTTGAAGAAACAGGTTTCGGCGGCGGCACATGGCAAGAAATCATGACAATAGGCCAAAACCCGAGTACTTGCAACAACTGGACTCATTGCTTCCTCGCAACAGGTGTCGAAAAACTGCAAAACCAGCAACTTGACCGAACCGAAGATATTGAAGTAGTACTGCTCTCACGCGACGAGGTTCGGCAAATGCTTAATTCCGGCCAGCTCAAGCAAGCTCTCATGCTTGCACCACTATGGCGATATTTCGCCACATCAACAACAAACGAATAACAATATCAAAAAGCTCAGAAATAACAAATCATGCGAAAAACAATCATCGACTCAATTCTTGCAGGTATCTGCATATCACTTGGCGGAGTGGCATTCCTCAAAGTGGGAGGCATAGTAGGCGCCGTACTATTCTCTTTCGGTCTTATAACAGTTGTGTGCTACAAGATGAAGCTATACACCGGTGTGAGCGGATTCGTTGAGACCAAACGAGACTGGATTGAACTGCCGGTTATCATCCTAGGCAACATAGTGGGATGTGCACTTGTGGCACTTGCCATCAATACTGCCCTACCCGACCTTGCCACTACATCGCAAACCATCGTCGATGGCAGATTAGAAAAAGGATTCTGGAACGTAGTGATTCTAGCTATCTTCTGCGGCTTTATCATGACAACTGTTGTCAACTTCGCACGTCAGAAGATGTGGCTGCCACTACTCTTCGGTATACCCTTGTTCATTATGTGCGGCTTTGTGCACAGCATCGCTGATGCTTTTTACTATTCCCTTGCACTGGGATTTGAAGGATGGACTGGACAAGCCATTCTCGTCTACCTGGCCTCTATCATCGGCAACTTCATTGGCTGCAACCTCTACCGCACGCTGCAACTCGCCGCGCCTAAAGGGAAAGAATAATCTCTAACCTATCATAATAAACAACACGAAACGCACCCAGATGGATGCGTTTCGTGTTTTATTAATGCCGACGAGGCAGGGCTCGTCGCCTTGAGGTTACTCGTTGATGAGAGTGGCGCCTTTCTTTAGGGCTTCCTCGTTCATTGGGATGAGGTGCCAGTGGCGCTCGGGAAGGGTTTTCTTCAAGCCCTTGAGCACGTTCTCGATGGTAACAACGGGTTTAACCTTGAGGTAAGCACCAAGGACAATCATATTGAACGCCTTGCTGTTGTTGATCTCGATGGTAGCCTCGGTAGCCTCGATGCGATAAATCTTGATATCTGTACGGGTTGGAGGAGTGTTGATGCCATAGCTGTCGTAGATGAGCACGCCGCCAGGTTTCACCATCTTCTCAAACTTGTCAAGCGACTGCTGGTTGAGCACCACTGCAGTGTCGTACATATTGAGGATAGGCGAGCTGATGCGCTCGTCGCTGACGATTACGGTAACGTTGGCAGTACCACCACGCTGCTCGGGTCCATAGGATGGCATCCAAGTGACTTCCTTGTCTTCCATCAATCCAGAGTAAGCGAGAATCTTACCCATTGAGAGGACACCCTGTCCTCCAAAGCCTGCTATTACTATTTCTTCTTTCATGATTATTCATTATTTTTTAAATCACCCAATGGGTACTTAGCAAACATGTTCTCTTGTAGCCACTCGTTGGCTTTCACTGGAGTGAGTTTCCAACCAGTGTTGCAGGTGCTGACAACCTCAACAACCGAGCATCCCTTGCCGTCCATACTGTTCTGGAAGGCTTTCTTGAGAGCGGCTTTGGTCTTACGCACTGCAGCGGGGCTGTAAACAGTTTGACGGGTAACGTAGCAAGTACCGTCGAGCTGTGCCAGCAGGTTGCTGATAGCCAGAGGATATCCGTTAAGGTCAGCACGGCGTCCGTAAGGGCAAGTAGCTGTCTTTTGACCAAGGAGAGTGGTAGGCGCCATCTGTCCACCAGTCATACCATAGATGGCATTGTTGATGAAGATGATAGTGATGTTCTCGCCACGGTTGGCAGCGTGGATAGTCTCGGCAGTACCAATTGCAGAGAGGTCACCGTCGCCCTGATAGGTGAAGACGAGTTTGTCGGGCATGAGTCGCTTGGTAGCTGTAGCCATAGCTGGAGCGCGTCCGTGAGCGGCCTCAAGCCAGTCTATATCGATGTAGTTGTAGGCGAAAACAGCGCAACCTACTGGTGAAACGCCGATAGCCTTTTCTTGCAGTCCCATTTCTTCGATTACCTCGGCAACGAGTTTGTGCACAACACCATGGCTACAGCCAGGGCAGTAGTGCATGTGAGCGTCGTTGAGAAGGCTCGGTTTCTTATAAACCCTGTTTTCGGGGCGGATTATATCGTTAAGTTCCATAATGGTCTTGTAATGATTAAATGTTGATTATCCTAATTTGTTAACCAGTTTCTCTTTGAGAGCGTTGAGAATCTCATCGGGAGCGGGCACATTACCACCCAAGCGGTAGAAGATGTCGACTGGATAGTTGCAGTCGGTAGCGAGCTTGATATCCTCAATGAGCTGACCAGCGCTGAGCTCTACGCTGAGGATGCCCTTAACACCCTCGGCAGCCTTGCGGATAGCGTCAACTGGGAAAGGCCACAGAGTGATTGGGCGTGCGATACCCACCTTGATGCCTTCTTCGGCAGCGAGCTCCATAGCCTTCTGGCTGATGCGTGCCATACTACCAAAAGCAACGATGAGGTAGTCGCAGTCGTCGGTGTTGATTAACTCGCAGCGTTGCTCGTTCTTCTCGATTTCGCGGTAAGTAGCTTGGAAGCGATGGTTGTTCTCCTCCATTTTGTCGTCGTCGAGCTCGAGCGAGGTGATGATGTTCTTGGGACGCATACCCTTGCGGCCGTTAACAGCCCATGGGCAGTTCTCGCGAATCCATTCCTCGGTGTGGCGTGGACGTTGCTCGGGGAGCACCACTTTCTCCATCATCTGACCGATAACGCCATCGGCAAGAATCATAGATACTGCACGATACTTGAAAGCCAAGTCCCAGCCAAGAGCTACGAAATCAACCATTTCCTGTACCGAAGCGGGAGCGAGGGTAATCAAGCGGTAGTCGCCATGGCCACCACCCTTAACTGCCTGGAAGTAGTCGGCCTGCGATGGGTGGATAGTACCCAAACCAGGTCCGCCACGCATCACGTTAATCACCAATGCGGGAACCTCGCTAGCTGCCATGTAGCTCATACCTTCCTGCATGAGGCTAAAGCCTGGGCTGGAAGTAGAAGTGAGCACAGTCTTGCCGCATGAAGCGCCAGCATACACCATGTTGATAGCAGCCACTTCACTCTCGGCTTGGAGCACGACCATACCGGTAGTCTCCCAAGGCATTTCTTCTTCAAGTTTCTCGAGAACCTCGGACTGCGGGGTAATAGGATAACCAAAATAACCGTCGGCACCATAGCGAATAGCAGCGACAGCGAGAGCCTCATTACCCTTCATTAATGTTACTTTATCGTTCATCGTTTCTACGGTTTTGTTTTTTAAAGATTGATTACTTGTTTACTTCTCTACAACACGATATACCTCGATGCAAGCGTCGGGGCACACGAGCGCGCAGCTCGAGCATCCAATGCACTTGTCGGGATTTGCCATATAGGCATAATGGTAACCTCGGTTGTTTACTTCATTCTTCTTTAGGTCAAGCACATCCTGCGGGCAGGCCACAACACACAGGTTGCATCCCTTGCAGCGCTCGGTGTTGACCGTTACTGCTCCATTAATTTTTGCCATAATATTTTAAAGTGTTTTAGTTAAGTCTCGCAAAGATACAAAACTTCTTACAATTTATCACTATAATTAGCAAAGAATTTTTCAACAACCCTTCACATCACGTCTCCTGCCATATCAAACAACAAATAACAACCTATAAACAACGGGAACAACTTAATTCAATGCAGAATACAAAATGCATAATGCATAATTGCATTAGACATAGACATCAACAATTTCAAAAAGCTGCGAATTGAGTAGGTCAAAAAGCCGGCTTGCGCCGGAAGTTTTCCTTGAGGCTGGAGGAGCGCTTCGTTTAAAATCATATAAAACTTGATTTTAAAATTACACATACACCTTAAACAATGCTGAATGTTGAATGCAAAATGCTGAATGCCTAATGAACGCCGCGGTTGGACAAATTAGGCTGCGCCTTGTCAAAGACCATGCAAACATGGCTTTGAGCTCGGCTTGCACTAATTTTGCGGCGCAATGCTTTAACAGCGCCAGAGCTCTTGTGCAAGACTGACGCTTGCAATACATGAACACCAACGAGGCTTTTTCGCAAGGCAATGCCTTGCGACCTTCTGACTGCTTGTGCTTGCGGTGGGACAAATTTGAAAAAAATTTTTAAGACTATACCCAAATCGAATTATAAATTGTAAGTAGCGTGATGTGGCTGAAAGAAAAAATGGGACACTTTGTAAAAAAAAAAAAAATTCGGATTCACAATCGTTAATCACTGTGTGAGTATTTTATTAAAAAAGAAAGGTAAAACATATTATTTTGGTTACGATTCGATGGTTGATGGAACAAAGGTATCAAGTTATAAGTTGAAAGCAACATTTTAGTTCAGAGTTCACAGTTGCAGTTGACTCGGATGCATCACTTGACTCACTTGCATCACTTGGGACAAAATGAAAAAAAATTTTTTATTGTGGTGGTGGCAGTATGTCAATGAACTCGTGTGCACAAATGTAATAGATGGTAGTGTTTCGATACAATATTAAAAAGCACCGCTTGACTTCTCAAGCAGTGCTTATATAGAATAAAGATTTCTTGATTGAAATCATTTATATTTTGGAAAGGAACAAGATTTTACTTTCAAAAAGCTGCATCTACCGATGTCGAAAAGCTGGCTTACGCCAGATTATTTTTTCTTCGTAAGTCTCTTGAGAAAAATTCTACGGAGTCTTTCAGCATCAATGGGCTGCGTCTCAGCATAAATCAAGCAAGCTTGATGTTCTGCATTCGACTTGCACCATTGGTTTTGGAGTGATGGAGTATTTTCAACTCCTTAACTCCTCAAACTCCGTAGAAAAAAACAGTGTTGGTTATTTGATTACCTTCTCGCTTGAGCTTGTGCCGTCGGTGTAGGTTGTGATCTTGAGGTTCACGCCTTGCTGAGGCTCGGCACTCTCCACGCCAGCGAGATTATAGTAGCGCACACTAACTGCCTGCTTGTCGCCACCTATGGTGGTGATGGCATCGGGCTGCTTCAATTCTTGTACTTCATCATATTTACAACCCATGTAAACCAATTCTCCGTTCTCATAAACTGCCGATAGTCCCGACATTGAGTTTATTCCTGTAATATAAGTTCTGTAGGGTACAAGTAAGTCACCAAATCCACAGTCAACACCAATGCCTTCGATTGTCTTAAAACTATACTCAGGATTATTAGGCGCGCCTGAAGCTATTATTTGATAGCCCTTTCTAATGGTTTGTCCTATTTCCACCTCAAATTCTTGGTATGTATCGGCGATACTAGACTCAGATATAGGATAATTGATCTCGGCATATTCTGCATCATCAGGCAAGAACATTGGCTTGTTGAAGTCGTATAATGTTTCGGGGATATCCCACCAAAAAAAATCATTAATGCTTTCACCGTGAACATCATTTTCAATGGCTGTAACCACTTTACCCTCCTCTCTGACATAGGCTGCAAGATATGGTTCTTTGGCATTTCCCTGCTGGTCATAGTAGGTGCGATAGATGTTATGATATAACAATCCATCAATAATTGTCGTGCCATTGAATTCAAGAGTGTAAAGTTGTATACGTTCATATCCTGGCTCGGGCCAAGCATGGTAATAACCTACATATTCCCAAACAACACCCTCACGAACGAGGGGAACGTATTCATTCTCAACTGCGCTGGCGCTGGCCATCATCATCAGGCCCAGCAAGGTAAAAATAATCTTTTTCATAGCTGTATATTTTTATGTGTTGAACTTAATTTTATTAGGCTGTCGCAAAGTTATAAACATTTTTTTAAATTACCCCCCCCATTTGTTAAATTGCGTTAAAACAAGTGGCATTGTCGGTATTTTGGGCTCAAAAATCCTGTTTATTTGACTCAATTTGAACCAATTTTAGGAACGACAATTGTCATTAATAAAACAAACATAAAGAATTATTGTCGGTAATTGTCGTCGAACTAATTTTCTGGTTGCAAAGTTACAAAACCTAAATGTTAAACTCGGCAAAAAAGTGCTTCATTCGTAGTTCATTTCACGATTTTCAAGTAGTTGATTTTCAGTGATGTGAAAAAATAAAAGTTCATTTGGGGTTCATCGGGCTTTTCAACTGTTAAAATTCTCGGTTTTTTGCAGTAATTTTGTCCTCAACAAAACGCAAAACAACATGAAAATGAACTTTACTTTTTCAAAAATTGTGTGTGCGCTGGCACTGCTTGCAATGGTGTTTTCTTCTTGCGGACGCAGCGGTTACAACAGCAAGCTGGTGCAAGTGGACTCGTTGCTTAGCGCCACGCAATATGAACAAGCCGACTCGCTGCTCAAGCAATGCGACCCAAGCAACTATAGCACTCGAGACCGAGCCTATCATGCCCTGCTAAGGACCCAATGTGACTACAAGAACTATATTGTTGCGACAACCGACAGCGCCATCAATTTTGCAGTTGATTATTTCGAGACGTCGGATGACAAAGAGAAATATACCCGATCGCTCATCTATCAAGGTTGCGCAAACGAGGAGCTTGGCAACCTTGAAAAAGCAGTCGAATGTTATCATAAAGCAGAAAGATACACTACTAACAAAAAAGACCTGGCATACACTAAACTCCGTTTAGGATATCTTTATCAATCACAAATAGTGGGAGCCGACTCAATAGCCTTGCAAAAATTTTTGGAGTCTTATGACTTGTATCATAATCTTAATGATAAACACTATATGCTTTTGAGTTTAGGCGAAATAGGGATATTATATAGAGATCGAAAACTCAAGAATGACAGTGCGATATATTACATCAATGAAGCTATTTCATTAGCAGATTCCTTGCAGGACTCTTATTTAGAATTCGTTAATTACAATAGCAGAGCTGAATACTATTGCCACATCAAAAAAGACTACCAAAAATCTAAGGCAGATGCATTATGTGCAATCAATAAAGGAGGCGACGAGATAGATCACCCGAGAGCACACTTTTGTTTGTCATTATCGTATTTAAAACTAGGTTCTTTGGACTCTTGTTTATATTATATTCAAAATGCGCCTAGTATGGTATCATCCGCCGACAGTGTAGCTTATTATGGTTTATTATCTGAAATTGATAGACAGAACCAAGATGTTAATGGGGCATTGAAAAACCATGATATTGCAGAGAATATAGCTGATTCAATTCTTATTCATAGCCTTAATCATCGGCTGCTGGCAGTAGAGAAGAGATACGACACTCAGCAGGCTGAGTTGGAGAATGCGAAGTTGAGCTTGGAGTTGCGCAACACGTTACTCACTCTTGCCGCCATTGTGATTGGTGCGCTCGCACTGCTGTTGCTCGTGCTCAGGTATCGGCATCGCCTGCGTGAGAAGGAAAATGAGTATGAACTGCTGAAAGCCGACCTCAACACATCGCTAGTAAGTCTTGAAAACATGAAATCGACTGTTGCCCAACTTGAAAGCGGACACGACAACAGCAATAACACCGAACTGAAAAATATCCTCGAGGAGCAGATTGGTGCTGTGCACCAGTTGATGAAATGGTCCTACGAACTTGACAGCGACACCTTTGTTAAGAAGTTCAACAGCCTAATGACCATGCCGAGTGGCAAAGAGCAAGAATCGTTCTGGAACAATCTGCACACTATCACCAATGAGCTGCACGACAATGTGCTCACAAGAGCGCAAGAGGCTGCAGGAGGCACACTGCGTGATGACGAGATAAACTATCTAGCACTCTACTGCTGCGGATTCTCACGAAGCGTGATAATGACGTGCATGCACTACAAGAGCCTGGGGACCGTGAGCAACAAGAAGATCCAAATTGCGCAGAAACTCAACGTGCCGAACCTCGATGAGTTCCTGCACCAAAACAAACAACAGTAACAACACATTTTGGCTCACTGTCGGACGTTGTCGGACAAAGTCAGACTGAGTCGGACAGAGTCGGACAAAGCTGGAAAAAGATATAGCTAGTTCTTTTAAATCAACAACAGTGCAGCAAGCGCTATTGCGGTAATTGCTGTTACGCCCATTATGAGTGTCATCAGGGTGAAGGAACGATAGCCGTCGGCAGTGCGGATGCCGCCAAAGCCTGTGACTACCCAGAAGTAGCTGTCGTTGGCGTGCGAGACAGTCATGGCGCCAGCGCCTATAGCCATCACGACGAGAGTAGCGGCAAGGGGTGTGGTAAAGCCCAAGGCGTGCATCATGGAGCCTGCGTCGCCAAACATTCCCATTAAACTTGCTGTGGTGGTAATTGCCACTGTTGAAGAACCTTGTGCCGACTTGAGAATGGCGGCAATCAAGAAGGGGAAGACTACTCCGAGTGCCGATAGTGTGCCTGTGTATTGCTTTATAACCTCGATAAAACAGCTCTCGACTATCACAGTGCCAAGGACACTGCCTGCAGCAGTAATGAAGATGATGGGACCGGCGGTCATGAGCGAGTCATTAATTATGCCGTAGGACTGCTTGAGCATCCTGCGCTTTGCAAGCAACGGCAAGCAGCACAGGAACGCTACCATAAGGGCGATGACCGGTTTGCCCAGGAAGGTGAAGACCGTTGCGAGCCACTCGGGCATTGCCACAAGGGACACCAAGCTTCCCATCGCCATGAGCAACACAGGCACTATGATGGGAAGGAATGAAAGGAATGCCGATGGAGCATTGTTAATTTCTTCGGCGTTTTTATCCTCGTCGAAGTCAATTCCCACAGTCTTTATTCTTTTCCCAATCTTGCCGGCAAAGAAATAGGCAGGAATGAGAGATATGAGCGAAATGACCACTCCCACAGCGATGACCATGAGCAAGTTGTCGTCAAGGCCCATCATACCGGCAGCGGCAACGGGACCTGGCGTGGGAGGGATGAAGACATGCGAGGCAAAAAGACCTGCTCCCAGGGCGAGCATCAGGCTTGCCTGAGGTTGGGCTGTGCGTCGTGCGAGTGATTTACCAATGGGGCTCACGAGAACGAAACCACTGTCGCAGAACACCGGAATTGACACTATCCACCCAATAAGCATCATCGCCAGCCGGGGAAACCTGCGCCCCACTACCCTCTCCACGGCTCTTGCCATCGACAATGCAGCACCCGTCTTTTCAAGAACAGTGCCTATGATTGTGCCAAAGATTATCACCAGTCCAATGCCCGTGAAAATGCTAGAAAAACCCTTGCCAATGACATCAGGAACGTTTTTCAATGGCACACCGAGTACCACCGCGAGCACGAGTGCTGTGGCGATAATTGCGATAAATGGATGGATTTTCCACTTGGCGATAGCCAACACCATCACTAAAATGGCAAATATGAAGACGAGAAGGGTGGACATTTGATTAGTTGTTAGTTTTTAGTTCTTAGTTCATGGTATTTAGTTTTATAATAATATCCCCCCTATGTTTTTTGTGAGAGGGGGGGATTTATTAGGGTAATGTTATCGTTCTTGGAAGTTGAGCTGTGACTGTTCGAGCAGCATATTGAATGCTGGCTCGTTGCGCAGTGGTAAGAGGTTCACATAGGGGTCATCGTTGAGCTTGATGTCAAAGAGACCGCCATATCCGTTTGCCAAGCATGATTCGAGGTACTTGAGACCCTGCGCTTTATTGCCCATTGCCGCTTGCAGAGCAGCAGCATAGTAATAGGCCTGTCCACCAGTTGCAGGATAGTTTTTTATCATTTTCTCTCCCCATGCATTTGCCTCGCTAGTACGTCCCAGTTCATTAAGAGCGAATCCAGTGAGCGAAGTCAACAAATCGGGATTAAGAGAAAGCACCTTTTCAAAATCGGTTCTTGCCGCAGCATCGTTCTTGAGCTGGTACTTATTGAGCCATCCACGCAGCATGAGTGCATCGGCGTTGTTTGGCTCAGAATCAATAGCCTTGGTGACCAATGGAAGAGCGTCCTTATACTTCTTTTGAGCAATAAGCAACCTAGCCTTGGCAAGCAAAGTTGGAGCATAGTTCTGGTTGAGCACCAGAGCCTGATCAAGAGTGTTCTCGGCAGTCTTGTAGTTTTTGCCCTTTCCTTGACGCAACTCAATCATGCTGCGCAAGATATATCCGTCGGGGTTGGTGGCATCACTTGCAATGGCCTTATTGGCATAGGTATAAGCCTGGTCATAGTCTCCCAGTTGGAAAAGGCACTTTGCCTCATCGCTGAAGATAGTTGGGTACTCGAGCAAGTCATTGTCAGTTACATACTTGAGATCTCGCAGTGCCTGACCATAGTGGTTGTACTTGAGAGCAATCGCCGAACGCACACGATAGAAAATACCCACGCGTGGGTTTTCGTCAGAAGCAGTCCTCAGAGACTCCATGACATCGTCATAATGGTTCTCGGCAAGATCGAAAATGCGTCCAATCGACACGCCTTTGTCGTTAGTAGCGCTCATAGCGATGAGATATGTGTCGCAAGCATCACGATACTCTCCCATCTGCTCTTGCAAAAGGGCTCTGTTAATATAAACCTGAGGCTCAGCAGGGAAAAGATTGATAGCCTCGTTTACCCATGCCATCGCCATGTCTTTATTACCTCTTTTGGCCTCTACACAACCAAGGCAGTACATGGCATCATAGTTTCTTGACTCTCGCTGAAGAATAGCCTTGAACTGGGTCTCGGCCTCGTCAAGATTCCCTTTGGCATAGGCGACCTTGCCCTTGGTATAGATGCATGAAAGACTAGTGGGATTGATGACTTCGGCCTTTTCAACATCGGCCTGAGCAGCATCATAGTTACCCTTCATTTCATGAAGTGTTGCCCTTAAAATATAGGCATCGAAAAGAAGCTCGGTCTCCTTTGTGGGAGCCAGCTGAATAGTGCGATCAACATCATTCAGTGCCGCATCGTAGTTACGATTGACAAAATGCTGATTGGCCCTCATGAAGATGGTGTTATAATCATTAGGGTTCTTAGCGATGTGGTCGTCATAAACCTTCATAACGGCAGCAGCCATCTTGTCTTCGATTTGTGCTGCAGCCTGAAGCATAGTGCATGACACTATAGCCAGCGTGAAAAGCACTAAAATTTTCTTGATTCTCATAATTATCGTTATTAAGTTATTATTTATCTAATTCGTTGATAGTCATCCTGAGTTGTGTGAGTCGAGAGAGGAGTCCATCGAGCAAGTCGAGCTGGAGCATGTTGGCTCCATCACTCTTGGCGACAGCCGGGTTGGGATGCGTCTCGATAAATATTCCATCGGCACCTGTGGCGATTGCAGCTCGGGCAACAGTCTCGATGAGTTCGGGTTTGCCACCAGTAACGCCACTTGCTTGATTGGGCTGCTGCAAGGAGTGAGTTATGTCCATTATCACCGGTGCATACTGCCGCATGACAGGAATGCCACGATAGTCGACCACCAAGTCTTGATAGCCAAATGTAGTGCCACGCTCGGTAATCGCCACTTGTTCGTTTCCCGACTCCTTCACCTTGTTGACAGCAAACTTCATAGCACTTGCCGAGACAAACTGCCCTTTCTTGATGTTCACCATCTTACCTGTGCGTGCTGCAGCGACCAGAAGGTCGGTTTGACGGCACAGGAAAGCGGGGATCTGCAATATATCGACATATTGCGCTGCCATCTCTGCTTCATCGGGAGTGTGAATATCGGTCACCACAGGAACGTTGAACGTCTCATGCACTTTACGCAATATTTTCAGAGCCTTCTCATCGCCTATCCCAGTAAAGGAATCAAGGCGAGAACGGTTGGCCTTGCGATAACTACCTTTAAACACATAGGGAATGTTGAGCCTGGAAGTTGATTCCATCACTTTTTCGGCAATCATGAGAGCCATTTCTTCGCCCTCAATGGCACAGGGTCCAGCGAGGAGGAAGAAGTTTCCTGTGGGTGATGATTTTAAGTATTCTAACATTTCAAATTGTCAAGAATTATATCGTTTTATTATGTTCCTTGATGGCATGCATTGTGGCAACAGCAACGAGGGCTGCAGTCTCGGTGCGCAGACGGCTCTCGCCCAAGGTAACTGGCACGAAACCTGCTTTTATCGCCGCTTCAACCTCCATTGGGTCGAAATCGCCCTCAGGCCCTATCATCACCACTGCATCACGGCTTGAGTCATAGACTTGTGCCAACGAATGGCGCTCGTTGCGCGGTAAAGACTCGTCACAGTAGGCGATAAAACGCTGGGCATCGCTTTCCTCGGCGAGGAAGTCCTCAATGGGAGTTAGTTCATCGAGCTGAGGCAGCTGCGCTTTGAGCGATTGCTTCATTGCAGCCACCAGAATCTTGTGAAGACGCTCGGTTTTAAGCACCTTGCGCTCACTGTGACGGCACAGTAGCGGCGTGATGCGGTCGATTCCCATCTCAGTGCACTTCTCGGCCATCCACTCGATGCGGTCGAGGTTCTTGGTTGGTGCCACAGCAATGGCAATTTTAGCGCCCCAATGAGGTGGACAATTCTCCTGCGATACAATCTCAACGGCGCAATGCTTGGCATGTGCCATAGTAATACGGCAACGATAAAGTGTGCCACAACCGTCAATCACCTCGATTTCGTCGCCCTCGACAAGCCTGAGCACTCGCACGCAATGGCGCGACTCCTCCTCTGGAAGAGTGAGCGTGGTGGCTATATCGGGGGCGAAGAATCGATGCATATCTTTATTTTAATGCAAAATGCATGATGCAATGAGAAGAATATTTTTTAATCTTCTTTACCAACAACTTTCTTCACTTTCTCTTGTTGCTCAGCGACACGCTTCTGCATTGCGGCAGGATCATGTTTGTACTTGAACAGAATCCAGAATGCTACTGCAACAGCGAGAGCGAAGCCAGCAAATATGAACCATGGAGTCTGCCAATCGCCAACGAGGAAGCCTGATTCATTCCAGCTACAGAACTTGTTGATAACTTCTCCAGCGGCTAGAGTACCGATAGTAGCACCCAAACCATTGGTCATGAGCATGAACAAGCCCTGAGCCGAAGCCTTGACGTTGGGGTCGCACTCATTGTCAACAAACATCGCACCCGACACGTTGAAGAAGTCGAAAGCGACACCATAAACAATACAAGAGAGCACAAACAGAATAACGCCTGGCATAGCAGGATTACCAAGTCCGAAGAAACCAAACCGGAACACCCAAGCAAACATAGCGATGAGCATAACCACCTTTATTCCATATCGTTTCAAGAAGAATGGTATGAGCAAGATACACAGAGCCTCACTGATCTGAGACAGCGAGACAAGCATAGTAGCATTGTTGGCTGCAAAAGTGTTGGCATACTCAGTCATTCCTTTGAAGTGAGTGAGGAAAGGAGTAGCATATCCATTGGTCACTTGCAATGACATTCCAAGGAGCATTGAGAAGATGAAGAACATCGCCATCTTCTTGCTCTTAAAGAGCTTGAAAGCACTCAAACCCATTGTCTCGGCAAGGGACTGAGACTCCTTCTTTACAAGCTTGCACTGTGGCAGTGTAAAGCAGTAGGCAAAGAGAACTATGCTCAAAATACCCGAAACAAGGAATTGATAGTGAGTATACTGGAACTTATTAGCATTCTCGGCAAGAGTGAAGAAGAAACTTCCATTGTCAAGAGTAGCACAATTCACGAACCACATCGTTGCAATGAAGCCAATTGTACCGAACACACGGATGGGAGGGAAGTCCTTCACAGTATCCATGCCGTTATCCTTCATGATAGTGAATGCGGCAGTGTTGCTAAGTGCCAATGTTGGCATGTAGAATGCTACACTCAAAGTGTAGAGGGTGATAAACATCGCCTTATTGGGTTCAGCTGCCGAAGCACCCATAGAGAACAATGCAATCATACCCACACCAGCTAGCAGGTGACAGATTCCCAGCATCTTTTGTGGCTGAATGAACTTGTCGGCAATAATACCCATGAGGGTTGGCATGAAGATTGATACAATACCTTGGATAGCATAGAACCAAGCAATCTCGCCGCCCATGCCGGCTTTTCCCAGATAGTTGCCCATGCAAGTGAGATAAGCTCCCCACACAGCGAACTCCAGGAAGTTCATAACGATTAATCTAACTTTTAGATTCATAGTGTTTTGCTTTTGAGATTATTATTAATGTATTATTCTGTTTCTTTTGGAGTTGCACTCCCCTCTTCGCCTTCTGCCTTAGATGGAGAGTTCTGTGGTTTTACACCAAGTTTTTCTTTGATTGTCTTCTGGATGCTTGCCGCAAGTTCATATTTTTCAACTTCGACAGCTTTAGTGAGTTTTTCTCTCAGTTCGTCCAACGAGAGATCGCTGAGAGAGCGTTTGGGCCTCTCGGTGACAACACTTTTCTTGTCGTCGCTTAAAACAAACCCTGCCTTGTCAAGAACTGCTTGCGTGGTGTAGATAGGCGTGCTTGTGCGTAGCGCCAAAGCCACTGCATCGCTGGTGCGTGCTTCCAGTTCAACATTCTGCTGGTTTGTCGACAACTTTATCCTTGACTTGTAGACACCCTCTTCAAAGCTGTAAATGAAGACCTCGTCGAGGCTTATGCCAAAAGCGTGGAAAGTACTAATCATGAGGTCGTGAGTCATGGGGCGTGGTGTGATGACATGATTGAGTGTGGCAAAAATCGAATTTGCCTCAGGGACTCCGATCACCACAACCATGCTCAAGTCGCCTTTATGCTGCTTGAGCACCAGAGCATGAGCCTCCTGCTTGATTTGGCTGTAGGAGATGCCCATCACGTCCATTTCTATTTTGTTGTCACTCATTATTGTCGTTTAATGAATTCTGTACCATTATAGTGTTATCACTCCGCTGCCGTAGCACAGATGCTGTTCCTTGTCGTAAATGACAGCAAACTGGCCTGGTGCAATACCCTGGATGTCCTCGTCGCTCTCAATGAGCCACTTATTGCCATCGATTTGCGAGAGTTGTCCCTTGGCAAAATGGGGGGTGTGTCGGTTTTTGAACGTTATCTCGTGCTTGCCATCCTCGCCCTCCCACGGGTTGCCACTGATGAAGTGCATCTCATCGAGATTGATGATGCGTCCATATTGCTTGCTAGTGCCGTAGCCGTTGCTCACATAGATGGCGTTGTCTTGAACGTTCTTCTTAACTACATACCATGGTCCACCACTCAGCCCAAGACCCTTGCGTTGGCCTATGGTGTGGAACCAGAAGCCATTGTGCTCACCCAACTTGCGTCCTGTCTCGAGCTCAATGATAGGCCCCTTCTTAACGCCTAAGTGACGACGAATGAAGTCGTTGTAGTCGATTTGACCTAGGAAGCATATACCCTGACTGTCCTTGCGGCTGGCATTGGGGAGCTTAACCTCTTGTGCAATCTCGCGTACTCTCGCCTTTGGCATAGAACCGATGGGGAAGATGAGATGGCGGAGCTGGTCGTAAGTAATCTGCGCCAAGAAGTCGGTTTGATCCTTGACAGGGTCGACTGCCGTTGCAAGATATTTAGTGCCTCCAATCTCACAAGTGGTAGCGTAATGTCCTGTTGCTGTGAGGTCAAAATCTTTGCCCCATCGCTGCTCAAAGTATCCAAACTTGATCATGCGGTTGCACATCATATCGGGATTGGGAGTGAGTCCCGCCTTAACAGTGCGCAAGGCATATTCCATAACGTTGTCCCAGTACTCCTCATGTAGCGACACAACCTCGAGAGGCAAGCCATAACGATGTGCGATGAGGTTGCACATCTCTATGTCTTCCTCGGCGCTGCAGTCGCCCTCGTCATTGTCCATGCCAATGCGGATGTAGAACAGATGCAAGTCGTGCTGAGCCTGCTGCACAAGCTCATGCACCACTACTGCGCTGTCAACTCCACCCGATATGAGTACTGCTATGTTCATTGGTTTTTCGTTTAACGTTTAGCGTTATAGCCTCATTGTTAAGTCATCTTAAGCTTTCTCAAGGACCTCGCTTTCCTCGTCGTCTTTTTCACTGATGGTGTGAATAGCAAAGAGGTAATCAAGAGATATCTTACCCGGTCCTGCCAGCAGCATGTAGGCGAATATACCCAGGAACATGATGGGATAACCTGGCTCAAAGATGAACATCTGGCCAGCACTTGAGACGCTTGTTGCGGTAAGCATAACTGTCTCGGCATAAATCATAATGCCTATTGATGGGAGGAGAGCCAATCGTGTAAAAAGTCCCAGAATAATGAACACTGCACATACAATTTCCAGGACGACGATTGCCACAAGAGCCGATTCGCTAGGCAGCCCCATCGAGCCGGCTGTAGCTTGAGCAAATTCTCCCAAGTGCGTCATTTGCCTGACACCCATCTGCAAGAACATTATACCAGTGAACAACCTCAGAAAAAGCCTTGAGAGGTTGCTGTAGGTGTGTCCAGCATTGAACATTAAGAAAGTCTTAAGCCATTTGGGTAGGTTTATCATAATTGATTATTTTTTTGTTATTACGATGTTACTTATTCTTGTCATCATCTTGACGTCAAGTTTTTCACAAAATCGACTGTCTTGTTCTTGGCAATGACAGTGAAATTCTCGTCAAGGATGTAGATGCATGGGATAATGCGCAAATCGAGCTTTTCGGAGACTTCTTTGCTAGCGCCAACAATCCATCTCTCGGAGTAGGACTGCGAGTCGCTATCCCATTTTTTAGGAGTATCGCCTATGACAATGTTGATTACCTCGACCTGCCCACTCTCTACTGCCTGTCCAAAAGCGATATCAGTGCTAAGTCGCATGCGCTCGATGGAACTGCCACTGCCGTTGTCGCTGAACATTATCACATAGAGCTTGGCGTCGCTCTTGACGTCAAACAAGTGCTTGCGTGCTCCTGTTATTGATGTGAACTCAAAATTATAGATGGGGCTTCCAAGCTTGCTGGCTTCGATGCGACGGCACTGCTCGCCGTAGTGGTTGCGAGCATCTTTCTTAGCCCACGAAGCATCGGCAGCACTTTTGGCGAACGCCACATACAAATCGTCGATAAAGTCGAAGTCATGATAGTAAAGCAAATACTCAGCTACACCAATCAGCTTCATAAAGTTGTCGTGATTGGCTTGCGCCTTGAACATCAAGTCACGAACCGATGATAACGAGACATTAACATTGGCACCAGCACGCATGATATCAAAATAAGTGACCATTGCGTCCACAAGCAAGCTATCGGAACCTGCCTCAAAAGGCTTGGTGAGATTGCAATTGTCCCAGAAATGCTGCACGCTATAGTTGCATCGGCTTTCGATGTCAGAACATGTATCGGGCGCAACCGGGAACTCAAAAAGGGTGGTCTGCGATGACGCATTACCCCCTGAAATTAAGCCAATTGCGACCAAGAGAATATATAAAAACCTTTTCATTATCATTAATAATATACCTTACTGTTTCTTTTAACTTGTAAAGGTACGCCAAAAAACACAACACACAAAAAATATTGGACTAAAAAAAACTTAATGGCAAGAAAAATTATTAACAAGGTTGCCTTTGGCGTCGGCCCATGTCTTAATAGCCTAAAAAAAGCTTCCAGGCATAAAAGCCTTGGAAGCTTGTGATTGAGCCACGAACGGGACTCGAACCCGTGACCTACGCGTTACGAATGCGTTGCTCTACCGACTGAGCTATTGTGGCTAGAAACTTGCTACATTAAGAGCAAGCTAATCTATCGTTTGCTTACTATAAGTGAGCCTAACAATTGCTTTGTTAAGGTTGAGCTTAGCTATCGAGGGTTTTGAAATTCCCGGTGCTATCTTAGTCACCACTTCAGTGGAACTTGAAGATGAGTAGTAATAGTAGGTATAGGAAGTAGCAGCATTAGAGTACATCGTCACATCAATTGGCATAATGATGAATTTAATGTCCTCCTCGGCAGCCACCCCACCCTTGTTGTTGATGATGTCGAGCACATAATCCCTCAATCCAGTGAAGACATAACTATCGCTGAGCTCATCATATTGAGCATAGAATGCATCACGGTTGTTGGTCAACGAGTCTTTCTCGAAGAACTCGTCACGATAGCTTTCCTTGACCATGAGCAGATATTCAGGCGGCGCTATGTCATACTTGTTGGTCACCTTGCTCACAGGGATTTGCAGTGTCAATGAATTGATTACTCCAAGTGAGTTTCTAGTGTCGTTTCTAAACTTGTCGATAATTTCCTGAATGGGGAACGAAGCCTGCACCTCATATCCTGCAGGTCCCATCACAATTGCATCTCCGTTATTAATCATCTCCAAAACCGATGGATCGGGGTCAAGAGCGATATTGTTGTTGTAAATGACCTCGGGAGTCACAGCCATATAGCTCTGCTTTTGGGCAGGATAGATAGTGTCGGTGGTCTCATCAAGCTTCTCATACTTGCGGTAGTAAGTAACAAATTCTATGTCATAGAAATTCATCACATTTCCCTGTCCATAACTATTAGTGATATAGATGCCGGGGAAGAAGTTGGCAAACTCCTTAGGTGTAGAGAAAGTTGCGGGATTAGCCTTGTACTGGTTGAAGAAGCCACGTGCATACTCAACTGGGATAGGAACATTTATCTCATAGTAAAAGCTTGTCTCACTTTGTGTTGATAAGGTCTGCTTGTGAGTCTGACTGGCAGAATAAGACACCGAGCCCATCAAGTCACCCACGCTGTAATAGGATGCAGGGTTAAAATCGGAGTAGATGGGATTAGGCAGCTGGTTGTTGAGCTTGTAAACATCAAGCCTCATGGGAGCGATAGAATCGCCTGTGAAGTCACCCTCGGCCACCCTCATGGTGATGAAACAAGAGTCAATCCACTGGTCACCTCCATGCACTCCCACAGTATCGATTCTCGTAGAAGGCATAAACTGTGCCACCACATCGCTTGTGAGGTGTCCATAGCCTGGCGCACTGATATCGCCCAGCAGTTGAATACTGCTTCTCGAACGCAGATGATTATTTCTCACTGTCTTGCCTGTTATGACAAATGAGGAGTCATCGATCACTGTCGATTTTATGTCGGAAATAGAGGTGCCAATAGTATCATCGGTACAAGAGTTAAAACTCACTGCAACAGCAATGACAGCCATCAACGCCAATAAAAATTTTCTCATATTCAAATTCATTAAAAATTACACTTCCTCGCGCCGTCTCGCGTTTCAAAGGCTGTGGTAGAAGTCCATGCATCGATTCACCATCTCAACGTTGTCGCCTTCTTGATAGGCAAGGAATGGCAATTTAGACTCTTCAACAAGCTTGAGCACCTCAGGGTCGATATTGGGGCTGCACTGCATTACAGCATCGCAGTTGCCGATTGCCAGCTTCATCAGGTCGATGTAGGAAGCTTGCTTGTCAAAGATGGGAGCCAAATCCTCGTCGGTGAAGCCATCACACTTGAGTTTCTCGGCCATTTTCTCGTCGAGCGGAGCAACCATTTTCTCGTCGAAGAGCGACATCACCACCTTAGTGTCGCGATAGGAAGGATCGTCACTGTAAAATTTCTTGATATACAATGGAGCAAGTGCGGTAACCCATCCCGAGCACTGGATAACGCTGGGAATCCAACGGAGTTTCTTCACCGTCTCGAGCACGCCACGCACATAGAAGATAGAACGCTCGTCGTTGTCCTCAGGATGCGAGTCAATTTCAAGCTCCTTGGTGATATTGGGGTTGAAATAGTCCTCGTTATAGATGAAATAGACCTGCAATCTGGCGGGCTGCAGTGTGGCAACCTTGATTACAAGAGGATGGTCGGTGTCATCGATAATGAGGTTCATACCCGAAAGCCTAATGACCTCATGCAACTGATTGCGTCGCTCATTGATGGAGCCATACTTGGGCATGAAGGTTCTCACTTCTATCCCTTTTTCCTGTACTCCCTGTGCAAGTATACGGCTTGCAGTTGCCATCTCACTATCGGGAAGATAGGGTGCTATCTCTTGAGAGATGAATAATACTTTATTTATATCCATTGTATAGTGTATAGTTATCTTAAATTTAACTGCAAAGATAGGAATTTTTCTTGTAATAAAGAAATTAATAGCTAAATGGGCAAATATTTTAACTTAATTTTAATCGGAAGGTGGTTTTAAGGCTGTTGAGGGCGGTTTTTCAGGACAAGCAAAACATTTTCCATGACAAAAAAATCCTTGCAGCTCTTTCGACCATTTGGCTACTAAAGCAGCAAGGATAAAAATATAATTTGCCAACAAATTGCCCTTGCTGGTCGGGATTTCAGGCAAAATCCTGCTGGCTCGTAATAGGGAGAAACTATAGGGCCAAGCGAAGACCTATGTCGTAGTCGCGATAGCCGGACTCGTCGTCGCCCCGGAGGGTCGCACGACTGATACGGGCAGGGCTGTTGCAGCTGCCGCCCCGATTCACACGAAAAGAGCCATATTCTGTATAGCTGCCATCATAATTGTACCAGTTGTCCTGGCACCACTCCCATACGTTGCCTGACATGTCATATAGGGCAAGCTCATTGGGCTTCTTGGATGCAACCCGATGGGTGCGGCAATGATTGTTTTCCATTCTCTCAATAATTCTATATACATAGGCCTCATCGTTAACACTCTTTTCATTATACCATTCAGAGAGGCGCTTGTCACCGCTGTTGCAACAGTACCATGCTACTTCATTAATATTGTTGCTCCCGCTGTAGGTGTAGCCACGACTGCGGTTGCCGCCGCGAGCGGCATACTCCCACTCAGCCTCAGTGGGCAGACGGAAGTTCTTTCCTGTCAACTGGTTGAGCTTGCGAATGAACTCCTGGCAGTCGTCCCAGCTCGCATTTTCCAGCGGGCGTTGCATGTCGGTGCCGTAGTTGTAGTCATGGTCGGAATTATAAATAGAATTGCCCTTGCCGTTAAAGTAGCTCGGGTTATAGCCCATCACTGCCTGCCACAGCTCCTGGGTGACCTCGGTCTGACCTATAAAAAAGGACGAAACTGTCACCTTGTGTGCTGGTTTCTCCCAGTCACACGCCTGCTTGTCGCTGGCGGCAGCTCCCATAGTGAATGTTCCGCCCTCGACAAAGACCATAGTGAACGACACGCCATTGACAGTAAAGGTCAAGGCGCTGTCGGGCTTGACAACAGGTGCGGGGGCGCTTTTTTGAGATGTGCTTGTGGTGGCTTTGCGCTTGCGGGTGCGCGCGTTCGCCACCTGCCAAGTGCCATCGGCAATCAACGCCACAAGCAATATAAGAATCAATAGATTGAACTTTTTCATTTTGTGGTATAATTAATGATATTCTTTTCGATTACAAAGTTAGAAAAAGTTGAAAGAAAAACAAAACCAAAAACTATTTTTACGGCATACTCACCCATTAAAAAGTCGCCAACGAGGCTTGGTGCCTGCTGGCGACAAATATATAAGTATGTGAACTATCTTAATTAGAACTCGCAGTTGTTTGGAGTGCGTGGGAAGGCTATGACGTCGCGGATGTTTGCCATACCAGTCACGAAGAGCACCAGACGCTCGAATCCCAGACCGAAGCCACTGTGAGGCACGGTACCAAACTTGCGTGTGTCGAGGTACCACCACATATCCTTCATGGGGATACCGAGCTCGTTGATGCGGTTCATGAGCTTGTCATAGTCTGCCTCACGCTCCGAGCCACCGATAATCTCGCCAATCTGCGGGAACAACACGTCCATAGCGCGCACGGTCTTGCCGTCGTCGTTCTGCTTCATGTAGAACGCCTTGATATCCTTGGGATAGTCGGTGAGGATAACCGGACGCTTGAAGTGCTTCTCGACCAGGTAGCGCTCGTGCTCGCTCTGGAGGTCAACACCCCATTTAACTGGGAACTCAAACTTCTCGCCGCTTTCCTCGAGTATCTTGATACCCTCGGTATAGGTTAGACGCACAAACTCTTCCTTGAGAACGTGGTTGAGCCTGTCGATGAGAGTGTTGTCATACATCTTATTGAGGAACTCGATATCATCCTTGCAGTGGTCAAGAGCATACTGCACGCAGTACTTAATGAACTCCTCGGCGAGGTCCATATTGTCGTTTATGTCGTAGAACGCCATCTCGGGCTCAATCATCCAGAACTCGGCGAGGTGGCGAGGTGTGTTACTGTTCTCGGCACGGAAAGTGGGACCAAAGGTATAGATAGCTCCCAGCGATGTTGCTCCAAGCTCACCCTCGAGTTGGCCGCTCACTGTGAGGCTTGTCATCTTGCCAAAGAAGTCCTTGCTATAGTCGATTTTACCATCCTCGGTGCGTGGCAGATTGTCGAGGTCAAGAGTTGTGACCTGGAACATCTCGCCTGCTCCCTCGGCATCACTAGAGGTAATGAGAGGGGTATTGAGATAGAAGAATCCCTTGTCGTTGAAGAACTTGTGAATGGCAAACGCCAGATGATGGCGAATGCGGAAAACGGCTCCAAAGGTGTTGGTGCGCATGCGCAGATGTCCTTTCTCTCGCAAGAACTCAAGGGTGTGCCCTTTCTTCTGCATTGGGTACTCCTCGGGATCGGCAGTGCCATAAACCTCGATTTCCTGAGCTTGAACTTCATAGGCCTGTCCCTTGCCTTGCGAGGCTACAAGCGTGCCCACTACACAGAGGCTTGCACCAGTAGTGATGGGCTTGAGCTGCTCCTCATCAAAGGTTTCGAGATTTACCACAACTTGCAGGTTGTTGATAGTAGAGCCATCGTTAAGTGCCACAAACTGCACGTGCTTGTTGCCACGACGACTTCTGACCCAACCTTTAACACACACTTGTTTGCCTTCAAGCTCGCCGCTGAAGGCATCAACAATTTTAGTTCGTTTTAATGCCATAATGTGTTATGTCCTAAAAATTTCGACTGCCCAGGCCCAGGCTTGTGATATTGTGGGAGATGGGCAGTCGTGTTATTGGAGTTTAAATATCTTATTCAAACGAGTTTTGCTTCAAGTAGTTAACCTCTTCCTGTGTGAGGTAACGCCACTTGCCGCGAGCCAGGTTCTTCTTGGTTAAACCAGCGAAGTAAACGCGGTCGAGCTTCACAACGTGATAGCCCAGAGCCTCGAAAATGCGGCGCACCACGCGGTTGCGGCCTGAGTGAATCTCGATACCAGCCTGCTTGCGGTCGGTGGGGCTCACGTAGCTAACAGCGTCGGCATGGATGGGACCATCGTCTAGCTCTACGCCGTCGGCGATGTGCTGCATATCGTCCTCGCTGATGGGTTTGTCTACCCATACCTGATATATTTTCTTCTTCACATACTGTGGATGAGTAAGCTTCGATGCCAGGTCACCATCGTTGGTTAGCAAGAGCACACCTGTAGTGTTGCGGTCGAGTCGTCCAACTGGATAAATGCGTTCCTCGCAGGCTCCCTTAACATAGTCCATAACAGTCTTGCGTCCGTTAGGATCGTCGCTTGTGGTGACGCAGTCTTTGGGTTTGTTGAGTAGAACGTAGCATTTCTTCTCGGCCACTACCACCTGATCATTATATTCCACGATGTCCTTTGGAGTGATTTTAATACCGAGCTGGTCCACTACTTGGCCATTCACCTTGATAACGCCCTTTTGGATGAGCTCATCAGCCTCACGACGCGAGCAGATGCCGGCGTTAGCCATGAACTTGTTAAGGCGCATGGTGGTGTTAGGATCGATCATTGGTTCTTCATACTCTATGCGTTGTGGGCGTGGAGTGAATCGCATTTGTGGGCGTGGGCCCTGCATTTTGTGGCCACCGGGACGCTGGTTGCGCTGGTTGCCGTAACCACGCTGTTGATATCCACCGCGCTGCTGGTAACCACCACGCTGTTGATATCCACCGCGCTGCTGGTAACCGCCACGCTGCTGGTAACCACCCTGCTGAGGACGGTTATAGGTGCGCTGCTGGTAGTTGCCTTCCTGCTGCTCTCCTTCACCTTGCTGCTGATAGCGCTGGTTGTAGTTACCTTGTGGGCGATTGTAGTTGCCACGCTGCTGGTAGCCTCCACGTTGCTGATAACCACCGCGTTGTTGGTAACCACCACGCTGCTGATAGCCACCACGTTGCTGGTAGCCTCCTTGATAATTGCGCTGCTGGTAGTTTCCACGCTGCTGATAATTGCTTCGTTGCTGGTAGCCACCCTGTTGTTCATTTTCATTGTCTTCGGCGGCTTGTGTTTCACGATTGTAGTCAACATTTTCCACTCTAGTAGTAGACATTTCATTCTCGTCCACAACAGGACGTGCCTCGCCTATGCGGGGTCTCTTCGGTTTTTTCTCTAAATTCTCATCCATAGCTGAGATTGAATCAAAAAGGGTTAATAATGATTTTGTAATAATATATTGTGACCTCTCGGTCGCATTAATTGTATCTTAATAATTCGTTTTTTCAATTATCTTTTATAACCTCACAAACTTTTTTGCAAAGATAGTGCATTTAGTTGAATAGGAAAGCTAAAGAACAGTTTTTTTCTATATTTTTTTAATTATATTTAAGAGAAAAGCATCATAATTGTGCCAATACCCCCCCATAAGCACACAACCAACAGTGATTTCATGAGAAGATTTTCGCCTTCTCTGGAGACAGATTTTCGAGAAAAATTTCAAAAAATAATGCGAAAGGTGTTGTTTATTAGATTTTTTTGTGTACCTTTGCACCGCAATTTTGCAAAACAACAATAATATTTACACGATGTACTTAGATCAAGACAAGAAAAAAGAGATCTTTGGCACCTACGGCAAAAGCAATACTGATACTGGCTCACCTGAAGCTCAGATAGCATTATTCTCATACCGTATTGCCCACTTGACCGAGCATTTGAAGGTCAACAAGAAGGATCATAGGACTCAGCGTGCATTGAAGATGTTGGTAGGTAAGCGTCGTCGTCTGTTGGATTATCTTATCCGCACCGACATCACCCGCTACCGTGCAATCATCGCTAAGAAAGAGCTTGGTATCCGCAAGTAATTTCAAGTTTGCACAAAAAGTCTTAAATGAGAAGCCCCTGCAAGAGCACAATCTTGGAGGGGCTTTTATTAAAACAAGAGCTATGAAACACTTATATATAACAATCTTAATTTTCACATTCTCACTGAACTCTTGGGCTCAAGAGATTATGGAGGGAGATTTGCTATTTGCCTATAGCAGCACAGCAGGAAAGGCAATCAGCGATGCCACCGTTCACGACAGCACTGCCCTACCCATCTATCATGTAGCTATTGCTACGTGGGTTAACGGCAGGCTCTATGCGCTTGAAGCAATTGACGAAGGGGTGGTGCTCACGCCATACGACAAGTTCAATGAGCGCACTACGACCAATGGTGGAATGCTCGTGGGACGCCTGCACGACCGCAGCGGCGTGGACCAGAGCGTGAGCAATGCCATGGAGCACCTGGGCAAACCCTATGACGACCTCTATATGATTGACACACAAGAGATTTATTGCAGCGAGCTGGTGCAGCTTAGTTACGTGAGCGGAAAAGGGCAGCGCCTGTTCCCGCTCATCAATATGTCATTCCACGATAGCGACGGGCGCATCCTCGACTACTGGCGCGAGCATTATGCGAAGTACGGCATGGCAGTGCCCGAAGGGGCACTCGGCACCAACCCCGCCCAAATCGCCAGCGACCCGGCAGTGGAAATAATCAGTGAGTAACAAAAAACAGTTCTCCCCCACCCTGAGCAAACCATCCAGAGCGGGGGAGAATATTTTTCATCGACACTTCATTCACATCAATCTTTTTTTCTGCGACGCCAGCTAAGGAAGAACCAAAGCACAAACGCTACTAACCAGAACACAACAACACAGCCAATCATAACTGCAGACTCATTCTTATAAATAGCGGTCTTCATATTGTCAACCAAATTACCCTTCACGTCATAGCAATCACCTGTATTACAATTCATAATGATATCCCCATCCCTGTTGAACATAAGGTTGGCATTTTCAAGATCCTCTGCAAACACCGCTTTGCCTTCAGGTCCATATACATTACTCTTCGAATCGTCTATGATAATAATATAATTGTCTGCTGAGAATGATCCTTCCTCCATGCCGCTTGAACTCTCACGAACCACTTCATTTGAGTCGGTCGCACTATTATACCAAACAAGCTTATTATTTTTTACGCTGCCATTTTCATCTTCGCCATCTACAAGTTTATAATTCATGCTATTACCTATAGCATAATGCATAAACAATGGTTCTGTGATAATGAATGCTGCAAATAAGGCTACCCCTAGCGAGAGTAATAGAACAAGAATGCTATGAGTGGCCCTCACGACTTTAGAAAGGGTGTGTTTTCTCTTTAGCCTTTTCCAGAACAAAAAATACCATAAGAAGTAAACAATTACAGGAATAACAAAGAACAGAATCATATTGAAAATGAAAGGATTTTTGTTCTTTAAATAGTCAAAAGTCGTTTTCATCGAACTCACCGGATTACCTTTAAGGTCGAAATACTCCCCAGTTGAGTAATCGGCAATGAGATCATTGCCTACAAATTGTGGCATTTTATCAAACTCATAATTATAGATTCTATCTTTTTTAAAGATTTGTTCTCCTTCACGCCCATAAACATTCCACATTTTACCCATTTTAACCAATGCATAACCATTATTCTCGTCATAGATCTGCATCTCATAATCGTAATTGTGCTTTTTTACTTCTTTTCTCACAACTTTTTCAGCAGGTCTAAACACCAAACAAGAATAAACTACAGGTTTCCCTGTTTCACTATCGATTGAATCGGATAAATCATGGACAACATAACTTGAAGAAATTACGTTTACATCATCATAGCCATTAATGACTTCCGTCTCCAGATACCAGGAAAAGGCTATAGCAGCTATTTCGGCTATAACCAGGATTAAAAGACCAAGTAAATACTTTTTCATAATGGTTTAAGTGTTTAAGTTTCGAATAAAGCTTAAGTGATTATTTATGTTAACTTTGCAAATATAGTAAAAATTTCAACAATCCAATGATAGTCTAGTGTAAAATACTGAGGGCCATTGCTTTTTCCGTCCCGAGACATGTTTATAGGGCCAAGGATATGCCATAGGCAAGAAGCACGTATCGCATGAACTTCCCGACAGTCATGCAGGTGGTGGTGATAGGCACATTGGAGCGCATCAGACCAAGGGCTATGAGCAGCACGTTGCCAAAGATGGGGATGAAGCCCCAAAATGCGACCCATGCGCCACGGCCCTGCAGCCAGCGCTGCATGCGGTCGAGTTTCTCTTTTTTTACATGGAAATACTTCTCTATCCAGTCTATTCGTCCCAGACGACCCATGTAATAGGTGAGCAAGGCACCAAGTACGTTGCCCACTGTTGCCCAAATGATTAGCGGCCACTTCTCAAGGCCTGCAGCAAGGAGTCCCAACATGACCACTTCACTACTAAAGGGCACGACACTGCCGGCCAAAATAGCCGACAGGAACATGCCCCAATATCCGTAATCGATTAATGCTTGCTGAAGCGCGTCCAATGTTTTGGATTAGGGAAGAAACAACTTCGTTTTTACTGGGCAGCAAGAAACTTCTCCACGTCGAGTGCCGCACGGCATCCGGTGCCTGCTGCAGCGACTGCCTGACAGTAACGTGGATCGGCAACATCGCCAGCGGCAAATACACCCTCAACACTTGTCGCTGTTGTAACTTTGTCGGTCACAATGTAGCCCTGCTCGTCGAGTTCGAGCTGACCGTTGAGGAACGCGGTATTAGGCTGGTGTCCGATTGCAAGGAAGAACCCGTCTATGGCGACATCAAAGTTCTCCTCCTTATCGGTGCCCTTATATTTAACAAGGTGTGCGCCCTCTACTCCATTCTCGCCAAAGAGACCAATGGTGTTGGTATTGAAGAGGATTTCAATGTTCTCCTTCTCCATCACACGCTTTTGCATGGCGGCACTGGCACGAAGGTAGTCCTTGCGCACAATCATATAAACCTTGCTGGCAAGATTGCTCAGGTAGTGAGCCTCCTCGCAGGCAGTGTCGCCACCACCAACCACGGCCACCACCTTCTTGCGATAGAAGAATCCGTCGCAAGTAGCGCAAGCCGACACACCCTGACCGGCATACTTCTTCTCGTCGTCGAGACCGAGATATTTTGCAGATGCTCCAGTGGCGACTATCACTGTGTCGGCCTCGATGGTCTCACCACCGTCGAGAGTTGCAACGAATGGGCGCTTGCTCAAGTCCACGCTCTGCACGAAACCCGAGCGCACATCGGCACCCACATTAACGGCCTGCTCACGCATCTTCACCATCAGGTCGTAGCCCTCTACTCCTGTGGGGAATCCAGGGAAATTCTCGATGGTGGTTGTGGTTGTCAACTGTCCTCCAGGCTGCAAGCCCTCAAAAAGGACATTTTTCACGTTGGCACGAGCTGTGTAAATGGCAGCGGTATATCCCGCTGGTCCCGAGCCGATAATCAAGCATTGAACTTTTTCCATAAATTATTTAAAAGAGTAAAAGGAATCAAAGGAATTAACTGTATGAAAGGGGCGACATATACAACAAGTTCTTTGGAGGTCACCTTAAATCTACTATCTCAGTACCTGCCGGAACCTGTTTCTTATCGAACTTGAACGTTGATGCTGGTGCATTGGCGTTCTTATTGTAATTGCTGATTGTGATTGTTGTCTTTGCCCCGTTGGTCTGAACTATCACAGCCTTACTGATGAGCCAAGTTGAAGTAGAAACTGTTACAAGCATGTGCTTGACGTTGCTCTTTTTTTTGGGAGTGAAGCGAATTATGTAAGTGCCATTACCTGTTCCACCCTTTGATGCGATGAAACTGCTCTTAAAGTTCTGTGCAGCACTGTAAGGATTTGACATTTGTAAGTCAGCAGGAGTTGGATTAGAGATATTCACCTCTCCTGTAGCTGTTGAATAAGACCACATTGTCTTTCCGTCATACCAGCACTTGACATCGTTAGCCAAAACTCTGAATTTCTTTCCACTCATCACTAGAGTGCCTTTAGAAGTGCCCTGTGGCGAAGAAATTGCATAACTTGCACTCACTGAATTACTTCCCTTGAGTGCGGCAAGCACTTTGTCGACCACACTCGCTGGCGACTGTGCGCTGGCACTAAAGACCATCATCACAGCAGCCAAAAATATAAATAAATTCTTTCTCATAATCTTAGTTGTTTTAATGTGTTTATTAGTTTTAGACCCTTAACGCAATGCGAAGTTTAAAACAGTTGGTCTAAATCCATAGGGTCCATGAGCACCTTGCGAGGCTTGCCTCCGCTTGCGGGACCAACGATGCCTGCAGCCTCGAGTTGGTCCATGATGCGCCCTGCACGATTGTAACCTATGTTGTAGCGTCGCTGCAGAGACGATGTAGATGCTGTGTCACTTGTCACCACCAAACGGGCGATTTCCTCAAACAAGGGGTCTCGGTCGCTTAATGAGCCGCCACCACTATAGTCACCGCCATCGCCACCCGATGTATCGCCCTCATAATCGGGCAAAATGTAGGGTTGCTCGTGACTCACTTCGGTATCGGCATCTTCCTGTTCCTTAATAAAGTAGCATATGTTCACAATCTCGGGAGTGTCAATCAATGGACATTGAAGTCGGGTAATCTCTCCATTGGCCGAGAAGAGCATATCTCCACGACCTATTAGCTGCTGGGCTCCAGGTCGATCGAGGATGATGCGACTGTCAACCATCTGCATCACACGGAATGCGATACGTCCAGGGAAGTTTGCTTTAATGAGTCCTGTAATAACGTTAGACGACGGACGCTGTGTAGCAATAATCATGTGAATGCCTACGGCACGCGCCTTTTGAGCTATGCGCACAATTGGGGTCTCTACTTCCTTACCTGCTGTCATGATAAGATCGCTGAACTCGTCAACAATGACCACGATATAAGGCATATACTTGTAGAATTTGCCGCTCTCGTCCATCTTGTGCCGCAGTTCTTTCTTCCAGCGGCGGTTGTAGTCTTCGAGTTTGCGTTCACCCACTTCCTCAAGCACAAGATAACGGTTCTCCATTTCCTGAACTAGTGAGTTGAGTGTCTGTACCACCTTAGCAGTGTCGGTGATAATTGATTTTTCCTCGCCTTCAATCTTAGCAAAGAAATACTTCTCGAGCGAGGCATAAAGGCTGAATTCCACCTTTTTGGGATCGATGAGGACAAACTTGAGCTCACTCGGGCCCTTCTTGTAAAGAAGCGATGCGATAATGGTGTTAAGACCCACCGATTTACCTTGTCCTGTAGCACCTGCAACAAGAAGGTGTGGCATCTTGGTGAGGTCGGCAACAAACACATCATTGGTCACTGTGCATCCAAGCACCATGGGCAGTGCCGCCTTGCTATCCTGGAATGCACGTGAAGCTATTGCCTCGCGAATGGAGACAATCTGCGGATCATGGTTAGGCACCTCGATGCCTATTGTTCCTCGTCCAGGCATTGGAGCTATAATGCGTATGCCAAGCGCGGCAAGGCTCAGAGCTATATCATCCTCGAGGTTACGAATCTTGCTGATTCTCACTCCGTCTTCGGGCACAATCTCAAACAGTGTGACAGTTGGTCCCACATGAGCTGTGATTGTCTTGATGCCAATGCCGTATTGTCCCAAAGTCTCAACAATACGACGCTTGTTATCCTCCTGCTCACTTATGTCGACATTGTCAACTTTGGTCTTAATATCGGCAAGCAAGTCAATAGGAGGGAAGCGATAATGCATGAATTCTCCAGTTGGGTCATGCGGATTGGTAATACCCTTGGCGAGCTCAACGTTCTTTGCCTTGAGAATCTCCATATCAGGGTCATTATCACCTTTAGTAGAACGTTTAGATATTCTTTTTTTGTTAGTTTTTTTTTCAGAATTCTCGTTGTCGTTATTGTCAACCAACTTGCTGACAAGAGACCTCTTGCTCTTTCTATTATTATTGGTCGACGATTGGTCATCACCCTTGAATCCTGAATCGTCATGATGGTTGCGGTCGGTCCTTGCAGCCTCATCTTCTTCCTTCATATGCTTGCGCTGAGCATTAAAGCTCTTCATTTTCTTGTATACAACCATGATGGTATTATAGCAGACAAGAATCCACAAAATGAGCAAAATCAAATTAACTGCAATCATACCATATATGCCCAACAGACCCATAAGCCATTGGTTGGCATAATGCCCTAGATTTCCGCCAAATCTGAAGAAAGCGAAATGAGAATTGTAGGTTAAAGCACCAAGCAACATCGAGAAGGTGAGGATGCTATAGACCGAAATGACAGAATAGGTGTAGAACTGCACTCTCTTCCTGCGTATTAGCCTCATGCCAAGCGTAAAGCACCAAATCACAATAATGAAAGCTGCCAGTCCCACTCCATCGGCGATGAAGAATTGTGCAGTGGCCGCTCCTATCGAACCACCAAGGTTGTCCACTGCCCTGCTGATGTTGGCCGGGTCGGCATTCTCAATAATAGTGCTGTTGTTAACTTTTCCCTGGTCGTTACCGCCCGAGAAAAGGACAAAAGACAGGAATGTCACAAGGAAGTATACTCCCAACATCAAGAGAATCACTCCCATGGCAACATGTGTGCGTCCATGCCTGAAGAAGTTCAAGAATCTCTTCCAAACCGAGAGTTTTTCTTGCTCCTCTTCTTGCTTAGCGCGTGCCTGCCGTTTTTTTCTTTCCCTCTCTTTAATAGCCGAGGTATCGACTCCGTACTCGTCGTAAATAAAATCGTCTTTACTCATTTCGTGTTTTTTTCAATTTCAATATACTCGTTGTTTTAAAAATCTTTCTGTTTTATCATAGTCTCGTCTTTTCTCAGTCTTTCTTCCAGAAACCCGGAGAGAACAGTGCCAGGACAGTGAACACTTCAAGACGCCCAATGAGCATTTCTAGCGCCAAAATCCACTTGCACGCATCGGGTATCATGGCAAACTTGTCGTCACCACCTGTCATCTCTCCATATCCAAAGCCAATGTTGCTAATTGCCGACAGAGAATTGAACAGCGCATCGAATGCAGGAAGGCCAAACAAAGTAAGCATGACTGCCACCGAAATCATTACCACCACATAGATAGAGAGGAAAGCTAGAATTTTCTCGACTACCATGTGGGGTATCGATTTGCCATCAAGCCTAACGGCTGTGACTGCACTGCTGTGAACCACCTTATACAACTCGTTCTTCACATTCTTGAGCAGAACCACAAGGCGGTCAATCTTAGCACCACCAGCAGTAGAGCCTGCCATACCTCCAAAGAACATGAGCAACATCAGGAAAAAGAAAATGAACTGTCCTTCACGTTCATAATTGTAGGTTGCATAACCAGTGGATGTTATTGCCGATATAGTATCAAAAGCTGCTAGAATAGCACCAAAATGCCATGTATCGACAAAGCTCATATAGGCAATACGTGCAAATACAACAATTGACCCCACTATGACAATACCCAAATACCACTTTAAGGTATCGCTGCGCTTTATCTCATTGAATTTGCCCTGTACAGCCACTTTATAAATAATTGTAAAGTTGATACCGCACACAAGCATGAAAATCATGATGACAATATCGCTGTAATAGTCATGCCAGTAGTGAAGGCCATTATTCTTAGTAGAGAAACCTCCTGTCGACACTGTACTCATGGTGTGGCATATGGCGTCATACCACCCCATGGGACCAAAGCCTAACAGCAATGCAAGAACGACTGTAAACACGAGATAGATAGCCCACAGGCTCTTGGCTGTTTGGCTTACACGTGGGCGCATTCTCTCGTGGGTTATGCCAGTCACCTCGCTGTTAAACAACGAGACCCCCCCCTTGTAGTTGAGCATGGGGAGCACAGCCAAGGTGAAGAGAATGATTCCCATGCCGCCTATCCACTGCATCATCGAGCGCCAGAATAATATTCCACGCGGCAACGCCTCAATATCTTTAATGACCGAGGCTCCAGTAGTAGTAAAACCTGACATAGTCTCAAAAAAGCCGTCGGTAATTCCTGTCACTGTACCCGACATCAAGAATGGAATCATGCCAAAAATCGAGAAAAACACCCATGTAGTAGCTGTTAGCAAAAGACCCTCGCGCTTGCGCATCGCCTTGCTAGAAGGCTTGATGCGGTAATTCATGAACAATCCCACAACTAAAGTAATGACAACCGACACAGCAAAACAAATAGCCTCCCACTTCTCACCATAGATCAAAGAAACCAAAAGAGGAGCTATCATGAACAAAGACTCAATCATGAGGAGCCACCCCACAACTCTCAACACAATGGGAAAGTTTATGGTCTTTGAAAACGTCCTATGTCGCATCATCATGTGCATGGGATGATAGTTGTTAGTTCTTAGTTTTTAGTTGTTAACCAAACATTTTTTCTATTTTGTGAATAGCACCTGCAAGGCAGAAGACAACCACACGGTCACCAGCCTGCAACTGGGTGTCACCTGTTACCAGCAAGCCCTCGCCATTGCGCACCAATCCGGCAATAGTCATATCGCGGCTTAGGCGCAAATCCTTTACCATGGCCTTAGTCACCTTGGCTCCAGCTCCGACCTCGAGTTCGGCAACTTCGGCATCGGCAAGAGCAAGGCTCTTGGAGGTCTCGGTGTCGGCGTCAATCATCATTTGGAAGATTGTGCTCGACGCAATGAGTTTCTTATTGATGATAGTGCCAATGTTTAAACTCTCGGCCTCATTGACGAACTGCAAGTTTTCGACCTGAGCAATCGTCTTACGCATTCCCAACTCCTTGGCCATGACACAGCTCAAGATATTGCTCTCGCTGCTATCGCCAAGCGCAACAAAAACATCATAGTCTTCCACACCTTCGTCTTCGAGCACATCGGTATTTCCAGCCTCATAGTGAACAATGTTGCAGTCGGGCAATTCATCGGCAAGCTCCTGGCAACGCGCCAAGTCACTATGCATGATTTTCACTTTATAGTCCTGACAAATGAGTTCTGCCAGCTGCTTGACAATCTCGTTACCTCCCATGATGAGCACGCTTTCCACTCTGTGATTTATCTTTCCGCAAATGGCTATTACATCGTCGATGTTGCGCGGAGTGGTTGCTACATAGATGATATCGTTGTGGAGCACTTCGTCATTACCACCAGGAATGATAATCTCGCGGTTGCGCTTGATGGCATTAACATGCATGAAACTCGAAATGCCGCTCAAGTCCTTAAGTTTATGTCCAACGATGCGTGCATTATCTCTTACTTTGACACCTGCTAACACCAACTCGCCATTGAGCATCTCAAACCAATTCCTTGCCCATGGGTGTTGCATAGCAGTTTTCACCTCAATAGCAGCAAGATACTCGGGATAAATGAGAGTGTCGATGCCGTAAGAGGAAAAGAACTTCTTGGAGGCTGGCTTCATGAACTCAAAATTGTCGATTCGAGCCACAGCTTTCTTGCAACCCAGACTCTTTGCCATAGAAGAAGCAATAACATTTATTGTCTCATGAGGAGTTACAGCAATGAAAATGTCGGCAACGCCCACTTGAATGCTCTTTAGCACATCTAGCGACACAGCGCTACCCTGCATAGTCATCAGGTTGTAATTCTCAAGGTTGTAAAGCTTCTTCTCGTCTTTGTCAACGACGATAATGTCTTGCTCCTCGTTAGAGAGCATCTTTGCCAGGTGTGTTCCCACCTCGCCGGCTCCTGCAATCACAATTCTCATGATTCACTCTTGTTTAGCAGTTGTTTAACTTGTTGCTCAATATAAGCTGCATCAAGATGGCACATTTCTTGCAGCTGCTTGATAGTGCCTTGATCGACAAACATGTCGTCAATTCCCATAGAGACGAATTCCACGTTGCAACCATGCGCCATAAGCCATTCAGCAACGGCACTGCCCAATCCACCTTTTAAGACACCTTCTTCGACAGTGACAATCTTAGAGTAGCGTTGAGCAACCTCCTGCAGAATCTCCTCGTCGATGGGTTTTAGGAATATCATATCGTAGTGGGCAACTTCAATGCCTTGCTCGTGGAGCGACTCGCACGCCTCTTGCACGTTGGTTCCTATTGTGCCCAGGCTCAGGATTGCCACATCATTGCCGTCGCGCAGCTTGCGGCCTTTGCCCAATGACAGTTCCAGCATCTCGTTGTGCCAGTCAACTAATTTGCCAGTGCCACGAGGGTAGCGAATCGAGAAAGGCCCCTCGACACGACGCTGAGCAGTGTACATAAGGTTTCGCAGCGTGTGCTCGTCCATGGGTGCGGTTACAGTCATTCCAGGAATGGCACGCATGAAAGCCAAATCAAAAAGACCATGGTGAGTCACTCCGTCTTCTCCCACCAAACCAGCGCGGTCGAGGCAGAATGTCACGGGCAGACGCGCAATTGACACGTCGTTGATAATAGAGTCGTAGGCACGCTGGATGAAGGCGCTGTAGATTGCAACAAAGGGACGAAGGCCCTCGCGTGCAAGACCGCCGGCAAAGGTCACTGCATGGCCCTCGCTGATGCCCACATCGAAGGTGCGACGCGGGAACTCGGCCTGCATCATCGATACTGAAGTACCGCTAGGCATTGCTGCAGTGATAGCCACAATATTCTGGTCGTCCTTAGCGAGCTCCACCAGAGTTTTGCCAAATACATCCTGAAATTTCAGTGGCTTTCCAGCGCTACCACCCTTAATGCGCTCTCCCGTGTCCTCGTCAAACTTGCCTGGAGCGTGCCATGTAGTGGGATCTTTCTCGGCAGGTTCATAACCCTTTCCCTTGACAGTGTGCAAGTGAATGAGCTTGGGACCTGTCATGTCCTTTATGTCACGGAAAGTCTTGACAAGTTTCTTGACGTCGTGCCCATCAAATGGTCCAAAGTAGCGAATGTTAAGGCCCTCGAAAATGTTCTGCTGACCAGTGAGCAACGACTTCATGGCATTGTTGAAACGTAGCACTACACCTTTGCCGCTATCGCCAATGATATGGTGCTTGCGCATGAACTGATAGGTCTTGTAGCGGAAGTCATTGTAACTCTTGGAAGTGGAGAGTTTTGTCATATATTCGCCCAAAGCGCCCACGGGGCGATCGATTGACATGTCGTTGTCGTTGAGTACGATGAGTAGATTGTTCTTGTGGATAGAGGCGTTGTTTATACCCTCAAATGCCAAGCCTCCACTGATCGAAGCATCGCCGATGACGGCAACGACCCTGCGATCTGGATTTGCCTGGAGCTCGCTGGCGATAGACATTCCCAAGGCTGCCGAGATAGAGTTACTGGCATGGCCTGCCTGGAAAGTGTCATATTCGCTCTCGCTGGGATTTGGGAAACCACTCAAGCCTCCCATCTTGCGGTTGGTCGAGAAGCGGTCGCGACGGCCAGTCAAGATTTTGTGGGGATAGGCCTGATGCCCCACGTCCCACACGAGGCGGTCGTCGGGCGTGTTGAACACATAGTGCAACGCCACGGCTATCTCTACGGCTCCCATGCTCGAGGCAAAATGACCAGGGTTCTCGCTCAATTCATGCACGATGAACTTGCGCAGCTCGTCACACACGGCTGGCAACTCATCGACCGACAGTTTCTTTAGGTCGGCAGGAGAATCAATCTTCGCCAGGAGCGGGAAATGCTCTTGAATATATTCTTTGGTCGACATCTATCACTTATTGTTCTTTATGTATTTCTTGTAGAGAGGAACGAAAACGATAATTCCGCTTGCTACGATGGCAAATACCGTCATGAAATTGTGCTGAGCCTGTGTCCATACTATGTAGACCAGAAACAGCCACAAGCCCAAAATGCAAGCAAAACGTATCCATCTTCCTGTCGTCATCTGCAATAATACCTGCCTGTTAATTATAAGACATAGTTTATAACTTGCAAAGTTACGAAAACAATTTCAATAACTAACGTTATTGACCTAAGTTTTTTCAAAAAACTGTTTGTTGGGCACAAAAAAGAGGATGCGACACCATGAAAATGTCGCATCCTTCAAAATAAATAGTACTTATGAAGCGGGTAAAATGAATGTTTCTTGCCTAGTGTGCTTTTAATTATTTACCAAGTCTTGCTTTTTCGTCGCTGCCCGCGCCCGAGCCGCGATATTTGCTTTGTACTGTATTGAACTTGTAGCGTAATGTCACTTGCAGCTTACGTGAGTCATAGTGGCTGTCTTGGTGCAGATGGCGCAATCCATAATTCAAGTCAATGTGTTCCTGCGCATCAAAAATATTGAGTCCCGCTACTTTTATCGAGAACCGGTCGTTGAAGAATGTTTTTGTAACACTCAAATCGGCTTGAAGACCTGCTTTGGTCAGCGACATGTTCTCTTTGTCGCCCTTTGTCACTATGCTCATGTTGGCCGATGCAGTGAGCGTGGGCAATATCCTGATGTTGTTATAAAACTGGATAAAGACAAATGGGCGTTTTGGACTGATAAATCCAGTGGGCGACGGAATTTCAACCCAGTCCTTCATAACGGAAATCGAGAGTTGGGGCTGATAAATTCCAAACTGCGGTGCAAGATTGAGCATCACCCTGAGAGCATCGGCATGGTCAACATTGTCACGGGTTATTAGAGTAGTAGCCTCGCTGCCAGGGACCTCTTTTGCAACATTCACTATAACGTCGCTGGTGCGTTTGAAATCGACCATCAGGTTTATCCACTTATACATCGCCACGAAGCTTAATTGGTTGTTGATTGACGGTTTCAAAGTGGGATTTCCGCTCTCCCATGTGAAGCGGTTGCCATAGGTGACGCTACCGTTGAGCTGCCAGTAATAGGGACGCTGAATCTTCATTGCATAATTGAGCATAAACTGCACACTTCCAGCACGCGCCGAGAGTCCTATTGTAGGAAACAGATGGTGGTAAGTGCGGCTCTGATCCGGAACAAGTTCGCCCATACTGTAGTAGTTGCTACACACATTCTCATTGCGCAGACCCAAACGCATCTGTCCGAAAGGCAAAGGGCGAGCATATTCCACGAAGAAGGCGTAGTTGCGCTCTCGCTGCTCGGTGAATGAGGTAGGCACTATCTGCTCAGGGTTAATGTAGTCGTCATTGCGATGGGTGTTGCTAAGCTCGGAGCCAGCCTGTAGGTTGCCGCCCCACAGTGGCCACGAGAGCACGAGTTTGCCTGCCAGTAGTTGGTTTCGCACCACGCTTTGCGCGGTAACGATGCGGCTATCCTGTTCCTGACTTACCTCGTTGTTATACTGGTTAGTGCGGTCCTTGTAGAACATATAGTCTAGATTCACGTCGATGCTGGTCTTTCCTATTTTGCCGTTGTAGTAGGCATTGATAGTGTGCGGCATGTTGGATTTATCATCTTGGTCAACAGTATTAACCAGATGGTCGTAGAAATCACCGTCGGCCGTCACATCGGCGGTCATGCTGCCCCAAGTGTTGTTCTTGAAATTCCACTTGGTATCGTAGCGCAGCCCCATCGAGTGGTTGTCGCCAAGAACATAGTTCACTCCCACCGAGTTATAGAGCGAGCGGCTGTGAGTGCGACCATAGATGAACTGGTCGAGGTGCCAAATAGTATCGGATTTCACATCAAGTAGTATGCCATCGTTATGATGCCAATTGTCCTCGTTATACCACTCGCTGCCAAAAATATCGAGCCCTCCCTTGCGATAGTTCCAATTCAAGCCAACGGCCAAGTCCATGTTATTGCCTTGATAATAATAAGTCTCGGCGTCAAATGAGAATCCCTCGCCCTGCGGACGCTTGGTCTTGATTAGTATGACCGATTCCACGTCAGCTTTATATTTAGCGCCGGGGTTGGTAATAAGTTCCACGCTCTCGATGTCGTCGCTCTTAAGCTGGTCAAGCTCGCTTTTGTTGCGCATCACACGACCATTAATATAGACGAGCGGCGTTCCCTTGCCAAAGACCTCAATGCCATCGCTTTTCTTCTGCACTCCAGGCAAGTTTTGGAGCACATCGCTAGCAGTGCCCACTTTACTCAACAAAGTGCCATCAACATCGGTTTTGATGCCCTCGGTGGTAACCTTGAAAATGGGTCGTGTACCCTTTACCACCACTTCGCCAAGCATCGTGGCCTCGGGCAGCAGCTGAATCATGCCAAGATTGTCGACGCCTGGATTTATATATTTCGTGGCATAGCCAATGTAACTGATTTTGACAATGATGCCATTATTTCCAGTTGGCAGTGTGAAAGTGCCGTCCTCACCAGTTGTCGTACCAGTGATATAAGTGCTGTCGCTGGAATTGAGCAGCACCACATTGGCATAAGGGAATGGTTGGTTATTCTCGTCTATCACTTTTCCTGTGAAGGTTGCCGCCATCATTGCGACAGAGGTCAGAATTGCTGTAAGGAATAAAACTGTACGTCTCATATCATCTGTAGTTTTGTTGTTTCAACGAATTACCGCACCAGGCGGTTTCATGATTGTGACGTAGCAAGCAGTGCAAAATGTTTCACTCTAGAACAACTTTTTTCAAAAAAATTGATTTAAGTGGTCTATTGGTCAAAATGAGTGGTAAAATTTCCATCAAAGACTTCTAATGGTCAAAATGGGTGGTGCTTACAATCTGTAAGCAGAGCTAATATTATGAAAAACACCGAGGGGAGCGCCTAGCGACAAGGGGGCGAGCAGC
>JAFZAC010000004.1 GCA_017548365.1 Muribaculaceae bacterium
GGATATTCCTGAAAATGGTTTACCTTTGCAACCTGCTATGGGCTTCCTTTCGGCCTACGGCCTTAAGTCAACCCATAGCAGGAATAAGAACGGGAGCAGTCAACCCCTAACAGGGATAAGTTTAACCGAGTCAACTTTTATTAAGGAATAAGGACTGAACAAACAGTCAACCAAAATCAGGCAACCAAAGTGACATTTCACTGTCCCAAGCGTCCCAAGCGTCCCAAGCATCCCTATTAACCCCAGTGTACCATGCAGCCCAAAAAAATTCAAGGATGAGATTCGTACCAAAACACGAAAAATCAAAAAACTGACAACTAATGGCTAAAAACTGAGAACTTATAACTATCTTTGCACCTTGAAATAAAAAAAAAGATATAATTTATATAACTCAATAGGTAATATGGAGTACAATTTTAACGAGATTGAGAAAAAGTGGCAACAGTATTGGAAGGACAACAAAACCTACAAGGTAGACATCGACGAGAGCAGGCCTAAGTTCTATGTTCTCGATATGTTTCCCTATCCCAGCGGCGCTGGTCTGCACGTTGGTCACCCTCTGGGCTACATCGCCAGCGACATCTATGCTCGCTACAAGCGCCAGAAAGGTTTTAACGTGCTGCACCCTATGGGCTATGACGCCTATGGCCTGCCAGCCGAGCAATATGCCATCCAAACTGGCCAGCATCCCGAAATCACCACAGTGAAGAACATCGCCCGCTACCGCGAGCAACTCGATAAAATAGGATTCTGCTATGATTGGGACCGCGAGGTAAGAACTTGCGAGCCAAAATATTATAAATGGACACAATGGGCGTTCCTGCAGATGTTCAAAAGCTATTACAACACCGAGCTCGACAAAGCACGTCCCATTGAGGAACTGGTGGAATACTTTGAGAGAAACGGCTATGATGGTTGCAACGCCCACACCAATGCCAAGGTAGAATTCACCGCCGACGAGTGGAACGCCATGAGCGACAAGGAGAAAAGCGAGATGCTTATGAACTTCCGCATCGCCTATCGTGGCAACACGATGGTGAACTGGTGTCCTGCACTTGGCACAGTGCTTGCCAACGATGAGGTGAGCGAAGGCGTGTCGATTCGTGGCGGATATCCCGTGGAGCAGAAGGTGATGAGCCAGTGGTGCCTGCGCGTGAGCGCCTATGCCGGCCGCTTGCTGCGTGATCTCGACACTATCGAGTGGAGCGAATCAATCAAGGAGACTCAGAAGAACTGGATTGGCTACAGCGAGGGTGCCGAGATGCTGTTCCCCATCGTGGGCAGCGATGAGCAGCTGCTCATTTTCACCACCCGTGCCGATACTATCTTTGGTGTGACCTTCATGGTACTGGCTCCCGAGAGCGAGTATGTGGAGCAGGTGGTAACCGCCGAGCAGCGCGCAGCAGTCGATGCCTATCTCGATGAGGTAAAGCACAAGACCGAGCGCGAGCGCTTGATAGAGAAGAAAGTGAGCGGTGTGTTTAGCGGCAGCTATGCTATCAACCCCGTTACCGGCAAGGAGATTCCCATCTACATCAGCGACTATGTGCTCGCTGGCTACGGCACCGGCGCCATTATGGCGGTGCCCGCCCACGACAGCCGCGACTATGCTTTTGCTAAGCATTTTGACCTGCCCATCATCCCATTGATTGAGGGCGCCGACATTAGCGAGGAGAGCTTTGATGCTAAGGATGGCATCATGATGAACTCCAGCAACGAACGTCTGCAGCTCAACGGTCTCCAGGTGAAAGATGCCATAGCCAAGACCAAGGAATACATCGAAGAGGCGGGAATTGGCAAGGTGAAGGTGAACTACCGTCTGCGCGATGCTATCTTTAGCCGTCAGCGCTACTGGGGCGAGCCCTTCCCCATCTACTACGACGAGGACGGACAGCCACAGCCACTCGACGAGAGCGAGCTGCCACTGCAGTTGCCCGAGGTAGACAAGTTCCTTCCCACCGAGACTGGCGAGCCCCCACTGGGACGCGCTCAGAACTGGGTTGCCAGCAACGGCCGACCACTCGAATTGAACACCATGCCTGGCTTTGCAGGCTCAAGCGCCTACTATCTGCGCTATATGGATCCCCACAACGATGAGGCCCTCGTTAGCAAGGAAGCCGACGAATATTGGCGCCAGGTAGACCTCTATGTGGGCGGAACCGAGCATGCCACCGGTCATTTGATTTACAGCCGCTTCTGGAACAAATTCTTGTATGACTACGGCTATGTATGCGAGGCTGAGCCTTTCCGCAAACTCGTTAACCAAGGTATGATTCAGGGACGTTCCAACTTTGTATATCGCATCAAGGACACCAACAAATTTGTTTCGTTCAACCTCAAGAAAGACTACGACACCACTCCAATTCATGTTGACGTGAATATCGTGAGCAACGATGTGCTCGACATCGAGAAGTTCAAGGAGTGGAGGCCAGAGTTTGCCGATGCCGAGTTCATCCTCGAGAATGATAAATATGTTTGCGGCTGGGCGATTGAGAAGATGTCGAAATCTATGTTCAACGTTGTAAATCCCGATGATATCGTTGAGCGCTATGGCGCCGACACGCTGCGCCTGTATGAGATGTTCCTGGGTCCCGTTGAGGCTAGCAAGCCTTGGGACACCAACGGTATCGACGGCGTGAACCGCTTCCTCAAGCGTCTGTGGGGACTCTTCTTCAAGGGCGACGAGCTCCAACTCGTCGACGAGAAGCCAAGCGCCGAAGCTCTGAAATCAATCCATAAACTCATCAAGAAAGTATCGCAAGATATCGAGCAGTTCTCTTACAACACCAGCGTAGCAGCATTCATGATTTGCTCCAACGAGCTCAGCAGCATGAAGTGCCGCACCAAGAGCGTATATCGCGACTTCGTAGTACTGCTCTCGCCATTCGCACCCCATATCGCCGAAGAGTTGTGGCACGTGCTGGGCGAGGAAGGTACAGTGTGCGACGCTCAATGGCCAACTTGGAACGAGGAATACCTCAAGGAGAGCGTAGTGAAATACACAGTTCTCTTCAACGGCAAGCCACGTTACAACATTGAGGTTCCAGCCGGTACTGCTGGAGACGAAGTTCAGGCTCAAGCCCTCGCTCACGAGGGTGCCGCACGTTGGCTCGACGGCAAGCAGCCCAAAAAGGTCATCGTCGTTCCCAACAAGATTGTCAACGTAGTAGTGTAATTTTCGTTTATCATTTAAGAGTAGCTCGTCAACTATAGAAAATGAAAGACATCGTTTTTGCGACCAACAATGAGCACAAGCTCAGTGAATTGCGCCAGATTATGGCTGGAAAATACAATGTATTGAGCCTTGCCGACATAGGATGTCACGATGACATCCCCGAGACTGAGCCAACTATCGAGGGCAACGCCATGATTAAGGCAAAGTGGGTGAAAGAGCACTACGGCTACGACTGCTTCAGCGATGACACAGGGCTTGAGATTGATGCCTTGGGGGGCGAACCGGGCGTTCACTCGGCGCGTTACGGCGGTGTGGCTCACGACAGCGAGCGCAACATCGACAAGGTGTTGCGTCTGCTCGACGGAGTGTCAATGGAGGAGCGCACGGCACGTTTCCGCACAGCAATTGTACTAATTATGGGTGGAGAAATTCACACTTTCGAGGGCAAAGTGGAGGGACACATCCTCACCGAGCGCCACGGTGTCAGTGGCTTTGGCTATGACCCCATTTTCAAGCCCGATGAGGCCGACTGCGCCTTTGGCGAAATGAGCGCCGAGGACAAGAACCGCATCAGCCACCGCGGTCGTGCGGTGGCAAAATTGACCGAATTTCTCGCTCAACGATGAGAAAAGGAATTGTTATAGGAGCCTCCTCGGGACTTGGTAAGGAAGTAGCAAAATTGCTGATTGCCGATGGTTACAAGCTAGGCATTGCAGCTCGGCGCACCGAGCCTCTTGAGGACCTTAAAGCTTTGACTCCAGATAAGGTAGAGGTGCAGGCCATCGATGTGACGAGCGATGACGCTCCCCATGCGCTGGAACAGCTCATTGAGAAGGTGGGTGGCATGGATTTGTTTTTCTATGCCGCCGGTGTGGGCAGCCAGAATATGGAACTTGAGCCCGAGATTGAGCTAAATACCGTGAACACCAATGGCATGGGATTTACCCGCATGATAGGTGCTGCCTATCGATATATGGCTGAGCATGGTGGTGGACACATCGCAGCCATAAGCAGCATCGCGGGCACCAAAGGTTTGGGTGCTGCACCTTCCTACTCAGCGACCAAAGCCATGCAGAACACCTATATCCAAGCTCTTGAGCAACAAGCTAACATGCGGGGGCTCAACATCACGTTCACCGACTTGCGTCCAGGTTTTGTCGCCACGCCATTGCTAGGCGACAATCCGCAATATCCCATGCTCCTTAAACCCGAGAAGGTCGCCAGTGAGATGGTGCGAGCCATAAAGAACCGCCGTCATGCATGGGTAATCGACTGGCGCTGGCGCATAGCTACCGCCCTGTGGCGCCGCATTCCCCGCCCTCTGTGGCGAAAGCTGAAAATCCGTTGATAGCTTCGGGTGCTGTTGCCGCGCATTTGGTGAAAAAAATTTCGAAAAGTAGAAAGATTTTACTACCTTTGCGGTGACATGATACTGGAGCAGCTTTCCATATTGAACTACAAGAATATTGCCGAGGCGCAGCTGAGGTTCTCTCCAAACGTAAATTGCCTGATAGGAAACAACGGAATGGGGAAGACCAACGTGCTCGATGCCATCTACTACTTAAGTTATTGCAAGAGCTTCACTAGCAGCAATGAGCACAGCGCAGCAATCAATCATGACGCCAATTTCCTTATGCTTCAAGGGCGATACAGCCGTAAAGGAGCGCCCGAGGAAATCGCTTTGAGCGTGCAGCGTGGAAAGCGCAAGACGGTGAAGCGCAACGGCAAGGACTACAAGCGGCTGAGCGAGCATATCGGTCTGCTGCCGCTTGTAATGATTTCGCCGCTGGACTGGGACTTGATTCGTGGGGGCAGCGATGAACGCCGTAGGCTTATGGACCAGATTATCTCTCAGGGCAACCGTCAGTATCTCGATGCGCTGATTCGCTACAACAAGGCTTTGGAACAGCGCAATTCAATGATAAAGAACGACTATCGTGACCCATTGCTCTATGAGACTGTGGAACAGGCTATGGCGAGTACTGCCACAGTACTGTATAACACACGCAAGCAATGGCTCGAAGTGTTCTCTCCCATCTTCATGCGATACTATCAGGCGATTGCGGGTGATGCCGAGAAAGTGCGTCTGAGCTACAAGAGCCACTTGAGCGAACTGTCGATGCAGCAGGTATTTAACGCTAATCGCGACCGCGACCACATTATGGGCTATACCACTCGCGGTGTGCACCGTGACGACATCGACCTGTGGCTCGGTGACCACCCAATGCGCAAAACTGGGTCTCAAGGCCAGTGCAAAACCTACACCATCGCCCTGCGCATGGCACAGTTTGAATTCTTGAAGCAATATACCGGAACTACGCCCATCCTGCTGCTCGACGATATTTTCGACAAACTCGACGAACAGCGCGTGGTAAGTATCATCAACGTAGTGAGCAGCAACCGTGACTTCGGGCAGATTTTTATCACCGACACCAACCGCACCCATCTCGACGAGATAATCTCTATGATGAGTGGTGACTATGCCATGTTTGTCGTGGAGAACGGAAATATCACCCCCATAGCCAGTCGCCAGGAGGAGGCCAAGCAATGAAACGCACCGAGGCAAAATCGATAGCCGAGATTATTGGCGACTTTATGCAGCAAGAGGATATCGAGGCCACCATGCTTGAGCATAAAGCGCTGCACTTGTGGCAGGAAGTGGTGGGACCCGGAGTGAACCGCATGACAAGCGAGCGATATGTTGAAAACGGAGTGATAACCGTCAAAATCGACTCCGCAGCCCTGCGCAACGATCTCATGCTATCCCGCTCAAGCATCATCGCCCAGCTCAACAAGCTCGTGGGAAAAGACGTAATCCGCGAGATAGTTTTCAGGTGATTGCGGAGAGAAAAAAATAGACGATGTCATTCCGACATCGTCTATTTTTGTTTTGAAATTGATTTAATAAGCCAATATCATTCTGTTTAGATTAATTTGTCTCAAATTGTCGGTTACACACTTTAATGCACTATAAGGTGTGTGCTTGTCGGTATGTATCAGCAGTAATTGACTATTCCGCCACAATGCATACTCTTCCAGTTTCCCACCCATGATTATAGTTTCTTCTATTTTTCGAACTGACTTTTGAAAGTCATTAGACTCGGATACGTCATTGTCGCATAATTCAAACCATTCAGTTTTAGCTACATTGTTTCCAAACCTTTTAATCAGCTGTTTAAAAGACTGACTTGCAAGCAAACGATTGATTCTTCTTTTTCGGTTCTTTTCAACATATTCTGATTTCAGATCATTTTTAAACAAGTCTTCATAGAGTGTCAAAGCTACTGAAGCTCCGTCTTTTATTTTCTTGCTGGGTGCGACTTCTATTGACAAAACAGGGCTATATAAAGGATCATTGATAAATCTCATAGAATCTGAGTTAGGATTGATGAAAGCATTTGTGATGTCTTCGTATCCTTTGGGAACATCAAGCGTAAAATCAAAATTTTGTGGATAGTCTAAGTTTCCATAAGTATAGAAATTCACATCGTTGGGCATATCTTTACCTGGGTACAACGAGTTGAAGACCATCACCGAGTCGGTGTGGGTTATGTCCTCTATCTGAAATGAAGTGATATAACACTTCTCCATAATAGTGAATGCGTCTATCACATCACCGGTTTCGGCATTGCCCATTGGTTTGATGATAACTATAGGACGATTGGCAGACAAATCTTCAGCTTGACGATTTATAGCTTCTCTAATTAAACTATTATAGACTTCTTCCGTTATCTTACCTTTACTCCATTTTTCTTTGATTGTTTCGATTTCTGCCAATAGTTGTTCATTCTTTGATGCAAACAAGCGTACCAGTTGTTTTCTCCACTGTGCAAGCCCAGCCTCATCGGCAGGAAAGGAAAGTCTTTTTACTTTGTTGACACCTTGAACACAACGACCGTTATTTGTGAGCTCGTTTTCATAACTATCATAGAAGTAGATGTACTTTCTCATGGGAGTCCCGTCGGTTCCACGTTCAGTATCTAACAATAATGTGGTAGCATTTTTAGCTAAAATTGTAATGTAATTTTCTTCTAAGTTCTCACTTTCTATGTTCAAATCTTCTATATAGTTTTCATCATATGTTTCTTCTGTAGTTTTTCCTATTTCTTTAACTTGATCTCCTAGTCTATATTTCATAGTAGGAAAAAGAACATTAACAGCATTAGTCACCTTATTATTTTGCCTAGAATTGGCTGTAAATCCCAATAGTGAAATCAAAGCAAATATTAATAACAGTCGTAGTTTCATAATTATTGAGTTTATGTAAGGTTAATAATAATCAGCAAGAACTGAAATGGATTTGCAAATATACATTTTTTTCTGATACAAAATAACTAAAAATTTGCAGTTTTGATCTATAGCTTTTATCTTTGTCATGAAAAATATAGATAAACACCAAAAATAATATGGACTTCAACATAACAACCCCTTTTCACCACTCGGTGCCGGTACAGCTGCGATTCAGCGACCTCGACACGTTGGGACATGTGAACAACTCGGTCTATCTCAACCTTTTCGACCTGGGCAAAAGCGACTATTTCCAGCAGGCTGCTGGCGAGCGACAGGACTGGAATAACGTTAACGTGGTGATTGCCAACATCAATATCAACTTCTTGCACGAGACGCTCTTTGACGAGCCTCTTGTGGTGCTCACACAGGTGGATCACGTGGGCAACAAGAGCTTTACTGTGCTGCAGGCACTGCAAAACTCCGCTACTGGCGAAATCAAGTGCTTCTGCTCGCAAATCATGGTCTATCTCGACCCCGAGACTCGCCTTCCCGCCCCTCTGCCACAGCACTGGCGTGACTGCTTCGCCACATTTGAGAGAAGGGAAATGTAGGCTTTTCTCAGACGAATGAACTAAATGTCAGTTTGGATGTCCTCCCCCGCAAGGTGACCGACTTCATTAAAGCCAAATCACAAAAAACATATAGGAAAAATAAAAAGTGGGTTCTATTTAAAATAGTTCCCACTTATTTTTTATTGTTTAGCCTTTATCTTTTCAGCTTTGCTTTGAGGCGGAGGATGCGCTCACTCGATTCATGGATGCGCTGGTAGGGGACTTTGCCGGTCTTGACTAGGTCGACAATGATGTCCACGAGTTTGAAAGGACGGTTAGGTTCAAACCCAGTGTCGATATTGTTGCCCACGAGCAGAATGTCGGCACCTGCGTTGATGGCAAGTGCGAGGGCGTCGGGGATTGAATATTGGCTTAGGATTCCCTCCATGTACATATCGTCGGTTACAACCACTCCATCATAGTGAAGATTGTCGCGGAGCAGTTCGGTTACGATTTTGTGCGACAATGTAGCGGGATAGTCTTTGTCAAGCTTTCGGTTGTAGATGTGAGCAGTCATCACCACGTCAACCTTGCGCTGTTTAATAAGGTTGGTGAAAGGCTCTAGCTCATAGGCATTCCATGTGTCGGTAACGTCTACCATGCCCAGGTGCGAGTCGCCGAGTGCGCTTCCGTGACCAGGGAAGTGCTTCACAGCACAGAGCACACCATGTTTGTAGTGAGCATCGATAAACCATCCGGCATTGCGTGTGATGACATCAACATTGGTAGAGAAGCAGCGCTTGAAATGGCCCAAGTGCGGACCGTCCTCCCGGTGGATGTCGAGAACTGGTGCCAAGTTCAAATTCACGCCACACTCCTTAAGCTCTTGCGCAATGCGCATTCCATAGTAAAGTGTGGTGTCACAGTTGTCCTGAGTGCCCAGATACAAAGCGTTTACAGTAGGCTTGAACCCATATCTGGTCTTCAGTCGGCACACCATGCCGCCTTCCTGGTCGGCAGCAATGATTAATGGTTCGTCGGCATAGCTTTGCAAGTCGCTTGTGAGTTTGATGAGCTGCCGTTTGGAAGTGATATTGCGTGTGCCCGCCTTTTTCGACTCACTAGTGAGATCCACGTCAAATAGCACTATGCTTCCCACATGGAGGTCACGCACATAGCGTGCAGCATCGCTGTTGTCGTCAATCTTGTCGCCACGGAAGCCCACCATCAACATGCGAGCAGCCTCGCGTCTCAAAATAGAATCGCAAGGCAGCGCCAACTCTTGTGCCATTAACGGAAAAAATGCCAGCACAGCAAGTGCTGACATAATGAGTTTTTTATTCATAGTTATAATTCATCTAATTAAAGAAAAAGAAGAAAAATGCTGCGGCCCATTCACGGCTCATTCCCTCCACATGGCCAATGCAGCTGTGGTTGGAATTTTCTACACGGCCATCATTGCGCACATAGCCAATACAGCTGTGGTTGCTGTTCTCGATGCGGCCGTCGTTGCGAATGTAGCCCACACAGCTGTGGTTGGAGTTCTCCACGCGTCCGTCGCTGCGAATGTAGCCAATGCAGCTGTGGTTGGAGTTTTCTACGCGACCGTCACTGCGTATGTAGCCAATGCAGCTGTGATTGGAGTTCTCAACACGGCCGTCGCTGCGTACATAGCCCACTGTGGAATTGTTGCTGTTGCGCACCGTCTGGGCTTTTAATGCCATCGGACTCACTCCAACGGCAAGCAACATTGCTAATATCAAATATCGAAAATGACGCATGGGAGTATTGTTTTATTTTTTAAAGAAATCAAAGAAATAGTAGGCTGCAACACGCTGAATGGAGATCCCGTTGGCATAGCCCAGTGTTTCGCCATCATTATTGGTCACCTTGCCGCTCTTGATGTCAATCTTGCCCAGAGGTTTGTTGTCGTCATCAAATACCGAGCCATCGCTGGTGACATAACCAATGCGCTTGCTGTCTTTATCAAAGATTTGCATCTTGCCGTCGATGCGGCCCACAGTCTTGTTCTTGGCGTTGGCAATGGTACCATCGCTGTTGAAGAACCCCACTGCGCCATACTCGCTGTTGCGCACGGTGCCATTGGGGGCTATCTTGCCCACATAGTTGTAGTTGGCGTCACGCAGCGTTTGAGCTACGCTAGTGCTGGTGCCAAATGCGGCCACCATAGCAGCCAACAGAATAATATTACGCATTAAAGTCTTCATTGTCGTATATTTTTAAAAGTAATAACACAAATTCAAAATGCAAATATAAGCAGAATTTTTTAAAATAATGCACTAGAGCAAATAAAATAGCTTCTGAGAACACCAATTAATCATTCTGTAACCATTAGACTAACACCTTATAGCAAGGTTTAAACAACATAATCCAAGCTGTCATTTTAGGTTGCAAAGCGGTTATAATGCTTTTTTGATTCGTTTTGTCTCGTTAGTGGTGTATTTGCCCAGGCACTTGGCGATTTCGGGGTAGTAGTCGGCGAGGGTGGGGTAGCGTTTGCGGTGCTTGGAATAGTCTTGCAGAGCATTAACCAGTTCGGGCATCCAGTGAAAGCCGCGCGACACTTGGTCATAGAGTTCTTCTTCAATCTGCTCGGTACTGAAGCCGTTGTCACGCATATACATGATTACCGCAGCGCGCACAATGCTCTCGTTGATGACGGTCTCACCGTTGCCGTAGGCCTGTCGGTTCATGCTGAACTCCGAGAGATTGTAAAGTTCCTGCCCAATGGGGTCGAACGCGGTACTATTATTTTTGTAAAGATAATTTACAAACGAATGGTTGAACTCGTGGATAAGGGTTGAGGCATAGTTCAGTCCGTTTTCATAGGCCTTTTCTGTTTCGGGGGCTACATAGTAGCCGCAGATGGCGAACACCTCTTTGGGTTGTCCTGTAAGCTGACGGCTTGGACCATAGTTACCGCCGCCATTGGTGAAGCCAATCACTATATGGAACACGTCCTTTGGCTCAGTGCCGTAGAAACGGGCATACCAGTCCTGATGGAAATATTGCATCACATTAGCCTCGTAGGTGCGCAGCACTTCATCGTAGAACTGCTGGTTATTCTTATAAAACTCGTGAAAACGCGTGTCGGTATAGAATTGATTGAGTTTTACGAGGAAAGTGTCAAGATCAACCTCTTTCCAACGGCGCTCAAGGCTTTGCTTGTCGCCAACGAGTCTCACCTGCTTGTCGTCGGCCTCGAGGTTTATCGCCATGCTCATCACAGCATCATAAGATATGCCGTACTGATTTCTAAGCGACTTGAAATAACCGATAAAAGGGTGCTCACGGTAAGGCGCAAACCACACCTCGGTATCTTCTGTGTACTGCCCACCGGCATCCATGCAATACTCCCTGAAACTCGCAGTGCGAGAAGCGATGCTCATCAACTCCACTGTCTCCCAAGCCTCAACTTTAATCTCCGCCCCCGAGGGTAACGCTAGGGAAATGACGGCAATAAAAAAAACTATAAACCTTATTTTTTTCATACAATTTTTATTGTGTTACAAACATACAAAATGTTTACGAAATGGTTATAACATTACAACCTTTTTTAAACATTTAGGCTCTTTTTGCCAAACTCAACCATAAAACCCAAAATCAGCCGAGGGTAATCTAATGTCCTCGGCTGAATGGGAATTATTTAATGAAGCAGGTTATTTGCCTAAGCGGGAGCGTTCTTCCTGACCTGCGCCGGTTCCCTTATATTTGCTTTGTGTGGCATTGAACTTGTAGCGCACGGTGACTTCGAGTTGGCGAGAATCTCTTTTGATAATGGAACGCATTGAGCGGAGGCCGTAGTTGATGTTCAAGTCCTCGTAGGCACCCAGCAGGTTGTGTCCTGCTATCTGCACCGAGAAGCGGTCGTTAAGGAACGTCTTGGTCAGACTCAAATATAACTGCCAATTCGCCTTGTTTATATTGGCATTCTCTTTGTCGCCGCACGATGTGAAAGCGAGGTTCGCTTGAGCGGTGAGCGTGGGCAAGATTTGGAAATTGTTGTTCCATTGCACGAGGAAGATGGGGCGCTTGGGACTGATGAAGCCCACCGGCGATGGTATCTTCACCCAATCCTTAATCATGCCCATAGTGAGCCTTGGCTGGTAGATGCCGAATTGCGGGTTAATCAACACCATGGCGCGGATAGCGTCGGCATGGTCAACATTGGCTCGTGTGATGATTGTAGTTTCTTCGCTGCCGGGGACAGCCTCGCCCACGTTGACAATCACATCGCCCGTGCGCTTATAGTCAAGCATGACGCTCATCCACTTCCACATAGCCATTACCGAGAGTGAATTGACTACCGATGGTTGCAGCATGGGGTTGCCGCGATTCCATGTGAAACGGTTGACATAGACGGTGTTGCCCGAGAGCATGAAGTAGTAGGGTCGCATAATCTTCATTCCATAGTTGAGCATGAGCTGCACCTTGCCGGCGCGAGCCATCAGCCCAATGCTGGGGAAGAAGTGATGATAGGTGCGACTCTGGTCGTCGACTTTCACACCGGCATTATAATAGTTGCTTGTAACATTCTCGTTGCGAAGACCAAGACGCAATTGACCGAAGGGTAACGGATGCGAATATTCGGTGAAGAATGTATAGTTGCGTTCACGCTGCTCGGTGAAAGTGGTAGGAACAACTTGCTCGGGGTTGATGTAGTCGTCGTTGCGGTTGGTGAGGTCATATTCTGTGCCCGCTTGCAGATTACCGCCCCACAATGCCCACGAGAGCACCAGCTTCGCTGCCCACAGTTGATTGCGAGCTACGCTCTGACTGGTCACCGTGCGACTTTGTTGCTCTTGACTCACTTCATCGTTCCACTGATTAGTACGGTCTTTCCAGAATATATAGTCGGTATTGAAATCGATGCTCGTTTTGCCCAATTTGCCATTGTAGTAAACATTGAGCGTGTGGGGCATATTGGAGGTCTTTTTTATGATCAGGTCATTGTCAAGGTGATCATAGAATGCATCGTCGGCTGTCACATCGGCGGTGACCAATCCACTGGTACGGTTGTGGAAATATGTCTTGGTCTCGTAACGTGCACCAATAGCGTGACGGTCGTTGAAAATGTAGTTGACTCCCCACGATGAATAGAGCGAATTGGCATGGTGACGGTTTTTGGCAAAGCCTTCATGGTGCCACTGTTTGTCGGCATTTATGTCAAAGGCTACGGTCTCATCACTTTTATCACGGTCATCGTTGTACCACACGCTGCCGAACACATCCAGCCCTTTGTGACGATAATTCCAGTTCAGTCCCAATGCCAAGTCGGGATATTTTGATGCCCAAAAACTTGCCTGGGTGTCAAACGAGAATCCCTCACCCTGCGGTCGCTTGGTCTTGATTAGGATGACGCTCTCCACATCGGCTTTGTACTTTGCGCCGGGATTGGTTATGAGTTCCACGCTTTGTATGTTCTCGCTTTGTATTTGGTCGAGTTCGCTCTTATTGCGCATCTGGCGGCCATTAATGTAGATAAGCGGTGTGCCCTTTCCAAAGACCTCGATGTCATCGCTCTTCTTCTGTACTCCAGGCAAATTCTCAAGAACTTTGTTGGCGGTGCCCACTTTGCTCAATAGCGTACCATCCACATCAGTCTTGATGCCCTCGGTGGTGAGTTTAAAGGTGGGTCGCACGCCTTGCACAACCACCTCTCCAAGCATTGTTGCCTCGGGCTTAAGTTGAATAGTGCCAAGTTCTGGCTGTATGGCATTGAGATATTTAGTTTCGTAACCAATATAGCTCAACTTTAGAATCGCCTGCTTACAGTTGCAGTCGATGGCAAATGTGCCGTCAACTCCAGTAGTTGTACCTGTTACAAACGTGCTGTCGCCAAGTGTTAGGAGCACCACGTTGGCAAACGGAAAAGGTTGGTTGTTCTCGTCAATCACCATGCCGGTGAAAGTTGTAGCCGATATGGTGATGGCAGCAAAAAACGCTGTAAATAAAAAAGTTATCTGTCTCATATTTTTATAGTTTTTAATTCAAAGTATTTCCAACTTACTAATCGACATGCAAGGCTTCATAATGTTGACGTAGAAAGGGGAGTAAAATGTTACACTCAAGATCTACTCTTTGCAAAAAACTTGATTTGCGTCAAAGTTTTGCGACCTGATGTGTTGTCACACGACAAAATTATTTCCGTTTTCATTGGTTTGACGCACACTATAGGGTGAAATGTTGCAACAACAAGTCGATCAAAGTCACTTTCACACTTTAGGGTGTGAAACGCTTTAACAATTGAGAGAAATAAAGTATCTTTGCAGTCATAAAAACTATAGAATATGGCAAAGGTTGAGGATTTTTTCTCTAGTTTAAATGTGGTTCAAGGCGTTGATGAATCGATTTATCAACATCTAGATAATCTGAAGTATGCTGTTGACGCGATGTCGAATGCTACCTATCAAAGCATTTATATCATCGACTATCTAAAGCGTGAGTTCTTGCATGTGGCGCAGAATCCATTATTCTTGTGTGGTCACACTGCCGAGCAAGTGCGCCAAATGGGCTATAGATTCTACATAGAGCACGTGCCAGTTGAGGAACAAGAAATGCTCACTGAGCTGAACGAGGCAGGTTTCCGCAAGTTCAACGAAATGCCCATAGAGCAAAAGCGTGGCTGTTACATGAGTTATGATTTCCATATCATTGGTGATAATGGACGTTATCTTGTGAACCACAAAATCACTCCTTTTGTGCTGACCGATGATGGGCGTGTGTGGCTGGCAATGTGCGTAGTGTCGCTTGCCAACAACTCAACTGCTGGCAATATTGAGTTTCATCGCAAGGGTGAGAGTCGCTATTGGTTGTACGACCTCGATATGCATTGTTGGATAGAAAAAGAAGGTATAGTATTGCGCCCTCATGACAAGGAGGTTCTTATGCTTTCGGCACAAGGTTATACTGTAGCACAAATTGCCGACAAGATGTGCCGTAGCGTCGACACAATAAAAACCTACAAACGCATCCTTTTTGAGCGCTTGCAAGTCAGCAGCATCACCGAAGCCCTAGCTGTTGCCACCAACCAAGGACTGATATAGGTTGGAAAGGTTGATTCGTTTGGAAAAGTGTGGAGTTTTGCCGATTATTCCTTCGAAACGTGTGAATGAGGATAAAATCAACCCTGCCACACCTCGGCAGGGTTGATTGTGTTGTGTAAGTTGTTTAAAAAATCGGTGTGTGGCTAATTACCGTCCACAGAATCCTACACCTCTAATGATGAGGCCGAGTGCCCAGCGGTTTTTGATTTCGGGACCGAAACCATCCTTGAACACTGACTGAGGTGCATAGCGGAAGTATGCTCCCAGCCCTCTCCAACTTACCATAACTATGCCGTCGACCGAGAATTTGCGTTGGTTGAGTCCGTGAGTGGTGATACTGTAGTTGTTAATGTCGTCGCAGTAGGAACTGTTGAAATCGGCATAGTAATTCCAGTTGAAGATTGGTCCCACAGTAATGGCCCAGTGCTTACCTAGATACTGGTTGAACAACAACGGGAACTGCATAGAACGTACCAAGAGCGAAGTGCGGGGGTTCCTCACTTCTCCAGTCAGAGCGTCAAATCCAACGATTCCATCGCCGCTGCGGCTCCAGACGTAAGGCTGGTTCAGACCATAGCGTGTCCAGTTAAAACCCATACCGAGCGATAGCCGGGTGCGATTGAGAGTTACACCGAGTCCAACAAGGTTAAGGATACCAATCTCTAACGTTGAGCGCTTGATGATGTCGCGAGTCCCCTGTTCAACGCTGTTGCCTCCAAAGCCTACATAGAGGTCGCTCATAAACACATCAAAGCTGCGTTTGGATTTAGTGCTGTCGCACTCGCCTAACTGGTAGCTGAGCGAGTGGTTCTCTGTCTGATTCGAAATAAAGCCTCTGCATGCGGGCTTCGCACGATACTCATACTTGTAATCCTTGTCTTGGTAGGCACCATTGACGTTGACCACTACCTGGTCGCCATCCTCGGCGATTACCACCTGATTGGGTTTGTCAATCACTTTCACAGTGTCGATTTTGCTGGTCTCTTGCGCCAGCAGCAGTAGTGGCAGCATAGCCATAACCACTGCTAATAGAATTGAAACTTGAGTTGATTTCATGTCTTTAGATTAATATTGATTGTTATTCACTATTCTCATCTTCTCGGTATTCCAGGATGTCGCCTGGCGTGCAGTCGAGGGCTCGGCAAATAGCGTCGAGGGTGCTAAGTCGCACCGCCTTGGCCTTGCCGTTTTTCAGTATCGAGAGGTTGGCAAGGGTAATGCCCACGCGTTCGCTCAATTCGTTGAGCGACATCTTACGCTTTGCCATCATTACATCAAGATTTACTACTATCATATGGAGGAGGGGGCTAGATGGTTAGTCTTTGTTCCTCTGCAACATCATAAGCGATCTTGTAAAGGAACGCAATGATTAGTGCTACCAGCGGATAGAGGAAAACATTGTCGGTTAGCACTACTTCGCCGTGTTCGCTGGCCGAGCAGGCTATGCTCATATTATCACTCAGGAAAGAGTAGATGGGCAACACACACACCATAATCCAGAGAAGTATCACATTGGTGCGGTTGAAAATTGTGCCCTTTTTCAAGTATCTTAATATGTTAATAATAAATGCGGTAAAAAGCCCTGCCATTGTGAGTAAAGCGATGCGGTGAACGATGAACATCGTCAGCTTTAATCCAATCATTGGCGAATCCCAATGAATCACACCTTCGCCAGTGCCATTGGTTAGCACAAAATAAGACTGCACGCCGTAGAATATCACCCACAATGGGATGAGCGCCAGCATCACATAACATACGATTTTCAAAAATTTGACTGTTTTATTATTCATGATAAATAAATTTAAAACCCGAGCTCGGAGGGTTAATAGATTGATTTCGCTGGCAAAGATATAATGTATTTATCGAAAAACGATAAAAATATCTCGTTTTTTAATATTTTTTAATCATTTTACGAGAAGTGCTTGCCAATTTGATTAATAGTTTGATTTTATGTAGAGTCATAACTTATCATTGAATAAAATAATAATGACTGCCATTGTTCAAGTGTGGTTTTTTATTATGAAATTTGATTAATTCATAAAAAATTCAGTAATTTGCAAAATGTTACTCCCGCAATTCTCTAATTATTCAGCCATAAGAAATGTTTAAGAAAGAGATAGAACGCTACGAGAAAGTTCGAGCCGAATATGAGAATTACATTGTAAAGAAAATGTCGGCGAACGATTATCTTGAATGGAACGAAGTTCTGTTCTCGTGCCACTCGTGCGCCATAGAAGGAAACTCCTTTACTCTCGACGATACTCGTGTGCTGCTTGAGCAGGGCTTGTCGATGGTTCCTGTGGGGCGTTCGTTGCTGGAATGTACTGAGATGTCCGACCATTTTAGGGCGTTCCGTTATATAACATCTCATCTTGATGCTCCTTTTGATGAAGCATTACTTAAAGAAACTAACCGATTGGTGACCGAAAACACATTAGCATTTAGGGTTCCAGATGCCGTTGCTGGTGAATACACCACTTGCGATATGGCTGCTGGTGATACAATGTTTGGTGACCACAAGAAACTGATAGCTAGGATTCCTGACCTTATGGAGTCAACAAACCGAGCAATAGAGCAAGACATTCATCCTGTCATTGTGGCGGCACGCTTTCATGGTTTTTTTGAATATCTTCACCCGTTCCGCGACGGAAATGGACGTACAGGCCGACTTCTCTCCAACTGGATAATGCTTCGTGCTGGGCATCCACTCGTCATCATCGACATAAAAGACCGAGCCACCTATATCAACGCTCTGCGAAATATTCGCAGCGAAGGTACCGACGAATATCTAATCTCATTCTTCTTTGCCGCAGCAACAAGCCGATTGGAAAATGAACTTGCCCAAAAACGCAAGAATTCCAATTTGGGAGCATTTTTGTTCTAAAATAATGTCTGTTTATTTAGATTGGCTATTTACTATAATATCATTTGATGTATCGTTATTGTCCAATCCCAATATTTCCTCATACCATTCTTTCTCACTTGTTATTATAGTATCAACTTGTGCAATATTTTTACTAAACAAATATAGGTATTTCCTATAACAATTGTCGATATTAGAATCAAAAAGAAGGGTCAACTAAAAAAAAATTACATAAAAATCTTGTTGAAATTTTAGCAATCAAAAGGATAAAAAGACAACTATCTATTCAATAAGAAACGCTTTATTTTATACAAAAGAATATATTAGTTGTTTTGCTCTCAATATTATTTGTAAGATTCAAAAAAAACATTGTATCTTTGTGGACTCAATTAAACGCAAAACATAATTAACTATTAACAACTTAATAAAAACTAAATTATGAACAACGACGCTTTGGCATTTAATGCCAATGAATTGATTGCATTTCTGCAAAAGCCTAAAGAACAATTCACTAAAGCCGATATCGTGCGCTTTGTCGTGGAGAATGATATTGAAATGGTCAATTTCATGTATCCCGGTGGTGACGGCAAGCTAAAGACATTGAACTTCGTGATTACCGACCTAGAATACCTCGACACAATACTCACCTGCGGAGAGCGCGTTGATGGTTCGAGTCTATTCTCCTTTATCCAAGCTGGTAGCAGTGATCTCTATGTGATGCCCCGCTACTCAACAGCATTTGTTCACCCGTTTGCCGAGATTCCCACGCTGTGTATGCTCTGCTCTTACTTCGATAAAGACGGCAACCCTCTCGCCAGCTCTCCTGAGCAGACACTCGCAAAGGCGTGCCGCGCTTTTAAAGAAGTAACTGGAATGGAGTTCCAAGCTATGGGCGAGCTGGAATATTACGTCATTGACAACGATGACGAAGCATTTCCTGCTATTGATCAGCGCGGATATCACGAGAGTGCACCCTACGCCAAGTATAATGACTTCCGTCAACTGTGCATGAAATATATCGCACAGACCGGCGGACAAATCAAATATGGCCACAGCGAAGTGGGCAATTTCACCCAAGACGACAAACTTTATGAGCAGAACGAAATAGAGTTTTTGCCCGTGCCTGCCGAGGAGGCAGCCGACCAGCTGATGCTCGCCAAGTGGGTAATCCGCAACCTTGCCTATCAGCTTGGTCTTGACGTGACCTTTGCCCCCAAGATTACCGTTGGAAAAGCTGGCTCAGGACTGCATATCCACATGCGCCTGATGAAAGATGGCAAGAACCAGATGCTCGATGGTGGCGTACTCAGCGAGGTGGCTCGCAAAGCTATCGCCGGCATGATGGATTTGGCGCCTAGCATTACCGCCTTTGGCAATAAGAATCCGACTTCTTACTTCCGTCTCGTGCCTCATCAGGAGGCTCCCACCAACGTGTGCTGGGGAGACCGCAACCGTTCCGTACTCGTGCGTGTGCCATTGGGATGGAATGCCGATGCCGATATGTGCCATCTTGCTAATCCACAGGAGAATGACAGCAAGCGCGACACTAGCATTAAGCAGACCGTGGAGATGCGCTCACCCGATGGCAGTGCAGACCTTTACCAATTGCTCGCTGGTTTATGCGTAGCCTGCCGCCACGGCTTTGAGATGCCCGACGCTCTGGAGATTGCAGAGAAGACTTATGTAAACGTCAATATCCACGATAAGGAGCATGAGGACCGCCTCAGTACTCTCGCTCAGCTTCCCGACAGCTGCGTGGCAAGCGCCGACTGCCTCGAGAAACAGCGTGCAGTTTATGAACAGCATGGTGTGTTCAGTCCAGCCATGATTGACGGCATCATTGCCCAGTTGCGCTCTTACAACGACAGCACCTTGCGCGCCGATATCAGCAGCAACCACAAGGCAATCAAGAAGCTCGTCGACACCTACTTCCACTGTGGATAAAAAATTAGTTTTAAACTATCATAGGGGCGATGATTCCAACAGTGAATTATCGCCTTTTTTACACGCTGTTCTTTTACGTTCAACGTTAATTTTAATTAAGTGTAAAGCAAATAGATGCAGGGATTGGAAATTTATACTTACCTTTGTAGGTTTTTAAGAAAAATATAATATATTATATACTAGCAAGATGAAGAAGTATAACATTATCAACAACACCTTGGGTTGGTTGGTGTTCTTGGTGGCGGCAGCTACCTACATGTTCACCATCGAGCCCACAGCAAGCTTCTGGGACTGCCCGGAATTTATCTCTCAAGGTTATAAACTCGAAATCGGCCACCCGCCTGGCAACCCAATGTTCATCCTAGCAGCACGCTTTGCCGCCAATTTTGCTGGTGGCGACGTGATGGCGGTTGCTAAGTGTGTGAATGCTATGTCGGCAATCCTTAGCGCGGCAACTATCCTGCTGCTGTTCTGGACCATTACCCATTTGGTTAAGAAGCTGGTGGTAAAGAGCGACGATGAGAAAATTTCGCTGGCTAAATATCTTGTGATTATGGGTAGCGGAATCTGTGGCGCGCTGGCCTATGCATGGAGCGATACTTTCTGGTTCTCGGCCGAGGAAGCCGAGGTGTATGCCTTCTCCTCGTTCTGTACGGCGCTAGTGTTCTGGCTCATACTCAAGTGGGAGAACCGTGCATCTAACCCCACGAGCGATCGCTATCTGATATTGATAGCCTACGTCTTTGGCGTTTCGCTGGGAGTTCACCTATTGAACTTGCTGGCAATCCCCGCAATCGCGTTGATATTCTATTATCGCAACACTAAAGAAAGTACTGCCAAGGGATCAATTATTACCTTGCTCATCTCTTTTGTAGTAATAGTGCTTATACTTTACGGACTGGAACCTGGCTTCATCGAGATGTCGGGCTACTTCGAGCGCTTCTTCGTCAACACATTCCACATGAGCTACAACAGTGGTGTGCTCATCTATGCACTGCTGCTGCTTGGTGTGATGGCTTGGGCATTATATGAACTTCACCGCAACAAAAGCGACATGCTGAAGAAAATGTCGGTTTTCCTGAGCATTGTACTCTCGGGAATGCTCATGCTTACCAACACGATTATTATTCCTATTTTGCTGATTATCGCTCTTGCCATTTATTTGTTTGGTTTTGCAAAGAAATTCTCGCCACGCCTTTATAGCAATATCATCCTGTGCATGATGATGATATTCATAGGCTTCTCGAGCTATGCATTGGTACTCATTCGTAGTAATGCAAATCTGCCTCTTGACGAGAACTCTCCAAATAGTCCATTCGCGCTCACCAGCTATCTGAGCCGTGACCAGTATGGCAAGTCGCCACTCATCTACGGCTACACTCTCAACTCGCCTGTAGTTCGAAATTCTGAAGGCTCATTGGTTGCCGAAGAAGGTCCCAATAAGTATTTCCGTGTGGTAAAGACCGAAGAAGGTCAGCCCAATGAATATGTAGACATGGGACCCAGTGAAACTCCTAAATACGCTCCCGAAACCGAAATGCTCTTCCCACGCATTCACAGTGCGGCTCATGCGGCCGACTACGCAAGCTTGCTTGGAGAAACTGAGGTAGGAAGACCTGTTGAAGCCACAATAAGTGAAACTGGTGAAACTACTATAGTCAATAAACCCACGTTTGTTGAGAATTTGACATTCTTCTTCAGCTACCAGCTCAATTACATGTACTGGCGTTATTTCATGTGGAACTTTGCAGGTCGTCAGAACGACTTCCAGAGCAATGGTCCTGGTGATTTTACTCGTGGTAACTGGATTAGCGGTATTCCTTTCATCGACAATCCACGACTTGGAGACCAGAACTTCCTTCCCGATGACTATGGCAAGGGAAATAAGGGGCACAACATGTTCTTCATGCTGCCACTTCTGCTGGGTATCATAGGTTTGCTCTGGCAGGCATTCTCAGGCAAGCGTGGAATTGAGCAGTTCTGGGTAGTGTTCTTCTTGTTCTTTATGACGGGTATAGCAATTGTGATGTATCTGAACCAGACTCCTGGCCAACCTCGTGAGCGAGACTATGCCTATGCTGGATCATTCTATGCTTATGCCATCTGGATAGGTATGGGTGTTGCCGCGTTGTGGAGCATTGCTATGCATTTCTTGGGCAATAAAGATAAAGAAGAACCCCAATCTACTCCTAAGCCCAGCACCGATAGTGAAGCAACTCAAATGATGGGTGTGACCGAACAGGCTCCAGTGAAATCAAACAACGCCATCTCGGTATTAATTGCTGCTGTAGCGGCAATTATTGGCATTGCTGTACCATTGCAGATGGTGAGCCAAACTTGGGATGACCACGACCGCTCAGGTCGATACTGTGCTCGCGACTTTGGTAAGAATTATCTGCAGAGCGTTGATAAAGATGCAATCATTTTCTGTAATGGTGATAACGATACCTTCCCATTGTGGTATCTGCAGGAGGTTGAAGGAGTGCGCACCGATGTACGTGCCGTGAACCTTAGCTACCTCGCCACCGATTGGTATATAGCTCAGATGCAGCGTGCTGCTTACGACAGCAAGCCACTTCCTATGTTCGCAGGTCCTTTGACCTATGCCTACGAAAAACGACAGTATGGATATTTCTTACCAGGATATTCAAGCGACTCACCTGTTTCGGCCGATGAGTTCTTCAAGAACTACTATAACGATGAGACTTATGAGAATAATTCGTTTAAGGTTCCTGCATTCAGCAATGGAAAAGTTTATATTCCAGCCAACGTTGACGCTGCCATCAAGGCTGGGGTGATTCCCGAATCAATGCGTAGCAATACTCGAGATAGTATTATTATTGATCTTAAAGCAGCTGCGGGTAGTGGTATGAGCGCTAGCCAAACCATGATTATCGACTTGATTGCCAATAGCATTGCTGGTGGATGGAAACGACCTGTTTACTTTGCAACAACTATCCCCGAGAGCTTGTTCATGGGATTCTCTCCCTACATGCTCAACACAGGTATGGCTTATCAAATTACTCCTGTTTACACTGCTGATGGAGACCGTCAAGAAAAGCTTTGCAACACCGACAAGATGTATGATGTTGTCACTAAGAAGTTCAAATGGGGCGGTCTTGACAAGGCCAAACCAGGCAGCCTCTATCTTGATGAGACAGTGTCTCGCATGGTGATTACCACTCGCAGTCAGATGTGCTATTTGGCCGATGCTTTAATTGCCGAAGGCGATAGCGCTACCAATGGAGGTGACAATGCTCGTGCAGCCGACCGATACAAGAAAGCCGAGGAAGTTCTTGACCTCATGGGCAAGAAGTTGCCAACTTCAGTTTGTCCTTATCAGGGCGGTCTTAGCCTCTATGTAGCTCAGGCTTATTCTGCTATCGCAAAAAATGGCAAGAGTACAACAGCTGGTAAGAAGGCTGCCGACTTAATCGAGAAAGAGATTACGCGTTACGCTCAGTATGCCATCTATTATGAGTCTCTTGTAGAGAGTGGACTTGATGAGCATTTGTCGTCAGGCGACCAATCAATAATTACTTATATGATTCCAGGGTTGTTTGATGTTTATCGTGAGGTCAATCCAAATGGCTTGGATGCACTCATCAACAAGTTTAGAAACGTGTCGATGTCAGGTCGCAAGCTTTCGGAAAGCACAGTTAAAGAATTGACCATGAGCCGTGAGAAGCGTGCACAGCAAATGATGCAGCAGCAAGTCGAGGCTCGGGCTCAAGCTCAGGCCGAACAAATCCAAATGAGTGAGGAGGCTGGCGATCAGCAATCACTTTTCGACAGTAGTATGTTTAAATAATTATAATTAAACAACATTCTCAACATGCACCACCGTTGAGTTCACAGAATGCTCGCGGTGGTGTTTTTTGATAAACAAATAATCAACAAGATGATTATCGAGCGACCTCCACTGCTTTACCGTATGCTGTTTCCTGAAACTATCTGGAGGATTCAGAAAAAACAGAAAACAGTATATCTAACCTTCGACGACGGACCCATTCCTGAGGTAACGCCATGGGTGCTCGATACCCTTGACCATTATGGAATAAAGGCCACTTTTTTTATGGTAGGTGACAATGTGGCACGCAATCCCGAGCTATTTGAGGAGGTGAAACGACGTGGACATCTAGTGGGAAACCACACCATGAATCATGTGCAAGGTGCCCATACCTCTACTCGCGCCTATCTGCACAACGTGTTTAAGGCGCATGAGCTCATCCAGTCGCCCATATTTAGACCACCACATGGACTGCTGCGATGGGCGCAGAGCAAGGTGCTGAGAGGTCGCTTCACTATAATTATGTATGACCTCGTTACTCGTGATTATAGCAAGAAACTAAAGCCTGAGCAGGTGCTTGCCAACGTGAAGCGGTATGTGCGCAATGGTTCTATCATTGTTTTCCACGATTCGCTCAAGGCCGAGAGAAACATGAAATGGGCTCTCCCAAGGGTTATAGAGTGGCTGCAAGAGAAAGGCTATAATTTCGACACAATTGGTCCCAAAGTTACGTGATTATATGGATAGTGAGCACATAAAGCAGCTGGCAGTTAAGCTGGGATTTGATGCTTGTGGCATCGCCCGGGTCGATCGCATCGATGATGAGGCGGCTCTGCGCTATGCCCAGTGGCTCGAAAGCGGCAAGAACGGGTGCATGGCATGGGCTCTTAACTACCAAGAAGTGCGTGAAAACCCCGAACTGTTGCTTGAGGGAGCGCGTAGCGTGATAGTGGTTGCTATGAACTACTATCCTCAAGTGTTCCAGCCCGAAGATGCTCCACAGTTCGCTTACTATGCCTATGGCCGCGACTACCACGAGGTGATGAAACAGAGGTTGTGGAAATTGGGTGAGGTCATTGAACAAGAGACGGGATGTAAATCCAGGGCTTGCGTCGATTCGGCACCTCTGCGTGAGCGATACTGGGCGCAACGTGCCGGTGTGGGATTCCTGGGACAGAATAACCAGCTCATTATTCCCGGAAAGGGGTCTTATTTCTTCCTTGGAGTGCTACTCACCACACTTGAATTGGTGCCTGACGAGCCGTGTCTGGAGCATTGTCTCCAGTGTGGAGCATGCCAGAGGGCGTGTCCCAGTGGAGCTTTGCGCTGTGGAGAGACAGTCGATGCACGTCGATGCCTCTCGTGCTTGACCATTGAGCACAAAGGCGAGCTCCCCAAGTGGGTGGGTGAGGTGATTGGCAACCATGTGTACGGCTGCGACGAGTGTCAGAAGTGTTGTCCCCACAACAACCAAGCTGTGGGAAATACCACTCCTGAGTTTCAGCCTAAGTCCGAACTGCTGTCACTTACTCTCGACGACATCCTAGTGATGACACAGGAGCAGTTCAGCAGTTTGTTTTCACACAGCGCTGTCAAGCGTGCAAAGTTGTCAGGGCTTCAACGCAACGCACAATTAATAAAAAATGAAATGAAGTAATTTACAAATAAACAGTAATGAAATGAAGAAAGTTTTTGCATTGATTTTAATAGCTATAGCAGCCAGTTTAGGTGCTAACGCACAGATAGGAAAAATGGCAGCTATGAAAGGTAAAGTGACTAATGGTTATGACTTCTGGCTCTATGCGCCACAACCTTATTTCGACCGTCCAACCGACAAGTTCCCAGTGATAATCTACCTGCACGGACGTGGATTGTGTGGCAAGGGCTTGAGACATGCCGATAAGTACTACACCCTCGAGGCGATAGCAATGGGCCGTGAAATCAACGCTATGGTAATAGCGCCTCAAAATCCTGGTGGCAGTTGGAAACCTGAACGCTTGAACAATATCCTCGACTGGGTTTTAGAGAACTACCGTGCCAACCCCGATAGCGTTTATGTCATTGGTATGAGTCTTGGAGGCTATGGTACTATGGACTTTGTTGGCACCTATCCCGAGAAGATTGCCGCTGCCATTGCTCTTTGTGGAGGCACTACGCTCAAAGACGTGCAGGGAATGGGTAGGTTGCCATTCTGGATTCTGCATGGCACAGCCGACGAGGCAGTTAACATACGTGAGTCGAAGAAGGTAGTTGAGGCGTTGAAAGGAGCAGGAAACGACAACTTGTTGCGCTATGACTGGCTTCCAGGCGCCAATCACGGTAGGCTGGCGCGCATCTGTTACATGAAGCAGGCTTACGAATGGCTGCTCTCGCACAGCCGTGCAACCAACCCTCAAGTGGTCAATCGCGACATCGTTATTGATATGGATGCTATTGCCAATACCTATAAAGGTCTTCGCACTCGTAACAAAACGGCAATCCCCGTAGTTGATGACCTAAAATAGCAATTAGCCAGTAGGTGGCATTCGCTATTGCTAAGTGTTAAAATATTTTGTTGAGATTGTATATTTGGTTTTATTTAGTAATTTTGCACTACCTAAAATAGGTGTATAACACCATTTAGAGGAGAGAACAGTGAAGATTTCTATTGAAAAAACTGAAATTCAGCAAATGCCGCAGGTGATGTTTCCTGGCGACATACATGTCATTGACACGATTCACCATGTCAATGAGGCGGTTAATGTGCTCAAACAATATGACCTAGTTGGATTTGACACTGAGACACGCCCTTCGTTCCGTAAGGGTGTGGTTCACAAGACAGCGTTGATACAAATCTCCACCCCCGAAGAGTGCTTCCTTTTTCGCACTTGTAAGATAGGGGTGCCAGCTGCTCTTGCTCAGTATATTGGCTCACCACAATACAAGAAAGTGGGGCTGTCGTTGCATGACGACTTCAAGATACTTGCAAAGCATACCGATGTTGAACCTGCAGGCTTTATCGATCTTCAAGATGTGGTGGGTGAGTACTGCATTACCGATATCAGTTTGCAAAAAATATATGCTATACTCTTTGGTGAGAAAATTGCTAAAGGGCAGCAACTTACCAACTGGGAGGCGCCTGAACTCACACCGGCTCAGCAAAACTATGGCGCTGTTGATGCCTGGGCATGCCTCAGGATTTACAATTATCTCTCACAAGGACTTTTCGACCCGAATCTTTCACCATATATTATACACGAAGAAGATGAGCAAGAACAGCAAGATTAAGAAATCGGTATTATTCCCCATCATCATGCTGGCCTATTTGGCAACTATGGCATGGATTGGTCGAGACCGTTTGGAACGTGGCGAATATCTCTATTACTTTGGCATCATTGGAGTGGGACTTCTCATAATTGTCCTTCTCTATTTCTCTTTGCGCAAGAAAGAGCAACTCCAGCAACGTCGCGAAGAGGAGCAATATGGTTCTTACGAATCTGAGAAAGCCGAAGATAGCCAAGAAGACACCAAGGAATAATATTTCACTTTTTCATTTACTCTCACATCATCCATCGATAGCGGGCTTAAGGAGTATTTCAAAGATGGATCGCTCGATGATGCGGTAATGTGGGTGATAGTTGTCGTTGTAGATGCGGCTATGGTGAACTGCTTTGTTGTCAAGGCTCGCTTGGCGTAATGCTGTTCGCTCGTCGACACAAAATCCAGGCTTTATTTCGTCAATAACCTGTACTATTGCTTCCCATTTGCTTGACCACTCTACAGCAGGTTCTTGGCGTGCTTCGGCACTGTCGAGGAATGCTTGCATCAGCTCATCGGCTGTGATAAGCCCGTCGACGACGGATTTCAAATATACTCTCACATAATTGCCGTCAATGCCTATGGATTCGTAGTACAGACTGCCGCGCTCGTTGCTCATGTTGGTGAGTTCGTAGTCAAGGTACTGCCGCACTGCATCAGTGTCGGTAATCATATGCTCTGGTCCGAAATGCTCCTGATAGAAAGCCTTGTATACGTCTTGCAGCGTCGACTCGGGATAGCTAGCGAACTGATGCTCTACTGCCATCCTTACAGCCAGTTTGTCGATTTCTTGAGCATTTGCCATAGAAATCGTTATTATAGATATTACTGTAACAATATATTTCATTTTTTTACGGTGTGGCGGCTGATACGGTAGCTTGCGTAGATTATTAAGACTGTTGACAACATGAAAGGAATGAAGCGGCATAGCAATATACTCAACCATTTTCCGTTCATTTGCAACAAGCTTGCAATAATGCTGTCAAATGAGAGTAATGTCAATAGGGTGAAAATAGCTCCCATAACTACTGCCAGAACGCGCCAAAGCGTTGCCACAAAACCATAGCCAAACAATTGCTTATAAACACGGTAAACCATGATAATAAGCAACAGGAATGTAAAAATGTTAATCCAATATTCATGAGAATCTTTTACATCGAACAATGCGTCAGCAATGTTTATAAGCAGGAAGTAAATAACACACTTTGTGCACATAAACACTTGGATAAAGAATCCATCGGGAATAGTATGGTGGCTGCATCGTGGCGCATAACGAAAAATGAAGTAGGTAGGGATGATGAAAAATAAGAAAAACATCATCGTGGCCCAATCATAGTGCTTGGAGAAAAAAACCTCTAAATACTCTACTATAAAATAATTCTTATCAAAAGACTCGGTCGATGGTTCAGGATTAACCCAATTAGATAGGATAAATACAAACAACGAAACGAAAACCAGCATCTTGAATGGCGGAAAACTGATTTGACGGCGGCCGCTGATATAGTCTCCAATAAGATAGCCTGGACGCCATATCAACTGCCACAAAGTGTAAGGAAGCGAGCGTGTGCCCAACCCCCACATGTCTAAGAATCCACTACGAAGGCTTGCCCACGTGTTGTGCTTTTCTCCTGTCTTTTGACCACATCTTGGACAGAAATTGCCTAAGAAATCGGTCTCGCAACAGTTGCAGTGGTGTTTCTCATCGCTTGGCAAAGGAATGTGCCTGAACGGGTTACGTTGCCATTGTTGGTAGTGGGTTAACCATTTTTTTATGCGTCCTTTTATGCTCATGTCAATTAGTGTTTTTCTATTAGTTGCCTACAGTTGCCATAAGTTCGAAGGGTAGGGCAGAAGTTACGGTAACGTTGTAGAAGTTTCCAGGAATAAGTGGTTTGGACTTGTCGATAAGGACTTCGGGATCTACCTCGGGAGAGTCATACTGGGTGCGCCCCACATAGTATTCCTCTTCCTCACGGTCGATAATTACGTGTTGGGTTGTGCCTACTTTGCTTTCTTGAATCTCCATCGAGATAGACTCTTGCAAATTCATAAGCGCTTCTAAGCGGGATTGTTTTACTTCTTGCGGAATAATATCCTCAAGGTTTTGTGCTGCCCAGGTGCCAGCCTCTTCGCTGTAGGCAAAGGCTCCCATTCGTTCAAATCTCACATCGCGCACAAAGTCCATCAGTTCGTCAAATTCTCTGTCTCCTTCACCCGGGAATCCCACCATGAGGGTTGTGCGAAGGTGAAGGCCAGGAACCTCGCGCCTCAGGCGCTCTATCAGTCGCAGCGTCTCGTCACGGCCTATGTGACGGCGCATATTGGTGAGAACCTTGTCGCTGATGTGTTGCAAGGCTATGTCAAGGTAGTTACACACGTTGTCATGCTCTGCCATCACCCGAGTGATGTCCCAGGGGAACTGTGTGGGGTAGGCGTAGTGCAGACGAATCCATTCTACGCTCGAGATTGACGCCATTTTATCGATTAGCTCAGGAAGCATCATCTTTCCGTATAGGTCAAGTCCATAACTAGACAAGTCTTGAGCTATCACATTAAACTCTTTAACGCCACGAGCCACCAGATTGCGTGTCTCGTCGAGCAACTGTTCCATGGGCACGCTCTTGTGGCGGCCAGTAATGAGTGGAATGGCGCAGAAGGCGCAAAAACGGTTGCAGCCTTCCGAAATCTTCATATAGGCATAATGGGGTGGGGTAGTGAGGATGCGGTCGCTTACCAAGTCATCATTATAGCTCTTTCCCAAGTCATTGAGCATCTGTTTCCAGTTGAACTTACCGTAGAAATTGTCCACTTCGGGCAATTCTTGCGTGAGCTCAGCCATGAAACGCTCGCTCAGGCATCCCATAACGATTAGTTTTCTAATTTTGCCCCGCCTCTTGGCCTCGCCCATCTCAAGGATGGTGTTAATCGACTCCTCCTGTGCATCGGCGATGAAACCGCAGGTATTCACCACCACTATCTCGCCATTCACATGGCTAGGATTGTGCTCCACAGTATAGCCCGCAGCTTCCAACTGACGAATAAGGTGCTCCGAATCCACAAGATTCTTAGAGCACCCCAGGGAGATTATGTCTATCTTATTGCGACGCATATTTTTTCTAGAACATCTAGAATTTCTATAACTACTAGAATATCTAGATTATTTACCAAACAGCGATTTCACAAACTCCTCCTTGCGGAAGATTTGGAGGTCTTCCATGCGCTCGCCAAGGCCTATGTATTTCACGGGAATGTGGAACTGGTCGCTGATGCCAATGACTACTCCGCCCTTGGCAGTGCCGTCGAGTTTGGTTACTGCTAGGGCATTGACCTCGGTAGCGGCCACAAACTGCTTGGCTTGCTCAAAAGCGTTTTGACCAGTAGAGCCGTCAAGCACGAGTAGTACCTCGTTGGGTGCATCGGGAAGAACCTTTTTCATAGTGTTCTTGATTTTAGTGAGTTGGTTCATCAAACCCACATTGTTGTGAAGTCGTCCTGCGGTGTCGATAATTACGACATCGGCGTTCTGTGCCTTGGCGCTGGCAACAGTGTCGTAGGCTACCGAAGCAGGGTCGGTACCCATCTTATGCTTGATTACAGGCACACCCACTCGCTCGCCCCATATCTCGAGCTGCTCGTCGGCGGCAGCGCGATAGGTGTCGGCAGCTCCGAGCACCACTTTGTTGCCTGCCTGAGTGAACTGATAGGCAAGTTTGCCAATCGTGGTGGTCTTTCCCACACCGTTCACACCCACAACCATGATGACAAAGGGTTTCTTGTCGTCGTCGATAGTGAAGTCTTCCCTATTGGCATTGTCATTGTCGGCCAGCAGTTGTGTTATCTCATCACATAGCAAGTCGTTGAGCTCGTCGGTTGAGGCATATTTATCACGTGCCACACGGTCTTGAATACGGTCCAGAATTTTGAGGGTGGTGTCGACTCCCACGTCACTAGTGATGAATGCCTCCTCGAGATTGTCGAGCACTTCATCGTCAATTGTCGATTTGCCGGCAACCGCTTTTTTAAGTTTAGAAAACAAACCCTCTTTGGTCTTGTTCAAACCATTGTCGAGAGTCTCTTTTTTTTCTTTGCTGAAGAATTTGAAAAAAGCCATTTATATAATCTAAGTGTAAAGTGTTTAATTTTAATTGTTAAGTAGGAAGTGCAAAATTTATAAATGAAACGGTGAAGTCGCCTTTATCCTTATTCTAAGGGTAGATTAAGTTTTCGGGCTTGATGTCGTTGAGTACCTCAACTAAATATTTGCGCGCCTCCCATTTTGCCATGGGCAAGTTGTTGAGCATGTAGTTGCCACACTCTACTGCGCTTGCTCCTGGAATGTCGCCGTCATAATCGGCAATAAATGAGAATGTTTCCTGCATGAGCGGTACTATGTCGGCCGCCTCAAGATCGCCTTGCATGAGTAGGTAGTTTCCTGTACAGCATCCCATGGGTCCCCAGTAGACGATTTTGCTGCCCCACTGTGGGTGGTTGCGCAGGAATGTAGCCGCTAAGTGCTCGATGGTGTGAAGTGCACTTTGGCTCAGCGCTGGCTCTCGGTTAGGCAGTTTCATGCGTATGTCGAAAGTGGTGATTGTTCCACCGCCTTCAACTTTGTCTTTTCGTGACACATAGATTCCGCGCAATAGCTTGGTATGGTCAATAGTAAAACTTGCGATTTTTTCCATATTCTAAGTTGATTTGCGATTTTTATTTTAGCTTTTTGAGCAGGTCACGAACCATAGCGAGAGTGTGAGCTGGAGCATCTACCCAAAAGTCGCTGTACTGCTGTGAATTATCGTGGCTGGCACCTGGTGAGTCGCTGATGACGCGCATGCTCACAAACGGTGTTTTTCTCAAGTAGCAAGTTTGTGCGATGGCTCCGCTCTCCATGTCTACGGCGACAGCCTCGGGGAAATGTTTGCAAATGGTGTTTATTTGCTCCTTGGTGTAGATAAACTGGTCGCCGCTCACGATGAGTCCGCAATGCAGGTGCTCATCCTCGTCAATCATATTGATGACGTTTTTAGCACCTTCGAAGTAAAGCGGAAGGCCCTGTACCTGTCCATATTGAGCGCTGTCGTCAAAGCCGCCGCACCAAACGTCGTGGTAGCATACTTGGCTTCCCACAACCATGTCCATGACATTGGCCTTGTGGTTTACCCCTCCTGCAACGCCAGTGTTTATAACTAGTTGAGGGTTGTAATTGTCAATCATCGAAACGGTTCCGATAGCTGCATTTACCTTGCCCACACCGCACTGCATGGCAGCGATTTTATGGTTTCCCACTGTGCCACAGTAAAAATTGATGCCGTTGCTGTTGCTCACTCTCATGTTCTCGAGCATGGGCTTGAGAAGCTCAAGCTCTTTGTTCATTGCTACGATAATACCTATTCTCATTTTCAGACAATTTATTTAGAACTACAAAATTATACAAAAAATAGCACTGCAACAAATAAATACAGCGACAAAATGCAAAAAAGGCCTGATGAGAAATAAATAGAGGGTAGTTCTACCCTGCGCTTGCCCACTCTTGTGAAGAGAAAAATGTATATATTTCAAAAAAGCGATAAATCGCAGTTTTTTTGTCACAAAGACGCGATTTTGACATCGCGGTTGTTGCGGAAGTTAGAGAAAGTCCCAAAGATGTCGCTCAGAGCGATTACCGCATTGGTCGTTTCGTTCTGGTAGAGAGTGGCGCTGTTGCCGGTCACTGTGTTTTTGCCTTGTAGAGCGCCTGTCACACCCGATATCTCTTCGAGCAGCTGCATTTGCAGTTTGACCATCTCATAGGCGCCTATGTTGGTGTTGTTTACCGAGATTTGCTCAGGCTTGTTGCTGCTGTAGCTTGGGTTATAGGGCAGGATGCCGTTGCAGTCGCGCCACACCCGTCTGATGTCTTCCCAGGTGAATCCGTCGGGCAGTGCTGTCTCGGGGAAGATGAGCACTCCCTTGGCGCTTGCCATCATGATGTTGTTTATGAGAGTGATGATTTGGTTCACAGCCTTCTGCTGGTCGATGATGTCTTCGACAAAAGAGTGCACCTCTCCGTCGGTGAGGGGATAGAGTTTAATGGCAAAGGGATGCTCTCCGTGAGCCCACGGCGAGTCCCACTCTGCGAGTAGGTCTCCCATGGGTGAGAACCAACGGCAGTGCCATGTGGTGACGATATCGTAACGAGTTGTAGTGGATGGTGACTCTTTTACTCTTGCCGTAGCAGGGAGAATCGACACTTGGGCGGTGTCGCGGTTGTGGCATAGCGTCACCTCGCGGTTTTCTCGTGTCCACACTTCTATGGCACGGCACTTGGAGGTGTCGCTGGCGCGCCAGAAGTTCATTCCTTGATGCGAGTCGGCTCCAATGGCGTGTGAGAAGTCGAGTGTGCGCTCCAGGCAGTTGTTGCTGTAAATGTGCCTAATCCATTTTGCCTTGAATCTTGAACCGTTTGCCACAGTCTTGATAAGCTGTGGCATGCTCATGTCGTGAAGCTGTCCCACAAGCTCGCAGTCACGTACAAGCGGGTCGTTTATGACATTGATGAAAAATTCGTTAAGGTTCACATTGGCTACATTTACCTGTCTCTGCCACAGCTCAAGATGTGGGTCTATGCGTTGAATTGCCGTTCCTGAGATGAGGAATTCCTCAAGCATGCGGCTGTCAAGTTCGTCGAGTTGATTGTGGCTGTGTACTGCTGCCACATTTTTGTTGCTGGGTGTATGATTGTCAATAAACTCAGTGCGATAGCGTCCCACGATGGTTTTCACCATTTGGCGAATGAGGTTGTTTGTTTGAGGTGGTGTGCCGCCTTTGAGATAATAGTCATACTCGCTCATTGTTGCTCCATTGGTAGTGCTTATAGTGTCGCTCCACTGGTCGCCATAGGTGAATCGCTTGTTGCGGCGTCGCCTGTTGCGCAGTTGGCTAGCTTGGCACCACGCTTTGTAGGCGCTATAGAGGATTGCTTGGTTTGTGTTGATTGTGTTCATGATTATTCAGGATTTTAATCCGATTGGGGTTTAACGAATAGCGAAATAATGACGGCGGTGGCGGTGACTGTAAGAAACGTGAATCCATGAGAAGTCTTTTTCGTTGATGGCTTGGTCTACGGGCAGGTTCAGACGACGAAGCAGGCTGTATAGTTCTCGGTTGGCTTCTCGATTGCCAGCGGTAATGTCGGCGGCTTCGCCACGCATATGTTGGCTTGATGGTACGCCTCCCACTGCCTTGTTGAGTTCGCGGCAGCGGTAGCCGCTATTCACATGTATGGGCTTTCCCCATGCTTCACGCAACGGGTCGAGCACATAATAAACAAGGGCGTTGAGATTGTTGATCACTTGCTCCGATGGCTTGTTGTTGATGCCTCGCAGACGGGCTGTAGTGGAGCGCGTGAGCTCCTCGATAGTGAAATATTTCATAGTAATGAGTTTTTGGTTATAATTTCGCCACAAAATAACAATGACAGTTATGACTAAAACAATATTAAAATAATAATGTTTTCAGTGTATAATTCTTAATGGTGAGCATAAAGAAATTGCACTCGAAAGTTGTGATTTTGTTCAAAAACAGGGGAAGTGTGAAAAAAAATCAATAAAAACTTGTCTTTTTTAAATAAAATGTTTACTTTTGTGCATAGAAATATCATTAATTAATAAATCTCAAAAATCACTTATTATTATGGCACAGTATTATTTAGTACAAAATGGACAGAAAGCAGGTCCTTTCACTGTTGAACAATTGTTACAGAATGGCTTGAATCCTGATTCGCTTGTTTTCACTCAAGGTATGACAGCATGGACTAAGGCCGCCGAGGTTCCCGAGCTCGTTGCAGCTTTGGCTCCAGCACCTGCTCCAGCTCCAGCACCTGCTGCTCAGCCGCAATATCAGGCTGCACAACCTCAATACCAGGCTCCACAGCCACAATATCAACAACCACAGCCTCAATACCAGCAGCCCTATCAGCAGCCAGCTATGGGCAACTATGTAGCAACTCCACAGATGGACTTTGTGACAGCTGTTAAAACTTGCTTCAAGAAGTATTTCGACTTCAAGGGCCGCGCTCGTCGCAGCGAGTTTTGGTGGTTCATGCTTGCAACATGGATTATCAATGCTGTAGTGAATGGTACTCTTTCTTCTATAGTCAGTGGACTGATGGCAAAGAAACAAGCTATTCAGCAAGCAGCAATAAACGATATTTTCAGTGGAAACGGTATTGATACTGCTGCAATCGAGTCTCAAGATCCTACAGGCACAATAATATTCCTTTGCGTGTTGATGTTTATCATTTTTGTTGCAATCTTTATTCCACAACTTTCGGCAGGTGCTCGTCGTTTGCATGACCTTGGCAAAAGTGGCCATCTGCAATGGCTTCATCTCGCAAGTATCTTCTGTGGCATTGGTTCGATTATAGTCTTAATTCTTTGTATCCCAGAAGGTAAGCCCGAACCCAACAAATATGGCGAATCGCCCAAGTTTGTACGTCAACAATAAAACATGTTATCATAGGTTAATCATCTGTCAAGCAGGCTTGTATGTTTGCTTGACAGATGTAAATATCACATTATTATGGCACAATATTATATTGGAAGAGATAACCAGCGATTAGGCCCATTTGAAGTGCATCAACTGCTTTCAAATGGATTGACTCCCGACTCGCTGGTGTGGTGCAATGGTATGGCAGGCTGGGAAATGGCAAAGAATGTGCCTGAGCTTTCAGTACTCTTTGTTGCTCAGCAACCTCAGTACCAGCAACCCCAGTATCAACAGCCTCAGTATGGTGGTGGCTATCAACAACCTCAGTATGGTGGCTATCAGCAACAACAGTATCAACAACCTCAGTACCAACAGCCGCAGTATCAGCAGCAACCAGCATATATGGCAGGTGCTTATTCGCAACCCATGGGTGGTGGTGGCAGCAGGCAAAAAGTTGATATGTTTATCATGGCTAATAAAGACAATTTCCCTGCCGAAAAGATTCCTTACATTCAGGAACGATTGTCGTTGCTTGATGACAATACACTAAACTCATTGTCGATGCTCTCATTCAAGAGCCCAATGACAGCTTTGCTGCTATCTTTGTTCCTGGGTTGCTATGGTGTTGACCGCTTCTATCTTGGCGACACCGGTATGGGAATTGGTAAGTTGGTGACATTAGGCGGTTGCGGAATATGGGCAATTATTGATTGGTTCTTGATTATGGGTGCTACTCGTGAGAAGAACTATGAGATGATAGCTCCTTATCTCCCATAAATAGATTAAAAAAAGCTAAGAATCAATTGTTAACAAGTGAGGGTGTAAAAATATTATAAGACTTTCTTGCACCCTCATTTTTTATGTTTAAATCTATGGCACAGTATTATATTGGAATAAACAATCAGCAGTTAGGACCATTTGAGGTAGACCAGTTATTAGCCAATGGATTAACCCCCGACACGCTAGTCTGGTGCAATGGTATGGCCAGCTGGGAGATGGCAAAAAATGTACCTGAGCTTTCAAGGCTATTTATACCTCAGCAGCCTCAGTACCAGCAACCCCAATATCAACAGCAACAGTATGGCGGTTACCAGCAACCTCAGTATCAACAATCACAATATGGTGGAGGCTATCAACAACCACAGTACCAGCAGCATGCTTTTCAAAAATATCCCAATTATATAGGATGGAATGTGGCAATCATGGTCATGAGTGTATTTTGTTGTTGTAATCCAATATCATTAATATTTGGTATTATTGGTTTGGTGAATGGAACCAATGTAAATAAGGCTGCTAATGAGGGCAATTATGAAGTGGCCCAGAGCAAATCTCGTTCAGCAAAATCTATGGCAATGATAGGAACTATAGTATTTATAGTTTGCATTTTGCTTATTTTAGTATTTTATGCTTTGAGCCCTGAATTCCGCGAAGCGTTTAACGAAGGGATACGTAAAAAGTATTAATCTTACATAAATTTCATAATGGCACAGTATTATATCGGAATAAACAATCAGCAGTTAGGACCATTCGAAGTTCATCAATTGCTTGCAAATGGTTTGACCCCCGACACGTTCGTGTGGTGCTCAGGTATGCCGAGTTGGCAGATGGCAAGAAACGTTCCTGAGCTTGCCGGACTGTTTGTTTCCCAACAACCTCAATATGGTGGCGGTTACCAGCAACCGCAGTATCAGCAACCTCAGTACGGTGGCGGGTTTCAACAAACCCAGTATGGTGGCTATCAGCAACCTCAGTATGGCTATGTTGATCCTCAGTTGGCTTCCGACAATCATCTGGCGATGTATGGCGAGCGTCCTCAAGTAAGTTTTGGCGATTCTATCAAGATTTGCTTTAACAAGTTTGCCGATTTCACAGGACGTGCCCGTCGAAGCGAGTTCTGGTGGTTTTATCTCTTCAATGTACTCGTAAGCTCTGTCTCTTGTGGTCTTGGAGGCCTTGTATGCTTCATCCCCATGATGGCGGTGTCGGTTCGTCGTCTGCACGATACCGGCCACAGCGGTTGGTGGTATTTCATACCAGTTATAATTAGTTCGGTCTACATGATCACTTTCTATCCATTATGGATTTATGGTTTAGCAAGAGGCAAAGAAACGTTGATAACAATAGGCTTCATAGCTCTTGGTATATTCATATTGGTGATGTTGTATTATACCATTATGCAGATTATTTTTTATTGCCGGGACAGTGACCCCGAAGAAAATCAATATGGCTTCTCGCCCAAGTATCAGTAAAAAATATCCGTAAATAAATAACTCCCCGTTGAGCATTGTGCTAAACGGGGAGTATTGTGTTTTATAGTTATCAAATTGGGGGGCGTCACAAGCCCCCTTGTTCAACTCCAACGCAAATTCTCTCGAGCATAGCATCATATTTATTGCTCTCGGGGTGGTATCCATCTCGCATATTCACCCCGAAGAATCGTCCGAATGTTTGCCAGAATCCTGCTCTGAAAGTTCCCATAAAAGCCTTGATGATATAATAACTTTTCTGGTTTGTTTCCCTGTTAACCAGTTTGATAAGTACTTTACCTTGGTTAGTGGAGAATTTCTTTAATCTAGGCTTATATTGGTTGAAAACTTCTTTTTCAAATTGGACCAAGTAAGCTTCTTTCTCATTATGTGACGAGAAAGTTTCGAGATACTCATAGGTCTCTTGTAGAGTGGTGTTTATAAGCTTGGCGTAGGGTAGTGCAAGTTTCACGTCGCGCACTGTGCGCCAGTAGAATTCCTTTTCGGCGTCATTTTTGAATTTCTCGCTAGGGTAAACGACGATAGTGTTGAGAATCACCTTATATACCGTGTCTCCTCCTTGCGTTACGCTATATCCCCATTTTGCCACAAAGTTTTTCCTCACCGATGGCAGTGAAATATCATCGGCAAGGGCAGTGCTGGCTATCGAAGCAAAGAAGACTAGTAGTATCGATATGTTGAAAATGCGTTTCATTGACAACATTGTGTTTACACATTGTTTTGTATTAGACTGCAAATGTAATATAAAGTTTCATTGATGCAAGCTAAAAGTAGTATAAAAAGTGTGAAGCTTACATGAATTTAATTTATAAACAGGTTTTTATAGCCTGAACAGGCGCGCCAGGCCCAAGTAGCTCACGTTGATGCCAAGATGTATGCCGCTCACTGTGGGATCGCATTTGGTGAACTTGCTGCTGGCAATCCAAGGTGTGATGCGCAACGATGATGTCCATCGCTCACGATGTGAGTAGCCTGTTAACGAAGTGTTGGTCACGCGGCTGCTGAAGTTGATGTCGAAATCTATTGATGCTATCACCCCAAAGCTGTTGAGGTTGCGTTTCTCGACACTTGTGGTGGTGCGCACATCATTCCCGTCGTCATCCTTGCTCCAACTGTAGTTGGCAATATCCCATCTGTAATGGTTGTAGAAACCGCCCACATTGGGCGTGATGCTCAAGCGGCCGTGGTTGAGTATCGTGTAGCCCACCTGCACGCTTGAAGTGAAGTGGGTGGCATTACTTGAATTGTTGCCTTGCAGCGGACGCCCCTCCTCGTCGGGAGCGATGTTGAAGATGTTGTCGTTACGATAGGAGGGTTGGCCAAATGCCACATCGCCCTTGATTTTGAAGTTTTTATAACCACCAGTAAGGCCTGCGTGGAACATTGCGCTACCGCCAAAGTTGTCGTATAACGACCCAGTGGGGCGGTCATAACCTACGCCGGCATAGAAGCCGTAGCAGCCCGACATAGTAGTAACTTGTGGTATTTGTGGGGTGCCCAATGCATTGAGCTGACTCTCGATGTTGTCTTCCCAGCTGCTTACTGCTGCCTCAAGGGTGCCATTTTTGGTCTCCTGGGCAATTTGACGCACTCGTTGGTAGTATAAATCCTTATAATATTGCAATCTCTCCTCTACCTTGGCACCGCTGATGCCGCTATTTATCTCCTCTTGCAAATGGCGGCGCATGAGTTCGAGCAAGTCAAATTGCAGCTGGTGGTAGCGCAATCGCTCTGGAGTGCGACGCTCGAAGCTGCTTGCCGAAGACCGGCGGTGCATGATGGCTCGAGCCTCCAGACGCGCTGTGGCGTTGTTGCTCAAGCTGCTCTCGATAGGAGTGGCGCTGAGCTCTACTTCCATGTGTGAATCCTCGCTCGAGGTTGGCGGAATCACTTGCATGAAGTCAATCCAGTCGAGTGGACCGTCGCTCCACAACTTGATATCGTCGAGCATGGCAGCGCTTGCCATGGCAGGTGCAATTATCACTGAAAACAATATAATACCTAAAGTCTTTCTCATAACATAGTCATTTATATACTTCTAAAACGCAAGAAACCACCTAAATATTTTAGCGAGTTACCACAAAACCATGACAACTCGCTAATGATTACTTGAAATCGTTTAGAATGGAGGACGTCCACCGAAACCACCTGGAGGGGGACCACTGGGTCGGCCACCACCTGGAGGAGGTCCACCAGGTCCGCGGAATTCGTTCTTGTTCTCAGGCTCCTGACCCTTGGCAAAAGTAGTGAAGCGATAGGTGAAGGTGAGCATGCCGTAACGTCCCAGCGAGTTGTAGATGGCATCCTGGATGTAGCTTGCAGTTTGAGAGCGTTCAATGTTCTTCTGTTGTCCAAGAATGTCGTAAACCGAAATTTGAACCGATGCCGACTTGTCACGCAAGAACTGGTAAGCTATAGAGCCGTTCCAAATCCATTGGTTGGTGTTATATCCTGAAGAATAACCTCTAGTTGTACTGAAGTTCAGGTCGGTGCTGATAACCAGTCCGAAAGGTGCCGAGTAGGTGCCGTTGAACATGGCGCCCCAGGTGTGCACATTGCGGTCGCGGCTGGTCTGCATGGAGTTGTGGGTGAGCTGGTAGCCGTAACGTGGTCTAAGCTCAAGGTCAAACAACGCTGTGCGGTAAGCAATACCTGGCGCAATATTAAGATTGAAACCAGTGCTCTTGTTCAGTTCGTTGTTGGTATATCCCTTCGATTGCGAGAGGCGGGCGAAGATATTGCTGTTGAAGTACCACGCCTTGCTTGCGCTGAAGGGGAAGCTGAGCATGTTCATCGCCATAGCGTCCCACACGCCATTGATATTGGTGTAAGTTGTGGTCTGACCACCAGTGAGTGGATCGTTGGTGATGGTTGAGATAATGCTGTTTTGTTGCACATTGAAATTCATCATCGCCATGATGCTGCGTTGGCTGTCCTGGTTGAAGTCGCTGAAACGCAGGTTAATGCGGTGACTAAAGGTTGGCTTCAAATCGGGATTACCAATCACGATGTTCAATGGGTTGCTCACATCGGCAACTGGCTGCAACTGGGCAATGCTGGGCTGACTGCTGCGCAAGCGGTAGTCAAATGCCAGGTTGCGGGTCTTAGAGAACTTATAGCGGATGCGTGCAAAAGGTGCCACACTCCAAGCCCAGCGTGCCGGGATGTTGCGTGCGCTGTTGATAAGGTCGGTGCTCTTTGACATCGCGGAGTTGACCGAGAATCCCACATTTAGGTTCATAGCTTTGGTAACCTTTTGGTAACCAATCTGGAACTCCTGGTTGAAGAACTGGTTGCGGAAGTCATTGCTCAGATCTTCATTGAATATGCGGTCAAGCTCATCACCAAGTTCAACATCAATAATCTCACTTAGCAACATTCCATCTTGAAGGGCATAGGCTCCGTAGGTTTCGGATATCATATTACGCGTTGTGGGGTTAAGCACAAGTCCCATCATAACATCATTCTTAGTCATTTTAGGCACTGGCATAACCACGTTGGCATAATTGCGCATTACATCATAGACGCTCTTATTGGCCTTCGTCACATTATAGTTTGCGCTATAAGATAAAGTCAGGAACTGTGCTTTCTTAATGTCGCCCAGTGGCTCTGTCCAGCTCAAACGTCCATTTATCCTATTGGTCTTGCGCAGGTTGTCATATACCTGGTCGATGGTTTCTTCCTGGTCGAGTAAGTAGTAGTTGTTGCGCGTGAACGTATTGCCGTCCTCATCAATATTGCTGTAGTTATAGTTGAGGAAGAGGCTGTAGCTGCGGCCTGGGTGCGACTGGAACTTGTGGTTGTAGATAAATCGTCCGCCAAACTCGTAGCTCTTGCCGTGGTTGTCATAGTAGCTCAAGCTGCGGTTCACAGGGGAGCGCATGGCATCGCCGGCGCGTGTCATTGAGGTGTCGCTACTCTCGCTGTGTGAGAAATTCAACGACAAGTAAGGGCGGAAATCGATAGTGTTGAACGAGTCAACCTCCCATTTCAAGCGGAAATTACCACGAATGTTGTGGGTCTTATCGAGAGCCATCGATAAAGCATCACGGTAGCTTGTTGAGTCGTTGAAGATGTTTTGACGGCTAGTGCTCGTGCGGGTGTCGCGGCTGGTGTGAGAGTAGGTCACGTCACCACCTACACGGAAGTGTTCATCTTCCTTAGAGCCTACGTTGAAGTTAACACCAAGCATCTGAGACGTAGTGATGCCTCGGTCACCGCCAAAACGGCGGAATCGCGATGCGCCGCCATCGGTGAATCCCACATTGTTGGTATTGTTGGCATTGCCTGTGAAAGTGAACTGGTTGCCGTCTCTGAAGTAGTTGGCAATCACGTTGCCCAAATAACGGTTATCGGTTCCATATCCCGCTGTCACAGTTCCAAACCAGCCATTATTCATGCCTTTCTTCACTGTGAGGTTGATAACCGTTTCGTCTTCGCCGTCGTCCACACCGGTGAGTCGTGCAAGATCGCTCTTGCGGTCAATCACTTGCAGCTTGTTGACCATGTCGGCAGGGATGTTTTTCGATGCCATCGTTGGATCGTCACTGAAGAATTCCTTGCCGTCAATAAGAATCTTTTTCACTTCCTTGCCGTTGGCGGTAATCTTACCGTCACTGCTTACCTCCACTCCAGGCATTCGCTTCAAGAGGTCTTCCACTACAGCGTTTGCCTGCATTTTGTAGGTGTCAGCATTATACTCGATGGTGTCTTCCTTGACTAGCACGGTAGTCTTGACACCCATAACCACGACGTCCTTAAGCACAATGGTGTTTTGCTCAAGAGCGATGATTCCCATGTTCACATCTCGGCCGTCGGCACCAATGCTCACACGTTTTACAACGTCTTTATATCCAAAGTAGGAGCATTTCAGGTAATAATGTCCTTCTGGCACATCCTCAAGGTTGAAGACTCCGTTCCAGTCGGCAACGGTGCCGTCAACATAAGTGCTGTCTTTGTCGGTCTTCAATAGTGCGATATTGGCTTGAAGTAGCTCGGTGCTGTCGCTGGAGTCGATTACGATACCATTGATTACAGCAGCGCTGGCATTGCCTACAGCGATTGCCACAAGCGCCATCGCTACCAACATGAATTTAAATAAGTTTTTCATTAAATATGAATTCTTTTGGTTTATTATCATTTTAGTAGTGTGCATTTCTTTACGCTACAAAGGTAACACAATTAATCACTACTTACCAAATCTAATATACGATTGCACGTTTTTTATAGATGAAACGAAATGAAACGGTTTTTTGGGGGCAATTGTCATGCGATTTTGGACGATATAATAGCTGATAAACGTTAACAAAGGGGCTGTTTTTTTTGAATGCCGTTCCTTTTTCTATAATTATTATATAAATATGAAAAATCTCTGAAAAAATATGTTTTACAACATCTTTATTAACTTTTAATTAGATTTGTATTGTTTTTTTTGAAAAAAAGTTGCAAGTATTAAAAAAAATAACCATATTTGCATTCCAAATATAAGGAAAGTTTATTTGTTGTTAAGTTTAACGTTAATTTAGACTTTGAGAAAAAATAGTAAAACTAATTTATAATCAATTTAATAATTAACTAAAACATGTGCGTATGAAAAAGTATTTTGCATTGTTTGGTGCACTGGTTTTGGCATTTGGTAGTTTCAACTACTCTCATGCCGAGCAGGCGCCACAAGCCATGTCGACACAGTTAACCAATGTGTCGGGCACCGTTGTCGATGAGAATGGTGAACCCGTGATTGGCGCGACGATTACCGAAGTCGGTACCACTCGCGTCACAGCCACCGACATCAATGGCCATTTCAACCTTCGTGCCAGTGGTAAGGGTAAAATCGAAATCGCTTATGTCGGCTACAAGACAGTGACTGTTAACCCAGGCACTAACATGAACATTAAGCTCACCGAGGATAAAGCTCTCCTTGATGAGGTAGTTGTTGTGGGTTATGGTGTACAGAAGAAAGCCAACCTTACCGGTGCAGTGAGCAACGTTGACGTAACAAAGACTCTCGAGTCTAAGAGCGAGACCGACGTCAGCAAAGCTCTGCAAGGAACCGTTCCTGGTCTGACCATTCTTAACAACGATGGTCGTATCGATTCTGAGGCATCACTCGTAATTCGTGGTATCGGTACTTTGTCTAACAGTGGAACATCTACACCATTGTATGTTGTTGACGGTGTTCCTACCGACAACCTGACCTACCTTAACACTAACGACATTGAGAGCATCTCGGTATTGAAGGATGCTGCTTCAACCTCTATTTATGGTACACGTGCTGCCTTTGGTGTGGTTCTCATCACTACCAAGACAGCTCACGTTAAGGACAACATCAAGGTTTCTTACAAGAACAACTTCGCTTGGAGCCAGGCTACAACCCTTCCCGACTATCCAAACGTTCCCACTCAGGTTCAAGGTCTTATCGACGTTAACAAACGTATGGGTTTGGAAGCTGAGCTCTTCGGTATGTACTTGGATCGCCCAGAGTTCCAGGCTGGTATGAACAACTGGATTGCTAAGCATGGTGACACCAAAGCCAAATATCGTGAGATGATTTACGGTGATGACTATGATGAGTATGGTTACTATGCTAACTGGGATGTTCCTGGAATCATGTTCAACAATCACGCTCCATCGCAGTCTCACAACATTTCGGCTACTGGTAACAGCGGACGTACCAATTTCTATGTTTCGTTTGGTTACGACCAAAAGCAGGGTCTTCACAACTTTAACCCCGATAAGGTAAAACGTTATAACGCTACTGTCAATGTATCGACACAGGCAACCGACTGGTTGACCCTTGGTGCACGCGTAGCTTACACCGACCGTACTTATGATGGCGTATCTAACCGTCAGAACTATGGCAACGCAGGTTATCAGTACCTGTGGCGCTGGGGTTCATTCTTTGGCCCTTATGGATACTTTGTAAATCCTGAGGACGGCATGGAATATGACGCCCGCACAATGATTGGTTACCGCAAGCAAGGTGGTGAGAGAATGCGTCACATGAACAACTTGCGTATGACAGGTTTCTTGAAGATTGACCTTTCTCATGGTCTTACATTCAATGGTGACTACACCTTCATCCGTAAGAACACTAAGTATAAAGATGTTGGTCTTCCTGTAAATCTCTACAACACTTGGGGCCTCGCTCCAAAGGGTCCTACCAGCACTCTTGTTACTTCAACTTGGATTGAAAGCGACCACAGCGTATACCAGAACCAGGTATTCAACGGTTACTTCAACTACAACCAGACCTTTAACGAAGCTCACAACCTGAACATCATGGTTGGTGCCAACCTCGACAAGGCCGACTATGAGTATCTTTACTATGAGCGTCATGGCATCCAGGATGTAAACATGCCTGAGCTCGCGCTTACCAACGAAGACTACACTTACAGCCACAGTCACACCCACCAGGGTTCGGCAGGTTTCTTCGGTCGTATCAACTATGACTATAAGGGCATCTACCTGTTTGAGGTAAATGGTCGTTACGATGGTTCTAGCAAGTTCCCAAGCGGAGACCAGTGGGCATTCTTCCCATCGTTCTCTGTTGGTTATCGCATCAGCGAGGAAGCCTTCTGGGATCCTATTAAGGACGTTATCAACAACGCTAAGATTCGCGCTTCTTATGGTACAATCGGTAACCAGGAAATTGGTGCCGACATGTTCCTTGAGACTATGGCCAAGCAAGCCAACGCTGTTTACTGGATGGGTACAGGCTCTTCACGTTATGACTACTTCTCGGCTCCAAAACTGGTATCGAAGTCGCTGACTTGGGAGAAAGTTAAGACCACCAACATCGGTCTTGACCTGAGCTTCCTCCGTGGAGAAATCAACGTTACCGCCGACTGGTATCAACGCGATACCAAGGGCATGCTTGCCCCTGGTAAGACATTGCCTGCAGTCCTCGGTGCTAGCGCTGCTTGGGAGAACGCTGGTTCACTTCGCACTCGCGGATGGGAAATCACCATCGACTGGCGTCATCGCTTTGGCGAAGCCAATGTATATGCTATCTTCAACATTAGTGACTATAAGACTACAGTTACCGAGTGGGATAGCAATAACCTCATCAACGCTAAGTACAGCGGCAAGGAATGGGGCGAAATCTGGGGCTTCGAGACCGACCGCTACTTCGACTTCAACGACTTCAACGGCCAAAATGCTGATGGCTCTTGGAACTACAAGAGTGGCGTAGCCGATCAGACTAAGCTTCAAAGTTCTGGCTTCGTATATGGTCCTGGTGATGTCAAGTTCGTTGACCAGAACGGCGACGGCGTGATTGACTGGGGAGATGGTACTCCCGACAATCACGGTGACCTCATCAAGATTGGTAACACTACTCCACGCTACCAGTACTCACTGCGTCTTGGCGGTGACTGGAAGGGATTTGACCTCGACCTCTACCTGCAAGGTGTGGGCAAGCGCAATTACTGGTCACAATCAGCATTCGTTATGCCTATGATGCGTGGTGCCGATGCTCTCTATGCTAACCAGACTGACTATATCACCGAAGCTGAATTCGCTGCTGGTATTATTCGTCAAGATGCCGACTTCCCACGCATGTGGGGTGGTGGCGCCGGCCAGGGTACCGCTTCGACTAGCGTACTTGATGGTGGTAGATATAACTTCTATCCACAGACCAAGTATCTTGTTAACATGGCTTACCTTCGTATGAAGAACATCACTCTTGGTTATACTATTCCTCAGGATATCACTAAGAAGATTTACCTAAGCCGCGTACGCATCTATGCAGCTGTCAACAATGCATTCGATATCATCAACCACAATAAGGGTACAGGTATTGATCCTGAGATGAACAATGGTGAGGGTTCTTACGGAAACGGTGTTTGGGGACGTGTAGACCCAATTATGCGTTCTTACTCGTTTGGTATTCAAATTGATTTCTAATGTTTATTTTCCAATTGAAGAAATAACAGCGGAATTTATTTATTAACATTAAAATGAATATGCAACATATGAAAAAATTAGCATTATTACTGGTGACAGGCTTGATGTTAGCATCTTGCTCCGACTTGCTGGATACCGAACCATACGATAAGTTTACCAAGCAGAACTACTTCACCAGCGAAACTAACGTACAATTGTTTGCCAACTACTTCTATAACACCTTCACAGGTTATGGTTCGGGCAGTGGCGACTACTATTTCAATAATTTGAATGATGATCAGGGTACTACCGGTATCGCTAAGTGGACATTCACCAATGTTCCCGCTTCGGCTGGTGCTTGGAATACTCCTTATACCGAAATTCGTCGTGCCAACACTCTTATCAGTGCCGTTCCAGGCATTGACGCAATGAGTGAGGCCAGCAAGAACAACTGGCTTGGTGTGGCAAGACTCTATCGTGCTTGGCAGCACTACAAGGTGGTGCGCGCTTATGGCGACTGCTACTGGGTTGACAAAGAACTCGACTCCAACGATGATGATATTCTCTACGGAGCACGTCAGCCACGCAACGACGTTATGGACAAGGTGCTTGAGGACCTCAACTTCGCTTGCACCAACATCACCATGAACGATGGCTCTAGAGTTGCCTTCAACAAGTGGGTGGCTCTGGCTATGAAGGCCGAAGTTTGCCTCTATGAGGGTTGCTATAGCAAGTATGTAACTAAGAACAGCGGACGTGCCAACACTTACCTGACCGAGGCAAAGGCTGCATGCCAGCAGATTATGGCATCGGGCAAGTTCGAACTTAACTCAGATTACAAGTCTAACTTCGATGACGATGATCTCAGTGGCAACAAGGAGATGATTCTCTATAAGCACTATGTTCTTGGTACTATGGCTCATGGTACTATCGACTACACTTGCGGTTCTACCCAGGTGAATGGTATCAACAAGGATGCTTTCGACAGCTACCTCTTTAAGGATGGTAAGCCTCTTGCTTCAACCACTATGGACAAGAGCGATAAGGGTAGGATTGTTTCTATTATCGACAACTCGGGTCTCTATACCGATCCACAGCCTTACATCGACATGACTGATGTATTCGCTAACCGTGACCCACGTCTTGCTGCTCAAGTCGACAATATCCTTCAGTTCGTAGGCTGCGGTTACGCCCGCTTCCCAGGACAAGCAAGCATCTCGGCTCAGTCAACTTCTTCGACTGGCTATGGTGTTCTCTTGTTTGACAATGTGAAATATGCTGGCGCTAACAACGCTCAACGTCAATCGACTGCAGGTAACTACACCGATGCTCCTATCTTCTGGTATGCTGAGATTCTGCTCAACTATGCCGAGGCTTGCGCTGAGCTCGGTAGCATCACTGATTCTGACCTCAACAAGTCAATTAACCTGCTCCGCGACCGCGTTGGAATGCCACACCTCACTACTGCTGTTGCTGCCGACCCAGCCAACAACATGGGTGTTAGCAACATCATTTGGGAGATTCGCCGCGAGCGTCGTGTTGAGATGATGTTCTGTATGAACGACCGCTACTATTCACTGCAGCGCTGGAACCAGCTCAGCCTTCTCGACACTCAGAAGAATCCTAACCTGTGCCGTGGCGCTTATGTGAAAGGCTTTGATGCCGATGGTGTCGACCTCTCTAAGGTTACTATGGATGCCGACGGTTACATCAACTGCACTAACAATGGCGCTCCACGCATTTGGAACGAGAAATATAATTTGTTCCCAATTCCATCAGGAGAGATTGAGCTTAACCCAGCAATGGGCCAGAATCCTGGATGGTAATCAACCCGCTTAATAGAGCTTAGCTCTATAAATTAGCATAACATCTCGAGTGGCTGCATCATCAGCGATGCAGCCACTCTTGTTATTATACCTTATCAACCAAAGAGCATACTCCTTAGAATCTCATCACACTTATACGCGTGATGTGGAGTTTTTCTCCTTATTAAAAAAATAATTAGCCCCTTTAATTAATTTTTCTTAAAATTCTTGCATAAAATAAAAAAACTCTCCATATTTGCACTTTAATTTAATAGCATGAATATATTTTTATAAAAACGAGTATTAAAAATTTATTTAAAAATAAATTGTTTTATTACTATATCTAATTAATTATTAACAAAAAACATGTGCGTATGAAAAAGCAAATTGCATTGTTGGCTGCGCTCGTTTTGGCTTGTGGAGCTCCCATTGGAACTGCATCATGGCAGGGTATGGGATTTACAGCCAGCGCGCAGAACAACAAGGTCACTGGTGTTGTTCGTGACGCTAGTGGTGATCCCGTTATCGGTGCGACAGTTCAAGTAAAAGGCACTAATCGTGTCACTGCCACCGACATCAACGGTAAGTATTCAATCCAGGCTGCTCCTGGAAGCACGCTGGTAATCAACTACATTGGCTCACAGCCACAGGAAATTAAGGTTACTGGCTCTAGCATGGACGTTAGCTTGGCCGATGCCAACAACACTCTCGACGAGGTGGTTGTTACCGCTCTCGGTATCAAGAAAGACCGCAAGTCTCTTGGCTATGCAGTTGAAGACTTGAAGGCCGATGAGCTGATGCGTAACAAGAACACCAACGCCATCAACTCGCTCGCTGGTAAAATTGCCGGTGTGAGCGTTACTCAGTCGAGTGGTGCCGCTGGTTCGGGTGCTCAAATCATCCTGCGTGGTGGTACATCACTCGAGCGCGACAACCAGCCTCTGTTTGTTGTTGACGGTGTTATCTACGACAACTCGGCTTCTGTAGTTGGTAATTCTGGATTTGACGGCATGACAGGTACTGCAACTACCAATGCTAACCGTGTGATGGATATCAACCCCGAGGATATCGAGAGCATGAGTGTATTGAAGGGCCCTGCCGCTTCGGCACTTTATGGTTCGAAGGCCGCCAACGGTGTTGTTATTATCACTACCAAGAAAGGTCAAGAAGGCAAAGTTGAAATTAACTTGAACGCTAAGTACATCACCACTTGGGCAAAATACCTGCCTGAGACTCAGAAGAAGTACAAACGCGGTTACATCGAGCAGCACTACAATGCCGATGGTTCTTTCAAGGACTTCAGCTATGATGATCGTTCTTACAACTCATGGGGTGCTCCCGCAGCAGCTGGAGAGCAGGTTTATGACAACATTGGTAACTTCTTCCAGCACGGTGGCGCTTGGGACACCAACCTGAGCATCAGCGGTGGTACCAAGTACAATAGCTTCTTCCTTTCTGGTTCGTTCTACGATCAGGATGGTATCATCCCAACCACTGGTTACAAGAAAGCTACATTCCGCTTCAACGGTGAGCAGAAATATAAAATCTTCACCTTTGGTGCTAACGTTGCCTACAGCCAGGCACGCACAACCAAGACTTTGACCAGTGCTGCACTCTATGGTGATAGTGGTAGTGGTACTATGTATGCAGTTTACAACTGGAGCCCATTCGACGACATGAGAGTTTACCTCAACGAGGATGGCAGCCGCTACAGCTTGCGTCCCGACCTCATGCCTTGGGAAGAGCGCAACAATCCTTACTGGATTCTCAACAAGGATAAGCTCACCGACAATACCGAGCGTTTCACCGGCAACTTCAACATCAAGGCCGACCTCTTCGACTGGTGGTGGATTGGTTACCGCATGGGTATCGACTCTTATACTACCGAGAACACCAACCGCCTCGCTGCTGGTGGTACTCACAAGGAGAACTGGAAGAATGGTATGCTCAGTGAGAACTCGCGTCGCTACCAGTATCTCTCTACCAACTTGATGACCAACTTCAACAAGCAGTTTGGTGACTTCAACTTCAACCTCTTGCTCGGTACTGCTTCGGAGTACACCAAGACCGTGAACAACTATCGCATGGCTTGGAACTTCCAGGTGCCCGACTTCTATGCATTTGACAATGCTCTGAAAGATGACCGTGACTTCAGCAACTACAAGAGCCGCAAGCGCCTTGTTGGTGTATATGGCGAGTTCCGTGTTGACTGGCGCAACGCCATCTTCTTGACAGTGACTGGACGTAACGACTGGTCTTCGACTCTGCCAAAGGATAACCGCAGCTACTTCTATCCCAGCGTGAGCGGTGCTGTTGTATTCACCGAGCTCATGGGTGACTCTCGTCCCGACTGGCTGACCTTCGGTAAGGTTCGCGCTAGCTGGGCACGTGTAGGTAAGGACACTAGCCCCTATGTAACCAACACCTATCTGTGGCCCGTTGGTACCTATCTGCAGGGCATGACTGGTGTGGGTAACACCTGGACAACTGGTAACCCATTCCTCAAACCTGAGATTACCGAGTCGACCGAGGTTGGTCTTGAGATGCGCTTCTTCAACAACCGTCTGTTCTTCGACTACGCATTCTACACCAACAACTCGTTCAACCAGATTATGGAACCTCGTTTGTCGAACTACATTGGCTACATCCTGCGCAAGGTTAACGCTGGTGACGTTTACAACAAGGGTATGGAGCTTACCATTGGTGGTACCCCTATTCAAACTCGCGACTTCACTTGGGAGACCAGTTTGAACATGAGCGGCAACCGTGGTACTGTTAAGCACCTTATCGATGGTATGAATATCCTCTATGTTACCGACGTTCAGGTAGGTAGCGCACGTGCTGCTTCATTCAACGATGGTAACTTCATGGCTATCAGTGGTAGCCAGCTCGACCGTGACCCCAATGGCAACCTCATTCTCGACGGTAACAACATGCCTACTGGCGGTAAGGACGACAAGCTTGAGATTGGTAACCGCGAGCCTAAGTTTGCTGGTGGTTGGAACAACACTCTTACTTGGAAGAACTGGTCGTTCAACATGTTGTGGGAGTTCCGTGTAGGTGGTCACGTTTACAACGGTACTCAATATGCTATGGTAACAACTGGTAACGCTAAACTCACTGAGAATCGTGAATCACTTACCATTAGTGGTGTTCATCAAACTGGCGTTGATAATGACGGTAACAAGATTTACAGTGATGTTGAGAACTACACCTTCGAGGCTGGTAAGCTTTATGATTACAACGGCAAGAAGACTCCTGGTGAGTGGATTATCAATAATTACTATTCTGATTACTACCTGCGTGAGAGCACAAACTTCATGAAGAAGGTTAACGCTCTGCGTCTGCGCACCATCTCGCTGTCTTACAGCCTGCCACAGACTCTGCTCGCAAAGACTAAGTTCATCAAGGGCTGTACATTCAGTGCTGTTGCCAACAACCTGCTGCTCTTCACCAACTATGATGGTGATCCCGAGGTTGCTGCTGCTGGTGCTGGTGCTATTGGTTCTTCTTCGGTGGGTGTTGACTACTGCGGTGTTCCATCTACAGCTAGTTTCGCATTTGGTGTTAACTTGACATTCTAATGCACCCGTTACATTTTAATAGTTAAGAACTTACTTAAATTTATAGAATATGAAATTTTTCAAAGTTTTATTAATAGCGGGTGTAGCTGCTCTCTCGTTGACTTCGTGCAACGACTGGCTCGATGTCAATAATGACCCTAACACCCCAACTTCGGCCGATGCCAGCTTGAATGCTCGCTGTGTTTACATGCAGCACTACAGCATCGCGGCCTATATGATTCCGTCGTCCAACACCGCTTACTATTGCGGACAGTTGGCAACCTATACCGGTGGTCAGCAGACTGCTGCTATGAACTGGAACCTTGGTGGCTCTAACCGTGCCAACAATGCTCAGCAGTGGTTCCTCGTTCCTGTGGGCGGTAACTTGCCCGACCTCTACAATCAGGCTATGGAGCAGGGGGCATATCACTATGCCGCTATGGCTTGCTACTTCAAGGCATTTGGTTTCATGAACCTTGCCGACCTCTTTGGTGAATGCCCATTTGATGAGGCTCTCGGTGATGCAACCAACCCCAAATATAACACTGGTAAAGAGGTGTTCATGGGTTGTATCGACCTTATTGACGAAGCTATTGAGCTCTTCCAGAAGGCACAAGACCCAGCTGTAACTCCTCTGAGCGCTGGTGATATGTGGAATGGTGGTGACACCCAAAAGTGGGTTAAGCTTTGCTACATGCTCAAAGCACGTTGGCTCAACCACTTGAGCAAGAAGGCTAATGGTAGCTACAAGGATGGCAAGTATGACCAAACCGAGATTCTGGCTTGCCTCGACAAGGCCATGAAGAGCAATGCCGACAACACCGTTGTTATGCATGAGGATAATAACAGCAGCACTCTGGATCACGAGGGTTGGCAGGAGCCAGTTGACTACTCGGCCCTCTACTCTTGCATCGGTATGAACAACAACCGTATGTTCGTTTCGAAGTGCTTCTATGACAACCTCACCAACTTTGACGGCAAGGGCATTGAAGACCCACGTGCCGACAAGTTCATCCCCTGGTGCCGTTCAACCTGGAGTGAAGAAACTCCTTCAGAAGTTAAGTGGAGCGAAGATGGTTTGTGGCGTCGTTCATTAGGTGTTGACCTCAACAGCAACATCATCAGTAACGGTGGTCCTTATCCTTCACTCTTCAACAAAGACACACAAGGTTGGTACTGCGATACTAAGAACACTGAGCGTCTGGGCGACACTATCTACGTTCAGGGACAATCAGGTTCTACTGGCTACGGCGGTGGCAAGGATATGCTCATGCGCAAGTCTGCTGGTCAGGATGGCAGCGCACTTTCTGGTGTGTTCTGGACTCGTCCAACCAGCCCAACAGTTGTTGGCTCTTACGCCGAGTGCTGCTTCATCAAGGCTGAGGTTTTGTTCAATCAGGGCAAGAAGGCTGAGGCATTTGCTGCTTACAAGGCTGGTATCAAGGCTCACATTGACTACGTTAACGACATCTGCAAGATGTGGGTGGCTGGTGACGCTTCGCTCACCGACATTCCTTCGTTTACTCCAATGAAGCAAGCTGATATCGACAACTACCTCAACAACGCTATCGGTACTGCCGGTGACCTCACTTTGGCTAAGATTATGACTCAAAAGCAGTTTGCTGTGTTCTTCACTACCGAGATGTGGCTCGACATGCGTCGCTATGACTACGACCCATCTGTATTCATGGGATGGCACAAGCCTTTCATGTATGAGAACACCGCCAGCTATTGGACCTACTGCCCACAAGGCAAGTATCCACGTCGCTGGAACCAGGCAAGCTATGAGAAGGACTACAACTCGGCTAACCTTACCGATATAGCTTCTCAAATTCCTGGTGCACTCGATCTGCCTGTTGGCGCTAATGGCAAATGGTACTTGAGTGATCAAATCTGCACTCTCCCAGTATGGTGGGACAGCACTCAAGAGTAATCTTGATACATAATAATCTAAAAGATGGCTTGGCTATTCGCCAAGTCATCTTTTTGTCAATATATAGGATTTGGGAGACTTTGTTCCCAGCTTGGTATGGTGGCGAGGAGGTCGCTGTGGAACTGGTAGGAACCATCGGAGGGACGCACCACGCAGCGTGCTCGCTCAAGCTGTGGCGATGCACTTGAAGTGCTCATCAATAGCATTTGAGAACCGTAGTCAATAATGGCTGGGTTGCAAGCCCCGCCCCTGGTCCATTCATTAAGCTGTAGCATCGCCTCATGACTGGATGGGTCCAGAAAAGTTGTTACGCTGCGTTTCCACTCAGCAAGCTTCCATTCCACAGGACGCACGCACTGCTCCGGAACAGTTGCAATGACGACGCCGTTGCGCGTGTCTAGCTGTACTTGTGCCGCTACGTTCTCTATGGGTAGCAGGTGGACCGGCGCGGTATTGAGTAGGTGAGCGTACCATTGTTTTATATGAGTTGTTAGCAGTGCGTCGAGGTCAATTCCGTCGTCCCACTCCACCGCGCAGTCGCGACGTGGTGTTTCAAGACGCATCACCTGTTTCCACAGGTCAAGCATCTCACTCTCGGTTAGATTGTATAATTGGTTTGTATTTTCCATAAGTAGAGAAGATTTTTGCCATTAAAACTTTTTATCGGCAAAATTACTAACTGGTACCAAAGATAATCCACATTAAAAAAACACGAATCCCGAATCATTTTGGCTTGCCGATTTTGGGCAAATGAAACTAATTGCCTAACTTTGTGGTCACAACCTCCAACGCATTAATATATATATGACCAGCAAGACAAAAAAGATACATTTTGTGAAAATGCACGGCTTGGGCAATGACTACATTTATGTCGACACCGAGTATAACACAATCCCTGACCCCAGCAAGGCATCCATTGCATGGAGCAAGCCACACACTGGAATTGGCAGCGATGGGCTCATTCTGATAGGACGCTCGCCTGAGGCCGACTTCACTATGCGCATCATCAATGCCGACGGTCTTGAGGGCCAGATGTGCGGTAACGCCAGCCGGTGCCTCGGCAAGTATGTCTATGAACGTGGACTCACCCGCAAGACCACCATCAGTTTGTTCACTCGTGCCGGCATCAAGATGCTTTACCTAGATGTTGATGAAAACGACATCGTTCAGAGCGTGACAGTCGACCTGATGGAGCCTGTGCTCGACGATTCCACACAATTCCTTACCGAGGGAGAACCACTTCCCGATGGTGTGTTTGTGTCGATAGGAAATCCCAATTATGTGATTTTTGTCGACGATATCAATGCCATAGACCTTGCTAAAGTTGGTCCTGAACTTGAATTCCACTCACGCTTTCCTCAGCGATGCAATATCGAGTTTGCTCAGGTATTGAGTCCCAATGAGATAAGGATGAGAGTGTGGGAGCGTGGCAGTGGTATCACTATGGCTTGCGGCACAGGCGCAAGTGCTACACTTGTAGCTGCAGCGCTCACGGGTCGCACAGGGCGCGATGCTACCATAAAAATGGACGGTGGCTCGCTCCACATCGAGTGGCGAGAGAGCGACAGCCACATCTACATGCGCGGTCCTGCCACCACTGTCTTTGAAGGCGATATCGACTTGCCAGATTAATGCATAACAAATAATACTTTATCAATAAAAAACGTCGCCAAAAAACTCTGGCGACGTTTTTTTATGCATTTTGCATTAACTCAAGCCATCGAGAGCTTGAAGTCTTTTATCATCTGGGCAAATTGGGGATTGCGGTCACGCATTTCCTCAATAATTTCACGGTCGGTTTTTGCCATTGCCGAAATTCCTCGCTCTGAGAGCTTTATATCAAGCGCTACCATGTCATTGTTAACTGCATTGCGCAAGAACTGCATAAGCTTGTTCATATTGCTGCTGATGGCCTCGACTTGGGCATTATTGTCAACTTCGATTTGGTAGGTGGTGTCATTAATCTTTTGCGGATGCGAGTTTCGCATAGCGCTCAGCAAGATTATCTCGCCTGGATTCTGCTCAATATAGCTGTTCCAGGCTGCGACAAACGCCTCGGGTGTGAAAGCCTCGGTGCGTACTGTTCTTGTTGGTGTCGCAACTTGATTGGTGTCACCGTTGGATTGCGCTGGCTTATTTATAAGGATGCGAGGCACATTAGTTCTAACAGCACCGGGTTGAGGTGTGGGATGAGGCATCGATGATTGAGGAGCAGGAGGCACTGGCGCTTGCGATGGGGCAGGAGTGGGCGCTGGTTGTGGCTTAGCAGCTACTGGTTGAGTGGCAGGAGCGGCACCGGGAGCGGCTGGACTCGAAGATGCTGGCGAGGGAGTACTTATCTTCTGCACTCGAGGCTGCGGCGGTTGCTGCAATGGAGTGCCTCCCATGAGCTGGCAAAGCTTGATGAGCGTGAGCTCAACCACAAACTGCTTGTTGCTCGTTTCACGATACTGAAGGTCGCAGGTGTTGCACAGGTCCATAGCCATATAGAAGAATCGAGGTCCGAATTGTGCTGCCTGTTGAATGTGCTTTTGAGCTATGTCGTTATTCATCTCCAGCAGGCCCACCGTTTGAGGTGTACTGGCAACCATCAGGTCGCGTAAGTGTTGAGCAAGACCGTTCACAAAGTAGAGCGAGTCAAATCCCTTGTCCCTGATTTCCTTGTAAATGAGCAGTGCTTTAGGCACATCGCCTGTTTGGAACGCCTCGTCGAGCCTGAAGTAGTAGTCATAGTCAAGCACATTGAGGTTCTCTATAGTGCTCTGATAGGTGATATTTCCCTCACTGGAGGCCAGTACCTGGTCATAAATCGACAATGCGTCACGCATGGCGCCATCGGCCTTCTGCGCTATCACGTTGAGGGCTGCCGTTTCGGCGGTCACACCCTTGTCTTGACTGATGCGTTGGAGCTGTTCAACGATGTCGGGCACCGTGATACGGGCGAAGTCATAAATCTGGCAACGCGACAGGATGGTGGGAATGATTTTCTGTTTCTCGGTGGTAGCGAGGATGAAGATTGCATATTCGGGAGGTTCTTCTAGAGTCTTCAAGAACGCATTGAACGCTGCTTGTGAGAGCATGTGAACCTCATCGATGATGAACACGCGATAGCGGCCTATCTGTGGCGGCACGCGCACCTGATCGGTAAGGTTGCGGATGTCGTCAACCGAGTTGTTGCTTGCGGCATCAAGCTCTATGATGTTGTAAGAGCGCTGCTCGTTGAAGGCTTGGCACGATTCGCATTCGTTGCAGGGCTCGCCGTCGGCGCCAAGATGCTCGCAGTTGATAGCCTTGGCAAAGATGCGGGCACAAGTTGTCTTGCCCACACCGCGAGGGCCGCAAAACAGGTAGGCATGCGCCAGCTGCTCGTTCTTGATGGCTGTTTTCAGGGTGTGAGTCAATGCCTTCTGTCCCACCACAGTCGAAAAACTTGATGGACGGTATTTTCGCGCCGATACTATGTAATTCTCGCTCATGAGATACAGAATTTTTTAATAGTGTACAAAGATACAAATTTTCCTCAACATCTCATAGCTTCATTCTTTTTTTTGAAAAAATGAGGTTTCTGCATTATGCATTGAAAAAGGCTTGCTCTGTTTTACAGCACTATCACCTTCATTGAGGTAACACCCTTTTTTGCCTCCACCTTTATGAAATAAATACCGGCTTTTTGTCCGCTGAAATCATAGTCAAAGACATTGCCGCTTGCAGCACTTTCAAACACTAATTGTCCGAGATTATTGTAAATGCTGATGCCTTTGATGCCTTCAGCCTCGATTTTCACAACACCATGGGTAGGGTTGGGATAAACCGCTGAAACAACATTTCTGACTTCTGAAACTGCATTCGGCTCTGCTTCAAGGAATTCATAGAAACCATTCAAGCCAATCGGGTCATACCAAGTTGAGTTTTGATATGCTGTGGCGCATCCATAAGGAACGGTGAGGGTTTGAGTGCCAAATTCGCTAAACACCATGCCGGTTAGCTCTTCTCCAAGTTTAGGAGGGGTAGTCGCCAGTGAAACCGCCTTTGAAAAATGTGAGCATTTCCTGAATGCCTCGTCGCCTATATAAGTGACGTCTTCTCCAATTGTCAGCGTTCCATTAAAACCTTCGCACTGGAAAAACGCACCTGATCCGATAGTTTTCACTGAATTCGGAATGGTCAAATCGCCAGTCAGATCGAAACAGAATGAAAACGCGCCATCACCAATGGCTGTTACTGATTCAGGAATATTGATCGAGGTCAGTCCGCTAATTGCGCAAAATGCATTTTCACCGATTGACGTTACTGTATTTGGGATTACAGTGTTTACACAGCCTGTAACAAGTTCATTTGTGCTCGTTCTGATAACGGCGTTGCAGTTGTCTCTCGAGTCAAAAACGGTGTTTGCAGGATCGACAGTCATGCCGCTGAATGAGCAATATCTGAATGAGCCTGGACCAATTGATGCAACATTGCTTGGGATGTTCAGCACACCATGCAAACCATCACAGGAATTAAATGCATAGTCACCGATAGTTGTGAGAGAGTTCCCTAATATCAGGTCGCCGTCAAAACCATAGCAAATCATAAATGCGCTTGGTTCAATTGTCACCACGGAATTCGGAATCACCAAATCACCAGTAAAGCCTGAGCAATACGCAAAGGCACCCTCTTCGATTGTGGTCACTGAATTCGGAATCGTCAAACTTGTCAAATAAAAACAATACATAAATGCACAGTTGCCAATGGTTGTCACTGCATAGTCGTTTCCTTCGTAATTGACCGATTCTGGGATGTTTAATGCGCCGGTTGCATAATAACCGTCAACATGACCTGTAAGCGTTACCGAAACGCCATCCGGGTTCACCTGATAATTCAAATCACCAACGGTGAAAGTCTGCGCCATTCCTGCAATAGTCAGGAAAACAAGCAAGGCTGATAAGAAAGACCTCTTGTTAAGTAAAATCTGTTTCATATTGCTTAGTTAACTAATTAAATTTCTTTCTCTTCTCATTTCTTTAGGAATTCATAAGATGAAGTGGTTTTTTACAGTCTACAAAGATATAAATTTTCCTCAACATCTCATAGCTTCATTCTTTTTTTATAAAAAATGAGTTAATAGGAACGGTTCTCTTTGTTGCAAAAATCGTCTAAGCAATCAATCATAATTTTTTTTGAAAAAAATGATTTTTGTTGTAACATTTTGTGCTACCTTTACGTCTTGATTGTTGAAACGACTTTTTTAACAACAAATCAATATTTAAATCATGAAGAATTTTTTAGTTTTAGCTCTCGTGGCAATGATTAGCGTCACAGGCTTCAGTAAGACAATCGACGAGGTGTTTAACGCATTTCCAAAGGCCGACAATGTGCAGGAGATGACTCTTGACAAGGCTATGCTCGCCATGGCGATGAGTGCTGGCGCCGACCAGTCAAAGGCTAAGGCAATGAAGGGCCTTGATGCAATAAGGCTTATCGCTATCGAGGACCCTACAAGCGAGCAAATCAATATCGCCAGAGAGATTATGAAAGACGGCGTTGATGGTTTTGATGTGATGATTGACTCAAGCGAGGATGGCGAAGATGCGTTGATTCTCACACAAGGCGATGGCAATGTGATTAATAAAATGCTCATCATTGCAGTTGAAGAAGACAATGTGGCTGTTGTCATGCTGGAAGGTGAAATAGATCCAAAAGACACTGATAAAATGGTGAATTTCGGCAAATAGTCTGGAGATTCGATGAACGCCTCAGAGTTTAAAAAACAGTTCTTGCCACTAAACGCCAGCCTTTACCGCACAGCATTCTTGCTCATGGGTAACGAGGATGACGCTAAGGATGTGGTACAGGATGCCTACCTTAAACTCTGGAAAATGCGGGATTCAATCACTAGTGTCGACAACCCTCAAGCCTACTGCGCCACCATTGTAAGAAACCTGTGCATCGACCGGCACCGAGCGGCTTCGCTGCAAGTGGTGGACAAACCTCCCGAGGAACTGCCGCTGGCAGGCGATGACAGCGCCTCACGCCGCATAGAGCGTAACGAGACGGCTCAAATGCTCAACCGATGTTTGGCGCGACTGCCGGCACAGCAGCAACAAGTAATAAGACTGCGCGACATCAGCGGATGCTCAATGCAGGAGATAGAAAAAGCCACCGGCCTTAGTGCAGTGAATGTTAGAGTACTGCTGAGCCGAGCGAGGAAATCACTGAGAGATCAAATTCAAAACACAAGATTCCAATCATCATGAACAAGAAAGATTTAGACATATTGCTAAGCAAGTTCTACTGCGGCGAGACCACTCTCGACGAGGAGCGACAGCTGCGTGAGTCGCTTGCGGGAGATGATGCCGACGCCTTGTTCATGCAAGGGTTGGAGCAGATGGATGACGATATTGAGGTTCCTAGTGACTTGGAGTCCAATCTCAGCGACTTGATCGACCAGTGGCAGGATGAGGAAGAGCAGGAAACTAAAGTAACGCCATCATGGTGGCGGCGCTCATCATGGTGGGCAGCAGCGGCAAGCGTGGCAGTGCTGGCAGTGGCTGGCTACATGTTCATGCGCAATGAACCCAAAGTGGACAATGCCAGCAAGAAGCCTGTTATTGCTAAAGTTGAGAAGAAAACTATTCCTCAACACAAGACAGATGTCGAAGGACCTAAACAAGGCGAGAAATTGGCTGTGAAGCCGCAGCAAGAACCTCTAACTGCAGCTCGTGAGTCGCGCAAGGACAGGCCTGCCAAGGTTTATCGACCTCAAGAAGTGGCTAGCCAGGCGTCGCATGTGGCGCAGAACTCTAATAAGGAAATTCTCTCGCCCGATGACGAGCAAGCGGCTATCGAGGCTCTTAAAAAATTTTCTGACGTGCTCAACAAGGGAGCAAGTCACATCAATGACGCCAGCGAGAAAATAAACAATGTCAACAATACTATTCAACAATATTTATAATAACAATCATGAAAAAGATTTTTTACATACTAATTCTCATGCTTATGGTGAGCATGACGGCAAGTGCGCAAGAGTCGTTTGCCAAGCAATTCAAGGGCAGGGAAGGTTTCTCCTGTGTCACAATAGGCAAGGCGGCAATGAAGATGATGTCATCTCGTGGCTCGCTCGGTCGTGAAGGCTATAGTGACAAACTCTTAATAGGTAATTTTGCCGACAAAGTAGAACGTCTAGAAATCGTTACGGCAAGCACTCCCGAAGCAGCCAAAGAACTCGTTAAGGCTTGCAAAAAATGGATTGAAAAAGACGACTTTGAGAGCATACTCGATTTAGATGAAGGAGGGCAACAGGCTTCAATCTATGCCAAGAATGGTGATGTCCAGAACATATTCCTGCTACTTGCACAAGACCAGGAAACCTCGGTCATCATCATCTACGGAACCATGACAATTGATGATATTAAAGGTATTAAGGGCGTCACTGCCTCTAGTTATGAGGAAACAAAGGAAAGTAAAGATGATCCTTTAAGTACTATGTATGGCAAAGCGCGAGACTTCTATTTGCTCGCACGAGATGGCGACCCCGAAGCGCAGTATCAGCTTGCCAGCTGCTATCATTCTGGATATGGTGTTGAGGAGAATGATTCATTGGCTTTTGTTTGGGCAAAAAAATCGGCTGAGCAGAATTATCCCGCTGGGCTTTATTTCTTGGCTTTTTGCTACGAGACAGGAAAGGGTTGCTCGGCAAATATGGCAAATGCCAATACTCTCTTTAAGAAAGCTTACGAAAAAGCCTTGTTGCACACTAATGATGGCGATCCATCGGCGCAGTTTGTGTTAGGCAAGATTTTTGATTATGGCAATGGCGGAGTGGAGCAGAATCAAGAAGTTGCGGCTCGTTGGTACCTTCGTGCTGCCGAGCAAGGTTATCCTGGAGCACAGTTCAATTTGGGTAATTGCTACCAGCTTGGAGAGGGCGTTAAAGAGGACAAAGAACAGGCGGTGTATTGGTATCGTCAAGCAGCAATTCAAGGCGATGCCGATTCTCAATATATGCTAGGTCTGTGTTATGCTAGCGGAGAAGGCGTCACAAAGAGTACACCAAAGGCTATAGAGTGGTTTCAGAAATCGTCACGTCAGGGACACCGGTTGGCACAGGACATCCTTTTGCGCATAGGTGAAAACTGGTGATTTCTTCACTACTGGACATAAGAAATTAACGTTAATTATTTAAAGCGACATTCCTCACGAGCATAATAGCTCGTGAGGAATGTCTCGTTGCGGTGCGTACAGGACTCGAACCAGCGACCTCCTGCGTGACAGGCAGGCATTCTAACCAACTGAACTAACGCACCGTTAGCATTTTTGCCATGCAAAGATATATCAAATCATTGAATTACCAAAAAAACAACCTGTATTTTCTTGTAAAAACATAATTTGAAAATCCAATGAGAAGTGAGAAAACAATCTGAAGGTTGTTTTTTCGGATACAAGTGTTAAGATTATTATTAGTGCTTTAACTTGGCACTAAATAATTATGCGATGCTTTTTTGATTTATATCAAACTATAGAGCTAAACGCAAACCGAGGCTGCCAGCATGGCTACTTGGCCTGCTGTTAAGTCGCTGTGTTACTCGGCATGATTCAGCTGAGTAAACGTAAGCACCGCCACGGCAAATGCGAGAAGAACCTGAAGTTGGTCCAGTAGGGTTGGTTGCTGCAGAGGATTCATAATAACCATACCAGTCTTGGCACCACTCCCACACGTTGCCACTCATGTCATAAAGCCCTAATTCATTGGGGGCTTTGCTTGCAACAGTTTTGCTCTCATAGTTTGACAAACTGGAACTATAGGTGTTACCAGAGTACCATGCCACATCATCGATTATGTCACTTCCTGCATATTTGTAGTTGTGACGTTTTTTGCCTCCACGTGCCGCATACTCCCACTCAGCCTCAGTAGGTAGTCGGAAGTTTTTACCAGTCATCTGCTTAAGTTTGGCAATAAACTGCTGGCAGTCATCCCAACTTATATTCTCCACAGGTCGCTTAAGGTTGGTTCCATAACTACCACCATTTACATAGCTAGGGTTATTTCCCATCACTGCTTGCCATAACTCCTGAGTCACTTCAGTTTCGCCAATGGCAAAAGAATTCAGTGTCACCTGATGACGAGGAGTTTCATTGCTTCCAGCTTCAGAATCATCATTGGTTGCGCCCATCATAAAAGATCCTCCATCAACTGTTACCATATTGAATGACACTCCATTGAGAGTGAAAGTTTGTACTCCGTTATCTGAATTTCCGCTACCGTTATTTCCACTATTTCCTAACAGTATGTTGTAGATTATCACGATGTCGCCGGCGGTGATTACTCCATCACCGTCGAGGTCGCCGTTCACAAGTGCACTGCTGTCGTTGTTGAGCAGGTAGTTATAAAGTACTGTCACGTCCACACTGGAAACCAATCCGTCAGCATTCACATCGCCTGGGATAGTCTCAACGTGGCCACCAGCTATATTTGTGAAATTCTTCCAGCCAGTAGCATTCTTATAGGCATTGACAGAGCTTGGGTCAACGGTCAATGTCGCGCTTTGATAAGTGTCTGTGTCAAAACAGTTGGCATTGATGCTTGGAGGTGTTGTTGCCCAACTAAATACTATATTTAATTTTGAACAACCACTGAAACAATATTGACCAATCGATGTTACTTTAGAACGAATGGTAATGTTTTCAAGCTTAGAACAATTACGGAAAACACTTTCACCAATGGTTTTAACTGAAGATGGTAGAAAATCGCTGCCATCAACAATAGATGTACAACCATAAAATGCGTAATTGCCAACGGAAGTCGGCTGGCACTCGCTGCTGAAGTTCAACATCGTGAATGAGGTGCATCCGTAGAAAAGATAGCCTTGTATGGATTTTACAGGGTTTCCCAACCGAGCCTTAGTAAGTGTAGGTATGCTGGAGAATGGCGAGCAACCAGATCCTATTTCATAGTTGAGATGTCTCCCGATAAAAACAGAAGTTAGAGGGCAGTCATAGAACAGCCCCCTATCAGCTGCA
>JAFZAC010000005.1 GCA_017548365.1 Muribaculaceae bacterium
TAGACGCTTGAAAGGGTGCGCTTCGCGCAGAAATCAATCAAATCAGTAACAAATCCAACAAATATTTTTTTAGATTTGGAATGATTTGTAGGATTTCCCGCCGTGAGGCGGCGCCTGTAGCGTGGTGGGAGGGAGAGGGGAGAGTGATCGGGGATCGTGATCGGTAGAAATCTTCTTTAAAGGGAGAGATTGTGTCCGACATTGTCTGACCTTGTCCGACCCAGTCCGACTAAAAACCAGCATGGGGGAATTGTCCTTAATCCCCCCCATGCGCAGCGTTAATGTTCATTTGTCCTTAATTGTCTTTAAGCTCTAGGCGGCAGAACCGATCTTCGATCCCCGATTCCCGCGCCGAAGGCGCTACTGTCCAAGAATGATGCTGTAAATCGCTGTGATGTCGGCGCTGGTAACGGAGCCGTCGCCGTTCACGTCGGCAGTGTCGAGATAGGTCTCGTCACCGCTGAGCAGATAGTTGTATATCTCGGTCACGTCGGCACTGGTCACTGCACCGTCGCCGTTCACGTCGCCGGGAACCTGGGTGGTGGGCTCGCTGCCGTCGTATTCATGCCAACCACCATTTTTCCAGCCATACACGGTCCAGTTCTTGCCTCTCGCCGTGGTCACCTGCGTGGCGGTGATGACATTCTGATCGGCTCCAGGGTCAAGGTTGATGACACGGAATTCTCCGTTATCACCCCAATTATAATCGACATCCACGGTGGGCAGACTGGCTACCAGTGCCTCCATGCTATCGCCGTTGATTCGGTTTTCAGAACAGTTGAGTTCAATCAATGCGGTGTTGTGGCTCACGTCGAGTGCCGTCAGCTGGTTGAGACGGCAGTCAAGATGTATCAATGCAGTGTTGTGGCTCACGTCAAGCGCTGTCAGATGGTTGTTTTGGCACTTAAGCTCTCTCAACGCAGTGTTGTGACTCACGTCAAGCGCCGTTAACTGGCTGCTGTAGCAGTAAATCACACTCAATGCGGTGTTGTGGCTTACGTCAAGCGAGGTCAGCTGGTTGCTGCCGCACTCAAGCTTTGTCAATGCGGTGTTGTGGCTCACGTCAAGTGTGTCTAACTGGTTGTATTGACACTCAAGCGTTGACAGTGCGATATTATGGCTCACGTCAAGAGCCGTCAATTGGTTGCTGTAGCAGTAAAGATGCCTCAATGCGGTATTGTGACTCAAGTCAAGTGAAGTCAGCTGGTTGCCGGAGCACCAAAGCTCTCTCAATGCGGTGTTGTGGCTCACGTCGAGTGTGTCTAGCTGGTTGCCTTCGCAATCAATCTGCCACAAGGCGGTATTGTGACTCAAGTCAAGTGAAGTCAGCTGGTTGCCGGAGCACCAAAGCTCTGTCAATGCTGTGTTGTGGCTCACGTCAAGTGAAGTCAGCTGATTTTCGTTGCAATGAAGCAGTTTCAATGCTGTGTTGTGGCTCACGTCAAGTGCTGTCAGGTTGTTTTCATAACAGTCAAGCACTTCCAATGCTGTGAAATGCTCAATACCAGTGAGCGAGGATATTTCATTATTGTTGACTTCTATAATGGTGATGGAGGCGATATCCCCAGCGGTGAGCACGCCGTCCCAGCCGTAGTATTGCTCCAGCAGCCAGTTGCGGAAGTTCTCGTCGGGGAAGTTGACGGAATCGATGGGCAAGGCGCTGCCGTAGTATTCCTGCCAATCATCATTTGTCTTGCTATACACCGTCCAGTTCTTGCGTATCGCCGTGGCACCCTGCGAGGCAGTGATAACGTTCTGCTCGGTTTCGGAATCAAGGTCGATGACAACGAACCCTCCGTTTTCACCATTATTATCTACATCCACGGTGGGCAGACTTGCCACCAACGCCTCCATGTTCCCGCCGTTTATTTGGTTGATGGAGCAGTCAAGGTATGTCAATGCGGTGTTGTGGCTCAAGTCAAGTGCCGTCAACTGGTTGTCGTAGCACCTAATATCATTCAAGGCGGTGTTCTGGCTTACGTCAAGCGAAGTCAGCTGGTTGCCGTAGCAGTCAAGATATGTCAGTGAGGTGCTGTGGCTCACGTCAAGCGCCGTCAGCTGGTTGCCACCGCAGGAAAGAGAAGTCAATGCTGTGTTGTGGCTCACGTCAAGCGCCGTCAGCTGGTTGTTGGAGCAGGCAAGTCTTATCAACGCGGTGTTGTGGCTCACGTCAAGCGCCGTCAGCTGGTTGTTGGAGCAGTCAAGTCTTTTCAATGCGGTGTTGTGGCTCACGTCAAGCGCCGTCAGCTGGTTGCTGTAGCAGTAAAATGTTTCCAATGCAGTGTTCTGGCTCACGTCAAGCGCCGCCAGCTGGTTGCCTTGGCACTCAAGTCTTTTCAATGCGGTGTTGTGGCTCACGTCAAGCGCCGCCAGCTGGTTGCTGTAGCAGTCAAGTATTTCCAATGCGGTGTTCTGGCTCACGTCAAGCACCGCCAGCTGGTTGTTCATGCAGTAAAGAGCTTTCAATGCGGTGTTGTGGCTCACGTCAAGCGCCGTCAGCTGGTTGCTGGTGCAGTTAAGCTGTTCCAATGCGGTGAAGTGCTCAATGCCTGTCATGTCTGAAACATCTTTCATTGCAACATCTATATAGGTTATACCGGCAATTTCAGTGAAGGTGAGCACGCCGTCGCTGCCGTAGCTTTGCGACAGCAGGTAGCTGCGGAAGTTCGCATCGGGGAAGTTCTCCTCGTCGATGATAATGCCATCCAAAATGAGGTCGGCACTGACGGTCACGTCGGCATCGGGCATCACGAAGGTGCCATCGATGACATCCACTGTCTCGGCGGGGTCGCTGCCGTCGATGGTGACGGTGTATATCGCTTTATAGTCCTCGGGCAAATCGGTATAGCCCAGAGTGACAGGCCTGCCCGGCGCGGCGCTGGTGGCACTGGCGGTGATATTGTCGCCGAGGGTGATGGTGTGCAGCGAGCCGATGGTCGCCTCTCCGTTAACTACGCCTATACCCCGATCGGTGATGTAGGGCAACAGGGTGAAGTAGTTCTCGGGGTCCTTGCCTTCCATAAAGGTGCTCCAACCGCGTGTGAAATCGGTATAATAATTGTTGTGGAGGACCATCACCATGGGGGATGGAGTGTCGATGGTGTCGTCGATGCGTATGTAGCAACGGTCGGTGTTCAGGTAATCACTAGGCTGGAGGTTGCTCCAGGTGCCCGACGTAGCGTCGTAGGTGCCCTGCATGTTGCCGCTCAGGGTGTAGCTGCCGCTCAGGTGTACGTTTTTGGTGCCCATACCCAAGTAGAAGCCGAGACCTGCGCTGCCGTCGGTGGTGGCGCCGCAGTAGTTGCCGGTGATGGAACCTCCGCTCATATAGAAGTGTGAACTGTCGGAGAAATAGATGGCTCCGCAAGCGGTATTGGCATAGTTATTGGTGTTGGCGATGTTGCCGGTGATGGTGCCGCCGGTCATGTAGAAGGTGCCGTAGAAGTTCACAGCGCTGCCGCCCTGGCTGTTAACGCGGTTGCCGGTGATGGTGCCGCCCTCAAGACGTAACGTCGCGTTGTAGCTGGCGATGCAGCCCACGTTGGCGCTGCCCCAGCCGCCGGTGATGGTGCCGGTGTGCTCGGGACTGCTGTCGCGTATGGTGAGCGAGCTGTTGCTTTTGGCATAAAAGGTGTAGCCGTTGGAGGCTGCCTCGCTCATGTTGCGGTCGATGGTGTGGCCGTTAAGGTCGAGCACCAGGTGACGGTTGCCTGAGAGGGTGAAATAGGTGTCGCCCGCACCCGCGGTGATGTCGGCGGCGAGGATGACCTCGGTGGGCGCATCGGCATCGGCACTGGCGTTGGCAAAGAGTTCACTCAGCTCAGCCCAAGAGGTCGCAGTCACCGCAGCATCGGCATCCCATGCCGCCACACTGGCAAGCATGGTCACAAATAAAAGTAAAGATTTTTTCATAATGAAGAAAGTTTTATGGAGAATGAGTTAAATAATTTCTTTAATGAAGTATATTTAGTAGAATAGTGGATTAAGTGTTATTTGCCCATTTTTTGCAAAATTAAACAAAAATCACGAAAAATATTAGATTTTATGATTAAAAACATCTAAAAAACACACAAATTATCCAACTATTATCAGATTTGCTTACGTTTTGAAGATAAAAGTTTTCGACAGATGGAAAATTTTGGGACAATTTCGAAAATAATTTTCTTCCTTGAGGCTGGGGGGCGCTTCGCTTAAAATTGTATTAAAATTTAGTTGAAAATAGCATATACGCTGGGGAGTTAAATGGGTGGGGAAATTTCGATTTTTTCTCAAAAAGTTGCTTGCCGACAATGATGAGATGGTTTTTCAAAAAGCTGCGAACAGAGTTTGTCGAAAAGCCGGCTGGCGCCGGTATTTATTAGATTCTGAGCTTACGAGGCTTTGCGACACCGTGAGGTGCAACTTTTGAGAGGACAAAACACACTGTGCGTCCCAACTCTTCGAGCTGAAACGCACTATGTATTTCGCACTTGGTCAAGTCTTAGACTTGTCACTTAGCACGATTTATTTCTTACTCAATTTTTGTCCTCTTGGCCTACACCCACACCTTTTTTGCGGGTGATTCTCGTGGCAATGAGGTTGATGACCCAGCCAACTGCCAAAATGATTAGCGCATATAAAGCAGCAACTCTCGCAAAAGTATACTTGCTAACTTTACCCCCTTGTGCACTGGCATCAATCCCAAATACTAGATAAGCCAATGCAGATATCATATAAACTGCAACCCCCAAAACAACCACTGTGCGCCACAAGGTTCCCCATGTGCTATAGCCAAATAATTGTTTATAAGTAATGGTATAATAGACAAAAAGCACAATGTAGGAGATAGTCAGATAGACGCTGTAGTCAATAAAGAGTAAGGGAGATAGAGCAAGAAACGATATTATCAAATTTAGAACCAACAAGAAAATCTGGATAAAGAAGCCTTGCGGCAGTGTGTGACGGTTGTGGCGAGGCGCATAGCGGAACATGACCCATGTGGGCAAGATAAAAATGATCGCCTGAATGAAATAGCTCCACACGAAATGTCCCTTATTCCATGACTTGAATCCATCGAGCCCATTGGTAAACCCGCCGTACACATCAAAGTTCTTACCTAGAAACATCGGCAGCAGGTAATAAACCCAGAAAACTACAACCACTGCGACTATGAACAGCATCTTCACCGGCGGAAAACTCACCTGGCGCTTGCCGCTGATGTAATCGCTGATGAGATAGCCGGGGCGCAGCAGCAGTTGCTTTATGGTGTTAGGCAGCGAGCGGGAGCCAAGTCCCCAGACGTCCATCACGCTCTGCCTCACACTACGCCAGCTAATGTCTCCCTCGCCCGCTTTCTGCGAACAGTAAGGGCAGTAATTGCCAGTGAAAGTGTGACCGCAGTTGATACAATGCTGCTCCTCGTTTGACTCGAACTCATAGTCAAACGGCTTCTGCTGCCATTGCTTAAAACGCTCAAATCTGTCTTTCATTCTTTTCATAGTCTTTTCTCTTTCAGCCTTTGAACCTATCATTGTCATTCTAATGTTGCAAAGATACAAATTCTTTTCATACGACGCTTATTATTAAAAGGTTTTATTAATCATAGAGATACGGACAGGTGGTTTTCAAAGCTTTTTCAGTGCAATTTTAGTAAAAAGACGAAATAATTTTGCTATTTTTGCAAAAAATTGGCTTTTTACTATGAGAATCAAGGTTTTTACTATCATCGCAGCATTCATTTTCTGCATACTGCCAGCCATAGCGCAAGAGCCTGTGGCAGCGACCCAGCAGGTGAGCTCGGGCAGGCTTGACTATTACCCCAAGTTCCAATCAAAATATATTCCAGCGAGGGATGTAAACGTGTGGCTCCCCGACGGCTATACGCTTGGAGAGCCATGCGACGTGCTCTACATGCACGATGGCAAGATGCTTTTTGATGCCTCTACCACATGGAACCATCAGGAATGGCAGGTCGACGAGGTGATGGGACGTCTCATCAACGAGGGCAAAATCAGGCGCTGCATAGTTGTAACTGCCGACAACACCGAAAACCGCCTCAACGACTACTTCCCCACTGGCTGCTATGCCTATGTGCCTCGCGAGAAGCGCTTGGACATAGACTTGATGCAGTTCAAGGGCGACGAATACCTACAGTTCCTTGTTCAAGAACTGAAGCCCTTTATCGACAAGCATTACCGTCCGCTCACCAGCCGCGAGCACACCTTCGTGATGGGCTCGAGCATGGGAGGGCTGATTTCGCTCTATGCCATGTGCGAATATCCCGAGGTGTTTGGCGGTGCTGTGTGCATGTCGACTCACTCGTCAATGCAGTTCTTTGACCTTAAGTTCGACAGCGACGCCTGGGCACAGGGATTCCGTGAATATGTGAAAACCCATCTGCCAGCCGCAAACAGCGCCCTGCTCTACATGGACCGTGGCACTGTTGAGCTTGACGGCACCTACAAACCCACTCAAGACAAACTCGACGCAATGATTAACGGACTGGGCTGGGACAATGACCACTTCATGAGCCGCGTGTTTGACGGTCATAAGCACATGGAGACCTTCTGGGCCGAGCGCCTCGACATTCCATTCATGTTCATCTTGAAAAAGTGACAATGCGTTATTTCCTTAAAATATCGTTTCAAGGGGCAGCCTATCACGGGTGGCAGATTCAGCCACGCGACGTTAGCGTGCAGGAGACAATCGAGAAGGCTCTTGCCATGGTGCTGCGGCAAGAAACACCCATCACGGGTGCAGGCCGTACCGACGCCGGCGTGAACGCCACTACGATGTATGCCCACTTCGACACCACAGCTCCCATCGACACCACGCAACTTGCACGAAGCCTCAACGGCATTTTGCCTCAAGACATCGCCATCAATGCGGTGATTCCCGTTCACGACGATGCCCATGCGCGCTTCGACGCCACCAGCCGCACCTACAAGTATTTTGCCCACATCGGCAAGTCGCCACTGCTGCGCGACACCAGCTGGCAGTGTGCTCCAGGTCTAGACTTCGCCTTGATGAACGAAGCTGCAAAACGATTGCTCGACTACGAGGATTTCACCTCGTTCAGCAAGCTGCACACCGACGTGAAGACCAACAACTGCCACATCACCCATGCTCAGTGGACTAAATGCGAGAGCATCGACACAAATGTGGAGCAATGGGTGTTCACCATCACTGCCGACCGTTTCCTGCGCAATATGGTACGCGCAATCGTGGGCACACTGGTGGAAGTGGGCCGCCACAAAATAACCGTGGAGGATTTCTGCCGCATCATCGAGCAGAAAGACCGCTGCGCCGCCGGCACATCAATGCCCGCCCACGCCCTCTACCTGTGGGATGTGGAGTATCCTTATTTAATGCATAATGCATAATGCACAATGCACAATTGGACTGTGCTTTGTGCGTATAAAAAAAATGGCGGGACTCGAAAGAGTCTCGCCATTGTGTATTGTGACTTATAAATAATTAATCCTTTAACTGTGAATTAATAAATAATTGTGGTTTGTTAAAAGCATTAATAACAATGGTGGGGCCTATCTAAATGCACTTTTGCTATGAATAGCCCCCACCTTGATAAGTTTTTAGTTTGCGGGTGTGAGAGTTGCAGTGTACTCACCTGGGCAAATGAGAGTGAGAACTACATTGTAGGTGCCTGCCTCTACTTCAAGGTTGCTGCCTCCGATAGTGAGGTTGTCGAGGGCACCGCCAAAGTTGATGTCCCAGCCACCATTTGCACGGAACTTGAACTCACCAGTAGTGAAGGTCACGGTGCCTTCCCAAGCGCCTGTCTCAGCGTTGTAGGTGAGAGCTGTCTCAGTCTCCCATCCACCAGGAGTAGCATCGCCAATTACACCCATGCTGGTGATTGGAGTCACGCTGTAGGTCATGTTGCCGATGTTGGCGTTAACATAAACGAAGCCGTTGGCCTGGATGTTGGCGCCACCAGCAACGAGAGTGCCGTTTGAGCCACCCCAGTTGGTAGCCCAGCTGCCCTGATTCTTCTGAATCTTGAACTCACCAGTTGCGTTGATGAAACCGTAGTAGTCGTTAGCATCCTTTACAGAGGCAAGCTTGCCGCCGTTGCCAGTCCAACCGTCGGCAGTACCTGCGATATAAACATAGTCGTACTCAGCAGTTGGATCGATAATTGGAGCCTGACCATCGGAAGTGATGGTGTAGGTGAGGTTCTCAACGTCGATAGTGATGTCAAGGTAAGTGCAGTTGTAGTTGGCTGGTATGCAGAATGCGCCCTGGTTGCCTGCTACGAGATTTCCGCTCAATGCGCTCTCACCGTCGGTAGCAGCACTCAAGAAGTCACCGCTCCAGAAGTCGGCGAGCTCATAGTTGCCCTCAGCAGCAATCTTGAACCAGAAGTCACCGCTCACGTTGTCAACGTGGATGCTGTAAACATTCTCGTTGGTAGCATCCTGAACGAAAGGATAGCTCTTGTCGCTGCTCGACCAGTTGTTGGGAGTGCCAATGAGGTACCATCCGTTGCTTGTTGGAGGCTCTTGAGGAGTGAACTCGCCAGTGATGGTGAGCTTCATGTTCTCCAGGTCAAGGCTCAGGTTGAATGTGCCGGGAGCCATCTGGAGAGCCTGATAATTCTCTTTGGTAAGAGGAATCTCTGTGTTGAGCAATTCCTCAGTCACGAGGAAGTTGCCGTCACCCTGAGCACCAAAGCGATAGCCAGCGATGCCGTCCCAATCGTCGGCAGTCTCAGCAAGCCTGGTGGTGAAGCCAAAGTAGCTGTAACCGCTCTCCTTAGTAGTGATTTCGGCAGTGTAAATCTTGCCGTCCTCGGTAGGCATCTCATAGCCAACACTTGGATCCCAATTGTTGCCGTTAACCTCGCCAAGGATGTAAACGTTAGCTGGTATAGGAGGCATAGTTGGAGTAACCGTGAGTGTCATAGCCTCAAGATTAACTACGAGAATATATTTTCCAGCTGCAATCTTGAAGGCCTGAGGATTCTCGTAAGTGAGGGGCAATGGAGTTTCAAACTGTTCGCCAATAATTAAGAAGCCATCGGTTTCAGCACCAAAGCGCTGGTCGGCAATAGCATCCCAATCATTGTTGTTCTCGGCAAGCTTCTTTGTAAAGCTGAAGTAGCTGTAACCGTCGTTCTCGCCGGCAAACTCTACAAAAGCAGAGTACTCTTTGACTCCTTCCCATTCATAGTATTCCATCTCCACGCCAGTAGCAGCGCCCCAATTGTTGCCGTTAGCCTGGCCAAGGATGTAAACATCGGGCTCGGGCTGTGGCTCCACATTACCCAACAGGATGTTGTAAACCACAGTAACATCACCAGCAGTGATTGCACCATCACCATCCTGGTCACCGTTAACGAGAGAGGATGTGTCGTCGTTAAGAAGGTAGTTGTAGAGAATAGTAATGTCGGCAGCAGTCACTGTGCCATCGCCGTCAACATCTCCTCTCACTTCTGCATTGGCAGACTGAGAAACTGCGAGAATTCCTACCATAGCAAGAACCACCGCAAATAACGATTTAAGTAACTTTTTGTTCATAAAAGAATTAATTAGTTTGGTTAATAAAATGTATTAAATGGTATGTCTCTGAACCCTAAAAAATATAGGGTATTACTTTCAACTACAAAAGTAATGAAAAACAACTAATTAATAATCAATTTCATTATCCTTTTTTTAATAAAAAAATGCAATGGTTTGCATTGTGGCAACTTTTGGAAGCGAAGACCAAAAAACACTGCTATTCAAAGTGGTAGCAACAAAAAGAAATCTCCGAGGGGCTTGATGGCTCTTCGGAGATTCTTATTTATCGTTCTGGCGTGCATTCGCTGCATCTGAACTTATATTGTTTTATTACGAAAAAGTTAATACCAAACTAAAAAACGTTTGAAGCTTTATTTTATTGTCGCTATTTTGACTGCGATTTATGCAATCGGTTTAATTAAAAATTTGACTTTAACCTTCCTTAACACTACTGTTTGGCACAACTTTTGCTAAATACCATTTTTTTACTTGTCGCATTGGGGCAAACGTGTTATGGTGTTGAAGTCCAGTTTCTCGTCCTCGGCGATGCGGGTGATTTGGCGCAGCGAGGGTGTGTCATGTCTCGTTGAGATTTCTTTCGCAAATTGCTCTTGCCATGTCGTTGAGTGCGTGGCACTTGACGCGAGTTATTGTTAATCTCTCGTTGTGATGCTCCCATGGAGCAAGTAACAGCAGCCGTCCTTTAGCGCAAGCGTCAAAAAAGCGGCCTTCTGGTTTGGCAAGTGCCACAAATCCATTCTCACGAAGCACAATAACTGGAAAACCATTCTCAAAAACCGTCCTCATGATTACCTTTTCTCCTTTACTTATGCTTGGCGACACAAGTACTGCGCCATCTCGGGCTCTGCTTAGGAAACCATGGCATGCCTTCTTGATTTCCTCTTCGCTCATTTTTCGGCTGCATTGCACCTGCAGCAGCTCGGGTGCATCTAGCAGGAAGATATTTCCCTGTGCGGCAAAGGTTAAACCAGCAATTTCCACATTCCTTCGAACACGAAACAAATCGGGGTTGCTGCGCTTGAGGGCAAAACGCCGAGGGTTGTCATGAATGTAGTTTTTAAAATTCGCAAGTTGGCCTTTCCTGTCAAGAATGTGATCGTTGTAACCTTCTTCCCACAATGCATTATGCTTACTATTAATGTCGCCTCGTTGTTTCATGGCTCGAAACTCACGGTTGCATGCCACTCTGAAAGCATTGATGATAACTCCCAGGTGCACTGGGAGTGATTCAGTGACAAAGATTACGAAATGTAGATGGTCGGGCATGACCTTATGAGTCAAAATCTTGACCTGATTATAAAACTTGGACACGTTGAGAAGAGCTTGCTGCACTGCAACTCCTAAAGCACTTAGTTGCATGGTCGCAGGCTGTGACTGACCATCGCCCGCAATGTGACCAAGCAAAGGCTGGCGATCTTTGACAACTAGCGTTATCATGTATATGCAGCGCGATTTGTAGTCATGTCCTATGCGTCGGCGTTTCATAGAGGGCTTAGCTTCACCAGCCCATCTCTTCTTTTGTTGAAACTCTTCCCAATTCATTTTATCATAATCTCAACTTTTTGAAAGACAATGACCACGGCTGAGCCGTGGTATAGCTAACGGCAGTTGCGCGATGATGGTGTAAGGCTTTATCGTTCTCTATGCCGTTCTCTATGTCGTTCTCTATGCCGCGGCTTTGCCGTGGCGTCACCCAAACAGATATTGGAACGCTTCTTCCACCTTTGAAGCCTCTACTAGCTTGATTTTGAAGTCTTTGGTGCTCACTCCCTTGAGATTGTTGCGGGGGATAATAATGGTGTTGAAGCCCAGTTTCTCGGCCTCGGCGATGCGCTGCTCGATGCGGGTGATTTGGCGCAGCTCACCGCTGAGTCCCACCTCGGCACTGAAGCACACTCCTTGCTGAATGGCGATATCAACGTTCGACGAAAGGATGGCGCTGATAACCGCCAGATCGAGAGCGGGGTCGTTGACTTTTAGTCCGCCGGCAATATTGAGGAACACATCTTTCTGAGCCAGTTTGAAGCCCACTCGCTTCTCGAGCACTGCCAACAGCATATTCATGCGTCGCTGATCAAAACCCGTGACTGAACGCTGTGCAGTGCCATAGGCGGCCGTGCTCACCAGCGCCTGAACCTCGATAAGGAAAGGACGTGCGCCATCGATTGTGACACCTATCGCAGTTCCCGAGAGGTCCTGATCCATGGCCGAGAGCAGCATCTCGCTGGGGTTGGTGACCTCGCGCAGACCAGTCTCACGCATCTCATAAATGCCCATCTCGCTCGTAGAGCCAAAGCGGTTTTTTATAGAACGTAAAATGCGGTACATATAGTGGCTGTCGCCCTCAAACTGCAGCACGGCATCAACGATGTGCTCAAGCACCTTGGGGCCAGCTATGGTGCCCTCCTTGTTGATGTGGCCAATGAGAATCACCGGCACGCCGCTGGTCTTGGCATAGCGCAGAAAAGCGGCGGCGCACTCGCGCACCTGGCTTACCGAGCCTGCAGCACTGTCGAGCTCGTCGCTTGCGATAGTCTGGATGGAGTCGATAATCACAAGGTCGGGGGCACTCTCCTTGATGCTGGCAAAGATGCTCGAGAGCGACGTCTCGCAAATGATGTAACACTCGCAGTCCTGGTCGCTGCCGGCGATACGATCGGCACGCATGCGCAGCTGCTGCGGACTCTCCTCACCACTCACATACAGCACCTTGCGGCTACGGATGCGCAACACATTCTGCAGTACCAGCGTACTCTTTCCAATGCCTGGTTCACCGCCAATGAGAACGATGCTTCCCGGCACCAGTCCACCGCCAAGCACGCGGTTCAACTCGCCACTGGGCAGCTTTATGCGCGGCAACTGCTCGGCCTTGATATCGTTGATTTTCACCGGCACAGCGCTCTTGCGATGACCATTGTCATCACTTCCGAATAGCGCTCCCCTACTCGACTTGGGAACCACCGGCTCCTCGATATAAGTATTCCACTCCCCGCATGCCGGGCACTTCCCAATCCACTTGGGTGACTCAGCCCCGCAATTCTTGCAGAAATATGTCGTCTTTGCAGTCTTCTTTGCCATAACGTTTGCTTTTGAGCCACAAAGATAAAGAAAAGTTACCAAGTGAGCAAAAAGCAACTACATAGTCATATCAAAAAGATGTGGTAATCGTCAAAAGAAACCATTTTATATAGAGAGAGGACACCTGCTTTTAAAATTGAATTAAGTCCGAATCAGTCATTAGGTCGAGGAAAGGTTCTTTTTTATTGTCTTTAAATGTACTTTTCTAATTATTTATCACTCGTGATAATCGAGTGCCGCTTTTAGTTATAAGTTCTTCTTTATCAAAATCCACTTGGTATTTTGTTCCTTTTTTGCTAGAGTCATAACAGGCAACGAAATATTTATCAACCTTTTTATCATACTCCATCAAAACCTGTAATGTTGAAGATTTTCCATTTATAACTATTGTTGCTTGATCAATTGCATTAATTGAATCAATTGTTAAGAGGTGTTTCTTGTCTTTTGTTCCCCAACTGCCGAAAATCCAAGCGATGTCATCTAATGTGACATCATGTGAGAAGTAACATATACCATTGATGTCAACTCTGCTACACTTGCCTTCCGAAATTACAGTTACTCTATGAGTTATACGATACCTATCTACAACATCTGATTTACATGGCACTATCTCTTGGCAACTACTATTAATAACTCCCCATTTATCATTTAATTTTACTCTTGCCAAGTCAAATTCAAAAGATTCAGCGTAATCATATTTGCACGACACAACTTCAATGCCAATAGTATTGACATAACCATATTTGCCATTGTATTTTACCACAGCAAAATCTTCTTTAAAAGGTTCTGCATAATCATATTTGCAAGGCACAACTTCCTGACCCCTATTGTTGAGAAAGCCAAATTTTCCATTAGATTTAACTAAAGTCAAATTCGACAGATGATTTAATTCTTCGTCATATTTGCATGGTGCGATTTCTTGCCCGCTTGTGCTTACTAATCCGTATTTTCCATTTAATTCCACCATTAATAATTCATCTTCAATATTGTAAATATCATCATATTTGAAAGATTTAACAACTACATTCTTGGTATTGATAAATCCCCATTTACCATTTTGTTTAACTGCCGCACAATCATTAAAAAAGTCTTGAGCGTCTTCATATTCACAGGGTATAACTTCTATTCCATGTGTATTGATAAAGCCATACTTACCATCTCGTCTGACAACCGCAAGACCATTTTTAAAATCCTGAGCATCATCATATTTACATGAAACAACTTCAACGCCATCGGTGTTTACAAAGCCACGTTTGCCTGTCCATCTTTCGCCAATCATCACGTGGGCCATGCCATTTTCAAAAATACTGACATAATCATACTTTGGTGACACAATTTCTTTGCCTTTAGTATTTATAAAGCCCCACTTATCGTTTGTCACCACTTGTGCAAAACCATCATGAAAACCATATACTTTATCATATTTACAAGGAACGACTTCTTTGCCTGTAACATCAATAAATCCCCATTTGTCATTTTGTTTAATTCCAGCCATGCCATCACTAAAATCGTAGGCATCATCATATTTGCAAACTGTTATTTCTTTTCCTTCAAAATTTATGAATCCATATTTATCAATAGTTTTAACTCTTGCTATGTCTTCGAAGAGAGATTCAATTTCATCATACTTGCATTGCGCAATTTCCGCACCTTTAGTATTATATAGCCCATATTTACCATTCTCGTAATTGCCTATCCTCACTTCTATTAACCCATTTCCAAACCTTTGGACATTATCAAATTCACAGGGAACAACCTCAATGCCCTTTGTATTAACAAATCCATATTTATCATCTAATAACACCAATGCTATTCCCTCAGAAAAAGCCCAAACAACATCATATTTGCATGGAACCTCCAATCTCCCATCAGCATTGACAAATCCCCATTTGTCAGACAATCTAACCGACGCCATTCCTTCGTGAAAACCAATTGCATCATCATAAATGCAGGGTACAATTTCTACACCAAGGTTGTTTACAAACCCTTTTTTCCCATTTGAGGAAACTACAGTTTTACCTTCCGAGAAAAAATAGACCATATCGTACTTACAAGGTACAACTTCAACACCAGAAGTATTAACACAGCCTTCCTTTTCATTTATTTTTACAATAATTAATCCATCGTAAACTTCCTCATCAAAAGAGTCATACTTCTCAAGTGTTGATAGGAGTTGCGGAGTTAATTCCAACTCTTCATAGTTCTGCGCTACGGCAGGAACGAATGCCACTGTCACTAGCAGAGCTACTATAGCAACTTTGATATATACTAAAAGATTTTTCATAATTTCAGCATTAATTTATTATATCATATTTCTGTTTTAGGTTTACTCTTGTTCATCTTCTTCGACAGGAGCAGCAGTGAGTTTGAACGTGATAGGCAACGTGTACCATACCCTTATGGGGTCGTCATTAGAATTGCGGCCTGGACTGAATTTTGGCAACGTCTTGCAAACGCGTTTTGCCTCGTTGTCAAGGTCCTTGTCAACACTACGCACTATTTTCACCTCACCGA